>JABJQG010000045.1 GCA_018663505.1 Pseudobdellovibrionaceae bacterium | reverse complement strand
ATAAAGTGGCAAGCCTATGGGTATAAAGATATGGCTTATTTTGCTCTTAAAATCCTGCAAAAATGCGGATATTTAAACTCAAACTTCCATAATAATGAGCTGGCTGTAATTTAGAGCTCCCACAAATAAGCTAAAGACCTGATAACTGCTTAACCCATATCCACCCTTAAGCATCTAAATAGTCATTATTAATAGTTAATTATGTTTTTATAAATTACAAAAACATAATTTTAACAAACCTAATGAATATCATTATTAAAAAAAATACAAAGATTACGTGTGTTTACACGCAGCTTTATTTATAAATTTGACATTTTGACTAGTTTTGTATATAATCTGGGCTATTATGAGTATTATAGAAATAGACGATAGTCCCGTACAAGGGATCCCAAATAAACAGCAGTGTGCAGCCGTTGCGCAAACACTAAAAACCATGGCTCACCCCCAGAGGCTGATGATTTTATGTCAGTTAATAGATGGGCCAAAGACAGTAACCGAACTAGAGAAGCTCTCTGGAGCCACTCAATCTGCAGTATCTCAGTTTCTAAACCGCATGAAGCTAGAAAACCTAGTTGCTTGTGAAAGAAACAGTCATTTTGTTACATACAAAATTGCTGATGAAAATGTGAAAAACCTAATTCACTCATTACATAAAATCTACTGTCAAACAGAGGAAGCTTAGTCCTTACCCGACTAAAATCCGTAAATAATCAAAAATGCTCACATCTAAACAACATAGCTGGAATTTTCAACTATTCTTTCCTAGAATATCCTTAGCATAGCTGGTCCACTGCGAACCTGTGATGGATATTTAATTAAGGGATAATTTATGAAAAACAAACCTTGGCCTATTCTCATTCTAGCCTTAATTCAGTTTTTAATGCCTGCGTTTAATATACTCTTAAACTCCATAATCATTGATGCAAACCCAGTGATGTATACAAAAATATTTATTACAATTAAGTCATGGCCTCAAATTTTAGAATTCTTTCTCCTATACCCCATAGTTGGTGTGAGCATTTTTCTTATGAAAAAGTGGAGCTACCCTGTTTTCTTAATAGCCACACTCTGGACTTTTTCCATGAATAGCTACCTCTGGTTTACTGGTCAGATACCGCCCATGCCCTTCTGGGTTTTCCCAATGATCTCACTGGTCAATATTGCATTTGTTACTTATTTTTTATTACCGGCTGTGCGAAAAGTCTACTTTGATCAAAGAATTCGATGGTGGGAATCAAAACCTCGTTTTTCAATTAACCTTCAAGCTACTGTAACTGCTGATGACGATCTCCAAGTTACTGTAAATGATTTTTCAGAAGGAGGAGCATTTATTGAATCCAGCTCCAATATTGATAAAGGTAAGAAACATGTTTTAAAATTTACATTTGATGACACTACCATAGAAGTTCCTTTTGAAATTGTTCATGAGAAAAAGACGTCCAATGAAAAACAAGGCTATGGATTAAAGTTCAATCACACAAATGAGACACACAATAATGCAAAAAAATTAACAAAACAAATAAAAAAATCTGGAGCCGCTGTCACTCGTGTCCCAGACCCTTTGTTTTTAAGCTTTAAAATATGGTTTAGTAGTCTCAGGGGTAAAGAAGCAACCAAGTAGGGAAAAGAAACACTCGAGAGTCTCAAGTAAAACCCAACTCTTTAAATTTATGAGATTGTTAAAAACGCGAAGCGCTCTGAAAGAGCGAGGGCAGGAGCCCGAGTTTTAAATAATTTGAGCCACGATGGCTCACTGTTCGCTCAAAACACTTAACTCCAAACTATCCACGTCTCCCACAAAGATGCGAAATATAAAATTAGTTCACCTGCTTCCCCAACTCTCTATCCCTTAATACAGCTTTTTCAAAACTGTACCGTAAAGACCTCTCTATTTCCATTTCTCTAATTGAACTTAGCCCTGAAGATGTAACACCTTTTTTCGAAACAACCTTATTCTGTAGCTCCTCAATAGAATTTACAGAATCCTTATCAGCAAGCATAGCCGCACCTAAAAAAGTTTGGACCGTCATTTTCCGAGCAATATTTTCCTCAAAGCCATGCTCTTCCAACCATTCTTGCCAGTACTGCATAAATTCAAATACAAACCCAACGCCACTACTACAAGAAACTGTTAACGCCTCAAAAAGCTCACCTTCTTCAGTCTGTATCACGTAGCCCAGTGGGGAAAGTATACTCTCAATAAATGTATCTAAATTCTTTGCCCCGTGGTTTAAAGTGTAGCCAATCACACCTTTACCAATTTTAGCCGGTGTGCTTGGCATAACTCGAATTATTTGAGTGACAGCAGGTAACAAATTCTGTATGGACTGGGCTGTAATGCCCGCAGCCAAACTAATCACTATTTTAGAGTCAGTAAAAGCACCTGCAATATTTTCTATACAACCTGAAAAATCTTGAGGCTTTACAGCAATAATAACCACATCACAAAAATCTATAAGTTCTTCATTATTATCAAATGATCTCACCTTAAATTTTTCTTGAATCTTTTTAATCTTACCGGGAGTACGGTTGGCTATAAAAACATTTTCTACAGGTATGGCTTCAGAAGCTAATAAGCCATGCAAAATAGTTTGGCCCATATTTCCCACACCTATTATACCGATTTTTTTTCTTTTAAATAAGATTTTATCAACCATCATAGATCCTTATCGCTTCTAGCGCCAAGTAAGATTGTTCCCAAGCGAACTATTGTTGCCCCCTCAAGAATTGCAGCCTCAAAATCTTGGCTCGTCCCCATGGACAGTTGGTCCATATTGTGAATTCCTGATAACCTACTGCAAAGTTTCTGAGATAACTCAAAAGCTTTGTTGAATGTAATCCTACTTTCCTCAGCCTGCTTATACAAGGGTGGCATGGTCATTAATCCACTAATTTGAATCCCTTTGTTCGCCTGAATTTCATCTAACTGACACAGTAAGTCCTCTTCAGTAAAACCAGATTTAGAAGTTTCACCTGATAGGTTCACCTGTAACAAAATACGTTGAATATTGTCTTTTTCATTTTTAAGGGATAAGTCCGATAATGTTTTAGCTAGTGCCAACTTATGCACGGAATGGATGAGCTCAACTTCTCCAACGATTTTTTTAGCTTTATTACTTTGCAATGGACCAATAAAATGCCAGGACAACTTTTCTTGTTTCAATATTTCTTTTTTTTGTAAAAACTCCTGTACATAGTTCTCACCGAAATTACAAATATCCAAGTTCAATGCTTCTTGAATTTTTATAACCTCTTGTTTTTTACTTACTGCTACAAGTGTTACATCTTCAACTGATCTTCCAGCAAACTTACAAGCACGAGAAATTTTATCATTAATTATTTTTAGATTTTCTTTTATCAATTTTCCACCCATAATTTTTAAATATTCTTTCTATTAGTTCCATCGGCAGGCCAACAACATTAGAGTATGAACCCTCAATTTTTTCCACAAACTGACTTTGCACATTCTGGATACCGTAACCACCGGCTTTATCAAAAGGGTCCCCAGAAGAAACATACTCTCTAATTTGCTCCTTAGATAGAGTCTTAAAATATATTTTTGTACAATCTATACCTTCAACAAATTGCTTTTTCTGTCCGTGATAAAAGCAGACCGAAGTCCTGACTTCATGTTTATTCCCCGATAATTTACTTAAAAACTCATGGGCCTCAGCTTCGTCCTTAGGCTTACCCAAGATTTCACCTCTAAAAATAACTGTAGTATCCGCAGAGAGAACAATAAACTTATGCAATTCCAAATAGTTACATGTGTTCAAGAAAGCTTGTGCCTTTTGTCTAGCCACATTCATTAATGCTCTCTCTAAATTTAGGTTTTCATCAATAAATTCCGATACCTGTACTGAATGTGTATGAAAATGATACCCCATTTCGACGAGAAGATCTTTACGTCTTGGCGACTGGGAAACTAAAATCAACTTCATATCAGTTTAACGACGAGGAAATAAATGATTCTCAATGAATATATTTTACTTTTTACTGGCTTAGGATTTATGAGCCTTGCAATATATTTATTTGTTTCGTCGTTCCTTTCTAGTAGTTCTCAGGGAGAAGCTTTAGCTTGGGCCTCAGGTGACGAACCGAAAGAGTCTAAATCACCCTTTATCAATTTTTCAAGGCCCCTTGTACACAACTTCACAATACATCATGTAAGAAAAATAAAAAACAAAAACTATCGTGAAAGTGTGGAAAAAAAATTACTCACTGCGGGAGTATCCTCTGAACTCAATGTGGATGAATTCATTGGCTTACAAATACTCTGGGGGATCATGTTTCCCATTGTATTCTCAGTTATGAATTTTGCCTTGCAACTTGATTTTAGCTACAACCTTGCCATTGGCATATCTGCAATTGGTGCTTACTTTCCCCACTTCTACTGTTCACAACAAAAATCTGAACGCTACACATCTGTTATCATAGACCTCCCTTTCTTAGTGGACTTATTAGCTCTCTCCACAGAAGCTGGTCTGGACTTTATAAATGCGATTCAACGTATTGTTGATAAGGCCAAAGACAGCGTTCTCACTGATGAATTATACATTGTACTTAAAGATATCAAACTTGGGAGCTCACGGACAGAGGCACTTAAGGGACTGGCTTCAAGATTAGACATTCCTGAAATCACAAGTTTTGTGGCTGTTATTGTAGATGCCGATCAAACTGGAGCTAGTATCTCTTCAGTGCTCAAAGATCAATCCAACCAAATGCGACTAGAACGTTTTGTACGTGCCGAAAAAGCAGGAGCTAAAGCTGCTCAAGCAATTTTAATTCCAATGATGTTGTTTATAGTTCCAGCTGTTATGTTGATGATTTTCGCCCCTGTAATCATTCAATTTTTCACAGGAGGAAATTAGTGATGACGCTTCTAAATCAAACAAAGAACATACAACTAGTGAGTCAACTTGAAGATGCACACACTTTTTTAAAAAGAAGCAAAGGACTTTTAGGTAAAAAGTCCATTGACCCAGATTACGCTATGCTTATTCGTAACTGTAAAAGTATCCATACCTTTTTTATGAATTTCCCCATTGATGTGGCTTTTATAGATAAAAACTTTGTTGTTAAAAAAATATATAGAAACTTAAAACCTGGAAGGTTGACCCTTCCTATTCTAAAAGCACAATCTGTTATTGAATTTAAAAGCGGATTTATTCATACCAACAACGTGGAAGTGGGAGATCAGCTCTATGTGGTCCATTAGAATATTAACGGGTCCACTTAAAGGCCAATCTTACAGTATTACTAAATCGTCCACAGTCATAGGTAGATCTGAGGTTTGTGACATTACAATTGATTTACCAAGTGTCTCCAAAAAACATTTAAAAATAGAAGTTCATGGTCATGGTATTCAGCTTACTGATCTCAACTCTAGTAATGGTACATTTGTTAATGGGAAACAAATATCCAACCATATCTTTCAGTCTGGCGATAAACTCTCTTTACACGATGTGATTTTAGACATTGTGCCAACTCAGAGCCAAGTAACGAATATTCCTCTTGGTGCAAATTCTCAAATGCAAAACCAGTTTGAACCACAAGCTCATCAAACTTTTGCATATGATGGAAATGCTGTATTAGATCAGCAACCACAAATGTCTCAACAACCTTACACACAGGCTGAGAATGACAACAACGCAGAATCTGAAGTCAGAAACCCTGAGGGCATTGAAGGCATCAAACAACTCATCCTAAATTATATTCAAAACATTGTTTTGCCTGGCGTTTACATGATTCCCAAGAGTTTTGAGTTTAAATGGGTTCTAGGTCTATTCATTGCTGCATTTATATTTTTTGTTACGTCACTATCTTCAATTCCATTACTCACTATTCTAAAATCTAGTATAGAAAAGGAAAGTCAACAGCGCGCTTTAACAATAGCAAAAACCCTAGCTATGATAAATCAAGGCTATATTCATCAAGGTATTGGCTCAGCTGTATCAGTAAACTTTGCACTCAAAGAACCTGGTGTTGATAGCGCTTTCATTATCAGCGCCATTGACGGAAGCATAATGGCACCTAGTAACCAATCCGGAGAGTATCCTGACATACCCTTTATACATGAAGCCAGAAAAACAGGGCTACCCAGCACTAAACAAATAGACTCAAGTACAATTGTTTCTCTGGTTCCCATTAAGGTATATGATCCTAATACTGGGTCACAAACAGTTAAAGCATATTCGGTAATTCAATATAATATGGGATCTCTAGCAGTAGACAACGGAAAGACACTGAGCTTACTTATACAGGTGTTTTTTATTGCCCTCGTCATTGGCTTGCTCCTATATTTCTTTCTCTATAAAATAATTGAGCACCCTTTAGATAGTATTAATAAACAACTGGATGATTCTTTAAAAAATGAGGGCGATCAAATACAAACTGATTATAAGTTTGATGTTTTACAAAATCTTGTTTCCAATATCAATAGTGCCATCAGTCGTGGCTCCCAATCACCTATGCAAGATTTTGGATCAGAACAAAACCAAGTAATTAGTAGAGATATGGAAATATTTCACCTTACCCAGCTCATTGGTTTTCCAGCAATGTCAATTGGGGCAGAAAATGGGCTCATACTTAGTGTAAACTTAGCCTTAGAAGAAAAAATTGGTATGTCACAAACAGATTTGCAGAACGCTCCCTTAGATAAGCTCATAGATCAAGCATTACAGCTCAATTTAAAGGATTTAGTTGATAAAGCGCAAATGATAAGCGCTCCTACAGAACCTATTATAAATAGCCTAGAAATCAATGGTGAAAACTTTGAAATTAACCTCCTGCCAATTTTTGGAGATCAAAATGTTAGTTATTATATAATCGTGTTTTTAAACTATGGAGATGCATAATAATATGAACCAAATGGCCACAAAAAATCCCAATTATAGTTTTGAAATAAAAATTATAAATGGGCCGGAAAAAGGTGCTAAGTTTAAATTACTTGGTTCACCTGTTTTTATTGGCCGAGGTGTTGACAACCATATTAGTTTACCAAAAGATCCAAAGATTTCTCGACAACATGCAAAAATCGTTTTTACCCAGAAAGGTATTGAAATAATTGATACAAGTAAAAGACAGCGCCTTATTGTAAATGGTGTAAAATGTGAACAGGCACTTTTAATAAATAACTCAAAAATAACAATTGGTGATTCTGAATTAATCTTTAATATTTCCCAAGTCAATACACCCGTCGCTCAGTCATCTAATTCAGTGCAAGCTCAGGAAATACCAGGAGCCAAAAAATCCAAAGGTATAAAAACTAGTAAAAACGGTAAAAAGTCAAACGGTGGCCGTATAATAATTTATGGTATTCTAGCATTAGTTCTTTACTTAGTTTTTTCAGATAATGTAGTTAAAAAAAATGATGCCGTTTCATTAAAAACTGATGAAATCATTGAACAGGAAATGAAAAAAAATAAAGAACTACAAAAAATATTAAAGGAGCAAAGCAGTAAAAAAGGGACCGACAGTGTTCAGTATCGTGAGGCTCAAGCTACATTTGTTAGAGGTTTTAGGGATTTTAAAAATACAAACTATGCTTCGTCCATGGATGCTTTCCAAGCTTGTCTTTCATTATTCCCGGAACATCAGCTTTGTAAGAGGTATTATAGATTAGCGTATAGAAAACACAATGAACTCATTCAGTATAACATGGTCCTTGCACAACAATACAAAGAACAGGGACAGTACAAAGTTTGTGCACAAACTTATAAAATAGTTATGACTCTTCTGAGGGACCCTAGCAGCAAGGTATATATTGAAGCAAAACTTTCTCGTAAAACTTGTCTATTGTTTATGGAGGAAAATTATTAATGCTCTATAAACTAAAAATATTTCATTCTGGACAATTAATTGGCGAACTGGACCTTCTAGAGTCACAATCATATGAATTTGGTCGTGATGAGAGCTCTCATATAAAACTCCCTGCATTAAAAGGTATCTCAAGAAAACATTTTAAGGTTTACTTTGATGAAAGTTATTGGGTCATTGAACTGATCACAAAGTTTGGTGAAATTAGAATTGCTTCTGAATCTGCAAATTCATTCGCCCTTGAAGAGACTACCACAATGTATATCGGTCCTTTTGAAGTTTGTTTTGAAGCACAAGAAGAAAAAGAAGACTCCGTAGTTGAAGATAAACAGGTATCCATAGCTGAAGAAGTTAAACAAGAAAGTACACTATCATCCGATGAGGATAGTGATAATAAAACCTTAGCTTTGAATCTAAATGAAATAAGCGAGGATAATAACGATGCTACATGCTTAGTATCACCTAGTACCTCCACTTTCCTAGTTGTGAACTATAATAATCAAAAAAAGGATATTTTTGTATTAGAAGGTGAGTCCTGGGTCGCCGGACGTGATCCAAACTGCGATATATTTTTAAATGACGACCATATATCGAGAAAACATTTTGAACTGTCAAAAATAAATAACGAATTTAAAATCAAGGATTTAAATAGTAGTAATGGGGTCCGAATCAATGGACAAAAAATACCACCAAATCAATATACTACAATTGCACTGAACGAACTGATAATCATCAAGCGTATACAACTGACAATTGAAGTTCGTGATAAAAACTATAAATCGCATCTACAAAACATATCTAACACTATGATGGAAGTAAAAACGACACAAGCTGCATATAATCAGCCAATGAATATGGGACATCATGCAAACTCAATTCCTATGGGCATGGAGAACCAGCCTGCCGCTTTGCGTATAGATGACGAACCTAAAGCTAAAAAAAACTATGTACAACTTTTGCTTATAGCTTTAGTACCACTTCTATTATTTGGTTTACTCCTTAAAGATGACAGTAAACCAAAATCAGAAAAAAGCCTTGCTTCAACAGACAAAAATAAAAATGGCTCTATGTCTCAACTAAGTGCTGCACAAAAATCTCTATTAAAAGATTCCTTAGTACTTGCTAAGTCACAATACAATCGTGAGCAGTTTTCTTTATGCTTAGCTGAACTCTCAAAAATTCATGATATAATCCCCTCATATCAAGACTCAAAAAAATTACAAAACTTTTGTGAAAATGGACTTGAACTCTCTCGAGCTCAAGAAAATAAAAAACTTATTGAACGTGAACGAAAGCTCACTGAACAAAAAGTAAGGGATGTTATATCTCAATGCAGTACTAGAGTTAATACTTTTAATACAATGGATGAACTCAACTCCTGTCTCTCTGAAGCCATAGAACTCAGTCCTGAAGATATTGAAATTGAACAACTACGAGAAGTTATAAATCAGCGTGAATATAAAAAACAACATGCTGCCAGCCAAAAAGCAGAATACCAAAATAAAGTTAATGCTGGTATAAAACTCTATAAAGTCGCTGAGAAAACTCACAAGAAGGGAAAGTTAACTAAGGCTATCACGGAATATGAGTATTTTATTAATAAAAATTACCCAGATCCAAAAAAATTCAAAAATAAAGCCAAGAGAAACTTGGCTTCTATAAGATCACAACTTACAGTGAAAATTAAAAAATCCTTAGATATTTGTAAAAATCAAACAGCGAGTTCAAACTATAAGGCTGCATTTGACGCATGTAAAAAAGCTCTTCAAGAAGACCCTTCCAATAGTGCCGCTCTTGAAATGAGAGGGGACCTTTTGTTAAAACTTGGTAGAGAGATGAAAAGTAAATTCGACAACGCATCAATTGAAGAAAACTACGGTAACGTAGAGGCAGCAAAAGAACTTTGGAAACAAATTTTAAGCATTGATTTCCCTAAGGGGTCACGATTTTACAAAAAAGCCAAAAATAAGCTAAAGAAATATGAGGTTTTAAATTAATATGAACTTCTCTCATCAGTCTTATAGAAGTACGGCTTTCAGACCCACTCCGCTCATTCACCTTGAAGATGGGGGAGACCTCATAATTATTGCAACTGCATGGGGCTCTAAAGATGGTGCACAAAAAGCTATTGATACCATTCTTGAATTTTATTTCTCAATTCAAGATGACCTAGAGATAACTTCTCCATTTGAAAACTTGGACTGCATGTCTATGAAAGCAAATCATTTGAGGACCTCTCTTAGACTAGCAAACGACGTTTTAAGAAAAGAATATAATTCGGATAGTTTTCAAACAGGAGTAGAACTTTTTATTGGCTTACGTAATCAACATGATTTTATTTGGACCCAAATAGGCCAACCTCACATTTTATTAAGTCGCCAAAACCACAACCTTTCCCCTATAAACCTAAAATATGACTTATCGCTGGATTACAGTACCGGTATGCAGCAGCTTGTACCACTGCCTTCTGAACTATTAGGTATTTATAATACCACCCAATTTCAGGTAAACAGCTTAAAGCCAAGAGCTACCGATAGACTCATCCTTCTTTCTGGCCCAAGAATTCCCTGTGAAATGTTACAGGTTGTACACAGTGATGTTGAATTAAATACACTAGTTAAAACGCTGTCTTCTGAGCAACCCAACCTCCCTTTTTGGATAGGACTACTGAACCTATAGATTTTTCAATTCATAGCTAATGATACTTTTTATCTAAGCTCTTAGTGTATAAGCCATTAATGAGCTTTAAAACTAAACTATCAATAATTCTAGCCTTTTTCTCGTTGTGTAACCTAAGCTACGCTCAAGGT
Organism: Pseudobdellovibrionaceae bacterium; assembly: GCA_018663505.1. Taxonomy (GTDB): domain Bacteria; phylum Bdellovibrionota; class Bdellovibrionia; order Bdellovibrionales; family UBA1609; genus JABJQG01. The sequence continues at coordinate 46,530 of JABJQG010000045.1, read as the reverse complement.
CTTTCTCCTAACCAAAAAAAATCAATATCTAGCGCTTATGAAGGAATTCCACTAGATGAAATCCTAACCACAGCTTCTGAGCATTTTAAATATAAAGAAAATATTCTCTCTCCAGTGGAAATCATGGACCTCATTGACAGCGGTGAAGATCCTGATTTTGATTACTCTAAATTAAATCCAGTGGGTAATTTTAATATATGGCAAAATCAAATGTTATTAGCTAAAGATGGTTTTGTATCCCAGGATAAGCTAAGAGACCAATTTCCTGTTGATGAAGATTCAACTGTGGAATATCAAGATATTGTTAATGAAACCATTGCCACAAAATCTGGTATGGAATTCTCTGTACTGCACACAGAAAAAAATGGCGACCAAAATCTTTATCGATTAAATATCGGGTTATTCATACATAACGAATTACTTACTAAAGCTCTACTCCGCAAGATTGGATACATTGTCCCTGAGCTCAAATACCTCCGTCAAGTTAAGGTTCAGTTTAAAAACCTACTGGCTGCACGGAATTTTATAAACAAACTCAGTTTTCAAATAGATCGAAAAGATCCAAGACGCTGGATTAAAAACATAGCCTATAATCAAGATGAGACCGTTGAAGATACGAACAAAAAAGCTTGTCGCTGGTACCTCACTGACCAAGACAATAATAAAAGTGGACCTGTATATTTAACTTTTCAAGACCTTACAATTATCCATAATAATGAGTTTCCATATAATCTTTCTTATGACTACCTAGGAAGGTATTCTAAAATAAAATCTAGACGACTTTTAAATGCCTTGCTCCTTGTTTATAATTTTCTACGTATACCTGATTCTGTGAATAAATTTACCTATACACCTGGGCGTATACAGGATGACAACCTACTTTTGCCACTCAGACGTTACCAAGATAGTTTTGATCCCAACATTAGTGACTTACGTTGGGTGTTTAGACGTATAGCCCAATTATCTAGAGAAGACTATCAAGATATTATTAATCAATCCTACTATCCTGTGGTTAATGGTTCAAAGCCTATTGATAAAATTCTTATTGAGAAATTAATTGGACGCAGAAATTTTTATTATGATGTGCTGCTAAAAAAAGAATGCTCTGAAGTCCCATCCTACGAACCTAGCCCTTCATACTGCAAGGATGAAAACTCTCCTGGCTTCCGTGTGAATACATTTGTTTCAGATAAACAAAGCGGTCTGTTAAAAAATGGTGTGCTCACCCTAATAACCCCTGAAGAAACCTATCAACCAGGTGTTTGTAGTATAAAATCACAGAAGACCAACAACCCCTATATAGATCCAAAACAATGGTGGGTAGGCTATAGCAATAGATTTTCAAAAAGTTTCTTAGAGTCCCCCATTTCCTTTGATGAAATCATGTTTTATCTGAAGTCAAAAGGCATCAGTAACTTAATTTCCAATGGCCTGATTAAATTTAACAAAAGCTTAAAAACTGACACGTCTAAACTCATAGAAGACCACAACGACGCTTTAGGTAGAAGACAGCTGGACTATTTGTTTGAAAACAATGCTCTATTAAAAATCCCAGTGGATTTCTGGAGTGACAACCAGTACTCAATCGCCCCCATCATATCAAGAGATCTCATTATTGGCAGTTACCAAGGAAACTCCCACCCTATACAAATTGCAGATACCTTTGGACTTTCAATATCTTTTGGTAAGTACTTAGGGGTTCACGGGCTCCCCTTTAATGAGTCAGCCTCCGGTGGCTTTGATTTAACCTATTCCAGAAGGTATACTCACATCAAACCCGTAAATTGTGACAGTTTACCCAGAAGACTTGCTTTAAATGAAAAACTAGAGAAAGAGCAAAAACCCTGTTTGAGTGCAGTTCTTGAAGAGGATTTTAGTAATATCTTTGTGAAGAGTATTCTTGATAAGCTCACCTACAGAGTGGATAAAATTCGATCTCGTTCTGGCAAAAAAATTAGTGAACTGAGCGACCTTCGTGGAACAGCATTTAGCTATGATGAGAATAATGAAATAACAAACAACCCCATCGAAGAACCTGATGGAGTAGACAAAGATAATAAACCAGTGGTTATTCATGTTTCAGAAAAACGTTATGAGGCCGACCAAATGTTTCAGCTGCTCAATGAGCATTTGAAAGTGAATGAGTCTTTTATTGCTACCACTCAATATGGTCCTCGTTTAAATTTTTCCTACCAACAGATCTTAGGCAGTGGGTTTATTCCACAAATCATATTTAATACACAGAAAATTGAACACTCTAGGATTCACATTTTCCGAAAATCTCAAAATCTCTTTCAGGTATACTCTAGTGATGCCGGAACTCGTGACTATGGTGTGGGATTTAATTTGCGTAAATTTATACCTATCTTAAGTTATAAATTTGATACTAATTTTGGTGATTCCGAAACTAAGATCTACAATTACAATATAAATCCTAAATACAATTTAGAAGAGGAGGTGGTAGAAAGTGAAAATGGTGAACCACCTACTATAAAACAGTATGAAAGGGTGAATAATAATTACTTTAATGCTGTAATGGCAGTTAATAGTGCTCTTGATGGACCTGGAGTATTTTATCCTAATAGAAACTTAAATAAAAACCTCAGTGAAAACTATAATTACCCCATGGTTGTTAAACATGACTTCAATCAAAATATTCACCAAAGCAAATTCTTATTTTTCGAATGGTTCAATTTAAAAACCTATGATGATATTGATATTTTTATCCCACCAGTTCCTGCAGCCCCAGCCTACCCTGAGGGGCAAAACTTTAAACTTGTGCGTAATAGCTCTGGAAAAAGAACCGGAGTCAATTACGAAAGGGTGGCTTTTGATACACTCAATTACTTAGTGCAAAAAAATGGCAATGAAGATATTCATTTTTCCAGTTTTAATAATGGTAACCCAGGCAATACTATATTCGGAAAGTCCTATTCTCGAAATGTAATCTTAGATATTAATCTGAATGAAGCTGGAGATATACTTTTAAATCAACAACTAAATATCCATCACCGTTGGAAGGGATGGAATGCCAAACGAACTAGTATCCCTAGCTTACTTAAAGATGAAATCAACCCCCTATTTGCTGAAACTAACACTGTTGATTTTTTTACTGAACAACAATTTATAGGATTTGATAAATTACAGCTTTATAGTTTTGATGCAAACTTGTATATTAGCAACCGTGGACTAATGAATATTGTAAATGCATCAGCGGAAAAAATTAAGAAATTAATTCTTGAAAATAGCTCACAGGAACACGCCATCCTTAAGATTTATGGAAAGTATTTCTTTGATGCAAATATTGCTGAAAGATATGTAGATAAAGTTCTACATAAAAAAATCACATCCACTGAACGAAAAATTGCTCGTTCTAATTTAGGTTACCTCAAGGTCATTGCACACTTAAAACGTATCTATAAAAATGAGACTCTCTCAATTAGAAAAAGAACAACTGCATTACGTGACTTAGTGGATCTTTGTAATTTACTTCTAGATTTTGATGGTTTCACTAAACTATTAAACTCAAAAGCAAATTATTATGCCCGAGGCAGTGCCACAGGATTTTTTAAAAATGATGAACGATCAAACTCTGCGGAACCCTTAGTGTCCGTTGAGCAGTCTAACCACAGAGGAGTTATCTCTTCCACTAAAAAGAAGCTATTGGGACCTGTGGATAAACTAAAAAATGATCTGCAAGTGAACGAAGGTGAGTTTTTTGTTTATTGGTTAATGAGGCAACTATAATGAAAATAAATATTTTAGTTCTATTTTTTATATTTTTCGGACTTCAAAGTGCAGCTAATGAGTACCATCCAAATGCACTCACTGTGCAATCTAGACACATTATTTCTCCTGTAAAATATTGTACACCAGATGTGAATGACCCTAAGTTTTCCATGCAGTGGTATTTAAGAAACAATGGGCAGCTTATAAAAGATGAGCTCAATGACCTTGTTCACTATGACTTACATGGACTTATTTACCCTGCTCCTGAAGATTCACAACAACAATGTGTTATTAATCAAGACAAGCAAAGTGACGCTGACATTGGCTGGAGATTTGTATACAAAAAAATTGATGCACTTATGAAAACTGATATTGTGGTTGCTGTGATTGATAGAGGTGCTGACCCAAAACACCCTGATTTGAATTACTACAAAAATGAAATTGAGTGTGACGAGGATGAAATCAATCCCAAAGCCACAGAGGACCGAGATGGTAATGGTTTTGTGGGCGATTGCATGGGGTGGAACTTTACTCAAGAATTCGCTCCAACGAAAAAACGACCACGAAGAGATCGGGCCTCCAGGCAAAGAGAACCTAGAAATAGTAATGCAAGGACTCGCCCTCCTCGTGAAAATCCTGAACCCACAGAACCTGAGAAAATATATCCCGGCAGTAATCGTATCGATGATGATCATGGACATGGTACTCATGTGGCAGGTCTTATTGCAGCAAAAAAAGGAAATAATAAATTTATTACCTCTCTATCAAACCGTATTAAAGTATTACCTTTGAGAGTTAACCGAAGTTTATCTGAGGCTAATTTTAAGGCCCTAAGGTTAGCAAGAGCCAAACAGCAAAACACCAGCAAGGATCTCAACCCCCGAGAAGAAGCTCTTTTAGTAGAGTTCTCACTAGAGGGCTCTGCCCAAAGAATTATTAAAGCAATTAACTATGCCATAGACTTAAAAAAACCAAACTCTGATGAGAATGTGGTAAATGTAATCAACCTAAGTTTAGCCTGGCCACGAAATGCTGTTTCTAAAGCAACACAGGATCAGTTAAAAGCTGCCATTGAAAAGGCGATTGATCAAAATATATTCATTGTGGTTGCGGCTGGAAATAATCGGACAAATATTAAACTTGATCCCTGCCACATCAAAGGGGTTTTGTGCGTAGGCTCCGTAGACAACTCTGGATATTATTCTGATTTTTCAAACTATGGTGGGCAAGTCAATTTATTAGCCCCAGGACAACAAATACTTAGCCTGTTTCCTCAATTAAAATCACTATGGAAAAATCAACTCTACAACCAAACAGGCTTAGAAATAATGTCTGGTACTAGCCAATCTGCACCCATCACCGCAGCTGTGGTCTCAGCAATAAAGGGTATCCACTATAATAAAGAACGTAATAAACACCTTTCAAATGCTGAGGTTATGGCTTACCTCACTCGATCTACAGCTCCCGTTAAAAACAAATCAGAATCTGAAGTGTTCTACGCTAAAAATGGTCTTCTTTCTCTTAAGGGTATAGACAAGCCCCTAACTGAAGAGAATATCGAACCTATTTTTAAAGAGATTCTTGATCTCCCATTAAATCTAGTTACAGAGAACTCAGGAACAGTGAGCTTTCCTTTAGCTTTTAAAAATTTTGGAATAGGCACCAATGATGTTAAAATTAGCATTTCAAGTCCTAGTGAAAACGTAACAATAGAGAAACATGAGTTTAGTTTCTCCCAATGGGATGCTTTTTTTGAACTGAGTGTAGGCGTGGAGATTCTTATGAATGATTTAAGATCTCACAAATCCATCCCAATTCATGTTTTAGTGAGTAGTGCAAATCGAAGTAAAGTATTCAAACACGAAATTGAGGCATTTCTTCCCTTAAATGAGCTAACCACAACACAGGTATCTACAGTACCCATAGTTAAACCAACTGAGGTCTCTGTTTTTTTTAACAAATATAATTTCAAAAGACCTGCTGGACAAATATTAATCAAAGAAATCAAACCAGAAACACCCTCTACTGAATTTCCTGATTATTATAGTGTCATTCAAGGAACAGTCACCGATGATATCACCACTCAAAGTGTGTATTTTTTCAAAAAAATTGCTGGGAAGCTATCTTTTGTTAAAAAAATAGAGCTACCTAATGCCTATGTGTACGATGATAATCCTTATTATTTACAACCTAAAATTCAAAAACTTGATCTAAATTTTGATGGCAAAAATGACTACTTCATCTCTTACCTGAATATCAAACTTAAAGAGAATGGGTCACCTGATTATGCCCGCAGATATTTTTATTACTTAGATCATAATCTATCACCACTGGATGGACCTATCCAAGAAGGCGAAGCAGCAAAAATTCCTTTTTTGGGACAAGAAATAAACATTCAACTGTATCAAAACTATAAATTCAGCTTTATCCCCCATGTTTTTGAAAATACAAAAGTTATGATCCCAATTTTATTTCAGGCTCACTTAATTCCTGATAATAAGAATAAAATGACTCTTGATGACCTTTCTATACTTAGACCTGAAGAGTCTATTTTAATTTTTAAACCCAAAAGAGATGAAAATAACCAAGTTCAATTTCATATGGACTACATTTTTAACCAACCTTTTATTAAAACCCTAAGGTTAAAAGTGGAAGCTGAACTTAAAAAAAACAAGCGTTTAAAATATGGGTTCCTACTGGATCGCCAACAAGTGTCCCCAATACAATTACTTAACCAGTCTCCAGAACAAATTAAACGCAATGAATTTCAAATTTACTTAAGTATTTCAAGACATTCTCTGCATTTTTATTGTAAAGAACTTAAAAATACTCTGATTATGACCTTTACTCCAAAATCACTGGAAGATAACAGCTATACTGTAAAGTACGTAAACCAACGATATAACAAAATGACATTATACCCTAAATGTCAGAATTTCCGCCCCTCTATCAGCTTAAATAAACAATCAAATAAATATATGGGCAAAATGGGAGAACACTACTTTCCACAAGTAGAACAAAACTATATCCGTGGCTCAGTGGCATACCTGTCTCCCGACAAACAATCTTACTCACACTTTTTGCGCTCCTATACTAGTGATGACAATGAACATTTACTTCATCGTTTAGATAGTTTTTCAATTACTAGAAAAGAAATCAAAGAAACTTTGTATTTTGAATCTCAAGCCCATGACCTAGGTAGTTTTGTAAAGCGTCCCTCTGCCAATGAATCCCATTATTATAACTTTGCCCAATCATTTTCAGAAATATCTCTCACAAAAGATAAAGTACTTTCTGATGGGAGTATCAGCAGCCAACGTTTCTACAAACCCATAAATCTATATAGTTATGATTTATTAGATATTAAAAACTTGCAGCACTTTAAATCCATTCGTTATCAAGGGTCTAACAATGAATTTGAACCAGCACTAATAGTAGATAACTCCTCCTTAAAAAAAGGGCATTACTTTATTTGGACTTATAGGGAAGATAAACTTGTGGCACCTATCCACCTAAATATTCAAGCACCCAAAGAGTGTTTAGCTATGAATCCAAAGCCTGTAAATAATGATGGAGTTGCTAACATGATGTTTCTTTGTCGCCAGGGTGAGAATTGGAATATTAAAGCAATACCTATTGGGGATTAAACAGTAGCGATTACTTGTAGCGACTCATACTTGATCTTACATTTTTAAAATGAAGTTTATATTTTGTCATGCAACGTGAAAAATAGGTTAATACACTTAGCTGTCATTTTGAGCGTAGCGAAGGATGACAATGTGATTGAGGCGACAGTTTGATAGACGACTGTGTGATAGATGTGTCATTATTCTACAAATTGTTTGACCAAATAAAAGCTTATTTTGAGGTCTACAGAGTTAAATCCCAGCTTTTACAGATAATTTCAAACTAATTTAATTACTCTCGGGCTCAGGACAGGTGCCATTTATTATTCTATCTTCCTCAAGCGTCTTCTCTACGTAATCCACATACAGAATCATAGTTCCCTTATATTCAAATAAATTTGATACACATTCATTATTTTCATTATACTCTTCACATATTGTAAAATCATAATCTATTAGATTCTCCCCAGCATCCACTCTGAAAGTAAAAAGCGCTGAGGCCATATCCACATCTAAACCCATTGCTAAAAAATCTCTACTAGCAGAATAGGCTCCACTAGCTCCACAGGTTCTACGGTTATATACATTCCATTTTGGAGTAAATTCATAATTTTCTGGAATTTCATGTTTTTCAAACCTTTTTATGTGCACTTCAGCTCTAGGGCTCTTAACTGTCTCTAACTCATCAGAAATTAACTTATTGTTGCAGTCATACCTAAGCGTTCTTTGAAAATGACGTTCTATAGACACAAATTTTTCGAAGTTATTTTCTCGAGGCGTATTTCCCAACAGTTCACATTGAGAAACTTTTTTTGGTGGATCCTTATGGTCAGCAGAAGGAGAGGAATCATCTATAAAAAATCCACAAGAAGTTAAAAATAAAACTATGATTCCAAGAGCAGCTATAAAAAGGTTTTTTACATTGAATTTTAACATCATTGACCGTCCTTTAATTTAATTCGTCAAAAATCTATTTTACAACTTAAAAATAAGTGAGATCGCCTAAGGGCAATCAGCCAGAACCCCGCCATTAAGTTGACTTGCGTCAACCCAGGTTCCTCCAAATGTGCCAGACGAAACTGCTGTGAAATCTTCTGAGGAACCGGATTCATTACAAATACGATTTTGGTTACTTGTTGAGTTAAAATTCATAGTATTGGAACCCAATGCAACTAGAGCAGCACTAGTATTACCGCTGGCATTTGTTGTTCGCTTTATTAGAGTTCCTTCCATTGTAGCTGTAGATGTGGCAAAGTTATTATCATCAAGAGCTACAGCCCCGTTACCACAACCATCATTGATTGTTGAATCATTTATATTTGCCGTTCCTCTATAAATATATACAGGGTAATCAGAAGCATCAGTACTGGTACAAGTGACTGTGGTATTATTTATATTTGCTGTGGAACCAATGGAAACATGAACCCCACGGTATTTAGTATTAATAATTGAATTAGAAATAGTAGCTGTACCTGAACTTACAAAAACTGCTGTTTTTGCCTCATCAGCTGTAAGTGTTGACCTGATAATTTGTATGGGTGTTGTATTGCCACTTGATCCGGTCACATAGATAAACCAATGAGCCCCCGTGCTCACTGAATTAGTTAAAACTGAATCTATAACTTGAATGTCCTCACTTGATGTATTTGCTCTTAGCATCCAGCTTGACCCGCCTGAGGAGGATTCAATATTTAATCCAACCAATCTCACTCCGGAAATACCTGAAGCTGTAAAAATAGATTGTTGGTCAGATGTTCCTGTAGCTCTATTTCCATAAAATGTAGCGGTTTGGCCTTCTCGAGCTATTAAAGTAATGTCGTTGGCCGTGAATACCATTGCCGTGTCTAGAATAATAGCTGAGTTTGAAATCGTAACGGCATCAGAAATACAGATAACCTTATTGGCAACTCCTAAATGCGCACTGGTGAATTGATCAAACTCAGCATTTGTACCATCTTCCTCGCTATCACAGCTCACAAAACTCACGCCAGGGTAGTCCGTTGATGGTATAAAACTATAAGTCTCACTTTGTCCATCTGTGGTTTCCACTTTAATCACATGCTGACTGCTATAATCAGCAGTTAACCAAATTAACGAAGAGGCACTATCACAAGATCCAAAAGAAGTTCCTCCATCGCGTGAACAGCTTAAAGAGTCGCCATTGTGAGTAAAACTTATTGTTCTTTTAGAAACCTCATCATCAACCCAAATAGTGCGAGAGGATACAGGTTTCGTCACAGAAATTTCTAGCGTAACACTTTCCTCAGGAGTAGGCGTACTGGACGTAGAACACTGTGAGGCCTCTTTGCTAAAACCGCGAGCCACTCTGTTAAATATGGAGTCGCCACACTGGTCACAACCAGTTAAAAGAGTTAATAGAATAAAAGAGAATAACATAATGATTAAGTTTTTTTTCTTCATATTGTTAAAGTATATTCTTGCATCATATTCAGCAACACAGGGCTCTACTTAACTGTGTAAAAATACCCTTTTTAGACAAAAGTATAATTTGTAATGTTGTTTCAACTAAAAAAAACCCGCTTTCGCGGGCTGAAACAAACATTGGGATTTTTTACTACTTCTTTTTTACTTCATCATTAAGGAATCAACTAGTTTCTTCATGTGTGATTTAGACGAACCGTTTACAGTGGCTGCTTTGGTGTAAGCATCTTGCATTAGGCCGTTGTTACCTTCCATTTGTGCTAAAGCGGCATCTTTCAGTTCATCAATTGAAGACCCTACTATAGCTTCTGAGAATCGGTTGTACTCAGCAATTGTTAAGTGTGATTTATCCATGGAGTTTAATTGAACTGCAAGGCTAGCAACTTCTTGTGCTCTGTCTTGTGTTAAACCGAACTCGATTGAAAGAACTTCTTTAGCTTTATCAATTTTAAGTTGCTCCACTAACGCATTGGCTTTTCTAGAATCTTGAGAAGTCATTGCTACTCTAGAAAATTGATATCCAGAATAAAAGTCAGTGTAAACATTAGAAGATAAATCATAGTCTAGGTCATAATAGAAAAACGGATCATTATCAGCTAGGTAATAAGATAAATCTTCTCCAGGATTATAGAATGTTAGATCATAAGCGTCGTATGTATCTAAATCATAATCATACACAACAATGTAGTCATACTGTTTTGTATTCGTCTTTACCAACTCAACATCATAACCTAAATCAATGTTCAGGCGATAAACAAACTCATCTGCCAGTTCTGCATGTGTGAAATAAACTCCGCCAGTGCTAGTGCCACCGCCGCCTCCACCGCAAGCTACTAATGTTGTCATTGCTAAGCCAAGTATTGCCGATACTATTTTATTTTTTGTTTTCATAATTCCCCCCAGAATTTTATTATTTTTTTAAATTTCAACTTTGTATAAAGTGTTACAAACGCTCTTCTACAATTGTCGTGCCATGCTCAAATCAATTTAAAGTGGGTTTGAACAGGTGCAAAAGGGTTCTCACATAGTGTCAGCGCACATGCGTTATGGAAAAAATGTCACCACTTCATAAGGAGGATAGATAATTCTATTTGAAATATTTATTTGAATCTGAAGGTTTTACCCTAAATGAGGATAGATATGGATATGGTCATATACTATTTATATCACTATGGCTTTTTTACTACACCTAAAGTGTGTTTGCCTGAAGTAAAATTAAAGGGAGTTCCACTGAACCCATGCCCAGCTAATATACCAATGTTTCACCTCCACTTTTTCTTAAAAAAGAGGGTTTCATAGACAACTACTTTTTATCAATCGTGATAGCAAATTTCTTAATACCAGCGGATTTAACAGCATCAATAATGGAGACTACCATACCATGGCTCACCACTTTATCTGCGGAGATAATGGCTTGCGCATCTGAGGATTTACTCACTAGCATTTTTGAATAGTCATGAATTTTTTCTGTACTAGAAGGGTTGCCATTTAGCATGAGCTCCCCTGTTTTTGTAATAGTAATATTTAATTTTGAGGGAGCACTTTCCTCCCCACTAGCGGCTTTGGGTAAATTTACATTAATACTTGGCTTCATAATTAGCGGCGTAGTCACCATAAAAATAATTAAAACCACTAAAATAATATCCACAAAGGGAACTATATTAATTTCTGCAATTGCATCATCATGATCTAAACTTTTTCCTGCCATGGCTTAAGCCTCTTTCCCGCTACTTTTTGCATAAGCAATACAGATCTCTTTTACACTATCTAAGCTTTGCAAAACGCCCTTTACCTGTTTTTGAAAAGTGTTATAGGCAATCACAGCCGGTATAGCTACTATCAAACCAATGGCCGTAGCCATTAACGCATTGGATATGCCAACCATCACAACCGTAGCATCGCCTTGAGATTTAGCCAGACCAGTAAAGGCATCCATAATTCCAAAAACTGTCCCTAGTAGCCCAACAAATGGTGCATTTGATCCCACTGTGGCTAAGAAGTTCAAAAACCTTTCCAACTTTGGTCGCTCGATGTTTGCATAGGTAGCAAAGATTTCCTCAAGGCCCTCAGCCCCGTGATCTTTAATATGACGAATACCGTAAGCTAATGCTCGCCCCTCCAGGGAATCCCAGTCGTGAGAAAGAGTTTCTATTTGCTTAAGGTCCTGCGACTGTAAAATGCCGGCTAAGCGCTCTGTGACCTTAGCCGAATTTGCTTTTACTTGCCGGAGGGTTAACCATCTTTCTAAAATAAAAGCTATGCTTAAAATACTTAGAAGTATTAACAACCATAATGTGAAACTGTGACCAAACTCTGCAATTATTGAAAATTTATCTGCTAACATGAAAACTCCTTAAGATGTCATTCCATTATCTACGTTCATTAAATATTTGGTCAAGGTGTGAGATTAAAACTTAGATCTAAAAAGTGAATTGATTAACGCGTTTGCTTTGATTTCAGTGGTACTCCTGTGGGAATCGATTATAGTTAAGAGGTGAAGTACTTCCTCCTAATTATTACTCTATTTTTGTCTAGCTGCTCTTTTAAGAACAACCAGCCTTCCGTATTGATTATTGGCGTTGAATCCTTAGGGTTTAATCAAATTGTCTGTGGCCAAAAGAACTTACAAAATAAACATGGAGGTTTTAAGCAGTTTTGTGACGGTGCTGTTCGCTTTACCCACGCCTACGCACCCTCCACAATGAGCCAAGCCAGTATTGCCTCAATTTTAACAGCTAAAAATCCACAGGAAAACGGGCTCTGGGATAATGGGAATTCATTTATACCTGCCGAAACAGAAATCATATCTGAATTAGCTTTAAAAAAAGGTTTTAAAACAGCATTTTTTTCTGGAGGCGCACCCATTTTAAAAAAATCAGGGCTAGGCCAAGGCTTTGAAAAATTTGATGACAAAATTTCCCTGACTCCAAAAAAAATATTCAGAGGCGCAAAAAATAATTTTCAGCTATTTTTAAAATGGAGAGAGAAATACAAAGAGAAGTTTTTTTCACTTATTTACTTAAATGATTTATTATTTCCAAATCAAACTACTAAAAATAACGCTGGTGAAGTGCGAAACTTGAGCTACCAAAGTCAGCTCTCGGAAATTGATGAATCCTTAGGTTTCTTAATAAAAAAAATGAAACAGCAAAAAATATGGGACTCCACAACTGTTATTCTTGTTGGATTAAATGGTCAATCCTCTACCCAACCGCACCGTTCCGCTGTGCAACCCCTCAACCTATTTTCTCAAAACCTTCATGTTCCTTTTTTTATCAAACCCTCTCATAAAAAAAGAGATCTCCCTATTAATTGGACCATCAACAAAAATGTCTCTCTTACAGACCTTGGAGCCACGTTATTTGATCTTCTCGAAGCCCCTCTATCAAGTCCTCCTAGGAGGCTATTAGATATATCTTCTTTAAAAAGTGTACTTATTTCTCCACAGGTTACCTGGGATGAGGACCGTTTAATATTACTGGAGTCTGCCTGGCCAATATGGAGAGGGCTATCAAACAGTCAGCTCGCATTGAAAAAAGGTCATTTTCTTATTGTTTATAACAATCCCATTGAAATCTATAATTCCTTAATTGATCAAAATGAGTCCACAAAACTACAAAAAAAAGATCCCTTATATGCAAAATTAGCCAACGAAGCGCAAAACTACTTTAACCAAAAAGGTTATAGTCAAAACATACCTCCCGCCAAGCAAAGTCTTAATAAAATTTCCCTAGCAAAACAGATTTGGTCTAACCCCGGTCAGATATCAAAAAGAAGTTATAAAAGTCTAAGAAAGCTTGTAAGGAATATGCCTTGGGATGATCAACTCTCTGGGTGGCTGGCAAAAATTGCATTGAGTAAAAATCACTGGAATACATTAGATAATATTGGCGCAAAAACACAAAACCCATTTTGGTCCTATGTGGCTAGACTCAATCAAGGTAAGCCCACTCAGCTATTTATGAAAAAATGTTTTTCATTATTTACCTATACCTATCAAAGCTTCAAAAAGCCCAATATAAAAGAGTGCCCCGACGAGCTTCTTATAAAGGCTGTTGATTGGACTTTAGAAAAAGATAGATTTAAGAAAAACATTAAACAGGCTCGCTTTTTAAGATTATATAACGAGTCACTGACCAGTGAAAAAATAAACGCTTATAACTTCACAATTGGCTTACGTTGGGACACTGATATCCAAAAACCAAAAGGCCCGCTACTTGCAGACCTTTTCTTAGCTTTACCAAAAAATAAAGCTTACTTAAAACAACTCAAAAAACTAATTAAAGATTAATAGTGGCAGTAAAACGAATATCTCTACCTATCCCTTTAAATGGAGATCCATGCTGTTGATATTCTCGATCATGAATATTATTAACTCTTAAACCCAGCCTTGTTTTTTCAAAAATCTTTAACTTTGGCTGTATGGACAAGTAGAGGTCCTGAACATAATAAGAGCCTGTAGGATTTACTACAGTATGCCCACCAACCGGAACCAAATCTTGAGCTTCGTAATGCGACACAAGTGTTCCTATTTTTAAGTTATTCTTTTCAGAAGCAACCATGCTCGCAGATAAGGAAACCTTATCTGCGGGTGTATCCGCTAAGGGTTGGCTTGTTAGAATATTTTCAGACCGCACTTTTGTATAAGCCACTCTTCCTGAAAAAATGCCTTGAGATGCACTTAAGGCTAACTCTCCACCTTTAAGCAGCACTTCATCTCTATTTATAAACTGAGTAGTTCCAGCTCTCATATCAATATCACGCTCAACAAAATCTTGAGCCTGTGTTTCGTAAATTGAAGCATGAACTTTCACAGAGTTTCTCTTCCCTTTAACCAGCTCGTAGTGAGTACCTACTTCGTAGGTTTGTGTTTTTTCTGAGGTTAAGTCAGGATTTGGGACAAAATTATTCACCATCATACCATGTTTTGAGGGGACCCTAAAATGCTCTCCGTATATATATGTTTCTTGAATTTTAGGTGCCTTAAAACCTTCTCCATAGCTTGAATAAATACTCAAGTTAGGTTTTACAAAATACATTAGGGCTAGCTTACTTGTTAACTGATCTTCAAGTTTAGCTTGGGAACCTTCTGTGGTAATGCGGTAGCTATCATATCTTACACCGGGTACCACTCTAAATTTTTCCACTAATTCATAGGTAGGCTGAAGGTAAATGCTTGTTAAATCACTCTGGCCATTTGGGTATCTGTTATTTTCTAATCCACCCTTTAACCCACTATTTACGTCAGAAATATACTCCATTCCTAAAGTGGATGAAACAATGCCTTCGCCTACAACAACTTCAGAAGTATTATTTACTTCAATACCTTGAGATGTGGTTTGCATGCTTTCTGCAATACCATCACTTACGTTCGTTGTAACAACATCAACTGAATTTTCATAAACGCCCATGGATACATTTAGCCATTCACTTTTAGGATTAAAATTATAATTCATCTGATAAGACTGTCTCTCATTTAACGTCTCTGCAATACCATTATTTCGAGACACCTCAGCCGCAGGGTTAGATGGCCATAAACCACTTTCCTCAAATTTTTCTGCAGTAAAGCTGATGCTTTGATCTTCCCTGGGGTTAATAGACACTGTTGTACTTAAAGAATCTATCTCTGACTCTGAGTACTCAAGCTCTTCACCACCACCTAATGTCAAGTTACCATTTTTACTTTTAGAATAAGTAGCTACCACACCTACTTTTTTATTTTTCGTACGTCCATAAACTGTTCCTCTATTATTAGCCCCTGAGGCTGCTGAATCATGGGAGCTGCTCAATTCTGCTCCTAAATTATCAACTCCAGTCAAATAATCACTGGCTGTTTTTCGCTGTAAAGAAATCACTCCACCTAAAGCACTGGAACCATATAAAGTAGACCCGGAGCCCTTAATAACCTCTACTGATTTAAATAAACTAAGGTCAGTGAATACACTTCCGCTATGGGCCGTTCCAAAATTTTGTTTCACCCCATCAACAACCAATAAAACTCGGTCGTCACCTAAACCACGAATTTGTGGCTTCTGAATAGTAGCTCTAGGGCCACCAACAAATTCCACATCGGACTTACCGTTAAGCGCGCCCTTTAAGCTATTGTCTTGATTTTCTTCTATTTCACTACTGCTCACAATATCCACTTGTACAGGCAACTCCACAACTTCACGCTGTACCTTTTCTGCCGCCCCAGAAATATTGATTTCCTCCAATTCATAAGTACTTTGTTGAGCTTGAGCACTTACCGAAAATATCCCCACCATTAAAATCACTTTGAACATGTTTTTCTCCTTAAAGGTGTTTAGTTTTACAGGCAATCCCTATCAAAGATCCCTGCCACAAACTAGAGAAAACGCGTTGCGCTTAAGAAATAGGCAATGTTTTTGAAATGTTTTTATTCTAATGGGTTTCTATGTAGTTTTTAAGCTCGTCCACTTCACAAGAAACGCAGCCCACATGCCCTACAACAACACCGGCTGCAAAATTTGCCAAAGTGCAGGCCTCTTTAAAATTGGCTCCGGCAGACCAAGCTAATGCTAGGGCTGAAATAACTGTGTCACCGGCCCCTGTGACATCAAAAACTTGTCGTGCATATGTGGGTATTTGAAACTGCTCTTCCTGAGAGAAAAACTGCATGCCCTTTTGACCTTCAGTGATGATCACATATTTAGCATGGGAATCTTCTCGAATTTTAGCACCTACCTTCTGAATAATATCCTTCGTTTCTCTAAGCTCGTCCACACTAATGCCTGACAGCTGAATGGCTTCATCACGGTTGGGCTTAATTAGATCTACGCCCTTATAGTACTCAAGCGGAGTGTAACGAGAAGGGTCCACAAAAACTGACTTTTTATGTTTGTGAGCAATGGCAATGAGCCCTTGTGAAAGGGTTTCACTCACCACACCCTTGGCATAATCTTGCAAAATAACCACACTCACATGGGGCATTAACTTCTCTGCTTTGTTCAACAACTGTGTTTCAATTTCTTGAGTGATAAAAGACTTTTTTTCATAATCCACACGAACAACCTGCTGCTGCTGAGCAATGATTCTTAATTTTCTAGTCGTAGGTCTTTTTGAATCCACTACTAAGTGGTCTTTACTTACCCCATTTTTTAACAATAAATCTGAAAACTGATTAGCTGCCTCATCCTCACCCACCACGCTTAGCAAAAGCGGCTCCCCACCCAGAGTAGTAACATTTGCTGCCACATTTGCTGTAAGACCTAATCGAGAGTCCTCTTCTTTCACATCCACCACAGGAACCGGGGCCTCGGGGCTTATTCTAGAAACCTGTCCCATGACATATTCATCTAAACCCACGTCCCCAACAATGAGAACTTTTTGACCATTTATCTTATCTAGTAAAGTCATTAAATTTTGCTTCAAAATTAACCTACTTTGTCATTTGTCTACACAGATTGTGACATATCTCATGGGTTTCATCTATTGAAAATCATTCAAATTACTAGAACATTCCATGAAAGTCCATTGACACTATTTTGCTATAGCTATATTTCAAGAACTCAAACTTTACAATTGGAATTTTAGCGAGCATATTGTTAGAATCATTAACACAAAACTAACCAAGGAATTTCTCATGGCAGCGTTCTTAAGTACCAGCGACCTGTTCAAAAATGTAATGAAAACAATGAAGGAGGCTGGTGAAATTGCCAACATTAGCCCCAATGCACTTGAAAGACTCAAAACTCCAAGACGCTCAATTATGGTTTCCATCCCAGTAAGTATGGACGATGGAAACATCAAAGTTTTTACAGGTTACCGTGTTCAACATAACCAAACCTTAGGCCCATTTAAGGGTGGTTTACGCTACCATGAAACTGTAAATTTATCTGAAGTGGCCGGTCTTGCCACTTTAATGACAATGAAAACTTCTTTATTGCAACTCCCTCTTGGCGGTGCAAAAGGTGGTGTGGAAGTGGACCCGTCAAAACTTTCCAACCATGAACTTGAAAAACTCACTCGTTCTTTTGCTACAGAACTTGGTCCCTTTATTGGACCTGATAAAGATATACCAGCACCTGATGTGGGTACTGACTCTCAAACCATGGCATGGATTTTAGATACCTATTCCTCTGAATCTGGCTATGCCCAAACTGGCGTTGTTACAGGCAAGCCTGTGGAAATTGGTGGGTCACTGGGAAGAGATTCCGCAACTGGGCTTGGGGTGGTTTATACAATAGAAAAAGCCCTTGAAACTAGAAATGAAAATATTAAAGACGTAACTATTGCCATACAGGGGTTTGGTAAGGTGGGGCTTCATGCGGCCAATGAAGCCTTTGCTTTAGGTGGAAAAATAGTGAGCGTGAGTGATGTTGAAGGTGCTATTTATAATCCCGAAGGATTAAATATCAGAGAACTTATCCAGTTTTCCCATGAAAAAGGTTCTGTGATTGGTTTTCCTGGCGCTAAAGCTATAACTAATGATGAGCTCTTATTCCTAGATGTGGATGTACTTGCACCTTGTGCTCTGGATGGCGTTATTAACTCTATTAATGTTAATAATGTACGAGCTAAAATTATTGTTGAGGGTGCTAACGGTCCTGTAACTGCTAATGCCAGCCATATTTTAAATTCTAATGGTATAATGGTTGTTCCTGATATTCTTGCCAATGGTGGCGGTGTTGTTGTGAGTTACTTTGAGTGGGTTCAAGATTTGGACTGGCACTTCTGGGAAGAGGCTACTGTAAGAGGAAAACTGAAATCTGTGATGTACAAATCTTTTGATAAGGTTTGGTCTTTCTCCAAAGAACATCACAAAGACATGAGAACATCGGCTATGGCTGTTGCTCTTTTAAGACTTGAAAAAGCATTAAAACTTAGAGGACAAGCTTGGTAAATTCATTAAAAAAACCTTGGTTACTTATGCCAGTTAAGCTGGCTCATGACATGCTCCCCTATATTTTACCTGCGCTCTCGGTTTTGTATAAAAAAGAACTTCCCCCATGGCACAGCTACAGTTGGAAGCACCTGAACTTTAGAAACCCAATGGGCATTGCTGGTGGCGTAGATAAAAATGCTAAAAATATTTCTGCCTGGTGTGGCCTAGGAGCTGGATTTATAGAAGTTGGAACAGTAACCCCTCTAGCTCAAAATCCTAACCCCGGAAAAATCATAGATAGAAATCCCAATCAACTGGCTCTTTGGAACAAAATGGGTTTTCCCTCTCAGGGAGTAAAGGACACTTTAAAAGAGATTAAAAAGCACTCTTCAAAAGTATCTGTTCCCATATTTGCAAACATTGGTAAAAACAGAGACACACCCAATGATCAAGCTCATGAAGACTATATAAAGCTACTTGAAGCTATGCACTCTCATGTGGATGGCTTTGTGGTTAATATTTCTAGTCCAAATACTAAAGATTTAAGAGTTCTTTTAGAACCAGCTAACTTAAGTCGATTTCTTAATCCTATAATCACGAAGCACCGAAACCTAGACCAAAATGAGAATCATCAGGTCAAGCCGATTTTATTAAAGCTAAGTCCAAATATGGAAAAAGAAGACCTGCTGAGTGCCATCGACACTTCTTTAAAATTAGGATTTGATGGCTGGATATTAACTAATACCACTGCAAAGTATGAGGAAAACCTTGGTTTTGGCAATCAAGGCGGAGGCGTATCAGGGAAACCACTTGCTGAACGCTCTAAAGAAATTCTAAGAGACGTGGTGGCCCACTTACCTGCACATGTTCGCAAAGAGAAGATCATTATCTCTTCCGGTGGAATTTTAAGCAAAGATGATATTCTAGAACGCTTAGATATGGGGGCAAATTTAGTTCAAGTATACTCCGCTCTCATTTTTCAAGGCCCTTGGTTCTTTCAACAGGTTGCTCAAAACTAAAAAAACCCTCATAATATTATTAGCATTAATATGATTATTCACTTTTTAGTTAGGTTGATATGAGTATAAGAAAAAAAAGACCTCAATGGGTCCCCGTAGTTGCAGCGATTATTCGCAAAGAGGGCCATATTTTGCTGGGCAAACGGCCAGCTGGCTCATCGCTATCAGGAATCTGGGAGTTTCCTGGTGGAAAGATCGAAGCTGACGAGTCCCCTGAAGTGGCTCTTAAACGAGAACTTCATGAGGAAATTGGTATTGAAGCAGAAATTGGAGATATAAAAAAAACATGTACCGCTTTTTTTGGCGATGTTGGAATTTTACTCCTATTTTTTGAAGTTCCCTTCTGGAAAGGCGAGCCTAAGTGTTTGCACCATGAAAAAATAAAATGGGTGCCTTTAGATGAAGTTACCCAATATGAACTACCCGACGCCAACAAAGCTGTGTTAGAAGATCTACTGAAATCCTAGGGACTTAATAGAATATGTGGCCATTTAAAAAAAAAGTAGTACCTGAGCAACTGAATATTTGTATTATTACAGATCGGCTTCCCATATCTGGAAAAGCCATTCGCAAGGGGTATGTATGGCCAGTGGCTCGTTCTATGGTAAAAAAGGGGCATAAAGTCACTCTTATTTCTTGGAGAAACAGTTTAGCTAAAGCTCATTTCCAAAATGAGGGCGTAGATGCCTACTTTGTTGGAGACTCAGAAAAACTACCAAAACACTTACAAAAAACTAACCCCCAACAGTTCAATGAGGCTTTGCTGGAGTTTTTCAAAAAGCTTCATAGTGAAAAACAATTTGATATCGTACATTCACTAAGCTTTTGGGGACTTATTATTGCCAAAAATAAAAGAAAATTGAAAATACCTGTGGTATTTAATATTCACGCCATTCGGCTTTCAAAGCTTATTGCTATTTCAGGTCGCGCACAAGAATCTGCACTCAGTATTTTAAAGATTTCATTATCCATATTTTTTAGATTTCTCACTTACTACTATAGCGGCGACCGTAGCATTGTAAAATCTGCCGATGGTATTTTTGTCACATCTCCTCAACAGGGTTTATTGCTAGAGCGATATTATCTTTACCCTGAGAAAAAAACCTTTCTACTGCCTTACGGAATTGATATTGGCCAGCTTCCACCAGTAGAGAAAACAGAGCAGTTGATGAATCAGTTAAATTTATCGTCGCAAAACAAAGTGGCTGTTACTATTACTGATATGGCTGAGTTTGAAGAACTTAAAGTCATTATTAGAGCTTTTGAAAAAGTCTCCATAAAAAAGCCCGCTGCTCGACTTATTATTATTGGTCATGGCCCCCTTAAAAAAGAAATTGAATTTGAAGTTTTACAATTAGCACTGGGATCAAAGGTAATATTTACAGGTGACCTCTCTCAAGACGACCTAACTGAGTACATTAGTCTTAGTGATATTTTTATAAATATTAGTTCTCGTACCACAGGGTTTGAACCAAATACCTTAGAAGCGATGGCTCAAAAAAAAGTGATTATAGGTTCTGAAGTGAGCCCCATATCTTCCATTGTTGAAGACGGCATTGATGGCTTTTTAATTCGCCCAGCCGACATTAATTTTCTATCGCAGCTTATTATTAAAATATTAGATGAAAAAATATCTGCTCAAACCATTGGTGAACGCGCCCGTAAAAAAATCATGGATTTATTTGATATTGATAAAATGGTAAAGCAAACCCTTACAGCCTATAAGAAAATCATTGCGCATAACTAATTTCACTAGGTACGGACCCTAAGATTTAGCCTGTTATGAATCAGTAGGAATGGCTGCGTTGATTTCTTCTTTAAGTTCTTTACCCACCTTAAAAAATGGAAGCCTTTTTTCTGCAACGTTAATCACTTGACCAGTTCTTGGGTTTCTTCCCTGGTAAGCACCATAATCACGATTAACAAATGATCCAAATCCGCGAATTTCAATACGATCATTTTTCATGAGAGCTTCAACCATAGAATCAAAAATTGTGTTTACCACTGTTTCGGCCTTAACTCTTGTGATTCCTGATCTCTCAGAAATGAGGTTTATTAAATCCGCTTTAGTCATACTTTTTCCCTTCATCTAACGCATTGAAAGTATTAACTAATTGTAAACTCAATTCACCAATAAATTCAAACCCATATGATTTTCTGGCCCATGGTGCCAGTGGATTTCACAAACACGAATGACACATGTGATCATTCTGGAGCATTCAAAGGAAAAGGCTTCAGGGACTGTATCTTAGGGATTCCATGCAAAGCCATGAACAACCGCTCCAGCCCAACTGCCACGCCCGAACAGGGTGGAAGACCATTTTTAAGAGCTTGTAAAAAATCGTGATCCATCACAAATGGCGCTTTTCCAAGACGCAGCCTCTCTTTTTGATCCTTATTGAGCCTTGCCTCCTGTTCATGGGGGTCGTTTAGCTCATGAAATGCATTGGCGATTTCCAAACCATTAATGTAAATCTCAAAACGATCAGCCCAACCCTCCCTGGTCAAGCGAGCAAGTGCCGCCTGAGATGGTGGATAATTATAAATTAAAACAGGCCCGCTTATTTTTTCTATTTTTGGTTCGATGAAATCCACAAATATATAAAAAAATAAATCATCCCAGCTGTCATTTTCTCTATGTACTGTTAATTTTAGACGGGTGGCTAACTGATAAAGCTGCTCTTTGCTAGTTTGCGGAGAGAGATTAAAATTCACATGTGTTTTGAATAAATCTGCCATGGTGATTTTAGTAATAGAACCTAAGGGCGATAAAAGGAATTTTTGAGCATATAAATAATCAAATAATTCTTGAAATTCCAATTCTATAAGCTCAAGGTTAGCATAACTTCTATAAAATTCTAACATCCAAAATTCGGGCTGATGGTGGACGCCTATCTCATTGTTGCGGTAACATTTTTTTATTTCATAAATATCACTCCAGCCTGCACTGATCATTTTTTTAAGGTGCAATTCGGGACTTGTTGGCAGGAAGAAAGGCTGACTCTTACTTTGCAAAAAAAATTTTGTTTCAAAATAATCAAGAGTAGGTTCAGAGCCTGGGCAAACCACAAGCGAAGGGGTCTCCACTTCTAACATTCCACGTTCTTTAAAAAAAGACCTCAACAATGCTAAAAATTGACTCCACTTTTGAGAGACTTGAGCATTATATAAATTATTTATAATTGGCCGGTGAGGAGCTTCAGGTAAGCTAGACTGATCTTCTTGTTTTTCACAGCGAGCTCTGGTTAGCAGCTTGTATTCCACAACCTCTCCATCATGGATATTTAAGGCAACATGGTCTCCTAGGAGCAAGGCTTGAAATCCCTGATTACCTTCTGGTAAAGGCCATATTTTTTGGAATTCCATATTTTTTAAGCCCACGAGATCACCATTAGATAAAAAGACTTCTCCACCCACCCAAAACTTATTCAATTCAGGGCCTTTAAACTTTAATCGGCTGAGGGAATAACAGCCCTTAGGAGCCTCTGGATATGTGTTGTTCGCTGTCATACAAATAAGCCTCATATAATGATTTGTTTTTTGGCATTAAGCTTGACTTCCTTGCAAAAAATGCCATCTTGCATGGGAAAGTAGTTTTCACTCTTAACAACCTATAATAAAGGATCTAAAATGCCAAAAAAGAAATTATATTGGGATAAATTAAAAGCAGAAATATTAAAAATTAATGATGTTGAGAGCTTAAAGTCTGAATTAAATAAGCTTGGCACTGAAATTTCTAAATTTGACGTAAACTCGTACCTCAGCCCCACGGCAAAGAAGAGAATCAAATCTCTAGAAAAACAGTACAATGACATTCTAAAATCTATTACACGTGTTCAGAAGCAAATTGATAAGGAAGTTTCCAAGTCCTTAAAAACTCTTCAAAGCGTTAAAAAAGATGCTAAAAAAACAATTAATTCTGTTAAAAAGAAGGCTGACGCACAAAAGAAAAAACTGAAAAAAACAACAGATTCTTTTAAGAAAAAAGTGGGAAAAACTGATATTAGAGTTTCTGTTACTGCTAAGAAATCTAAAGCTAAATCTAAAAAGAAAGCTACTGCTACAAAGAAAAAAGTGGCTAAGAAAAAAACTACCAAAAAAGCATCTAGCAGTACAAAAAAGAAAGCTACTAAAAAGGCCTAAACTACTATGCAAGAAACATCATTTTCTAGTCGCCATATTGGACCCAGGGAATCAGATATAAAAAGTATGCTCAGCGATCTAAAACTTAAGTCTTTAGATGAGCTGAGTTCCACTTGTGTGCCTGATAATATTATTAATGATCAAAACCTCAATCTCCCCCATGGGCTTACTGAAAATGAGTTTCTAAAAATGGCTGAAGAGGTGGCAAATAGAAATCAAGTTTTTACGCCCCTTATTGGCCAAGGTTATTATCCTGCTCATTTGCCAAAAGTGATCCAAAGAAGTGTTTTTGAAAACCCAAGTTGGTACACCGCATACACTCCATATCAGGCTGAAATTTCTCAAGGGCGTATGGAGGCGTTAATTAACTTCCAAACCATGGTTCAAGAAATAACAGGCATGGAAATGGCCAATGCCTCTCTTTTAGATGAGGCCACGGCTGCTGCTGAAGCAATGACTATGGCCCTTGGCGTGCAAAGAAAGTTTTTAAGACAACATAAGGTTCAAAAAATATTTGTGGATGAAAATATTTTTCCACAAACATTATCAGTCATTAAAACCCGTGCACTTCCTCTAGATATTCAGGTTGTGGTTGGTAATTATGATAAAATTGATGTGAGCACAGAAAATGCCTATGCCTATATTGTTTCCTACCCAACAGCTAGTGGATCTATTTGTGATTATTCTGATTTCACAAAAAATGCTCATGACAGTGGCGCACTAGTCATTGCTGTTGCGGATATTTTGTCCCTTTGTATATTAACGCCTCCAGGAGAATGGGGAGCGGATATCGTTGTAGGCAGTACTCAGCGCTTCGGTGTCCCCTTAGGATTTGGTGGACCACATGCTGGTTACATGGCCACAAAAACAGAATTTAAAAGAAATCTCCCCGGTCGTATCATCGGGATCTCCAAAGATAGCTTAAACCAACCGGCACTGAGGCTATCATTACAAACTCGCGAGCAGCATATCCGTAGAGAAAAAGCCACATCCAATATTTGTACTTCACAGGTTCTACTAGCCGTATTGGCCTCTATGTATGCTGTTTACCATGGCCCTGATGGCCTTAGAAATATTGCTAAGATCGTGTTTAATAAAACAGCTCTCCTTTACGAGGCTCTTGGCAAACTTAATTATAAAATTCTAAACTCAAACTTCTTTGACACCCTAAGCATTGAGGTCACTGATAAACAAAAAACAGCCATCCAAAAGAGTTGTTTAAGTAAGTCTATTAACCTTAATTATTTTTTTAAAAATCAGATTCGTATTTCCATTGATGAAACTACAGATATGGAAACATTAAATCTTGTTCTAGAGGCTTTTGCTGAAGCCATTAAAAAAAGTGATGCTCAACTAAATACTGAACATCAGCAAAAAATTTCTAATACACGAACGTCTCTATTTTTAGAACATAGTGTATTTAACAAATATCACTCTGAAACTGAAATGATGCGGTATATTTACCGTTTAGAGAAAAAAGATATTTCTTTAACACACTCCATGATTCCATTAGGCTCTTGCACAATGAAACTGAATGCTGCCACAGAAATGACCCCTGTTACTTGGGCCCCCTTTTCTCAGCTTCATCCCTTTGTGCCCAAAAACCAAGCTTTAGGTTACGATGAACTTATTCAAGATCTAGAGTCTTGGCTTTGTGAAATCACAGGATACTCGGCAATCTCATTCCAGCCTAACGCTGGATCTCAAGGGGAGTATGCCGGACTGTTGGTCATTCAAAAATATCATGAGTCAAATAAAGAGGGACATCGTAAGATTTGCCTTATTCCAACATCAGCTCATGGTACTAATCCTGCCAGCGCGGCTTTAGCTGGACTACAAGTGATCCCCGTACAGTGTGACGAGGATGGAAATATTAATATTGAAGATTTAAGACTAAAAGCAGAACAACATAAAGAAAACTTATCCTCTTTAATGATCACGTACCCTTCCACTCATGGAGTCTTTGAGTCTGGTATTGTGGAAATTTGTAATATTATCCATGAATTTGGTGGACAAGTTTACCTTGATGGAGCCAACTTAAATGCTCTCATGGGCATAGCTAAACCTGGCATATTTGGATCAGATGTATCTCATCTAAATTTACATAAAACTTTTTCCATCCCTCATGGGGGCGGTGGACCGGGCGTTGGACCAATTGGTGTTCGTGAACACCTCAAAGCTTTTTTACCTGGCCATGATGTGATTCCTTGCTCTGAAAATCAGGGCGTGGGTGCCGTATCGGCAGCTCCTTATGGTAGCGCTAGCATATTACCTATCTCTTGGGCATTTTGTTCTTTATTAGGCGCAGAGGGCTTAAAAAAATCATCTCAAGTTGCAATATTAAATGCCAATTATATTGCTAAAAAATTAGAACCACATTTCCCTATTTTGTATAAAGGCAATAAAGGCTTTGTAGCTCACGAATGCATCATTGATGTACGTCAGTTTAAAGCATCTGCAGGGGTCTCTGTGGATGATATAGCTAAGCGCCTTATGGATTATGGTTTTCATGCCCCAACAATGTCTTGGCCAGTGGCAGGAACACTTATGATTGAGCCCACAGAAAGTGAGTCCAAAGAAGAGCTTGATCGATTTTGCGAAGCTTTAATTCACATTAGGTTTGAAATTCAAGAAATTCTAGATGGTAAAAAGTCAAAAGAAGATAATGTTTTGGTCAACTCACCACACACAGCAAGCCACTTTGTGGACCAACCTTGGGAACATGCCTACACACCGGCGGAAGCCTTTTACCCACTGGCTTGGGTGAAAGACAATAAATACTGGCCACCTGTTGGACGAGTAGATAACGCTTATGGTGACAAAAATTTATTTTGCTCTTGCGATGGCTGGGGACAAATAAACATAAACAGTTAGAAATCACTTAAACAATTTAGTAATCTCCTATAAAGTACATTTCATGATTAAAGCTGATTATTTATTAATTCGCATGGACCGTATTGGAGACCTTGTTCTCACCCTCCCTGTTGATAGTTGTGATTTACTGAAAAACTCTTCTTCGCATTGGTTTATAAATAAAGGAATGGGCTTTATTCCCGAACACAGTTCGCCACAAAGAAAATTTACTGAATTATCTTTGGATTTTTCGTGGAAGACTTTTAAAGATACCATTGGTTTAATTAAAAACATGTCGCCAAAAGCTGTTGTGGTTTTTTATGCACCTTGGTGGATTAGTTTAGCTGTTTGGTTGGCTGGAGTCTCTGTTAGAGTAGGACGCCTTAGCCAGTGGCATTCTTTTTTATTTTTTAATTATGGAATTCGACAAAGTCGCAGTGAAGCTGTTTACCATGAGTATATTTATAATTTGAGGCTTTTAAAACGAGGTTTTTTGCGAGCTAAACTGACTAAGGGACTACATGATGCTTCTAAAATGGAGGATGGTAATTCTCTAAAACTCACTTGTAATAACCAAGAGATTGTAAAAAAACACAATTTAACTGCGAAGCAGTATATCGTTGTGCACCCTGGAATGAGGTCCTCTGCACTGAATTGGCCTTGCTCACACTATATTCAATTTATTAAAAAACTACTCACACACCACAAGGTAGCTATAACTGGTACTGCGGGTGACAGACAGTACTTAGCGCCATTACAGTTAGCCCTGGATGAACATAAAAATTTGATTTGGCTTAACGAAAAACTGGATACTTCTGAGCTGATTTGTATTTTAGAGCAAGCAAAGGGTGTTGTGGCCCCATCCACAGGAGTAGTTCACTTAGCTGCATCTACGGGGACACCCACTTTAGGACTTTACAGTCCCATAAAAGTCGAAGGCTCCACTCGCTGGTCACCAAGAGGAGCTTGTACAGCCCATGTAACCCCAGAGTTTGATCCTGATAATAGCTCAAAAGATATTATGGCCCACTTAAGTGTAGATAGAGTTTACCTAACATTTTTAGAACTTGTTGAAGCCAATGAACATTAATTATTTAGCCCAAGATGCCTATTTGTTTCCTGAACCCGTATTTGAATCTATAACTCGGCAACTAGACACATATGGTTTGCCTTGGAACAGTAAAGAACTTAAAAATGCCGTGATTAGCCTCAGTGACCACTTTAATCAGAACACCACCAAAACAACATTGTGGGACGATAAAAAATATCAGGCCGCTTATTTGGCTTATTTCTTTCCGCTTAATCTTATGCGCATACTTTCTCTAGAAAACGAATTGAAATCAATTATTCAAGAAAACAGTGACATTGTGGATTTCGGTAGTGGTCCAGGTACATTTTCTATAGCTAGTCATTTACTAAAATTAGCATTTAAAAATTTAACATGTGTTGAGGTTAATAATTTAGCCATAAAGCTTCATCAATCTTTACTCAATGACCTCAATATCAACCAACCAATTCAGTGGGAAAATCAACTCACTGCTAACAATAAAAAGAAAACTGGAATTTTTACGTATTCTTTAAATGAACTCAAACAAACTCCACCGTGGCTTTTTGATTTTGAAACTTTAATTATTTTGGAACCTTCCACCCAATATTACGGCCGAAGACTACAAGAGCTCAGAGAACAGCTTATTGAAAATAAATATGAAATCCTAGCCCCTTGTACTCACCAACTCCCCTGTGCCTTGCTACATGAATCTAAAAAAGATTGGTGTCACCAACGCATACACATACAAATGCCAAAGCCATGGTTAGACTTTGAAGAAAAACTACCTATGACCAACCGATCTCTTACTTTTTCTTACCTCATCGCCAGTAAAGTACATAGAAATAAGAATGCAGGACTTGGCCGTGTGATTGGTGATACGCAAAAAGAAAAAGGGAAAACCAAACAAGCGGTTTGCCGATCCAATGAAAGAGAATTTTTAAGTTGGCTTAAAAAGTATAAAAATGCACAACGCATAGCCCGTGGTAGCTTGGTTGAACTTGATTCTGGAATTGAGAAAAAAAGTAATGAGCTGCGCGTAAGCTTAAATGTAATTTAACATATAATTCTCTATGAAATTTCTACAAGTTAGCCAATACTTTTATTACTAAATTTCAAGTAAGTAGAGTAATGCAAAATTTTTGACTAAATCATGATATTATCATAGTCCATTTGATATCCTGATATAACAAGCTATCAGCAGCAGCAATGAGTTTATTACAACAAAGGTTAATTTAGTTATGATAAAATTAGTTACCCTGTTTTCAACCATAATATTAATTTTTATGTCATCTAGCATATTAGCAACTCCTGTCCAAAAAGTTTATGAAATTGCAACTGCCTTTAAATCTAAAACTTTATCAAAAGTAAATAATAAAATTTTTGCAAGGATTCTACGTGGTAAACAAGATAGTGATTTCTTAACTATGACTCATGACTTAAATAGAAAAATTGTTTTTTATTTAGATTCTAAAGGTATAGAAGAACTGACTACTTTGAGTGATTACGACAAACTGATTAAAGTGGGTTACCCAGATAAATATATTCACAAATTACTGCATGAAGGGTATTTTTTTAAAATCGTAATTTTTAAAAACAATGCCATGATAACTTCGGCCTCATGGGAAAATGTAGGTAAACTTGTTAACTGGGTACACGCTAATCAATCCAATTTTTATAAAAATGCTTACTCACAAGACATGGTAATTAAAATATCACGTAACATCCCGCACCTTATCAGTGCCTATTCTAACATTGCAGTTTCCAGTCCTGAAGAAGTCTATAATTCTTTAAGGCAACAAGGGGGAGAGCTCTGGGAAGTTCGAAAATATTTACATAAAAATCTAAATTTAAATAAGAACTTTACTGGAAATGGAAAAACATATACTGACAAGGGCGAACTAGGTGTCCCTGAATTTATTAGCCCAAATATTAAGATTAGTGATTTAAATGAATCTATTATTATTGACTTAAAAGTAGTTCCTAGCCTTTAATTTTTCCCACCATTCAATCTATGCTTTTTTCATGCACTCTCCTTAGTCTAATCACCAACCGTATCTAATTCAATCTAACTGCATTTGTGGATTCACGTTTTCCTTTGAAACCAGAAGATTTTTTCAGCTGGAAGCCCTGAGCTTCTAGTGCCCTTCTTAATGTACCTTTTGCTGCGTAGGAAGATACAATACAATTTTTAGCCGCATGTGTTTTAAGAAACTCCGTGAGAAACTTTTCTTGCCATAGATCTTCTGCAAATTGTTCACTGAAAGCGTCGTAAAATATTCCTGAAAATCTAATATTGTTTTTAGCTAAACAACTTTGATTTAAAGCTGAATGAAACTCCCACTGATTGTTTTGAATCAGCTCACTGACTTTAGTGTATAATTCTGTTTTTGAAATTTTGAAGTATTCTGTGCATAATTTTATAACTTGATGGTAACAGGCTTGAATTGGCGATATGTTCTCACGATCTTCTGAGTGGTTTTGAACGGTTAGTTTTAACTGATCGATGAGTTCAGGATGGTGCTCGGAACTCACAATTTTTAGTTGAGACATATCTGTTTTTACTGAGATTAAGTAAGAAATTAGAATAAATTCATTATATCCCAGCCCTAAACCTAAAGAATAAAAGGAAAGGGGTAAATCTTGTTCTACTACTGACTTCACCACTCTCAGGTAAATATACAGGCTTTCTTCGAAGGCCCCGGCCTTAGAGTGCATGGTTTCTGCCGTATTTCGGGGGCCTATGAGCTCTAAACTAGGAGAACCGTCCGCAGTTATTTGAATTTTATAGTTAAAATTACTCATTTTTTTTATTCTATTGATGAATCTCCATAAATTAGCTACTCCATAAATATGGATAACGTATTATCATGGCAAGGGCTACCTTATTATCCCATCAATCAGCTGTACAAAAAAGTGTATGGTGAAAAGGTCTATAAAATACCTGTGAGTATGGCCCAGACCTGTCCTAACCGTGAAGGTCTCAAGGGCATGAAACTCTGTGTTTTTTGTGATCACTGGGGCTCGGCAGCTTTTCCTGAAAATCGGCAATTGTCTTTAAAAGAACAAGTTATTAAGAATAAACAAACCGTTCGTATTCGCAATAAAGTAAACCAGTTTTTAATTTATTTTCAGTCCTACACAAACACTTTCCAAAAAGTCTCTCAATTAAGGAGTCAAATTTTAGAGGCTTTAAACTTTGATGATGTGGTGGGTATTGTTGTGGGCACGCGTCCCGATTGTATTTCTGAGTCTGTTTTTAAATTATGGAATGAGATTGCTGAGACAAAAAGTGTATATGTAGAAATTGGTGTACAGAGTTTAAACGAACAAGATCTTAAATGGATGGAACGTGGACATAGTGGAGATAAATCTATTTGGGCCATAAAAAAAATTAAAGAAAAATGTCCAAAAATAAAAATAGGCGTTCATCTGATATTTGGAATGCCCAATGAAACCGAAGAGGAAGTCATCCAAACCGCCAAGATATTTTCTGAACTTGGCGTCAACGATGTGAAGCTCCATAACCTACACGTGCTTAAAGGTACCCCCCTAGAGGAAATATATAATCAGGGAAACTTTGAACCCATAAGTATGGAAGACTATGCAAAAAAAGCAACATTGTTTTTACAACACTTAGATCCAAACATCGCTGTCCATCGCCTATCCGCCGTAGCCAGCCGCCACGAAGAACTCGTGGCCCCAAAATGGACAGCAAGAAAAATGTATAACTACCAATACTTCATAGACCACATGCGTGACCAAGGTATCTACCAAGGCCAGTTCTTCTCCTAAAAGATGCCAGGCATCTTTTGCGGATGTGATGTGTTATAATATCGTCTTTTATCGGCTCTGCATTTCACCAGCATCTCATTTTATTTCTGTTACTTTTCGATACTTGTATGAGAAGTTTAAATGTTTCATTTAACTCCCTGCATCCGCAAAAGATGCCTGGCACTTTATTGGAATGTGGCTTGGCAGCTGGTTGTACCTTGGGAGATAAGCTGGGCTACTCCCTCTAGGGGGGATAGTGCTGTTGAGTCGTAAGCATTTTGCATGAGAGTGTTTTCACAGGTGATTGTGTTGAGCTCTGTTAGGCATAGGTTTCCTTGTGTTACATTTGCAGAAATATTATTATTCTGCTCGGCCACCTGAATGTCTGAGAAACTGGTGTAAACTCCCGAACTAAGACCAATTTCTGTATCGATATTTGTGATATTTAAAAACTCATTGTTACATTCTGTGGCCGTTATATTATTGTGACAGGTAGATATGCGTTGGCATGTAAAACTTCTTAGAGATGTTGAGAAATAATCTGTAATAATTGGACTCCCAGTATTAGCATGCGACGGGATTTTCTCTTTTGCACAACTAAATGGATTTCCGGTAACTGTTCCACAATTAGAGTCGCATGAACTTAATAGTTGTAAAGCAAACAACATAAAAACTATATTTATTAATCTATTCATTTTCTGCTCCATTTTTTTTAGAAAGAGGAAATAATTGCAAACCAATTTGACATATCATTTGGGGATCTGGATCTTCACTAGTGATTGCCACCAAATCGTCTCTAAATTTTTGTACTAAGCTTTTCACTTTATTAAAATTCTCCTCTGATACCAAAATTGTTGATGATGAAATCTCCCGCTGATCACTTTTAAATCGGTCTATGGATTCGGAGGCCAACCTTAACATTTCCCTATGAAATCTGGCCACAAATGTTGAGCCAACTGCATCTGCCGCAGTAACATCAGGGCTTGACTGAGTTAATTTGCCCGTTTCATCTTTTTTTAACAAACCCAAAAGGCATAACTCTTTTATTGCTTCTTTGGCTTGTTGGGCAGTAATCTCTGGAGACAACTGCTTGGCAATCCATACTGGATCATTTTTAAAATAAGGTGCCGCTACAAGCTCCCTTATTGGAATGTAGTACCAGTAGGTATAGTACTTAAATTCAGACTGAGTTAAAGGATGAAACCTTTTATAAGCTTTATGCTTCATAAGACTTTCAGCTGCCTTTTGTTTTTCAATGGTATTTTTGGCCTGATTGAAATTAACTAAAATTGTAAAAAAATCAGCTTCTGAGGTGTTGTGTTTCAAACCCTTGTTAAATTTCTTTACTCCATCTTTAGATAAATTACGCTGACCCTCCATAACAAGTTTCAAAATATTAGGAGAACTAAAACCAGCTACTTTTGAAAAATAACGGTATGAAAAAAAACGAGAGTCCTTTTTTAAAAAGGTATAGAGCTCACTAAGGTAAGCCCTATAATCATCATAATTAAAAACAACTGGCCTTTTTTCATTCATAAATCTATTATCGCCTATTTTCAAATTAAAATAAAGAAATATATCATATATAGTATACAAAATAACATCTAACTAATTGATATTACATGTTTATTATTTTATTTATATGTAGTATCAACAAATTTAGTATACATATACGTCTCAATTTGAAACACCAATTACATCCAATGATTTTGGTGATTCGAACAAATATCTACTTGTCTTGAAAACTTATGTTCATTTGTTACCTCAAGTGAATCCAGATTATATGAAACCACTCCCAACTGAGAAAATGAAACCAAGTTATGGTCAATGATATACACTCTTTCAATATCTGGTGTTTGAGAATTATAAGTCCACCACCTCCACCACGCTCCACTCTCACATGGGCTTTCAAGGAATTCAATGTGAGTTATTTCTGCCTTGAGATTTAGTGATCCCTGATCAAGACTATAAATGGCTGCCCCTGAGAAAACTTTATTGCCATTTTTATCCAGTTCAAGAACTGGCAATGCCAGTATGCTCTCCTTCTCACTATAGAAAAAGGCATGATGGTCTGAATTCACAAGGCTACTTGATCCTCTTTCCCCATGAATCTTTACATCCGAACGTTGTGGATTAGAGCTGTCTGAAACATCAAATAGGGACACTTGAATTCCTTGAAACCACGCAAAATCCCCGGCATCTTCTGCATCAAAACCAACTCCAACCAATTGCCCCTTACCAATGGGGTGTAAATAGGTAGAAAAACCAGGAACCTTAAGCTCACCCAACAATTGAGGGGAAGATAAATCTTTAAGGTCAAAAATAAACAAAGGATCTGTTTTTTTAAATGTAACAACATAAGCTTTTCGATCAAAATACCTCACAGCTCTAATGTCCTCTGTTAATCCAAAATTTTTATAGGCCCCTTGTATTTCTAAAAGATTGTGTCCATTTTCTCGAAATACTAAAAGGTGATTGCTTAAATCTCTCAACCCACTACCACTTCTTGATGTTGAGGCTACCACTAGAGAATCATCAATTTCTTTTAACGCCCAAGAGTCTTTAATATAACCATAACCTCTACCCACGCCGGTCACCTGCATATTATTTCCTACATCTATTTTCTTAACAATATAGTCTTCATTATTGCTGGAAAAACCATAACCCGAAAAGCTTCGAGGAGAATTGTTTATTAAATATAAATTCTGATCCACCATATATATATGATCTGCATTTCCTAAAACACCAACACTTTGATGCTGGCCATTTAGGATATCCAATTTAAGAACTTGTGTAATAGAAAGTGAAGCATCTAATATATTTTTATGGTAGATATCATTGCAAGAAATCCCAAAGATATCTGTATCTAATTGGCTTATCTCATGAGAATAACTATATTGAGAATGATTGATAACAAAATAAATGTCATTTTTATCTCTCCTTACCTGACTATACTGTCCATCAAATAATTTTGTTTCTTGCAATATTGGAATATTGTTCCTTTGTAACCTATAAATATTCACTTCAGTGTACCCTTGCCAATAAGATTGGTCTAAATTTTGAGTTGCAGCAAATGCAATTAGATAATCTTTATATGTATACAAATTTGCTCGCATTGATTTAGGTAAATTTAACTCACCATAACTTTCCAGTGTATTTTTATCTAAAACTTCAATCCCCCCATATCTACTTACAAATAGTTGGTCGTCTGACTGTTTAACATAGTCAGCTTCATCAACACTTGCTTCTTGTACGTTAGTTTGAACGGCATTAGATGTTTCAGCTGAGCCTGACATTGCTACGCTATAAACTCTATTTTGGCGGTATTTACGGCTATAGTAAGATTTTTTTTCTTCGATTTGAGAGTGTATTTTTTTGAACTCCTCACAAGAATTCATCTTTTTAATATCTAGAGTAATTGCTGGATAGGGCTCTAAACCTTGATTACCTTTTGGTTGTAATGAGCAGGCTTGTATTAAAATTGTTAACAAGATTAGAATACTTGTTAGATTTAAAAACTGATTATGTACTTTCATAAAAGGCTCCTGTGATAAGGTGATTTTACCTATTATCGTCGAAGCCATTGAAATTATAAAGTTTTTTAGTCTATTTGTGTATTCACGGAGTATACATCAAGGAAATTCTTCAAAGTGCCAGACACCTTATGTCTTACTTTTTAGACCACTGCCCATCTGCTTGGATCCAAGTGCCTTTTGGGGAAATTTTCTTAAAGGATTTAGAGAAGCTTTTTGATACTTGTGGTTTTTGGGCTGAAGATACATTATTTTCTGAGGCAATTTCATTATACAAGTTTTCTCTATCTTCGTTCTCTTTTTTAATTATTTTTTGCACTCTCTTTTTTTCAATAGCTCTCAACTTAGTGGCCTTAAATACAAGTAAGCCTTCTTCGGATTCTCCGATAAAGCCTTTCTTTTTATACTTATCAATATTAGCTAAGCGAGAAACTTGTCTCTTTTTAATTTCACTGATGTCTGCGTTACTCACACTAAAATTAATTTGGGCATGGGCTTTAGGGATCAGAACATCCATTAGCGATGCTACTTTATATGCCCCGTTTTCTAATACTAGAGCCTTTTCATCTGTGGATTTTTTAGTTTCTGATTTTTCCTCTGTTTCAACTTTTTCTTTAGCACGATAGAGATCTTTCACATAATTATCAGCAGCTTTTTGCACAGCACCTTCTGGGAAGTTTACATTCACAGTAACACAGGAAATAAATAGAGAAGTTAAGGTTAACAAAATTATGTATTTAATTATTCTTCCACTGAAAGCAGGCTGTTTCATCTTTATTATTCTCCACTTGAGTTATTGTTTCCGTAATATTATTGTCTTTTAATTCTACACCTTTTGCCTTGGATTTTTCATCCTTTATTTTACTTTTTTGTAGGCTATCTAGTTGTCTTTGAACATGACGAAAGAAGTGGGTCACCCCAAAGGCGTCTAAAACCACAGGGTAGGATGAGGACACCAGTGGCATCTTAAACCTTTGTCCATATAACAAATAATGCTTTTTTTCTTTTTCTATGACACTGGGCGGGTCTAGGGTTTCTAATAAAATTGACCCATTCACTGCATATAAGGAAACCCCTGCATAATTTATATTATAACCACCTAATAAGTCTGATGGCCAACTGAAGGCAAACCAGCTCAAATAGGCAGGCATGGTCTTGCCAATATCATTGGCTGTAACTAAACTTACAAAGTTTTTCATAGCCTCGGTGGAAAACACCACTTCATTTTCTTGGTAAGGCTGCAAATGAGCTTTAAAATTAAATTGAGTGGGTAATGATTGCTGAAGCACCACATTTGAAAGATAACCTTCAAAAACCCCCTGCATCTTTCCAAAATTTAGCCAATTTCCCATGGATTGTAATTTAAGCCCGTTCCAGTTTAAATTAAACTGTGTCTCAGGAATGTCAGAAAACAATCGAAATAACTTTACATCTTTTAAGGTAACTAATCCATCAAACAAAGAAGCGTTCACTTTCCCACCCACAACAAAACGATCATCAGACATAGTAATGTCTAATTTTTTTGACTTAATACTTACCGGTGGCAAGCTCTTATTAACAATACAAGTGGATTTTAAAATATGAGAAAGAGTTGTGGGTGCTAAGCTTAAGCTAGTATGCATGACACTATTAATTTTAGTTTTATGAATCTGAATGGGGCCCATTTTTAAAGGTAATTCACCTAAATTTATCCCCACATCACCTTGAGAACTCAGTTGAAATTCATCCTGACCAATAGAAATATTAAATTTTGTTTCTTCAAAATCACCTTGAATATTTTTCCACAGAATATGATCAATAGACAGTTCAGCCTGAGTAACATCATAAGATTTTATAGGCAAATGTAATTTTAATCCTTTAAAGTAAAATTTATTTTCCTCAGAAACGGCACTTAAATTATTTATTCGAAGATCAGCTTTACTGTTACCCTCATACATTTCTGCAGATAGTTTAAATTTTCCTGTTAAAAACTTAATATCAAGGTCATCAAGTTGTTCTGCAAAAATTGGTTTTAAATAATTGTACAAGAATACAAAAGGTATATTTGAGCTTTTTAAATGAATCTCAGCCTTATTTATATCTTTATCTACTAGCCAATCATTAAATGTATTAATTTGAACCTCAGTATCTACTGAATGTTTCTTGCTAAGCACAAGCGATGTTCTCGCCTGTAGATTAATCTCATCCAGTCTAACTATTTGAGAAAGCTGTGTATCTGCGAAATTTTTGAAAAAATAAAAATCTCCCCATAAAAATTCTACCTCTTTAAAATGTAAATTGGATTTCGAGCTCATATTCTTAGTAAATTCAAAGGGATCTTTTAATAAAGCTGTGTTTTGAAATTCGATTTCTTTGATATTAACAATATGCTCTTCCGCCATATCAGAGATAAGTACTTCTCCCACCTTAACCAGAATATCGGTTTTGTTCGGAGCTAAGTTTAAAACAGTTGATAATCTAGATACACTCAATTTCCATTGATTTATTATATACTCAATATTTTTACTATTCAGGTGTATTTCGACTTTCACAAGCTCTTTGACCTCGTAATTAAATTCAGCTCGAACATCTATGGCGGTGTTTCCATCTTTAAAAATACTTGGTGGAAAGGAAAATCCACTAACCTTAACTTTAGGCTTAATTTTAATTTGAATTATTGAGCCTGACATTTTTGTATCTAGTAAGCCATCTATAATCACCCAATTATTATTATTTTTAACATCACTCAGTTTTACGTTTAGCACATAAGGCTTAAGTTGAAGTATACCCCATAAACTTGTTTCAACACTCAAACTGTCCATTTGATAATCGCTCAGTTTAGCTAACTGTTCGTTTACAGAATTTTTAACAAATGATTGAAGATACTTTGGTATTGGAGTGAATAAAAAATAAATGGTCAAAATAACAAATACAGTTACTAAGATCAGAAATGTATAGATTATTTTTTTCATATTTTTATATTATTACTGAGTTATTATTCCTAATTTTTTTAAAAATGGATTTATTGATTTTTTTCTTCCTAAAAACTTTTCTATGGATATATTTACATCTCGGGTATTACCCATAGAGTAAATCTCATTTCTTAAATGTAATCCTATAGACACATCTAAATACCCCCCCTTAGACAGTTCAAACTTTGATGCTAGATCTTCGGCAATAGAATCTGCCCACAGGTAACCATAATAACCCGCATCATAACCCATTAAATGCCCAATATTTGCTACAAAGGCTGTCTCCTTTACATAAGATTGCATCATTGATTCTTCATAAATATTATTGGCTATGGATACTACATCTAAGTTATTAGTCATAGTTTCAATACTATGTAGCTGCATATCAACCATGGATATTGCCACTTGGTAGCTATATCTTCTTGCAATATTTTCTTTTTGAACCTCTTTCATTCTGTGAAGTAAATCCATGGGCACAACTTCACCTGTAGCATAGTGACGAGAAAACTGACTAATTACGCTTTGATCCCAAACCCAATTTTCTAGCATTTTCGCAGGAGCCTCTGAAAAATCTCTAGGCACATTGGTTCCTGCAAAACTAGCATATTTCGCCCGAGTTAATACGGAATGCATCACGTGACCAAACTCATGAAATAATGTTTTTACCTGTCCATGGGTCAACAGAGAAGGGCGATCCGCAGTTGGCTTTGAGAAGTTACCCACAAGAGCCACTGTGGGACGGTAATTAATTCCACCAGATCCAGTCATTGCGTTTACCATTCTCATCATGGCAAAGTGTTTATGCTTCCCCTCTCTAGGAAATAAATCTGTATAAAATAGCCCTAGAGGCTCCCCAGTTTTAGCATCTCTAGTAAGAAATAGTTTCATATCCTCAACAATTTTTTCTTTTAGAGGAAGTTCTTCGAATTCAATATGAAATAATTTTTCATAAATTCTAAACATACCTGCCAATGTGGTCTTCATTTCAAAGTATTCTTTAATCTTCTCGCTATCAATTTTATGCTTTTCCTTAGCCACCAGGCTGGCATAAAACCCTGTGTCCCAAGGTTCTAGCATGACTTTGTCTGATGGAAAGTCTTCTTGTTTTCTTACTTTTAGAGTATCTAGTTCTTTTAAAAGCTTAGGCTTTATTCCATTTCTAATCTGGTTTAAAAAATTAAAAACAGTTTCTGGATTCTTAGCCATTTTAGGCTCAAGTCTATAGCTCGCCCAATTCTTATATCCTAATAATTTTGCAATGGATGAACGAGTTTGTATGATTTTTTTTAGTAGAGGGATATTTTTTTTTCGTGCAATATTTCTACGTGCAAACATTGCTTGCTTACGAACGTCACCCCTAAGTGCATTCCTCATAATAGCGGCATAATCTGAAAATATTTTTACATCAACAATATAAGATCCATCTGACTGTACCCATGCCTCTAGGTATTCGGACGGTACTCCATCAAGCTGACCTTCCGTGAAATTCACAATATCTTTGGATTCTTTAATATTTGTTTTAAATTGATTTTTGTATTTGTTTAATTTACTTTTTTCGATTTTTAAAGTATCCCTTGTACTCTTAGGCAAGTTTATACCAATTCTTTTATAGTATTTTAAGGTTTCCACCATTAACCTTAAGTCTTCCCCCATTAAGTCTTTCTCTTTTTCTGAAACTTTTTGTAAAATATTATAGATGTCTTCTCGATAAATGGTCTGAACGGACCAAGCTTGCACCTTGTCCATTAGTTTCTGTGCCTCATCCCTCAAAGCCTTGTTTGGTGAAACATTCCATAAAAAACGAACTTTACCATACGTTTGAGAAAACTTATGGTCTTGCTCCTCTAAAAATTGAAATGTATTTTTGAATGTTAGTTCTTCATCTGCAATCTGAGTCAGTGTATTTAAAGAAACTTCGTAATTCTCAATTGCCAGATGAACATTATCAATAAGTTCTTTAGGAGTTTTTTCAAAATTCATAACCATAAGTTTGTTGTTAAATTTATTGTTATGTTCATCTACCGATGATTTTACATGATTTGAAATACTATGTGCACAACCAATGAGACAGATTGGCAATGTGTTAAGAAATAATTTATAAATGTTCAATGTATGGCCTTAGTTGCAGATAACTACAATTATTTTACTTAACGTATTCAAAACCCATGCGAACAGTGTCTTCGTCTAAGTCCTTAATCCACTTAAGTTCGCACTTTGTAGGCGAAAGAGCACCTACTCCAATATAATATTTGCCATCTATTTTCAACTGATCGTAAGTTTGTGACTTTAGAAAAACCGCACCGCATCCAGTATGTGATTCGTTAACCACTAAGCCTGCAATCTGAGGCTCAAATGTACTTGCATCATCACACTCACATACCCATGCAAATGTATTAGGGTCTGGCAAAAAACGTAAGTATGATCTTTTTTTATGTCCGGCTTCCACTATAAACACCTTTGTAAATTATCTTTCCCTATTATAGCAAAGTACAAATTCCATTGGCGAGTGATAACTTGAAGACCTAGCCAAGGGTTAGGCCAGATCAAAGTCCACAAAGACACCACATTTAGATGCCTGGCACCTATGAAATGTCGAATTTAGGGAAGAGTACACCGGGGGCTGTTACTTGGGTGCCTGACTTTGTGTACGACTTGTAGTCTGACCAGGCTAGAACTTCTTCTGTTCCGAAGCTTGATAGTATTTTTTTAGACTTAACTGGTAAAAATGGTGCTAAAAATACTGCCATGGATTGAGCGGCATTTAAAGACATGGCTACTGC
Source organism: Pseudobdellovibrionaceae bacterium (assembly GCA_018663505.1). Taxonomy (GTDB): domain Bacteria; phylum Bdellovibrionota; class Bdellovibrionia; order Bdellovibrionales; family UBA1609; genus JABJQG01. The sequence goes on along the minus strand of JABJQG010000045.1, from coordinate 5,790 downwards.
TAGACCTGCGTCTGCCATATCTGTTTTTCGCGAAACCCATGGAGCTTTGTCGTTAAAATACTTATTACAATATCTGGCAAATTCAAAAAATTCGCGCATTGCATTTCTTGTAGAGAAATTATTGAGATGTTCAGTCATTTTATTATGGCAATGTTCTGTTTTTTCTACCAAAGTTTTTTCTAAATCTCCCCAAAGGATTTCCTCATAACTGGGCATTTTACCTTCAAAATACTTATTTCCAAAGGCAAAAGCACGGTTAATGAAATTCCCAAGCGTATCAGCCAAATCAGAATTACAAGCTTGAAAAAATTCTGCTTCATTAAAATTTGTTCTCGCTTTTTCTGGAGCTATCATTGATAAATAATACCTTAAGTATTCAGGGTCTCTTTCGAGTTCTAAGTAATCCAGAATAGCTACAGCATTACCTTTTGATTTAGAAATTTTCTCTACTTCTTCACCCACTTTAACATTCATAAAGTTATTAACAATCACACCTTTTGGTAAGTTGTAATCACCGTAAGCTTGAAGCATGGCAATCCATATTATGCAATGAAATACAGTATTGTCTTCACCGATAAAGTGGTACACATCTGTGTCTTTATTGTTCCACCAATTCTTATAAGCCTCTGGCCCCTTATCATTTTCTATCATTAAATCTTTAACGTTAGAGATATAACCAATGGGAGCATCAAACCATACATACAAAACTTTTCCCTGAGCATCGGGGTCATCTAATGGCACTGGAAGACCCCAAGAAATATCACGTGTCATGGACCTTTTAACCAAGCCTGCTCCTAAAAGACCTTTCACAAAAGCTTTTGTATTATCTCTCACATCGGCTTCATCTAACCATTGAGCCACAACCTCTTCTGATTTTGTAAGATCTAAAAACCAATGCACTGTTGGTTTTTTTACAACTTCACCACCACTTAAAGTAGATTGAGGGTCTTTTAAAGAATCTGTATCTAAAATTTTTCCACATTGTTCGCACTGATCCCCATTTTGGTTTTCAGCACCACAAAAACCACAAGTCCCTTTTACGTATCTATCAGGTAAAAAAGCTTTGCTTTCAATGTCATAAAATTGTTCTGTAGTTTCTTTAGAAAAATAACCTTTATCATGAAGCTTTAAAAATAAGTCTTCACTCACTTCTTTATGGGTTGGAGATTTAGAGGTGGATCCATAATGATCAAAATCAATCATTAAGCCAGCAAAAGCTTTCTGCTGCCTCTCATGGTAATAGGCTACAACTTCTTCGGGGCAAATACCCTTTTGCTTAGCAGAAATTACAATAGCTACGCCATGATCATCCGATCCACACACATAAAGACTCTCTTTGCCCTGCATTTTTAAATAGCGATTATAGATATCTGCGGGTAAATAGCAGCCAGCAATATGCCCAACATGTAAATCACCATTACTATAAGGTAAACCTGCTGTAATTAAAGTCTTTTTAGCCACAAAATCTCCCATTCTCAAATGCTTAGGGCTATTTTATACAAGTTTAATTCACAAATGAAAAGCAAAGTTTCTGCCTAAATAGAATGATATTTTTCTAGCAACAAAAATGATTACAGTAAGCTCACCTTTTTTAAAGATTCTTAGCTAAGTTGTGTTACTTAGATTTAAACCTAAGAGCACTAAACCTTTGGGAGGAGCTACAACTCTGCCATTGGGTTATCCAAGCCTAAAAGTTCTAATAAGGCGTCAAATCCAGTGCTTAGACTTGTGAGCTCACCTTCAATTCATTAAAATTTTCAACTTCATACCCCCTATATCCCCTTCAATTTTACAAAACACCACAGAAATAATTACAAGAATGTCATAGAGAGTCGATAAACAAGTGGATCTCAGCTATTTTACATAAATAAATTCTATTGTAACTCTGTGAGGCCACATGAATTTCAAAAATTTATTTTTAATTTCAACTTTATTTTTTCTACTAATAAACACAGCAGGTTGCCCCTCCGGAGATAGCTCTTCAGAACCAGCTATTGAAGTAGAAAATGTGGTCTTTGCTAGTCAACCTGAAGCCTTCGCTGTTGTGGGAGTGACCTACGCCTACAGCCCTGTCCCCCAAGCTAAGGATTACTCAACCGAATACTCTATTTCATCCTTTTCAGGAGTTGTTGATGGATCAATCAACAATGACCAACGTGAAATTACCTGGACTCCCACCCTGGCAGATCTTGGTGAGAATGAGCTTTCAGTTCAAGTGACTTCTGGTAATAAATTACTTACTTACAATTGGAAAATTAATGTAGTGCAAGCTATGGCACTGCCTTTAGCAAACAGCGCTAGTTTAGCTGAAGGCATAAACTTTACTGACGGCAGCTTTGTAGAAGGGTTCTCATTAAAAACAACGCCAAATACAAATTTTGATGGAGCATCCCTCTCTTTAAGTATGGCAGATGTGGATCTCACAAAAGGTAAATTTTCAAAAGGACGAGAAAGCCAGGCTTTGATATTAGAATTTAAGGAGGGTGTAAACTCTCTGGGTGAATTAAATGATATATCTAATCAAACAATGGAAATTGAAGTTTCTATTGAGACAAAATCTCTTGCCAACCCCCTTATGCCGCCAGCACCTGGTAAGGATGAAACTTACTTTCTAGTTATGACCAGTCTGAATTCTATGTCTGGCCCATCCTCCTCTAGTGAAGATATTCAAATAATCCCTATTAGTGAAAAAAATGGAACCCTGTCCACAATATTTGAATACACTTTTGCTAAAACCAGCGCTCATTATGATAAGCAAAAACTTTTTATGGCTCAACTGGTAAGAACTTCGTCTCTCCGACTGCTTTCCTCAGAGAATAACTTTGAACTTTTTTGGTTATTTGAAGAGGATGATAATGTCGAAAAAAGAAAAATTTATGCAAGCAAGTTTTTACACAAAACTTTAGAATACCTTCAAGAGTCCAGAACACATTTTTCAGACCTTGGATGCGCACAACCATCACTTCCTACAAGAATGTTCATTAGTCCAAATTTGAAAACCTTCGCCAGCAAATATAAAAACTCAGAAAAGCTATCTGTTCCTTACATCAGTTTTTCTGATTGTCGCAACTGGGGCTACAATCGGTTCTCCTGTGACTTCCCTATGACTGATAATAACATCCGTGAGAATGAATCTATTGATGAGTCCTATGCTGGTGTGCCTATATGGCGCGAAACCGTTGCACATGAGTATTTTCATATTCAACAATTTGCAAATTCTAGAATAGCTAGTTTTTACCACAAAGACCCGCGCTCCTGGCTTGCGGAAAGTACAGCAACGTTTGCCGCTGAAGAAGTTATCCATGATCCTGGTCTCTCTAAAAAGACTTATTTAGGTTATGACTATGGGTTTGAATATATTTGGAACAACGAATTTATTAGAACAGGTCTCACATCTTTAGTGGACCCAAATTTAGAACTTATGTTCCCAGCTCATACCCAAAGTATTTACCAACTAGGATTATTCTTCCAATATATAAAGCAGGTTCGTAGCGGCGATCTTAATATTTGCCAGTTTATTAAAAGTCCAGAATACCAAAATGCTAATGAACCACACTACGATTCACTGTCGACATTTGCAGAACAAATGAAATACTATGCACCTTTGGAACGCCTGCTCGATTCCAGCAGCTCATTTACAGACTTCAAAGCTCTTCGTAATGCATTTTCTCGCTTTGTATTTAGCTATAGTTTTCAAGTGGCTGACTTTCTACCCATCATGGATGAGCTTAGGACATCTACATTTATTTTTGATTTAACTGAAGATCTTATCACTGATGAACTTTTGCCTTTAAACCATTGGGTGGAAGATGACCATATCGGTGCACATTCTGCTATTATAAAATCTGACAATGACCGTCGTGTAAAAATTTCTGTGAAAGCAGACTTCCCTGAATTTTCCTCCACTACAAGTGAAACATTCTATGCAGAACTCTATCCCTTAAATATGAATGTTTTTACACCCACACCTGGGGCAGAGGCCATTGCCGTTTTTAATTTTAACAACCCAAGCCAGTACGTAGAACTTGAAGCTAACAGAAGATATGCTTTTGTGTTTATCCAAGGAGATTTTACTGGGCAGATGGACAACAAACTCATTAATTTTAATTACACTATTGCCAATGCTGATAAACTCAAACCATTTATACATCAGGACTCTAAGTACGAAGGCACACATAATACTGCACACTACTACACTAGTTTAACCCGTGATCGACTCTCTTATTTAATAAGTAGTGATGTAGAAATTTATTTTGCAGCTGCAAATTATTTGCAAAAAATAGACCCCGAATACGTTACTGGCAGGTATTCTGGACGTCAAATGTGGAGTAAAACTTTTTTATCTGAGCTTAAAATAAGTCCTATAACTGACACAAGTGTAATGAACATTTCTTCACTTACAAATTCCACTCAAGGGGATTCACTTAGCACCATTTCTCTTCACAATAATTTTACATACGATAATACAGTTGCCTCACCTGATTCCAGTTACTTTAACTTAGATTTGGAAGCATTTGCACACCCCTCTGCCACTGTGCTCACAGGACCTATAAACAATACAAGCATCCAAGATTATATTTCCGAAGGAGAAGCCTTTCTACCAACGGCAGATGGCCTGAGTAATTCGGTTCAACCCGTGGTATATTTTCCCCAAGTTTCTTACGGTGAGGTCTGTATCGCTGCGGGGCCAGAAGATCTCATAATATGTCACAATTCTTGGGTTTTAGACCTCAAAAGCATTAGTTACTTTGACTCTATGATTTCTGAAGCCCTATCTCTAGCTACAAGCTCTAGAGATACAAGCCAGTGGGAAGTGGTAAGAAATACCCCTCCTCGAGTCTATAGGTACACCTCATTCAGTCTTCCTCACAACGGCCTTTCGTACATTCGATCCGTATACGCCATTGTTTTACCTTAGTGATTGACTAGGAGTGTTTTAAAAACTTTACTCTTGTAAGACTGATACCTATGGAAATTTAACACATTTAGGTATTGTTTTTTTGAAAAAAAATTTAGAACCTCAATTTGTCAAAATTAAAACCATTCTGTTTCTTAAATAAAAAGCCACATATACGTGGCTTTTTATAACATGTGCTTTGACAAATATCCTTCGATTATTAAATCTTACTCACAGGTCATATAAAATGAACCAATTAGCATAGACATTTTTGCTTCAACATCTAATTCAATATTATTAGTAACCATCTGCTCGAGTCTCATATTTACTCGATTAAACTCCTGTGCAAACTCCATATTGGAACCAAGTAATGCATGGACTTGGTTTGCCAGGGCATCTTGTTCATCAGTGTTACGTTCATCACCAAGTTGATTCAAAGATGCTACCACAGCCCCTCTCATAATTTCATAAGGTGTCGCACAAGTTAAATCAGCTGCAAACATAGCATTTGTAGCTAAAAATGAGATTAAAACAATTATTTTTTTCATATTACCTCCATTGATTTTCAATAAAATAGAAATACCTAAATATCACACAACTAAATCCTATTAACTAAGAATAGAGCTCTTGTAATGATTATAAGCTTAATTTAGGAACCACTTATAACAAAGATAAGTTATAAGTGGAGATAGTAATCAAATTGTCTATGATGAAAAGTCAGTTAAGGTTATGAAGTAATAATTTGGTGCCCGCGGTCCTAAGGTAGTCGAACACCCAATGCTTGTAAAGCGGGTGTGCTCGGCGGAGTGGAAACGACCTAATTTGGATTTAACGGAGCTGGCAAGACACCGTTGGGTGCTGAAATGGTCTATTTCAAAACTTACAGAGCATTT
>JABJQG010000030.1 GCA_018663505.1 Pseudobdellovibrionaceae bacterium | reverse complement strand
TTTAACATATAGGTGTCCTCCTGAAATTATTTGTGCAAATTTAATTTCATCAAAGGTTGGACGCCTTTTTTTATCTTTTTTTCTTGTTTTGACGCATTCTTAAGTAAAACTAGACCTCACTTAAGTGCAGAAGAACCCGATATTCAGTTTCAATTTTATTTATATAATAGATTTATTAATCATATTCTTGTTATTACTAATACTTCATAGCTGCTGGTTTGTAGAAAAAATTTCAATAGTTTTAATTTAAAAGTCCACCCTGATATAGCTCATGTATAATAGTTTTCTATGCTAAAAAACACACCCCTACTGATTTTTATTATCCTATGTAGCGTTGATTCATTTGCTATGCAGAGCACTTCTTACTTTACTCGGAGTGCAACAAAAGTTCATAAATCCTCTTGCCCAGTTATTTTTAATCCCGAGCAACCTATTTACTATAACGAAGTACCATCTAATTTTGGTGAACCCATAATCACAGCTCTTACACTTAATGAAGCTAAAAAACTGTATAACGGCTATGCTAAGAACACTTTTAATAATTGGGGGGCACAATGGAATTATAGCCATGAATTACTCACTAGACTAAGTGGCATTGAAGCAGAACTATCCATTGTAAGAATTCAGTATGTTTATCATCATATCATGGGAGAAAAAGCCTCGATTAGACTGTACGATGGGTCAATTACACCTCATAAAAATAGCGCATTAGACGACCAACTCCATGAGTTACTAGAGCTCATTAACCTCACCAGAAATGCCCCGGAAAAGATAGCAGAAAAATTTGATAAAGAAATTGAAGATCGTAAAATACCTATTGAACGAAAATATAAGAAGTACCAATTAAGACATCGGCTGGACCCGGAACTATCAAACAGAGGCATCATTGAACTGGGTTTGCTCAGTGTTGATAAAACACTTCTGGGTGGACTGGATGCCATTTTTAGGTCCGTAGCTAACCTCCTGGATTACAACTACAATAACTCCCAGTACTATAAATATGGCCAGCTCAGCACCTTAGGTCAAAATACTTTTAGTAATCCGGTGATCTATGTATTGGCCCAAAAAAGTAATGGTAAGTTGTATCAGCGTTATGGCTTTGAGCCGGATTATTTATTACTCAACGGAGAAAAAGTACACGAACTCCCTGACAACATGCAAGTTTATACCATGTCTGCTGCTCGATTTATTCAAAGACTGGCTAATGTAAGACCACAACCAAAATTAAGAACTGACAAAAATGACACTTGGACCAAAGAGGTCGACAAAGTACAGTCAGAAAGGCGCATAAACTGGAACCTATGGATTCACCATAAAGAAGCTGTGCTGAAATACAATAATGGATTGCTTGACACTTTTCTAGAAAGAAGTGTTCGCGAAATTGGTGATTACAATAATTTTGTATACAGGCTTGCGGAATATGAAAATAAACTCGGAAAAGAAGCCTTCATAGACTACCTATCTAGCTCTCAAAAGCCACTAATCCATCTATATCGTTTAGAGCAGGCAGCAGATTCGCTCTAAAGGTGCCAGCTCACTTATGGGACGCGCTGAGTCCCAGAAGTGAGCTGGCACCTTTTTAACATATCTGACCAAGTTATCTCGGAGAGGCTCTTCATACAGGCAATTTTTGTCATCCTGACTAATCTAGCTACAATCTAAATAACGGATCTATTGCTAACTTTAACTAACTTCTATTGAGAGGCTTATCATTTTCCTTATTTATAACTATATTACCAATCTATAATGGCATAGTAATTGAAACATTTAGATATGAAATCAACTTTTATGTACCATGGAGTTTTATGAACCTTCACACTAAATCCATAATTATCATGTTAATTATTAGCATAGGTTCAATTTCAATATCCAGCACCAGTTTATCCGCTGGACTCTCACTTGTGAAGCAAGACCCCACAAAGCAAAGGATCAGTGAGCTACATAGTGAAACTGAACAGATAGAAAAACACACAACAGAACAAATTGATTATTTAAATCAAGAAATGGATAAAAACTATAAGTCATTCCTTGAGAATATACGCGTCCATACAGCTAGCGCCTTTAGAAATCTCATCTCTTTAGATATATGGAAAATGACAAAAAATTTATCGCTAAGCAATCTCCAATACTTTCATTCTACTTTTGGCGTAAACACGCAAGACTTTCTGTATAAGTTTTCTCAAGACACCATCGCTCTTGATATTAAAACTCTACGCACAAACCAAAAATGGACATTATCTTTAATGAAAGAAGTTAATCGGAAGCATTTACTGGACATCTCGGAGAACCAGACTATCCGACTTTACCACTACTCTACCTCATCATTAAACGCTCATATATCTCTCATAACATCTCCGCTTGTAATGGGTATGTTTATCGGCAAAGAGTCATTCCAAGAAATTGAGTTCAATAATAAGATTGAACAGTATCAACTAGAATTTGAACATCATAAAACCGAAGTAATAAATGCTCTTAAAATAGCTGCTGTACTAACGTATATTAATGTAGCCAAGGTTAAGTATCCAGAAACTCAACGAATGATTGAACAAAAAGATATGTTAAAATTCACAAACTTCATGGTACAGAAGCTGAAAATAAACCATAATTCAAGTGAAAAACAAATATTCCGCATACAGCAACTCTTAGATATTTTTGCTACATCATACCCAGAAATTGTAGCGCAACATCAGTCAAATTTGACAGCTATTGCCCGACGAAAAGGAATCTCTTTAGCCGACTTGACCTCAGCAGAAATGCTGGAACTTAACTCAAATCAAACAAAACCAAGTTCTTTAAACTCCGTTACAAATAACACTCTGCAGGAAAAGCAAAGACGAACTAAATCCTCTTCTCAGGAGTTGAATTCTCGGCAAATGCATAAAGCTGAACAACAAAAACTTAAGGATCAAACAGCCAAGTTAGATATTCAGCGTAAAAAACTTGAACAAAAACTCAAAATTAAAATTTCTTATTACCCTAACCTCTCAGATTTATCAATAATTGGAAGCTACTTAAATCAACTGGAACTCATTCCTTTCTCAAAAGTAGGTGGTCTTGAAAAAATAACCTTAAGTAGTAGAAACGGACGCATATCTCATAATGTGATTCTCATTAATGTCTCAACTAACCAGCCAATTTTAAACTTAGCGCATCTCATTGAGAAGAGCTTTGTACTTAGAAAACAACAACGGCAGGAGGGTATAAATAAAAAATATCTTCGCAAGAAGTTGAGCGAAAAACACAAAAAAAAGCCAATTATTACTATAAAAGAAGCAAGGAAGTACCGTCAGCTAATTAAAAATGAATCAATACGACTTGGTTTAGTAATACATATAGCTGAATATTTAGTCACACAAAGTGTTATTGATAACTATTTAGAACAACTATCAAAACTGAGCTCAAAGGATCTTGTATCAATAGATAAAATTACTTTTTCGAATTTCAACTCTTTTAAAGGTAAAAACTTAACAATTGCTGCTATACCTAGTGTTGACTACGTAGATATCATACCACTCATTAACTCGCAAAAAAAAATGAGCACAAGAATAAATCAAAAAATTAACTCTTTAGAATTAAAATTAGGTATAAAAATAGATGTTTCAATGAGATATGTAGACCTCCGTGAGGTTCTCCGCCTACTTAACAACTTAGAACAGTTTAATAACAAGCAGGTAAATCAGCTTCGACAATTCAAATCCATTTACTTTACAAACCGTAGCGAAATTACATCGCAAAATACTTTTGCCTTGGCTGCTCAAGAGCTCAATGGTCTAGACATAAATAAAGAGCTAGCTAAAGCAAACAGCAAGCTTCGAAGAAGTAGACATAATTCTCAAAATGAAAACCATCAAGCAGAGGTTCTATCTAAACATCTTAAAATAAGTATAATTGTTAAAAATAAGTATGTTAACAAACAGTCTCTAAATGCATACTTTAAACAACTGAGCAAAAATACAGCTAAGGATTTTGCTGGGCTGGACTCAATAGTATTTGGTAATGGTAAAACTAAGCTTGAACAGTTATCTTCGGGAGAATATCAGCTCGGAGTTAACACTAAAGACAAAAGCTCTAACAACTTATCTTCAATATTTAAACGTAACTTTGAATTAGCAAAACACTATAACCAGCGTGCTGCATCAATTGGTTCTAAACTTGGAATTAATATTGAGTTAAGCATTGGATTTGTTGAATACATTGTTATTGAAAAACAACTCAATGAGATTGAACTTCTAACTGCTAAACAGCTGCATGGGCTGAAAAAAATTAGATTAACAAATCATTTTGGTTTTGATAATAATCATAAACTTAATCTTATAAGTAATGAGAGTAAATCCACCTCTCTTCCACCTAGTTCATTGAATATTTCTAAAATTATTGATGAGTATTTTTCTGAAAAACAAGAAGTCTCCGGTAAACTATTACTGCTTGAGAAAAAACTTAATATACCAGTTCGCCTTCGAGAGCACTCAACTGACATCTCTGATCTCAAAAAGCTTTCTAATGAATTAGACAAAATTGCCAAAATTGAATTTGAGAACTTTAAAGGGATCAAATCCATTACTTTCTCGCTCGCAGATAATACAGAAAAACACAATAAGGGGCATTTAAAATTAGGTGTTCTATCAAAACATTCTAAGCCATATAATTACACACAACTTTTTCAAAAATCTAATGTTGCATCTTCAAACCGCAATGTACTCAGCCCCAAAAGAGCAGTGAAAAGAACCTGCCAAAGTATGTTTTCAAAACTGCAATAAAAAGGTGCCAGCTCACTTATGGGACGCGCTGAGTCCCATAAGTGAGCTGGCACCTTTTAAATCTTATAAGAAACCGTCAATCCCTCAAGGCTGGGGATCATCATGGATGTAAAATCGGGGTGGTTAGCAAAGAGCTCGTTGTAGGCGCACATGGTTTCTACCATGTTAGTGCCCACATCTAATTTGGATTGGTCGCCATATACATGGCCGAACAAAAAGGTATTATCGGCGATAATTAAGCCGCCTTTGCGCACGTTTTTTATGGCCCATTTTCCGTACTCTAGATAACCTGTTTTGTTTGCATCTATAAAAACTAAATCAAAGGGTCCCTTGGGTTCTAGTTTTTTTAAAGAATCCTTAGCCTCGCCTAATAGAAACTCCACATTTTGACTTTTTGAAGTTTGTTCTACAAATGATTTTGCCACTGCAATATTATTATTATCTCTTTCCAAGCAGTACAATTTTCCGTCTTCAGGAATGGAGTCTAAAAACCACAGAGCTGAATACCCGTAGAGTGTTCCTATTTCCACAATATTTTTTAATCCATAGGATTGCACAAAAAACTTTAGCATCTGTCCCTCTAAGGGAGACACATTTAAACCTTCTTTTTTATCTTCCTTTAGCTTTTGGCGTACAGAAGCTTTTAAAGCGTTTTCTTTACCGAAAACTGTTTCGATATAATGAATAGAATTTTTAGGGCTATCAGTTCTCATTATGGCTCTCCAAAAAAATAAAATATAGCCTAGCACAAGATTATTTGCTATTGAATGCTCATGATCAAACTTGTTTTATTCGACTTCGACGGCACTCTTGTGGACACAGCTAATGATATTGTTCTATCTGTTCATCAGCTATTAGAATACCGAAATTATCCAACTCTTTCTAAAGAGGAAATAATTTCAAATATTGGCGAAGGCTTTATTGGCCTTTTAAGAGACCAATTTCCTGAAATGGAAAGTGATTTGCAGTTTTTTAACCAACTTCAGGATGATTTTTACTCTTTTTATGATAAAAACCTACTGAATAACCCTGTGCTCTTCCCTGGAGTTAAAAACTTCCTAAGTCAATGGCCTCATAAGATTGGTATTCTCTCTAATAAAACGGAAAAGCATATCCCTTTGGTTATGGAGAAACTAGATCTCCTCAACCATCCCTGGGAAACCATTATTGGCGGAGATTCCTACGAACAGAAGAAACCTCATCCTATGCCCATGGAAAAAGCCCTTTCAATTGTTAATGTAAGCCCTAGTGAAACCCTTTTAGTAGGTGATGGTATTCCTGATGTAGGTGTGGCTTTGGCTTCTGGAGTACACTTTGTGGGTGTTGATTTTGGTTATTCTAGCAAAGAAGTACTGCAGAACCATGGGGCCAAGGAATTTATCTCTCATCATGACGAGCTATCTGCCCATATCGATAAAATTAACGCTACATGTTGATACCCTGCTTTCCTGACAAAAGTGAGAGGCTATGTTTTTATGCAATCAAATCAAGAACATAAAAATACCTGAGGAATCACTTTGGAAAACATCTTAGAAATCAAGAACCTTAGGGTGGATTTCAAAACAAACGATGATCTTGTACATGCTGTTAAGGGCATTTCTTTTAATATTCCTAAAGGCACTACCGTAGGTTTAGTTGGTGAGTCGGGTTCTGGTAAAAGTGTCACCTCATTATCTGTAATGCAGCTGATCCCTAATCCTCCTGGAGAAATTACCGGTGGAGAGATTTTATTTGAGGGAAAAAACCTAGTTAACACCACAAATAAAGAGATGCGTAAAATTCGCGGCAACCGTATTTCTATGATTTTCCAAGAACCCATGACCAGTTTAAACCCTGTATTCACAGTGGGCGAGCAAATTAGTGAAACTATCGAGCTTCACCAAAACCTGAACGAACAAGAAGCTCGGGAAAAAACGCTAGCACTGCTTGAGCAAGTGGGCATCCCTGATCCAAAATCACGAATAGAGTCTTACCCTCACGAAATGAGCGGCGGGCAAAGACAAAGAGTCATGATCGCCATGGCCATTGCTTGTGAGCCCGACTTATTAATTGCAGATGAGCCCACAACAGCTTTGGATGTAACCATTCAAAAACAAATTCTAGAACTGCTTGCCGATCTACAAAAGCAATATGGCATGAGTATTCTTTTTATAACCCATGACCTTGGAGTCATTGGCGATATTGCCGATGAGGTTGTGGTTATGTATCGTGGAGATATTGTAGAGCAGGGAAAAACTTATGATATTTTCAACTCGCCACAACATCCTTACACAAAGGGCTTATTAGCCTGTAGACCTTCCTTAGATAAAAATCCCCTTAGATTACCTACTGTAAGTGATTTTATGACAGAAGAGGGTAAGGAAATTCAAACTGATTTTGCTGCATTATCTAAAGAAAAAGTCACAAGGCCTGTAACTGATGACCAAGAAGTAATTTTAGAAATAAAAAATGTTTCTAAGCATTTCACTTTAAAGAAAAATATCTTTGGCCAACCCACGGAGTGGATTAAAGCCGTGAATGACATTAGCTTTAAGGTAAGAAAAGGAAGAACCCTGGGACTCGTTGGCGAATCCGGATGCGGCAAAACCACTCTTGGACGATCAATAATTCGACTAGTGGAACCCACAAGTGGGGAAGTCATTTTTAACGGCCAAGACCTTGTTCAACTATCTCCAAGAGAGATGAAAAACGTGCGAAAAAAATTACAAATCATCTTTCAAGATCCATATGCCTCTCTGAACCCAAGAATGACCATTGGTTCTGCTATTATGGAGCCCATGGCCATCCATAGTATTGGCAAAAACCGATCAGAGCGCCTTAAAATTGCTAGTGATCTTATGGATAAAGTGGGATTGAGCGCCAATATGCTAAACCGTTACCCCCATGAATTTTCTGGTGGACAACGCCAACGTATTTGCATCGCCCGGGCTCTAGCTGTTAAACCTGATTTTATTATTTGCGACGAAGCTGTGTCTGCCTTAGATGTGTCTATTCAGGCACAAATCCTGAATTTATTGTTAGATTTACAAGAAGAGTTCAATTTAACCTATATCTTTATCTCCCATGACCTCTCAGTAGTGAAATTTTTCGCCGATGAGCTCATAGTTATGAATAATGGGGAAATTGTTGAGATGTCTGATGCGTTAAGTATTTACCAAAACCCCAAAGATGATTATACAAAAAAGCTCTTAAACGCAATTCCAAAAGGACTTCCAAAGGACATGTCCCGCCAATAACTTTATATTTATAATTTAATAAGATTAAAATTAAATACCGAGGAGGTATCTTTGAAGTTAAAAAAGTATTTATCTATGGTCATCATCTCACTGATGCTAGTACCTTACAGTGCGATTATTGCAGATCAAAATGATCCTGTAAGCCAAGAAAAAATTGAGCAAGCCAGTAAAGGTGAAGGTGCTACTTCTGGAGCTTTGATTATTGAAGATAAAAAAATACCTGCTGTTGAAAAACCAACAACTCAAGCTACTTCCACTGAAGAAGGTCTTGAGTCTTTTTTCAATTCCATAAATGGTAAATGGGCCGCGGTATTATTTTGGAGTGACCACCCCCTACAACTTCCATTCATCTTAGTAGTAATGGCCTTTGGTGGTATCTTTTTTACCATCCGTTATAACTTCATTAATCTTAAACTGTTTAGACATGCTATTGACGTAGTTCGTGGAAAGTTTGATGACCCTTCTCATAAAGGTGAGGTGACCCACTTCCAAGCGCTAACTTCTGCACTTTCTGCCACTGTTGGTTTAGGTAATATTGGGGGCGTGGCCGTGGCTATTGCTCTTGGCGGACCAGGTGCTGTGTTTTGGTTATGGATTGTGGCCTTCTTCGGAATGAGCATGAAGTTTTCCTCTGTATTATTTGCCCAAGAATATCGTATCGTTAAAAAAGATGGAAAAATTTTAGGTGGCCCAATGGTTTACCTAGATCGCGGTATTGGTGAGGTAAGACCAAAGCTGAAAAGCCTAGGGAAAGTGTTTGCTCTTATTTTTGCTTTTTTTACCATCTGCGCCTCTTTTGGTGGTGGAAATATGTATCAAGGCAACCAATCCTTTGAACTTTTAGCCGCTCAATTCCCATCACTAGCTGACTCTGGTCTGGCTGTTGGCCTTATTATGGCTGTGTTTGTGGGTATAGTAATTATCGGTGGTATTAAAAGAATTGGTGAAGTGACTTCAAAATTAGTTCCTGCAATGTGTGGGTTCTATGTAGTATGTTGTCTCCTAATTATTTTCTCAAACCTTGGTGATGTACCTGGCCTTATTGGCTCTATTTTTAAACAAGCTTTCAGCCCTGATGCTATGTGGGTTGGTGGTTTTGTTGGTGTACTTACTCAAGGTGTAAAAAGAGCTTCCTTTTCTAACGAAGCGGGTCTTGGTTCTGCGGCCATTGCTCATGCTGCTGCAAAAACAGATAAGCCTGTACGTGAAGGTGTTGTAGCAATGATCGGTCCATTTATTGATACACATTTGGTTTGCACAATGACCGCTCTTGCAATTTTAATAACTGGAGCACACACAGACCCTTCCCTTGCGGGAAAAGGTGCTGCCATCACTGCAAAAGCATTTGAAAGCTTAGGTGCTTTTATGCCCCTACTTCTTACTTTTGCTACAATCATTTTTGCCTACTCCACAATGATTTCTTGGAGCTACTATGGTGAGCAAAGCACCGAATACATATTTGGTGTGAAAGCTATCCCTGTATACCGAATGATTTATGTTCTAGTGGTTGTACTTGGGCCATTATTATCTTTAAGTGCTGTTATCGACTT
This sequence comes from Pseudobdellovibrionaceae bacterium, assembly GCA_018663505.1. Classification (GTDB taxonomy): domain Bacteria; phylum Bdellovibrionota; class Bdellovibrionia; order Bdellovibrionales; family UBA1609; genus JABJQG01. Next base: position 12,455 of record JABJQG010000030.1, on the reverse strand, counting down.
TTCGGATTTAGCACTATTGAGTATGGCCTTCCCTAACATTATCGGGATGATTCTACTTTCTGGTAAAGCCAAAGGTATGGTTGATAGTTATTTAGCAGATTTCAAAGCTGGAAAGTTTAAAGTTTTTGCTGGAGAATAAACTTTAATATTTACTTTAATATTTACCTTAAGTTTTAGTTCTAAATTAAAAAAGCCTATGGTTAATCATAGGCTTTTTTTTATAAAGACACTCATTGAAAATTATTTTTATAAAAAACTCTGAACACCTGTAAATTGCAATATTCTACTCATTCAACTTAAGCAGAGTCTTTACTGATTTTTTAATTTCATCAATTTCAAAAGGTTTCTTGATGTAATCATCGGCACCCACATCAAAGCCTTTTTTAATATCAAATTCATTGGTACGACCGGAAACAAAAATTAAAGGAATGTCCTTAAGATCACTATTTTCTTTCATTAACTTTGCTAGCTCAAAACCATTGATCCAAGGTAATCCCACATCTAAAATTATTAGGTCTAAAGGTGAATCATCTAACACTTCAGAGAGCTGAGTGCCATCTGCCGCTACAATCACCTTATAACCCTCATCCACAAAAATACGTTTCATGGCTGTGCGCATGGTCTCGTCGTCTTCAATAATTAACAGGGTTGAGGGGGTACTAGGTGACTTTAGTTTTCTAAACTCACTTAAAGAAACTACCTTCTCTTTAGAGATGCGTTCTTTGGTGAGTTTATCAATTTTATCTACCAAATCCTTGGTGTCAATTTTACCGTCTTTTCCCATTTACTACCTCGTCCTTAATTAAGATCCTGAGCCTTTTTAAACTCTGACAAACTATGCCTCGTTCGACTCTAACCATCTCTCTGCATCTATGGCAGCCATACATCCTGTACCTGCCGCAGTAATAGCTTGTCTGTATATATGATCTTGCACATCACCGGAAGCAAATACACCATCAACAGATGTGTATGTGGAATCGGGTTTTGTTTGGATGTATCCAGTGTCTTGAAGCTCTAATTGACCTTCAAATATTTTTGTATTCGGCACATGGCCAATAGCTATAAACACACCATCCATAGGCATTTCTGTAACTTCTTCGGTTTTGTTATTATAAACATTTATACTGGTTACAAAACGATCGCCTTTAACTTCTTTTAAAGAGCTATTCCAAACTATTTCAATATCTGGATGATTTTTAACTCTATCTGACATAATTTTCGATGCTCTAAACTCATCACGTCTGTGGATGACCCAAACTTTTTTAGCAAATCGAGTTAAAAACTGAGCTTCCTCTAGTGCCGTGTCTCCCCCACCAATCACACAAACATTTAAGTCGTTATAAAACGCCCCATCACAAGTAGCGCACGCAGAAACTCCCTTACCTTTAAATGCATGTTCGGATTCTAAACCTAAGTAACGAGCTGAAGCCCCTGTACTGACAATAATAGTTTTTGATTGATATAAGGTCTCCCCAACCCAAACTTTAAAAGGTCTTTGGGAGAAATCAACTTTGGTCACATTTGCAGTAACAAAACGTGTTCCAAATCTTTCCGCCTGAGCCTTAGTCACTTGCATAAGCTCTGGGCCTGTAATCCCTTTTTCAAAACCAGGGTAGTTCTCCACATCATTAGTGGTCATAAGCTGTCCACCAACCTCTTCACCTTCGATCATCAAGGGTTTTAAATTAGCTCTCGCTGAATAAATTGCAGATGTTAAGCCCGCAGGACCCGAACCAATTATTATTACATTTTCAATTTCATTAGACACTTTTGACTCCTTAAATCTATGGGAATTTTAATTGTATAAATACATATTCTATATTTTTATGAACGCACTTCGTCGCAAAAAGGTACGCCGATACTTTTTGCGACGAAGTGCGTTCATATACAATTATGGGTTTATGAGTGAAGTTTTTATCACAAAGGATTTTTTACCAATCTATATTTTAATAAATATCCTAAAGCTAAAACCTCACTCATAAATCCATAATTATTTAGAACTAGAAAATCTTATCGTAAATATCCACCAAATTCAGCTTCTTTATTAGACCAATCATATAATTTTATGGCAACTTCTTTAGGGTCTAGGCATAGCCCTAGTTCTCGAGGTTTGGAGTGGGCTGGCAACATATCCGTATCCATATAACCAGGAGAAAATAAGCGTATATCAATAGATGGAGACTCTAGTTGAACAGAGCGATAAAAACCCAAAAGCCCATGTTTAGCCACTGCATAGCTCGCTGCAGCTTTATCCCCAGCGTCTTCAGCAACAGATGAGCCTATAAAAACAAATTGCTTCAAAAATACCCCTTGGGAAAGAGCATGAAAAACTCTTAAGGGGCACAGTAAGCTTACTTCCAGCGCCCATTGATGATCTTTCCACTGTTTTTGGGAAAAACTTCCATAGGGACCACCACTTGCAAAATAAAAAACCCTGTTTGGCTGAAAATCCAGAGCTTCTGAGATCACAAGCTTTTGCTGCTCGGTTTTTGAAAAGTCAAAGTCTATACATTTAATATTTCCCAGAGACTCTATATCTAATTGGGTTGCTTTTCGTGAAATTAATAAAATCTGATGAGAGCCATTATTATCATTTTCCAAAACAGTTTCTAGGAATTTTCGCCCTAAGCCTCGACTTCCACCCAATAATAATATTTTTTGACTCATACAACACAACCCATCTAAGCTTTAAGGATGATTACTTTTAAAAAAAATATAGAACCAATTTCCATTGATGACAAGATCTCCCTTATGCACAACCTGCTCAATCAAGAAATCCCTGTGGCCAGTTCTTGCTACGGCGAAGGAGTTTGTGGAATGTGCCGTGTGCGCATGGAATCTGGCATGGAGAACCTCAACCCACAAACAACAGCCGAGATAGAATTTTTTAAAAACCGCAAAGATCCAGAAAATATGAGACTCAGCTGCCAATGTTTCCCCACCGGCCCCATAACCATAGATACTGACTATTGGTAAGCGCACCAAACCAAAAATATGTCTGACACCTTGCTTTTTGGAAATATGTGCTAAAGCTGTAGACTGATTTTTTTGTAATGATTTCAGAGTGGCCTAAAAATTACTATTAACAGATTCAGGTATGCTAAGTGTTTAGACTTAGAACTGATTTAATTAATAATATTAGAGGATGTTTATGAGATCTATACTATTTGGATTTGTTTTACTGACTTCAACGCTAACCCTTGCAAACACCTTTTCTGAGGGAGAATTTAAACTCACTTCCTGGCAGTGCAGTAGTGGCTCTCCTGACACGGTCTACTTACCAAAAAATGAACAGTTTATGGTACAAAGCGAATCTGGCCTACAAATGGAAGCTCGGTTTTATCTAGATATTTTTAGTGCCAACTGTGCAGACATCCGAGAGCTCACTGAAAAACACAGTCAAAGCGGTAGAGTGGACTTTATCCTCATGGGAACTTACCGAGTTTGTTATGATGAAGACGGGTCAATATCTGGAAAATCAGATTATACTCCAGGAAATGACACTGTTCTCCTTAGCTTTATTACAGTCAACAAGCCTAATGAAAATACTGTAGAAATGGTGAGGCCAGCTAAGAAAAAATATTGCAATGGTGATTCCGAAAAATTAACTTTCACAAAAAAATCCAAATAAACACTCATTACAAATTCACCATGAGTACATAAATAACAAAACTCACAATCTACCTATGCTTTAATATCCTAAAGGTGCCAGGCATCTTTTGCGGATGCAGCGCATCCGAAAAATACGCCTAGCACCCTGCTTTGAAACGCTGCATCCGCAAAATATGCCTGGCACCTTGCTTGCTTTATGTTCATTTTTAAAAACATAAAGGAGGCTTAAATGCTTAAAAATACAACTCATCTAATAATAATGATCCTAGGCTTGGGATTATTGTCCTGTGCAAAGGATAATGGTCCGGACAAGGCTGATAGACCCATGGTAAAGAAAAGTATAACTGAGGACAAAACTGAGGATCAGGTGAAAAAGGTCCTTACCTGGGAATTTAGTCGACCTTATATATTGTCCCAACATAAACAAACAAAGTTATATACAGATTCAAATTTTATTCAAACCACACTGAATACAAAAGATATGATTATTTTTCCCGATCCTGATAATTCATTAGATCAAGTGTCTGCAAAAGTGAGCTCCAAATGTTTGTTAACTGGCAAAACTTTTGAAAATCAATATGAAATTTCTAAAGTCGCTGACATGCAGCTTAGCCAGTTTCTAAACCGAGCTATGTTCTTTAGTCCAAACGCTAAGCCATTTAAATCCGCACAATGTAGTTTAGAAATCATTTTTTCCAAAGAAGGGTTTAAAGATAAACGCCTACGTTATGCAAATGTGAAAATTAATGAATCTACAAATAATATAATCTCTTTGTTAAATAATGATGGTAATCATAGCCCAACATTAATCTCTTTGGCTGGCATTGCTAACTATAAATTTAAAACCCCAATATATAAAAATTCAGAGGTTGAGCTCTATTGCGAAAACTTCACACTAAGCTTCAAAGATATGTTGAGAGCTAAAAATGCATTTAATGATTTTGACTTCTCATCTCAACTCAATAAAAAATCATTGAAAAGCAAGGTTATACAAAATTGTAGAATCATTTCTTTTAATAATGAAAAACAAATCTCAGGTCTATCCAACTACATCTCTATGCAAACCTCATTACCCAAAATTAAAGTCACAAGTAAATATAAAACCAATAAAATTGAATACACAGAGTTTAAGCAAAAACCAAAAAATAAACAAAAATTTCTTATAACAGAAACATATTTATCTAATCCTAGTTCTATTGATGCTTACCTGGAAGTCTCTAAAAATACCCCTTTTGACATACAGGTCAATGTAGTGGATCAAGGCCATGGTTATGGAGCAGGAAAGTTTTCATCCAAAAGAGATTATATAGGGTTTAATCATAATTATATTATTGGCAATAGACATTTGTTAAAACTTTCTGCTCACTCAAAAGCCATAATTAAAACCTACATCAATCCATTAGAACAAAAATGTAAAAATAAAGCTAACCATTATGCAGAGACCATGAGGTTTATGATTCTAGCTAACACAAGTGATTCTAGCTTAATGCATCAATATTTTGATAAAAACTTGAGCCAACATCTAGAGTCAAAGTCACATTTAATATTTCCTAAGGGAAGACATTACATTGCATTTCAGTTGAGGAACAATCATCCTAGCTTAGTACATCTTGGAGCAATGGACTTACCCTTTTCCCCAAGTAAAATGATGAAAAAAGTTACACTAAAATGCCCCAATAATTAATAGGTATTTTTTAATCGGCAATAAAAAATGGGCTGCCCTTTGACAAGAAAAATTCTTTCGAAGGCAGTGATGAAATTTTCTTCGGCCCATGGCGAATTATGTAAGTCTCGGGTCTCTCGCTCGAAGCTATAACTGGAGTTCTTAAAAACTTCTAGAGCCCAGTCATAATAATTTTCATTATCAGTTTTAAAGTCCACAATGCCATTTTCTTTTTGTATTGTGGATAATTTCTTCATAAAGACATCCTGAATGAGCCTATTTTTTTTCTGAGATTTTTTTAACCAAGGATCAGGATGATGTATAATAACATTTTGCACTTCATTATCTGCCAGAATATAATCCAACACTGTTGCATTAAATCTGGCCATTCTAGCATTTTCAGACCCCTCCGTCCTCGCACGACGAATGCTTTGTATTAAGGGTTTGTATTTTAACTCCAACCCCAACAACAAACGTTCAGGATATTTTTTTGCATGATGAGCAAAGTGAAACCCATTACCAGTACCGATTTCCAAATCCAAAGGCATATCATTCTTAGCAGAAAACACCTCTTCGTGCCATTTACCTTTAAAATCAAGAGCTTGCTCTTCAGAATAAGACCACCCATTCAACTCGCCCATAAGGGCTTTCACATATTCATTGGGAAACGGCAAAGCCGTGGTTCTAAATATTTTATACTTTCTTTTAAACTCATCCATACTCATCTTCAATTTTACCTACAATTCACCTGTTCAAAAACAATTAAACCTTAACTTACTGCCAAATCTACAAATGAAATTTTGAGAATTCGCCCCTCGTACTTTCAATGGGGCTCTGGCAAGCTGGAAGCGCTCACCCGAAGGGTGATGCCAGCAAAGCAGGAGCTGTGCCCTATTGAAAGTACGAGGGGCGAATTCTCAAAATTTCATTTGTAGATTTGGTGACCACTGAGTCTTTTTAAAAAGATAATAAGTAAATATCAATTAAAAAAGAGCCATAGGATTCCATCTCATTATAATGTATAGATATCTTGTGAATAGTCAGAGAACAATAATTTGTTCCATAACACCCAGGAGACGTAAAATTTTTACATATAATCCCATTGGCTACTTTCATTGCCCGCAAAAATACACTTCAGAAGTACCGCGACAGGGTTGTCTATTAGAAAAGCAGTCCACTGATGCATATATCCAGCTCAGTAATACAATTCCTTCCCAAGCCTTGAACCAGCTTGATGGCTTTAGCCACATATGGGTGATATACGCTTTTCATCAAAATAATAACTGGAAACCAATGGCCTCGCCACCCAGCCTGGAAAACCAAAAAGTAGGATTATTTTCCTCAAGATCGCCCCACCGTCCTAACTCCATAGGACTAAGCCTTGTGCCGATCCATAAGATTACAAAAAATAAAATTTATATTTCAAAATATGATCTTATTAATGAAACGCCAATCCTAGATATAAAACCATACATAAAGTATTCAGATACACCAGTCACATGCACTCAAGGGTGGCTTGAAGACCCCAGCTTTGTTAAATCTCAAGAATATAATATTTCTTATTCAGTCCTAGCTAAAAACCAAATCCACTGGCTCGGTGAAAATAGTGACCTATGCTTTGAGGACTTCGTTAATACACAACTTAAATTTTGGCCAAAATCATCTCAACGAAAAAGAATCTCTCAATTTAACGAAGACACATTTGTAATCAGTTACAGAACCTGGCGTATTGAATACACAATCAACGAAGCCGACTTCCAAATTCTAATTACAAAGCTTTATTCTGGTTACAGCCAAGAGGATTTAAATAAAAAAGAAAGTGATCTATATTTTGATAAAGCCGTACATTCGTTATTTTTATCCCAGTTTAAATCAAAACATTAAGCTCCTTTATTACTTATTCGTAATATAACTAGTGCAAATGGATTGTTTTCATAAGAATAAACCCTATATAAATATCAAAAATGAATAACATTTTCACCATTTTTTGACATCTTTACAAAAGCACTCTTTCTACGCATTACCTCTCATAAGCTGTGCTAGGTTAACGACAAATTAATCAATCTTACAACATACTGTCTCTAGCTTGGATTCTCTAAACTAGAACTAATGTTTTTTTTATAACGGAGTAACGAAATGAAGAGTAACACCTTTAAAAATTCTTTAAGTCTAATGCTTAGCTTAAGTTTAGGTTTTTTACTTACAGCTTGCGGTGGCGGTGACGGCGGTAGTAAACCTGTGTACATTAATGTAATTAGTTGGTCGCCAATTAATGTTAGCGAATCTAAATCGAGTATATCATCTGATATTACCGTTGATTTTGATCGTACTGTTGCTCCTAACAGCTTGATAAACGAATCCGCTAAAGTAGGTCCTGTCATTGAACTAGCAGGCTTATCTCTTTTTGCTGTTGATAAAAATGGGGAAGTTATTAACTCTGGAAATCCTGAGCTTTCTGCGACAGTTAACGCAGTGACCCTCCAAGAATTACTAGCAAATAAATATAAATTAGCAAAATTCAATGATTCTACAAGTTTCTATGACTACTATATTTCTAACTCTTTTGACTATCAAAGAGTCTACGATGAAATTGCCCACGCAGTTTCTTACAAAATATTTGCCAAGGCTGAAGGTGGTGCAGCTCTTGTTGAGATAGCCCAAGTGAGCTTAGCAGATGTAAAAGCAGCTGGTGTTGATTTAGAATCAGATGTTTTTGTTGTCACCGGTAGTGATGGTACTCGAGCATTAATTGGAAGCGTTCAAGTCAACCAAAAACAAATTATTTTTAGTCCTGATCGCTTTCTTGATTGGAGCACAACTTATACTGTTAATGTTAAAAATGGGATTAAATCTGTTGACGGAAAAAACTTAAAAGCAGCTCACTCTTGGTCTTTTACTACAGAAGATCAGCCTGACCCTGCTGTCACTGATTTTTATCCCATTGGATCTATCGCATCTCCAATCCAACCCATTACAGCTTCAGTAAATTTTGATATATCTGAAAATGTAAATGTTAATGACTTCGTTGTGGTTAAAAAAGTTTTAGCCCCTGGCAACAAGCCTGTTGTTACCGGTAATGTTAGCTACAATAAAGCTCAACGGAAACTATCCTTTGTTCCTACAAAACCAACTGCTGGTTACTTGGATTATGGTTACAAATACGAAGTCACAGTTCGTGAAGGCTTAGGTGGGCAAATGGGAAATACTCTGGATAGCCTTGCTGCCGACCATGTTTGGAGTTTTAATACTGCGCCCCCTCGAGTTGACTCTTACTCTCCAGTGGGGAGTTCTGAAGACGCTAAAGAGATCCACCCAGATATTATTGATTCCACAATTAGTGTTTTGTTAAATTTTGTTCCCCATGCTGAATCTTTTGTTAGCGATAACTATGGTAACATTGTTTTTAGAAAAGTTTTGGGTGGATCTGAAGTTAGTGCCACAAAATCCTTTAACGGTGGTTTAATCACCGTGACTCCAACAGCTCCCCTTGAATACAACACCCAATACGAAGTTCTTGTTAAAAGAGCTCTTTATGCTGACCTATCCAAAAACATTCATTTACCTGCAGATCATTCCTGGAGATTCACAACACAAGAAATGAAAATTGTAAGTCATTATCCTCAAGATGGCACTTCTACTTTCGGTATTGGGGAAACTATTGAGATTGAATTTAACTTTGATGTGAATGCCAATATGTTTAACACTAATGAAGCCATGAGAGTTCAGTATCAAGAGGATAAAGGTACGGGGAACGTTCAGCTAAAAAAAGGCTACGGTACAGTTTCTTCTAGCAACCCTAGATTAGCTACTTTCTCAGTTTCAGGTGGATATGAATATGATCGAGAAATCAATGTGGATCTAAATAATGCATATATTGAAAATGCCACCACAGGTGAAAAACTTTCTGGCAGCTCACTCAGTTTAAAGTTTAGCACCTCTGTTGAATTTATGGGTATATCTTCAGTATCTCCCGGAGACTTTTGGAAGGATACTGATGTGTGGCCCCTAATCTATGCAAAATTTATCACTAATATTAAAGATAGTTCAGTGAACTACAACTCAATTATTGTTCGTGATTGTGACGGCGATACTATCTCTGGTAACGTATATGCCAGTGGTCAGTATCTATATTTCAACCCAAACAATCCTTTGAACTCATACTGTAATCACACCGTCACAGTTGCACAAAGTATTCAAGGCACTAATAATGAAAAACGTGACTCAACATATGTATGGGAATTCACTACTGGAGGTTTAAGTTTAGACTTCACAACTCTAACGTATACTGATTTCTGGGACTCCGAAGTTGATGTGGATACATCCATAGTCTTAGACTTCAATATTGATGTATATATTACTGATGTATATGCTATTGAGCTTGAAGATCAATACTATAACACCATTTACGTTTCTGCCTACACTTATGGAGATGAGTTAAGAATCGATGCCATTAATGGGTTAGATTACGACACATCATATACACTTAGAGTTTGGCCAGAAGCTATTGAGGGTAATAACGGAGAACGAATTTCTAGAAACATCAATTCTGGTTCTCCTATAGTTATCAGTTTCACCACAGAACCAGATCCTTATATTGCACCCATATACATCACTGGTTATGGACCCGTGGACAATGTTGATAATTTAGGAATCTTCTCCGTGGATTTCGATCAAGATATAGATATAAATATAAATAATATCAACGGATATGTTGAGGAAATTAGTGGCTATGGTGGTTACGTTACTAACTACAATGTTAGTGCTAATGTTTACACAAATTATCAGCAGTTAGTTATTAGTACAGATCTACTTTTAAAAACTGATGCCTTTTATCGTATAACTGCTTCGGGCTCAAACCCTGACTTCTATGTCAGCTGGGAAGTGGACACTTTTTACTATGCAAATAAAGCCGCACCATCTTCAGATCTAGCTGGAAACTCCGTTGAGGCTCCAGCAGGCACAGCGCAAAGAGCTTCTAGTGGCGATAGCACGATCTCCGCTGCAGCTAAACGTAGCGCATCGGTTGCTGGAATTTCTAAAAAGAGTTTAAATGACAGTGACTACCCAAGGTTAAGTTCTTGCTCTGATACGGGAAAATGTATTAATAAAAAATCTAAAACTAGCATGAAGCAGTTTAGCAGCAAAGTTGGCGATATGAATGTTAAATACGAAGGTCAGTTTGTTTACAAAATGAAACGACTAAAAAACTTCAAAAAGGATATAGCTCCTCGAGATACAGCAAAAGGTTACTCGTCAATGGATCCAAAACCTAAAGCAAAATACTTTTCAGCACCAAGGTAACTCATCGTTGTTTTACAAATCCACCCAGTCTCACGTCTACCGAGAGACTGGGTAATTACCTAATAAGGTAATTTTAATTACCACACTGACTTAGCTTCACATATAGACTTTATAAAATAAAATAATTCCCGATATGATATTAAACTCTAAAGGATGAGAGGATCAATATGTTGGGATATAGAATAATTAACTGCAATGGCTCTGACTGCAGTACTGAATTTTACAATGACTGTTTTGAACTTTGGCACACAGTATGGTCAGATACTCTTCTTGAAGTTGCTCAATTAGAAAATATGAGTTCTGACCAATTTTTAGTGAATGATAATGCTGGTGTTATTACATGGAACGAAAAACCCATTTCCTTATTCCTATTTAACCAAATGAACATGAGTTATCTCACAAACTATCGGAGATCCTACATACTCAATTACCCTCAAGAAATTTTAGAAAAAGCGTCCGAAGAACATTCCAGCATTTTTACTTTTTCCAACCTCACAGTTCACCCAAATTTTAGAAAATCTAACCCATTTTTAAAATTATCAATTAGTGCTTTACAGTTCGCTTCTGCATGTAAAATTTATGAACTATCAAAATCAACTTTACTGCTTGCCATCACTCGTAACTCGAAAAATGTTCACAGACTTGCAGAGGATCATGGTGCTACTACATTGCAAAGTAACCTCCCCTTATTCACTAATGAGCCCTCAGATTGTATTGCAATTTACAAAGATAAATTAAAACAAAGCTCTAATGATAATATTTTAACTCATGTGAATCATTGGTTTAATGAGAAACTAGATATTCCTCTAAAAATAGCCATGTAACTAATCATGAAACCTATGTTTTAAAATATACCCAACTTAAACTATTATTGTGCAATTCCGCTTTATTCATTCTTCTTTAAGTGAAAGACATTTTCCAACCTCTTTGCTTCTTGCTTAGAGGCCAACATTTGATACTTAACAAAATCCTCTTGCCCCATTTCAATGGCTTTGAAAAGTAGAGATAACTTCCTAGCTGCTAAATCTGTTACAAATTCCTCCCAATCTAAATATTCAGAAAGATCAACATTGCATCTGTAGGCAGCCTTAATATCAGGTATATTATTCTTTTGACGTATGGCTCTAATAAACATCGTTAAGTTTGATGGTTTTGTGCTGGAGCTCATTACTTTTCCCTTAAGCTAGAAGCCGGGCTGTTACAAGCTGTGTCCGCAGGGATTTCTTTGGCACTGGGTCCAAAAATTTGATCTTCAGCCTCTAAGTAAGCTCTTTTACCCTTTTCTTTAATTAGATTTTCTTCATTTAAAAAATGATACAGCCTGTCCCAACCACCAAATTGACTGACCATTTTTAAAAGTTCCTCCACAGAACCAACACTAAGTCCATTAAACAAAGTCTGGTTTTGAGAGTTTTTATGGGCCACAAGATAAGCCTCATATACTTCATTCTTAGATAAAAATGTTCCTAGTGTATCAGCAGAATCCTTAATAAGTTCATGAGGAGGAACTTGCAACGCTTTAGCAAACTTATCAATAACCTCTAAACCTGGGACACGACGTCCTTTTAGATATTTATTTAATGCCTGAGGAACGATATCTACTTTATGAGCTAAGGATTTCTGAGATATCCCCTCTTCCTGCATTATATTTATTAAATTTTGCTTAAAGTTAATCACTGCAGACGACATGGTTTCTCCCCAAATAAATTAGCTCCCAGAGAAGGCTTACTGATATTATGTGGTTCTTTGTTATTTTTGTTGAAGAAAGCCTATAAATCTCAAAAAAGATCAAATATTTACTTAAATTGTATCAGAATAAGAATAGAATACTGCTGAAATATAAATCAAATTACAAAAATGCTTTGAAAATAAAAAAGGC
>JABJQG010000012.1 GCA_018663505.1 Pseudobdellovibrionaceae bacterium | reverse complement strand
TACATTATTTTAAACTTAAAATACTTCAGCGTTGTGGAGTACTCGGTCAGTTCTGGGTGCCTGAATCGAAGCTAAAAGGCTATACACCATAAAACTGGTTCTGCAAAGGGGCTCTTTCAACTGTTGTCATAAAGAACCTATTATGTAATAAGCCAAAAGGGCGACTTTCTCAAATTATATTTATAATATTTATAATATTTATAATAAAACATAAAAAACAAACGCTAAAGATGATTTTTATCAGCTATATATAGATATTATATTTTTACGCTAGACTACCTCTCCGCTGTAATCTAATATGGATATACTAAGAAACCTTATGAGGTCATAATTATGGAAACGCTACAGAAAACAAACGCTGGCCAAACTAAAGAGGTCATCCATCTTCCTATTGGCGAATTAGTTAAACGCTTCTCTTTACTATTAAAGAGATATGATGTGCTAATAAATGCATACACTCCTTATTCACTTTCTCATTTTTATAATTTGCCCCTAGGTAAACAGCAAGAAATCTATAATAATTTCAAATATTACTCAGATTTTTGTTATGAAATTCACAACTCAGGTGTCTCCCTAAAAGACAACGTGAAAACCTTGAGAGCTGCTTTTAACACACTTAAGATGCGGACCAGTGATTCATTCTTAACAAATATCGTGGATACTGACCTCATTGAAATTTATAATATGGAAGGACGACAGATCTTTAGAAATTTTCGTCTATTTGAAATGAGTTCTCTAAGTTTACTGGAACTCATTTCAAATGAGTGGCCTGAACTTTTTGAACGAAGTTTAGATGTCACAGAGCATATACACAAACACATTACTCAAGCTCTTTCAGGACAGCAAGATTTAATCTCTATGGAAAATGTTCCCACACACCTCATGAGAGAACGAATGACTGATGTCAAAATTGCTCACTTCGTGAATTTTAAATTCATAGCACCTGTTTATACAGGGCCAGAGAAGATTGAAAATTTTATTATATCAAGCGGATCAAAGAAGGTGGAAGATGATTATAATTATTCAAATATTAGTTTTATTTGAAATAATATGTGCCGCTCTAAATACTAATTCAACCATATTCTTAGATAATTCGTTCAAACAATATTGATCCTAAATTCTTTGAACGTGCTTTTAAAATCCACCCATTTGCTTGAACCTCATTGTATTTCTTGTTTAAAATAGGCTTTATCAAAGATCTTGCATTAAGTAACTCGTACCAAGGCAGGGTCGGGAACATGTGGTGCTCGATATGATAATTAAAATTATTTAATGCAAAAAAAGAAAACCACTTTGGATAATGACAGGATCTCGCAGATGAGTATTGATCAAATACCTTTTGATCAGTTGACCCTTTATGCCTGTAGCCCATTCCAATATGATGTGGAAAATTAATAATTTCCACAATCATTAGATAAAAAAATAAACTTAAAAAAATATTTCCAATACCAAAAAAATAACTAGAACTGCCTAGTAGTCCAAAAATAAGTACAAACTGCAAAAATGTCGAAGAAACTCTCTTAACACTATTCTTATTTCGGTCAAAAGCACTCCCCCAAAAAACTAAATATTGTATAACACCTAGAAGCGGGATCCAACTTCTCCAAAAAAAACTAATGATTTTATTTTTGAATTCACTATTTTTTGGAAAATCCTTTACTATTTTCATGGACGGGTCCATATCTACATTCCCTGACCACTTATGATGCTGAATATGATCATCACACCATGCCCTGTAAGGCAAAATACAAAAAGATGCATAGATATATCCAAAAAAATGATTCCAAGTTGAGTTTTCCAAAAGTGCACCATGTACGGCATCGTGCATGAGCGTAAATGATCTAAAGTAAAAAAAGGCTAAAGCTATCTGACCAACAACAGCTGCTATAAGAGAATTTGATCTTATTAAATATAGCGAAATAAATAAAAGAAAAAGATCTTCAATAATATGAAGAAACAATCTACTTTTTTTAGGTTTAAAATCTAATTGTTTTTTAAGTTTGTTATAATCTATATAGTTCACATAACTTCCAATGTTAAATCAAGCATCGGAAGCTTATAAGAAATGTTAAATAGATTAATTGGACGTAACCTTATAATTATGAAAAGTAAGCCATTTGAGATAAAATACTGTGCCTATTCAAATGCACATTACACCAAAGGCGGGGCTGCACACGCTAATATCTCCACTAAACCGAGACTAATAACCTGCCACAGACCCTTCTCCGCGGGCATCAAAGGAGGCCTCTAGGTTATTTTTATGATTCAAGTAAATGGCATTCACACGACCCATCCAACCTGATTTAATTTTGTGTCCTTTTTTTGCTAAAGCTTTTAGAACATCTGGTGAGTGCTTGTGTTTATCAATAAATAAAGTATCTGGTAGAAATTGATGATGAACTCTAGGTGCTTGAATAGCTTCATCCACATTAAAATTAGAAACTAACACTCTATACAAAACTTGAAAAACACCAGAGATAATTCGAGGGCCCCCAGGAGCACCTAGACTCATCAAAACTTGTTTGCCCTTTTTAACAATTGTGGGGCTCATTGAGCTTAATGGCCGCTTTCCTGCCTGTACTGCATTCCCCATCCCCTGTACTAAACCAAACATGTTTGCCTGTCCTGGCCGAGTAGTAAAATCATCCATTTCGTTGTTTAGGGTAATACCAAACTTTTTTGTAGTAACTCCAGAACCAAATGTTCCATTTAATGTCACCGTTAAAGATACAGCATTTCCTTGTTTGTCCATCACATTAAAATGTGTGGTTTCCTTTGATTCTTTATACTTTTTATCTAAAAGAGGTTTAAACGAAGATATCTTCTTTAAATTTATTTTAGATTTTAGCTGTGATAGGTACTCATCACTAAACAACATATTAAATGGATTTGCATGGTAGTCAGGATCTCCAAGAAGGGATCTTCCTCTAAAACTTGCCTTAAAAATTTCCCCTAAAAAATGAAGTTCATTGACACTTAAAGCTCCGTATTGTTCTGGTTTAACATGATCCGCTAAGCCTAAGGCAGTTTTAATCACATAGCCACCACTACTAGGAGGAGGCATTAAATAAACATCATAACCTTTAAACTTTGCTTTTAGTGGCTTTAACCATCGCACACTATATTCTTTTAAATCCACAAGATCCAGATGACCCTTTTCAGCCTTTACTGTATTCACAATGTCTTCGGCAATCTTTCCCTCATAAAAAGCTTTTGGCCCAAACTGTTGATACTTTTTTAACACTGAGAATAATCTATTTTGAACTAAAATATCACCCGGCTTATAAAACGTTTTGTCCTTTTTCAAAAATACATTTTTACTTTCTTCATTAAAATTTTTAGAGCTCGATTGAATTCTATTAGCTATATAACCTGACACCTGAACTCCATTTTTTGCATACTCAAGAGCTCTTCTAAATAGTGTTTTCCATTTTAATTTACCATACTTACTATGAATAGCCCAAAGCCCTGCAGCTACCCCGGGGACCCCAACGGCTGTCCCCCCTAAAGTGGATGCTTTTTTTGGTTTATTCAAATAATATTTTTCATGAGTGGCAGCAGGAGCTCGCTCTCTAAAATCTAAAACTTCAACCTTATCTTTGGTACTCAATAATGCGAAACCACCACCACCAAAAGAGGCATTATGTGGATTTGTTACCGTCATAACCAATCCTACTGTTACAGCCACATCAAAAACATTCCCACCTCTTTTTGCCACTTCTTGTCCAGCAAGGTTGGCCAAAGATGATGAACCAACAATTAAAATTTTTGAACCTTCATAAGGAACAGAGTAAACCCTCAAGCTACAAATTAATGAAATGAATAGTATAATTTTTTTAAACATAGTGTCCTCTTTCTCTTTATAGAATATCATGTGGCTGATGTAACATTTATTAGTAAACACCAACAGACGATAAACATATTATTTTAAATTATGAAAATTCTTTTGGTTCTTCCATGGACCTAAGGTGTTCGAGCATAACTGGCATTTTTTTCTTAAATTCTTTTTCTCGAATTTTACAATCTTTTACTTGGCAAACCTCACAATAGGCCTTCCGACAAGGGTCAATATGTGTATTCAATTCTCCCTGATAACTGTACTCTCTAATTGTTTCAGTCTCAAATCTGAGGACATTATCATGAATATCGTTAACCGTCCAAAACTCAGGTAAAACCAAGTGGGCGTCTATATGGTGGTAACGTCCAGAGCGAATGAGCTTAACATGATGAACTTGTATAATACTATGCTTAGCTGTTGTCTTCTCAAGCACTGCCCTTAAAGTTTCCAAATCATCTAGGTTTTCTTCATCCAAAAGAGCTCCTACAGACTTTTTAGCCAATTGGACACCAGAAACTAAAAGCAGAAGACCAACTAAAATTGCAATTACAGGATCTAACCATAGAATCCCTGTAAACTTCACAATAATTAAACCTGCTACAATGCCAACACTTGTCCAGAAGTCAGAGAGCACATGGTGACCACTCCCCTTCAAGGCTTCCGAATTTCTTTTTTTCCCTTGATGAATCAAAAATATACCTAACAAAAAATTTACTACTCCCGCAGCAATAACAATAATTAAGCCTTCTGATAACTCCTGCAACTGATTCCCGAAGACTAAAGATTTCACACCCTCTATCACAATTAAAAATCCAGCAAAAGTTATCAATCCACCTTCAAAAGCAGCCGAAAAATATTCAGCCTTGCCATGTCCATATGGGTGATCTTCATCTGCAGGCTTTGCGGTGTAATAAATCACAAAAAGTAGTAAAATTGCAGCTACAACATTCACTATACTTTCCAAAGCGTCTGATAAAATAGCCTGTGAACCTGTTATTTTATGAGCCCAAAACTTAGCAAATAACAAAATAATACTTACAACTAAGGTAATCTGAGCAGCATATTTTCTGTGAATATCATCTTGGGTTGTGTCTTCTTGTAGTTTTTTTACTTCCATACTCTATTCAGCCATTCCAGAACTTGTGGTCGTCTTTTAGATATATCATTATGGTTACCCTCAAATTCTTCGTATTTTAATGAAATTTTATGATCTTTAAAGGTATTTTTAATCATTCGACTTCCATATTGCAAGTAGTATTGGTCGTAAACCCCAACATCAAGATATTTATTTTTTATCAACTTTAGATTTTGCCACCTCTGAGGCAAAAAATTCACCGGATCGAACGCTAACCACTGCTCCCATATGGCACTATCCAGTTCTCCAGTTTCGTAATTCACAGGCCAAAGCACTTTATTTTTCCTCTTTAAAGACGGGGCATAACAAACACCCATGCCTATGGCATTGAGTAAAGAAAATGCATTTTTTCCTCTAAAAAAACGTTCCTCTATTAAATCCTCTTTAATGAGAGTTAAGTTCCCTTTATATTTGTGTAATAAAGGAAGTGCCGTGTAAATCTCTGGTAATAAACTCATCTGAAAGAAACTGTCTGGGGCAGTAGCAGCAAATGTACCAAAGCACCTAGGGTACTTACTAGCCAGGTGCAAGGCTCCGTACCCACCGCTAGACCCACCCATTACACAGTAGTGCTTAGCTTGTGAGGAAACAGAGAAATTATTTTGAACTTCTGGCAATAAGTCTTCAATCAGATAGTCTTCATAATTTCCCGTACCAACACTGTTTACAAACTGAGCCCCTCCCCAAAAGGTAAGAGCATCAACAAATACATATAAAGCTTTTGGGGCCAATTTTTGGCTCACTTGCTTATCAATAAGCTGAGGGAAATTTTGCTCATGAAACCGTACATTAAAATACTTTGAACCGTTTCCGGCAAATCCAGATAAAATAAAAACCACTGGTAAATTTGTTTTTTTAGTTTTAGGCACAAGAACCTGATTGTAACGTTTAAATGAATCCTTGAGTGGGTTTCCTTTTAGGCTCGCACTTGAAACTACAAGTGTTTTTACCTCAAAGTTTCTTAGTTCTTCATAAGAAAAATCTGTTTTTAACATGATTAGCTTTCATCTTTCTTAATCAGATGTGGATTACTTTTGTTTTCTTCCAATTCTTCAGCTAAATTCATAGCGTGAACCCGGTTTCGCCCCTGCTCCTTTGCTAGATATAAACTTCTATCTGCATATCTAACCAACTCACGAGCAGAAATGTTTGAACCTTCCGCTCTCGTTATGGCAAAACCCAAACTGATAGTTAGTTTTTTACTGTGTCCATCATGAGTAAACTCATTATCCGCAATCACACTTCTAAGCCGTTCTGCAAATAAGCTCGCCCCATTAAAATCAGTTTCCGTTAAAACTATTAAAAATTCATCCCCACCATATCTAGCTGCAAAATCTACCGTCCTTATATTTGCACTAATCATTCTTCCCACTTCGGAAAGAACATAAGATCCAAATAAATGATCATGATCATCATTAACTAATTTAAAATGATCCATATCCATCATGAGCACACAAACAGATCGACTATGCCTTCGCCCTCTATCCAGTTCATTATCCAGCTTATCATACAAAGAGCGCATATTATAAAGGCCTGTGAGGTCATCAATATCTACCAGCTCCTGCAAACGTTCATTAGCTTTTGCCAACTGATCGTTTAAATCTTTAATGCGCAATTGTGAGCTCACTCTTGAAAGTAGTTCAGCAATATCAAAAGGCTTAGTCACATAATCATCGGCTCCAGCATCAAGTCCACTAATCACATCTTCAGATTTTGACTGACCAGAAACAAAAATCACAGACACATATTTATCCCTAGAGCGTAAATGCCTTAATGTTTCTAAACCATTTATTTCTGGCATATTCATATCCAAAAGTACCAAGTGAGGATACCAAGTGTTTAAAACCCCAATGGCTTCTTTACCATTACCAGCCACTTTCACTTGATAGCCTTCCCAATCCAAGGCTTTTTGTAAAATCTTGGTTAAATTTGGATCATCATCTACCACTAAAATTTTTCTTAACGCATTATTTTTTTTATCAGACATACCAATGATTTTACCTAAGTTCTTATGATTTGCTGATTAGATTTTTCTGAACTAGCTATTAGAATAGGAAAAAAAGCTCACAGAGACATACGAGGAAATTTTAAAACAAAACAAGTATTTGGACTAGCCTCATCAATGCTTAAAGAGCCTCCATGACTTTTTAATATATCGGCTGAAATACTTAGACCCAATCCTGTGCCTTTCCCCTGTTCTTTTGTAGTGAAAAATGGATTTAAAATGGAAACCTGTATATCTTTTGGTATCCCTTTTCCTGAGTCTATAACATGAATTGTAATTGACTGTTCATTTTGAACAGCCTCTACTTTAATCCACTTTTCATCAGCTTCAATCTCACTTAGGGCGTCACGAGCATTGTTTAACAAGTTGAGTAACACCTGAGAAATTTGCACTGCTCTACCATTAACAATTAAATCATCTGCCACTTTCACTTTCAGATCTATTCCAGCTTCTTTTATAAAGCCTGCTGAGAAGCCAAGTGTATCATCTAAACATTCTTTGATATTGGTAGCAACCAGTGGGTCACCAGCAGAATCCCTTGAGAACGAGCGTAATCCTTGAATTATTTTAACTATTCTCGCAATGTTTCTATTAATAGTCTCTAAAGGAAGGGCTAGTTCATGATTGTCTTTCTCTTCACTTAATTCATTACCAATAATTTTTTTCATTCGCTTTGATTGACCAGAAATAACTGCCAAAGGGTTATTGATCTCATGACCAACTCCAGCTGCCATTTGACCCAGGGCTACCAGCTTTTCTTGCGACAACATTGTTTTTTGAGTGTCATGCAAAACTGCATTTGCTTGTTCTAACTTTCTGCATTCATCTTCCAAACTTTTTACAACAGTGTCGTATGCGCTAGAGAGGGTGGTTTTCATGTTATCCATATAAAAATGGCAATGTAAAACTCCGTGTGGTGTATCCACTTGACAAGATATCACCGGCACTGCAGGTAGTCGAGTATAGCCAATATGAATTTGAGGAGCTAAAAGAATTGTATTTGAAAAAACATCCGAAACACTAGCAACAGCTTTCCCTGCCACAATATTTATCAATTCTGCTAATCCATCAACTACATCTTCCCTGAGTTCATCATCCAATGCCGGTAATTCTAATTCCACTTCAGGGTCTTGTGAAATGAGTCGAGCCGCTGTGTCCCAACTCATCTCCACAAGATAGGCACCATGCGCTTGACCAAAAAAAGGTACCACAGCATGAATACTATTTTGAGTTTCAAAACGATTATTCTTTTGAGGAGAGCTTCTTACTAATGTTTTACATGGAAACATCTTTGGTAGTGTGGCAACAAAAAGATCAAAAAACTTTTCTGCAAATTTGTCTGTAATCATAGCTCTCTCTTAACTTATCGCTGAGCGAAGTTGAGTAAAAAAGGCCTCTCTCTCTTCATCTGTTTCTACTACAGGCGGCTTTTCAATATAACCTTTTGCTCCTAGCTTCAAACAATTATCAATTATATTTTTGTCACTTAAAGAAGATATAATAATCACCCTCGCATTAGGGTCATAATCTAAGATTTCTTTCATTGCATCCTGACCACTTTTATTTGGCATTGTTAGATCGCTCAAAACTAAATCCGGCCCTAGTTCTTTAAAAAGCGCAATGGCCTCGTTACCATCAGAACCTTCGCCAACCACTTCGAAGTCACTGCCTTCAATAATTTTTTTCAACAACTTTCGAATTGTGCGGCTATCATCCACTATAATTAATTTTGGCAATTTTTTACCTTTCTTTAACTAAGTCTTTTATTTATAGCTTCATCTTGAAGACACATGCCATGCCATGCAAGTTAAACATAATTTACTCAGTCGGTTTTACGAAAATTCTGCACCAGAGTCTTGCCTATTCAACGTGTACATGCGGCTACATACACATATTTATAAATACAAAAAGGTCATGTTAAATGAGTGAGTTTCCCCATAAGAAATATGATTTATAAAGCCATAGTACCTCGAGATTTGAAACCTTCAAAAATGCGGTCAACAAGAAGACAGCAAAGTGCTCTCACAAAAAATGGTTATACTCTAAAATCCATGGGTTTTTTTCTAAAAAGAGTAATTATTTCAAGGGATTGTTGACTTCAATTACACCCTAGACTACCAAAGAATACCAACCCATTATATATTTAGATGAGAAACTATTAAAGGAGTTCATTTTGGCATTTAACCACCTACAACTTGAAGATAAATGGCAAAAAATCTGGGACGAAAAAAAGTGTTTTAATGCTGTTACTGGCAGTGACCTACCTAAATATTATGCCCTAAGTATGTTTCCCTACCCTTCTGGCCACGGATTACACGTAGGCCACCTTGCCTCCTATACACCCACAGAAATTGTTGCCAGGTATAAACGGGCAAAAGGATTCAATGTTTTGCATCCCATGGGCTACGATGCATTTGGACTACCTGCTGAACAATTTGCCATTCAAACAGGAGTTCATCCAGAAAAAACCACACAAGAGTCCATCAAAAACTTTAAACGACAACTGCAATCCTTTGGTTATAGCTATGATTGGAATAGAGAGCTCTCCACTTGTGATCCAAAATTTTACAAATGGACTCAGTTTATTTTTAAAAAACTTTTTGAAAAGGGCCTTGCTTACCAAAAAGAAGTGCCAGTAAACTGGTGCCCCGCTTTAAGAACAGTTCTGGCTAATGAAGAAGTCATTGATGGAAAAAGTGAACGTGGTGACCACCCCGTTGTAAGAACTCCCATGAAACAATGGATGCTAAAAATCACTGATTATGCAGATCGTCTGTTAGATGACCTTGATAAAGTAGATTGGCCACATAGAACCATTGAAGGTCAAAGAAACTGGGTTGGTAGGAGCACTGGGGCCATGGTGAATTTTAGTGTGGAAGGTTGTGAAGACATCATCGAGGTTTTTACCACACGACCCGACACTTTGTTTGGCGCTACCTTTATGGTGTTAGCTCCTGAGCATGAACTGGTAAATAAGATTACGTCAGATGCTCAACAAAATGCGATCACAAAATACGTGGAAGACACCAGTAAAAAAAGTGAAATTAACAGAAAATCTAGCTTAGAAAAAACAGGTGTCTTTACTGGCGGCTATGCTGTGAATCCAGCTAATAACGAAAAGGTCCCCATATGGATTGCTGATTATGTACTTTTAGATTATGGCTCGGGGGCAATTATGGCTGTTCCCGCACATGATGAAAGAGATTTTGAATTTGCAACACAATTTAAAATTCCCATCAAGAGAGTTATTGAATCAAAGGACGAACTTCCTTTTTCTGGCAATGGACCACATATCAACTCTGATTTTCTAGATGGGTTAAATACAGAAGATGCTATTGAGAAAATGTCCACATGGCTGCAAGAAAAAAAACTTGGAGAAAAAAAAATTCAATATAAATTACGTGACTGGTTGTTCAGTCGACAACGTTACTGGGGAGAACCTTTTCCCGTCATTCGCTTTCCTGATGGTGACTTAAAGTCCGTTCCAGATGACGAGCTCCCTGTTCTTCTTCCTGATGTTGCGGACTACCAACCCACTGAAAAAGGTGAGCCTCCATTAGCTCGTGTTGACGATTTTGTAAATTACACAGAAAAAGAAACTGGCAAACCCGCCTTTAGAATAACTGACACCATGCCCGGGTCCGCTGGATCTTCTTGGTATTTTTTAAGATACACTGACCCAAATAATGAAAGTGCAATTTGTGATTTTGATGCACAAAAATATTGGATGCCTGTGGATTTATATTTAGGTGGACCAGAACACACCGTTGGCCATTTACTTTACTCTAGATTTTGGCAAAAAGTTTTATTTGATGCAGGACTTGTATCCCACGAAGAGCCCTTTCAGAGATTAGCTCACCAGGGATTAATTTTAGGTAATGACGGCCAAAAAATGTCCAAATCAAAAGGCAATGTGATTAATCCGGATGATATGCGCGAACAATTCGGCGCTGACGCCACTCGCATCTATGTGAGTTTCATGGGACCATTTGAACGAGATAAACCTTGGGCAACACAGGGAGTAGAAGGAATTCGCAGATTTTTAGATCGTATTTGGAGGTTAGTTTTTGACGAAGAAGGTCAGGTTATTGCTACCGAAGAAAATTTCTCTAAAGAACTTAATAGAACACTCCATAAAACTATTAAAAAAGTGGAAGGCGACATTGAAAGCTTAAACTTTAATACAGCTATCAGTGCAATGATGATCCTCGTTAATGAAACCTATAAGGAAAATGTCAAGCCAGTAGCGCTTTTAAAAACTTTATCACAACTTCTACAACCATTTGCACCACACTTTGCTGAGGAAATTTGGTCAAGTCTCGATGGTGAAGGCTTAGTAAGTACAGCTCCATGGCCAAGCTTTGAAGAATCTTTGACTAAAGACGATTCTGTGACCATGGGTATTCAGGTCAATGGAAAAATGCGTGGTACCATTGATATAGCTACAGACGCTAGCCAAGATGAAGCTGTTGTACTGGCTAAGGGAATTCAGTCCGTGCAAAATGCTATAGAAGGAAAGAATATTGTAAAAATAATTTATAGATCTGGAAAGATTCTAAACCTAATCGCAAAGTAGATTGTAGATGCAAGAAAGTTGGAACAGTGAAAAGTCAAAAGACCTCTATGGTATAAGCCATTGGGGAAAGAGCTATTTTAATATATCTAAAGAGGGCGATCTACAGGTGCACCCATCTGGAAAACCCGCTCAAAAAATAAATGTTCACACTCTCACAGAGGATCTTGTAGAACGTGGACTACGACTTCCCATTCTTATTCGATTTTCAGATATTCTTCACTCACGTATCCAGCTCATCTCTAACTGCTTTGAAAAAGCTATTAAAGAATACTCATACCGTGGTGACTATAAAGGGGTTTACCCCATAAAGGTAAATCAAGAGCGACACCTTGTTCAGGACATTGTGAAGTATGGAGAAAAATTCCACCTGGGGTTGGAGTGCGGCTCAAAGCCCGAACTCTTAATTGCACTTGCCTTTTTAAAATCAGAAGAGGCTTTTATTATTTGTAACGGCTTTAAAGATAGCGAGTACATTGAAACTGCTCTACTCTCTCAGCTTATAGGTCGAAACACGGTGATTGTTGTAGATCGTATGGCGGAAGTTCAATTGATAATTAATGCTTCAAAAAAATTAAAAATAAAACCTCGAATTGGTTTTCGTTGCAAATTAAATTCTCAAGGCCAAGGGAAGTGGATTGAATCCTCAGGAGCAAAATCTAAATTTGGCCTCACACCGTCAGAAATGGTATCATCAATTGCTTTGTTAAAAAAAGCTGGCTTACTTAAATCCATTGAACTTTTACATTTCCATATTGGCTCTCAAATCCCCTCTATTCAATCCATTAAATCTTCAGTTAAAGAGGCGGCACACTTTTACACTGAATTAAAAAAACTAGCCCCAGCTCTGAGTCTTATTGATGTGGGCGGTGGTCTCGGCGTAGACTATGATGGTTCTGGTGCTAGTGATAGCTCTACCAACTATTCTGAACAAGAATATGCAAATGATGTGGTTTCCATAATTCAGTCTATTTGTGATGAAAGAAAAGTAGAACACCCACATATTATTTCTGAGTCCGGCAGAACACTTGTTGCCCATAGTACTATGCTAATTTTTAATATTTTAGGTGCTAATGAAATCTTAAAATCAAATATCGACTTTAAAGTTACAGATAAAGACTCTCGATTAGTACAAGAAATTTTTGAAATCTATGAAAATGTAGGTAAACATAATGTTAACGAATCCTATAATGATCTTGTTGAAAAAAAACGTGATACATTACAGCTTTTTAAGTATGGAGCTTTAGATCTAAAACAGCGGGCCAAAGCAGAGGATCTTTACTGGGCCTCGGCTACAAAAATTCAAAAGTTTGCTCAACAAAATAAAGAGGATGCTGGGGATATTTATTACTCATTAGAAGCCGAACTGGCAGACACTTATTTTTGCAACTTTAGTGTTTTCCAATCTCTTCCAGACTCCTGGGCCTTAAAACAACTTTTCCCAGTTATGCCCATTCACCGATTAGAAACGAAACCCGACAAGCGTGCAGTGCTTGTTGACCTCACTTGTGATTCTGATGGGAAAATAGATAGTTTTATAAATATTAGTGAAGGAAAACCGCAAAAGTATCTTGAAGTACACAAACTCCTAAAAAGCCAACCCTACTATTTGGGAGTTTTTCTCACTGGGGCTTATCAAGAAATTTTGGGTGACTTACATAATCTTTTTGGTGACATCGATGCTGTTCACGTGTCAATAAATAAAAAAGGCTATATGATCGACCATGTGGTAGAAGGAGATGCTGTCACAGACGTTTTGTCTTATGTATCTTATGATAAAACCATACTCATAGAAAAAATCAGAAAATCCTGTGAACATTACATTCAAGAGGAGTCTCTCACCCGTTCGGAAGCTCGATTACTTATGAAGCACTACGAACAAGGCCTCTCTGGATACACTTACTTCGAAGAATAACAGGCCTCCAATTTAGAGCCATTATTACCTAGCATTGGCCTGACTGTATAATTTACAAAATATTTTACCAACCTAGTATTCCCCCCTATCCCATTTTACACCGTATATGTGAGTTATCCAGAATCTATACCATAACTTTATATTTAATCGGGGGATCAATGAAATTATTAACAACCTTAACAACTATAGTGTTTAGCCTACCTTTGTTTGCTGCTAGTAGTGTTACCATTAGACACTATTATGATTATAAAATTGATTATGAAAAAGTTAAGGCTAATGTCATTTGTCTAGATGTGAAAGACAACGGCGACGACACTGTAAATAGTAAACTCATCTGGTTTTCTGAACAAGATTATCAATTAATTCAAAACCTTAAGTACAAAGGCTTTACTGCCCAACTTAATTCTCAAGCAGGCGAACAGTGTAAAAACCATGGTGGCTCCACACCTTCAGTTACTGTTTATGCTTATAGTGAAAACAGCATTTATAAAAACAGTGTTCAACAAGCCATGGAAAATCAAGGCAAGAGCTTTGTGCAACGAGAGATTTTGTTTACAAGATCCACATATAACCAAAAAGATGAAGCTAAATTAAATGAACAAAATAATAACCATGCTTTACGAAAAATGTGGCAAGACTAATTTTTTCATATAACAGAATAACTCTACTTCATTCCTTTTGGACACACAGCACCAACTAAAGGCTTGTCTTTAAAACTTAAGTTATTCATTTTTCCTTTGAAATGTTAATATTTTACCTATGTCTACTGCAGTTATTGGTCTTGGTATTT
>JABJQG010000013.1 GCA_018663505.1 Pseudobdellovibrionaceae bacterium | reverse complement strand
TGGGCCATTGGACTAAATGCCTGTCGGCATGGAGTTCGAATCATAACTCATACTTAAATCCACCATTTTACAATCACAAAGCCTAGGTAATCATTGCCCATAACAAGATATTACAGAGCCTATTATCCTGAGGATTAAACCAATCCAAGGAGGATAAAATATGACAAAAACATATAGAAGCAAACTATTGAACGAAATAGAGATCCGTGGTCTTGCTGAAAGCACTAAGAAAAGTTACATAAGAGCCATGGAACTTTTTATTGAGTTTCATAAGGGAAAATCGCCTGCAAAATTAAATATAGAAGATGTTAAAACGTATCAAGGTTATTTAGTTAAAGGCAAAAAATTAGGTCCACACACTGTTAATAAAGAAATCTCGGCCATTCGATTTTTTTATCGCAATATTTTAAATAGAGCCTGGTATGATAAAGCCATTCCAAGAATGAAGGCCAAGAGAAAGCTTCCCATTGTTCTCACCCAAGAAGAAGTTATGTCTATGATTAACGTTGTAGAAAATATTTTTTGGAAAGCCTTAATTATGTTGATGTACTCTACAGGCCTCAGGCAAGGTGAAGTCAGAAAACTAAAAAAAGGTGATATAGATAGTAAACGTATGGTGATCCATGTAAGAGATGGCAAAGGTGGAAAAGGTCGTCAGGCTTTGTTATCACCCAAAGTTTTAAAGTGCTTACGTCAGTACTGGAGAGAGCGTCGCCTTAATAACCCTGTTGAATCTGACTATTTATTTATACCTACTAAGAATAGTCATAGTGGTAAACTTGCTAAAAAGTTATCGCACACAGCTGTGGGCTATATAGTTGCAAGGGTTGCTAAACTTGCAGGTATTAAAAAAAAGTTTACCCACATCTTTTGCGTCACTCCTTTGCAACTCATCTTTTAGAAAATAATGTTAATCTAAGGCACACCCAATATTTACTTGGCCACGCCAACATAAGACACACCGTTCGTTACTCACATATTGCAGACATCAAAAGCATCAACGTAACCAGTCCCATCGATAGCCTTCCCAAGGGAGGTTCTGATGATAAATAATGAAATGCCTAAATTAGAAGTTGCAGATATTTTTAATAAATACAGTCATTATTTAGAAAACTTACCAAGAGAACATTGGAAAGCTATTCAAGCTATTAAAAACTGTAGAACCAGTGTTTTAGGGGGAAACAAATTAAAATGTAACCACTGCGAGTATGAAAAAGTCTCATATAACTCTTGCCGCAACCGTCATTGCCCAAAGTGCCAGTTCACTGCAAAACAAAAATGGATCGAAAACCGTATGGACGAGCTGCTTCCATGTCAGTATTTTCATGTAGTATTTACTCTGCCTGCAGAGCTAAAGCCGTTGATGTTAAGAAATAAAAAAGCCTCCTATGACATCTTATTTAAAGCAGCCTCTCAAACGCTAAAAGAAGTTGCTTTAAACCCCAAGAACTTAGGGGCTGAAATCGGATGTATAGGAGTGCTGCATACTTGGGGGCAAAACTTGACAGACCATCCTCATATACATTTTATTGTACCTGGTGGCGGTCTGAAGAAAAAGAAGAAATGGGTGTCGTGTAAAGAAAATTACTTACTTCCAGTCCAGGTTTTGTCAAAAGTATTTCGAGGAAAAATTTTAGATTTTTTTGAAAAAGCATATAAAGAAGATGAATTAAAACTTATGGGTAAAATAGAATATCTAAAATCCCCACAAAGTTTTAAAAATCTTTTGATCCAGTGTGCAGCAAAAGATTTTGTTGTTTACTCTAAAAAGCCCTTTGCGGGACCCGAACAGGTTATTAAGTATTTGGGTGGCTATACTCATCGTATAGCCATTAGTAATTATAGGCTTGTAAAACTAGAAAATGAAGTGGTGTCATTCAAAGTGCGTGATAAAAATAACCCTGGCAAAAGTAAAGTAATGAAATTACATGTTGGCGAGTTTATGAGGAGATTTTTACTACATGTACTTCCCAAAGGTTATGTGCGAATCAGGCACTTTGGTCTATTGGGTAGTCGACTTAAGAAAGTTAAAATAGCTTTAATAAGAAAACTTAATGGAATTACAAATAAAGTAAAAAAGCGTCTTGAAGAAAGCTGGCAAAGCATCTTAAACAAGGTTATGGACGTTGACGTAGATCAGTGTCCAAAATGTAGTGAGGGAAAACTTGTTGAGGCACGAACTATTTTTGGACTTTTTAATACAGCCTAAAAAAAGAAAAAACTTTCAAAATTTAATAACGATTTTTGATCGTAATGGATCCGTATCTTTGTTTTTTATAATTAGCTTTAAAGAGGTTAAAAAATGAAACATTTTTTGTTTAAAAAGGTAAAAAATTATCAATGTAGCTCAGCTTTTAGATATAAGATTGGAGAAATATTGAAAATCAGAGAAAGAAGCAATCCCCATAGGGGCTTGCGATGCCAACAGGATTTAGTCCAATGGACGATCAATCAGCAGCTCCGACGAACATCTACTATACTTCGAGAAAAAAATTTACCCTCCGTACTGATTGATCACTATACAATTAAACAACTCGACCCAATCAACTTTAAAGCTCATGTTCTTCACAAGAAACGACTAAAATCAATTATTTTCAACCTATTTAATTGTTACTGAGTATATAGTTAGATTATCATGCATACTACCGCTATATTTAATTTCAATTGGACGGTCACTCGCAACTGCTGATGTTATCAAGTTAATAATCGCATTATATTTTGGATCAGTAGTTTTAACTAACCAGTGGTTAGCCTCCATTGCGCCACATCTTTTTGATGAGGGTTTTGACTTTCCTGACTCAGAACACCTTGCTTTTCCAGTTGAAAATTCTGCTATCTGGGCTGAAATCTCACAAAACTTATCTTCTAAGTAACTTTCAAGCTCATCAATTTTCAATGCAATACCTGATATTGCTTGATTTATTTCTGACAGTGCAGACTCTTCAGACTTACAGTCATCTAAGCTAAAAGATATACCATCATTATCAGACCTGACTTCTTGGGGGTAACCTGTCATTGTAGATGCTAAAACACCAACTGGACCCATTAAAAAAAACAACATTAAGACTATTTTCATTCGATTCTCCTTTATATTTGCACAATCTAAAAGTATTAAATTCAATTTAAAGGCCAAAAATAATGTTGTAAATTCAGTATGTTATAGGCTAATTATGAGAGGAGACAATTATTGCGTTTACACCTGTTTAATTTGTCACAATTGAGCTGTTTCCTCGAAAAATTGTTTAAACAACGTCACTAGACCCAGGCTCTCAATCTCTATTATAGATGTCTTACATACTTTAATAGAATACTAGGCCAATATAAACCCATTACTTTGGAACTAAAATTTATTCATTTAATTAGACCTTTATGCCATGAAATACTAACAGATAAATTTCATTTTATGTCCGTAGAATTAATGCCTATACCTCATTACCTCTGGATACCACCAACAAACAGCAATTACATTATGAATTCCTAATCAACCGAGCCATATAAAAACCATCAAATGGTTGTTTGCTTGGAAGTAAGGTTTGCTCGGCTTCTAAGGTCCAATCCGGATTAGCTTCAAGAAACTTCGCTACTTGTCGTTCGTTTTCATCAGGAAAAATAGAGCATGTGGCGTAAATTAATTTTCCACCTACTTTTACCATTTTTGAATAATCAAATAAGATGGTTTTCTGGATCTCTTTTAGTTCTTCAATTCTTGCTGGGGACATTTTCCATTTAGTATCAGGACTACGTTTAAGAACACCCAAACCAGAGCAGGGCACATCCAACAATAACCTGTCGGCCATGCCTTTTAGTTTTTTGATTCTTTTAGAGTTCGCTAAATGTGTTTCTATTACATCGATATTATTTCGTGCTGCTCGTTTTTTTAATTCATTCAACTTCCACTCATGAATATCTAAGGCTATAAGCTTGCCTTTGTTTTTCATTAAAGTACCAAGCTGCAGTGATTTCCCACCAGCGCCGGCGCAAGCGTCAACAACCTTCATTTTTGGTGCCACCTGACAAAATGGAGCGATCTGTTGTGAGCCTCCATCCTGAACTTCAAAATGTCCTTTTTTGAATGCCTGGGTTTGAAAAACATTTTTTCTAATTTTAACCTTGAGCAAACTTAAATCTTTATCCACAACCATTTTTTCGGTAGAGATTTCCTCCGAGTCCATTTGATTTTTTAAATCATCAGTGGTGGTTTTTAAAATATTGGTTCTTAAATAAATGGGGGCCTGATGGTTCATAGCTGAAACCACTTGTGGCCATCGGTCAGAAAATTCTTTTTGTCCCATTTCGTTCAGCCAATTAGGAGTGGATTCTTTTTCTTTAATTAACTTGGATTTATCTAAAGAGTTGTACTGAGCCAGCATTTCTTCAAACCTTTGCTCATCATCTTCAAATTGACCCGGCAATGGGTGGCCTTCTTTGTAAATCCAAAAAGCACAGATTTTATGATAATCATTTTCTGACAAATCTAATGTTTCATTGTCTTTCCATTGGATGCCTAAAACATACAAAACTCTGCGCCAGTGTCTAACAATATTATAAAAATTAGAGGCTATAAATCTACGATCACGACCACCTAGCTTTCTATTTGATTTAAATATTTTTTCTAAAGCTTTTTCTGCATGTTGGTTTTCTTTAAAAGTAAAAACCAACGCTTGAACAATCCCGTTCAGCAAGGGCATATGAATTTTGTTTGTCATTATATCTTCTTATTTAAGAGTTTTTTAAAAGGCAAATACGGTTCCAGCACTTACAAATACACCATTAAACTGACCATCAGAAAGTAAGTGAATATGGTTTTTCAATCCAGTTTCCATAAATAAACCTATGGAGTCTAAAACATTAAAAAATCGGGCTCCAGCCACAAGTTGGTAGTCCAAAGATAATGCGGATTCACTTTCAATCTGTTTAAAGAAAACACCAAGCCCCACACCAGCACCAAAATACAACGGAAAACCACTATTGGCATCTGGAAATGTGACCATAGGAATAAAACTCATTTTAGTAGTGTTCCCCTCAGGGAGTCCAAAGGAGTTTATATCCACTCGGATTAACATATCAGAGGAGTTCACCCACTCACCAAGCCTATAGGTAAGCCCCAAAGACATTTTACCTACACCATCTTTATTCTCATTACCCCAACTGTAGGACTCATCATCTAAGTAGCCGCCTAAGTGCAAGGCTAAGTAATGAGCAGCACCCCCAGCCGAAGCCGTAACCCTTGATTTAGAACTAGAAGACTTCTTTCTTTTTTTGAAATAGCTATCTGCTTTTTTATTGCCTACAGTCTTTGCCCCAACAGGCATGCTAACTATTAAAAAAGAAAGAACTAGAATAAATAACCTGCTCATACACTAACCTCATTTATTGATGCGTCGAGACAATATCCCTTCCACAAGAAAAGCTCAAGTTTTTTTTTAATCACCCAAGCCTCAGTTCTACCTCCAATTTAGGAAACCTGTCTTGGATTGTTGTCTCTTCATGAGCATTTAGCACAAAAAGCGAGTTCAGCGCGGAGGCCAAAGGCCGAGCACTGCATGTCTGAGCATTTTTGGGTTAAATGCTCATGAAGAGACAACAATCAAAGACAGGTTTCCGGCGAACACAACCTAAAAGCTTCACCTTGACCAAAGCCAAAAAAAAAACTATATATCATAAAAATACAACAAATTCACAGGGTTAAGCTTTTATGAAATGTCCGCATTGCCAGTATGCAGAGAACCGAGTGCTAGACACAAGAATTCAAAAAGAAAATGAAATTCGCCGTCGCCGTGAATGCCTCAAGTGTAAAGGACGATTTAGCACAATAGAAAGCGTCATCGTATCCTACCCACATGTAATTAAAAAGGATGGCCGCCGAGAGCCTTTTTCTAAGGAAAAAATTCACAAAGGCATCCAATATGCCTGCCAAAAAAGACCTGTTTCACTGGCTCAAATAGAGCACTTAGTTGGAAAAATTTCAAAAACGGTTCAAAATACCCTAAAAAGAGAAGTTCCAGCAACCTTTATAGGTACCCTTCTTATGGAAGAACTCAAAAACCTGGATGATGTGGCTTATGTAAGATTTGCTAGCGTTTATAAAACTTTTAAAGATATACATGAGTTTGTTCAGTCCATAGATACGCAAAAAGAAGATCCCATGGCTCATGGAAAAAATACTGACTCTCTGCCCCCCATCATATAAGATAATCCTATGAATAATGATACACGTAGAAGACAAGCCCGTGAGCTCACGCTCCAAGTTCTATTCCAAGAAGAATATATCAAGAACTTAGATACAAAAAAAAGTCTTGATTATTTTAAAGGTGAGTTCGAGGCCCATAGTGAAGTTATTGAGTTTGCTGAAATGCTTATTACAGGTATTGCAAAGCACTTAAAAGAAATTGATAGTATTGTTCAAGACTACTCTCAGAATTGGAAAATTAAACGAATGGCCTCTGTGGATTTAATTATCCTGAGGATTGCTATTTTTGAACTCGTATATTTAAAAAATGAAGTGCCTTACGCAGCCACTATTAATGAAGCCCTAGAAATAGCAAAAAAATATAGTACCAATGATTCCAGCCCTTTTATTAATGGGATTTTAGATCAAGTTCACAAAGAAAAAGGAAGCGGTCTTTGATACTTCAACAGCTATACTCTTCTGCTTCTTTTAGTCCTGGCGCAAACCTGTGGGTCATTCCTGATTTAGCGCAGTCATATTGGTCAAACAAAATCAACTGGTACCTCAACTTTCAAATTTCAAGACTCATTAATCATAAAAAAAAGACAACGCCTAAAAAATTAGAAAAAATTATCCAAGATAATAAAATGGAGTTTCAATTTCATCACCAAGTGCCTGAGCAGTCTCCTGTTCTTATCTCTCCAAACCACCAACTTCCTTGTGGCCAGGTGCTAATGCTTTATTTTGAAAGT
Organism: Pseudobdellovibrionaceae bacterium; assembly: GCA_018663505.1. GTDB lineage: Bacteria > Bdellovibrionota > Bdellovibrionia > Bdellovibrionales > UBA1609 > JABJQG01. The sequence goes on along the minus strand of JABJQG010000013.1, from coordinate 133,602 downwards.
GAAACTCAGTGGATCAACAGTATTTATAAAGAATGGATACACTTAAAAACTCCAGATACACGTATATTCCTACCAAAAAATTTAGATGAAAAAACATTTCGTGAATTATGGCCAGATAAAACAGACTCTGATTATTTAATTACCATTGTCCCTGCCACAAGTACGAGCCACTAACTTCTATGGAATTTAAGTTCGTATACATTATTTCTGATGGCACTGGGGAGACAGCAAGCAATATGGCTAAAGCTGCACTTGTTCAGTATCAAGGGGTGGATATAAATATTGTTACACGAAAAAATGTTCGCACTATTGACCAAATCAGTTCTGTTATAGAAAATGTTTATGAAAATCGTGGATTCATTATACACACCTTAGCTACACCAAAAATGCGCGAAGAACTTCAGCGATTGTGTGGGGAAAAAGGCATCCCACAAATTGATTTACTAGGCCCCCTATTAGAAGAGTTAAATCAATTTTTCGGATCTCATGCTCACACCCCAACTGCAGGGCTTTTAAGAACTGTTGATAAAAAGTATTTCAAACGCATCGAAGCTATTGAATACACCGTAAGACATGATGACGGAAAAGTACTACTTGCTTTAGACGAGGCCGACATCATTCTTGTGGGAATTAGTCGTACTAGTAAAACTCCCTTATCAATATTTTTAAGCCACAAGGGATGGAAAGTAGCCAATATCCCTCTCATTATAGAAGCTTCACTTCCAAAGGAGCTCTTTGAGGTAGACCAAAGAAAAATTGTTGGTCTTATGATTGATGACAATGCCTTGCTTAGAATTAGACAAAAAAGAATTGAGAAATTTGGCTCACAACCTGGGAACGACTACGCCAGTATAAGACATATCCAAAATGAAATCAGTTTTGCCAATGACCTCTTTAAAAAAAATCGGAGATGGCCTGTTTTTAACGTTACGGATCGTGCTTTAGAAGAGACTGCCGGAGAGATTATCCGAATAGTCTCTAGTCGATTCAATATCCCAACGTTTTAATAAGTAACAAAAGTCTTTATTAATCAGCTATTAAGACTGCTCGAACTCTGATTTCATAATCTCGTGTACCGACTCCTGCAGAGTCTTTCGATCATCCTGACTTAACCCAACTGTTGAAATTGAAGGTAGAATTTTAATGCGCACTTCCGTGGACCAATTTCCCCACATGGGCATTAACTTTTTACGGGGTAAAACAGAATTTACATTAAAAATGAGTACAGGCAAAAGCGGAGCCTGTGCTTTTATAGCTAAAATAAATGGCCCCGACTTAAAGGGATGAATGGTTAGTCCATCTCTTCGCCCGCCTTCTGGAGCTAAAATAAAGCTATGACCTTTTTGAAAACTAGGAATAGATTCTGCATAAACCTTCAGAACCTTTTCTCGATTGCCGCGAGTAATCTTTAGAACTCCAAGATTTTTCATTGCTGAGCCAAAAAAAGGGATTCTAAATAATTCAGACTTAGCCCCAAAGCGAACACTTTTATTCACTCCTAAAACAACAGCAGGGATATCAAAAAGACTTGAGTGATTAAATAGAAGTACAGCCCCTTTATCACTGATATGCTCAGCACCTTCGGTTAAAATTTTTATATTCAAAGACCACAATAGAAGAGTGGCCCATTGCCTAATTACAGAATCATGTACAGATCTTTTCTTGGTCAAAAGCACAGTGATAATTACAACTATTGAGTACAAAATTGTGATAAAAGCACAAAACAATAAACCCAAAATAGATTTTGGGTAGCTTAAAAATTTTAAAAGAGATTTCATAGTCGCCCCTGGTATGAGCCTACTTTATATCGCAGGTCCCACATAAAAGAAAAGGGCTTCGGGGAAATTAGTTACATCTGAAAAAATTACAGGTTGGTAAATAAAACTCACCAATTGGTCCTATAGCAGGAGTTCCACCATTATAATGTTTGTCATTCATTATTAGAAAACGACCTTTAAATTGTTCTGAGTCGTAGTAACCCTCTAGAACGATTTGACCATAAACCTCAGTTATCCTGTTATCATCACCTCTCTCCACCCAGTCAAATATTACACGAGCATAGTTGCCTCTCACCTCTCCACCAGTGACTACACCTTCCACTGGTATAGCCCATGCATTATTATTTTGAGATTTACTATCAAATATTCCTACAAGAAGTTCACCATCATAAAAATTAAAGTTGTTATTACCGTTTTTATTGAATGAATGGCTTCCACTAGCTTCCACAGTTCCCTTCATCCTAACTCCTGTTGAAGCATCACATCTTGAACTTACTGTTCCTAAGTCAAAACCTTCATCACCTTTAGCATAAGGGTCGCCTTTTGCAGTTAAGAACTTACCAATATCTTCCACAAACCAGTCATCATTTCCATCATCTCTTAATAGCATACCTGGCATATTCCCTACAAAGCCACATACACCTAAAGATGTGGATTCAGCACCTGACATTGAGTTGTTAGTATCGTCTTGCTGTTGCTGGCTACCCGAGCCTCCACGCTTTGATTTACTCACTGCCGTTCGACGTTTAGAGTTATCACATGCGACACTCGTTGCTATAAACAAGCTCAGCACTATTAATAAGATATTCTTTTTTAAAATCATATTTTTCATTTTCACCCTCTTTGATTTCATCCTTACCAACCATTAAGGCAAGAAGCTTGCCCATTCCAAGAACTGAAACACTGATACTTTCGATTTCAGCTCAAATCTAAAGAGAAAAGCCACTTTTTAACTAAAATTGACAAACTTTATGGAACAGCTGTCAATTCCCTATACACCTATGAATTAATTACAATAAGGGCCTCAAGCGTATATGAATTTGTAGAAATCCTTAAATATTTGTTAGGTTTAAAGCTGTAAATTGTTCTTATCTTGGGGGAGGGGCACATGAAATTATCACTTTTAATGGCTATGCTAATTTATGGGGCTATGGCTCAGGCACAACAAGCAATGCAGCAAAAGTACCCTACTGAGCTATTAAATAAATTCCCATACCTAAATCTTCGACATTCAGGTTCATTTATGCACCTTGGCCCATCCAACCAAGTTTATACCAATGTTCTATCTAGCTTAACTAAATCCACTCAGGCTTATAAATATATTTTTCCGGAATGCATTCAGTCCATAGTAGAACTCCAGTGTGAATTTAATGAAGATTCACAAACTGGGGAATGCAACGATGCACATAATATCTCAACAAAAGGCGATCTCTACAACTTAAGCAACGATGAGCTTAAATACTACTATTCAAGTAAAAACTATTCACGGCTGTATAGGCTTTGTCACAATACTGTAACTAACAAACATAAGGAGTCCCTAAAATGGTCCGCTTTATCCTATGGAGTGGACTATGTTTTTGATAAATCAGTACTTGAAGAACCCACTGTGCCCTTTAGAAAGAAAAAAGTAAATGTGGTGTTACGTGAAAAAACGGAGTTTGATATACCTAAAGGCTACAAGATTGTTCGTATGTATGATGACTGCACCACAGGCTTTAAAGCTATTAAGGCTGTATCCGAAGATGGTCGCTATTGCAGATTTGCAGTTGCTGGAACGGAGTCGGTCCCAGATGCCATTGCTGATTTAGGATTAGGACAAATTCAAATTAAAGGGAAAGTGAGGGATGAATTCTTTATGGACCTTGTGGATTGCATAGATCATAAAAATAACAAAGGGTTCCATGATAAAAGCACTCTCATTACAGGGCATAGCCTTGGTGGGTTACTGGCTCAATATTATGGACAACTCGCTGCAATGACAGTGATCTCCAGATATCCTGTTCAAAAATCTGTGGATTTGATTAATTTAGACATTGTCACTTGGAATGCTCCGGGAGGCACACAACTCCTTCTTAGAGAGCTATGGCAAAATGTAAGTGGTCGAATCAAAACAAGTAAAAATGTAACTTTGAGCTATTCTGATGACTATGTTTTAGATGTTCAAAAGTTAAAAAAGCAATTTGGCTCCAAAATAAAAAGACCAAAAACTTTTAGTGAAGTCAAAGAACAGTACTCAATGTTTAAGTACACTCTTTTAGACAGAGTCTTTGCTACGGTTAAATACTTATCCACTCACCTAAAGTTTGTAACTGACTTCAAAAATGAAGTGGACCAACTTATGAATTTATATTCAATTAACCAAACTCACTACCGTGTGGCTAGTGGAACGGCCTATATGGGTGACTGGGTCTCTAATTTAGGGATCCATACAGGTCTAATCTTATCTATACATGATCCTAAATATCCAATTTGGGGCAATTATACTCCAATTAGTGCCCACTACACGTCCACATTGAAAAAGTTGTTTTTGAATAATCACGCCGCTTTCACATACGTAAAGAAGGTGAATTTTTCTGACATGGGTAAAACAAGACAAAGTCTTGAGTTTATCTTAGCCGCGGTTACAGAAATAGGAGCCAAAATTGGACCTGGCTCTAAAAAAGAGGAGCTACTAGAAGAACAGAGTGACTTTAATTCGGAATCAACAACAAACCTATCAGGTGACCGCATTTACGCCGGCCTACAATGCCATAGAGCCCCCGATGTCATAGATAGTGAAGTCTATCCAGGTAGCCCTAAATACAAAAGAACAGTTTATAAAACAGCTATCGATAAAGGGACACTCTACAACTTAACCTTAGGTTGGTTTGACTGATAACTATGACATATGTTTTTTTATTGCCCTGTTCTAACACCTTATTTTCATTAAAAAGGTGTTAGACATATTTTGGAGAACAGTGAGCTTCTTCTCCCTCAAATATTAGTCCATTTTACCTTAGCAAGGACTTGAACCAGCACTTCTAATAGTTGAGTTTGTTGTAACTGTCCCGTTATCGAGTTTTATTGATTAGCCCAATTTAGAAAGAATTATGATACTGGCACTTCTTCAGGAAAAGTCTAGATCTAGTTTCAGGGTGTTATAACATCTTTAAAGACTTCAGCCCATTCTTTTTTATGTCGTTGTATGAATGACGACAATCGTATTGAGCTATGCTTTTTCAAAGGAAAGATTTTCCTAAACTACACTGAGTTAACGTACAGTTTCTTACACTAAATAGTTGGCTTTGGTATTACTTTTTTTCATTTTCTATCATTTTTTTTTGCAAGAAAAGCTCGAATTTGATATTTATCTTTTACATTAAACTTATTAAAGGAATTTTTATGATAAAATATATTTTGTTAAGTATTATAGCTTTATTTTCTTTAAATACCTGGGCATCAACTTGTAGTTTAGACTCAGCAATAAAAACTACTGCTGAAAGATTTAATTCAATGCCGTTTGAAACTTCTAGTATTCAAATTGGAGCTGTTGTCGTTGGGCCTTCACCCTACAAAGCAAGCTCTGAAGGTGAATCTGTAATTAAGGTTTATTACTCATATAAATGGAAGCAAAGAAATTCTTCTAGTCAAGCAGAATTAGCAGTTGGTTCAGATGCGTACTCTTCCACAACATGCAATTTATTAGACTCCGGCTCATCAAGTGTAGGACCTTATTCTTCTAAATCGTCAAATACTAATACTGATGATAGCGATTGTAACGGTTATGTTGATTCTGGTGAAAATACTGATGATTATGATGAGTATTACTGGAGATGTTTAGCTCCTTAATTAATTTTTAAAAGATTAAAAAAAGATCTTTACCTAGTTTAAAGATAAAGATCTAGTCACTTAACATAACATCTATGAAAGTAAACTAGTCTAGCTAGATTGAACTCTGTGTTGCATAGGTGGCACACTCAATTTAATTACTTAAGTTTAACCAACCAAGCAAAGAATTATGGCGTTGGCACTTGAATCAGTTTAGCCTAGACGGCCTAGTCCAGCATGTTTCTTCGCATTTATTTTAGAAGATATTGTTTTTAAAAATGCCAGCGATGTGTTGGAACTCTTAAAGAAATAAAACACGTGTGAGTGCCTTATTTTGCACCCTATTAGACACTTAAAAATACTTCAAAAGTCTATTGTTTTGATCTGAAGCCATTTTCTATTGGCATATACCTTGCTGTGTATTGGCTATAAAGGCATTTCATAATTCAAACGCTACCTAGTTATAAATAAGGAAATTAAATGAAAATTAAAAAAATTAAAATTTTAATATTAACACCACTTGTAATGGCCGTATCTATTGCATTTGCTGACAATATAATTTAATATTAACACCACTTGTAATGGCCGTATCTATTGCATTTGCTGACAATATAAATAGTTTTATTAAAAACATCACATTAGGAGTCCTAGAAGAAGTTTTGCTTGATGACTTTCTTGGCGGTAGCATTTTAGGCGACACAATAAAAGATTTAAGAAAAATTAAAGGAAATATAAGTAGGCAAAAAGTCCGAAAGTATATATTTGAAGTAAAACATTTCCCAAACCCTTCAATGGAAAAGAAGGAGAAAGCAAGTAGTTCTACATTCTATGAGGACACATATAAAACCGAACTTAGTAGTAATTGGAGTTTTCAAAATGATATTCAAAGAACATCAAGATATGCTATATCAACAATAATGGGATTAAATCGCAGCTTACCTGATCAAGTAAGAAAAAATATTTTGAAAAAATTTTCTGAAGTTAAAAATATCGAATATGCTTGTCAAACACTAGAGGATAGGTTAGCTCCAGCTTTAAATGAAAAAATTGCTGAAGTTTCTCTTGCATATCCAGATGTGGCACATAAATTAAATATTTATATGCCAGCCTCAGTATTATTAACCTTAATGGATTTTAAAGCACAGTTAGAAATGTTTGATAAGGAATCACAAGTTGATGGTACAAACTCTTTTATTATGGGCTTCTTGTCTAGAAGGCATACCGAAGGGGGGCAAAATCTTCTAGATGCCTATTATACGTGCGCTAATAAATTAGAGGCTGTTTTAAGAGATAGTTTTGTTGACCTTAAGAATTTCTAAAGCCACCTGATATGACATAAGCGGGTTATATTGATTTTTGAAAACCCTTTTTAAAGGCCAGTGTTCGCACCAAGAAAAATAGACCTCCAGAGGGCCTGTTTAAGGAAGTAATCCCGTCCAGTCTAGCAACTAGGTCTGTTTTATAGATTTGCCATTATTCCAAAAACAGTTCGACCAAAATAAAAGCTCATTTTGAGTTCTGTAAGGTTAAATCTCAGCTTTCACAAGTGATCCTGTTAACACCAAGCGAATCTTCCTGGGTCTTACTCATTAGAAAGCTCATTATTATCTTGCTTACATTATTTTTAAATTTTTAGACAATATCTTAAATTTTTTATAAAAAGTCTTTATAGCTTTTCATATTAATATCACCCAAAGCTTTCAACTGTGCTTTGGATGCTTTTGGAGATAAAACTAATATCTTTAAATCTTTCGATTTAAACCGTTGCTTAATCACACGGTTTACCTCAGCTGTGGTCAACTTATCAATATTTTTCATATAGTCATTTAAGTAATCTTCACCAATTCCGTAAAACTTAAGTATTAATAGATTGCTTGCTAGTTTCTCTGCGGTTTCAATAGCTCTAGGAAAAGACCCTTTGAGTAACGCTTTTGAGCTATTCACTTCTTCTTCTGTGACTCCTTTTTTTACAAACTCATCAAGAACACTTAATGAACGAGACACAATTTCTCCCACCTTTTCGTGTCGAGTACTTGTATTGATTAAAAAAGAACCTCCATCAAGTTTAGATGAAAACTGTGAACTCACGCCATAGGTTAAGCCTCTTTTAACTCTAATATCTGCCATAAGCCGACTAGTGAAACCGCCACCTAAGATCATATTTGCAAGTCGTATGGATAGAAAATCCTTGTCCGTTCTTTTTATTCCATAATGGCCAATTCGCACTTCACTTTGTTTTAACCCCGGCTTGTGTACCAACTGAACTTGATAACCATTAATGGGAGATTTAACTGGGAACTCTATTGTTTTTGATTTTCTCACTTTCCAATTGCCAAATTTATCTTCAAGAATTTGTTTAATATTCTTAGGGTAGTTACCAACCACAGACAACATGGAGTTGTTTGGACGAAAATACTTTCTATAAAACTTTATAATATGTTTTTTCTTTATTTCTTTTAAACTAGAGGGAGTTCCTTGAGATCTTCTTCCATAGGGGTGATCTTGATATAAATATTCATTAAAAGCAATGGAGGCAAGGTGACTTGGGTTATCAACAGTTTTCTGAAAAGAGGCGTTATACTGTTTTCTTAGTCTAACAATCTCCATGGAATTAAAGCTGGGTTCAGTAATAATTTGAGAAAATACATCTAACACTTTGTCTTGATGAAAAGATAAACCAGAACTTGATATCATGGTGTAATCATTTGCTGTATAGATTGACAGGTGTGAGCCAACTTGACCTAGCTCATCTGCAATGCCCAAGGCCGACATATTACGTGTTCCTTTTTTCAACATAGTTCCAACAAAAGAACTAATTCCTTCTTGCCCCTGAGGGTCATTTACACTACCTACTTTTACTAGTAATTCATAACTCGTATATGGAAGGGATTGGTCTGGAATCAAGTAGACTTTAAGTCCATTAGATAAAGTAATCTCTTTATGTTCCTTAATCTTAAAACTGTTCCCACCCGTGGTGGCGCAACCAGAAATTACCAGAGCGAGTGTTAACACCAATATAGATTTAGTTAGTCCTATAAAATTTTTAATATTTAGTTTCATTTTGTTTCCTTATTATTACTTATTTATTTTGGTAGAACTTCAATGATTGAACGTTGCTCAGGCTTTAAGTATTTATTAGCAACCAATTGTATTTGCTCACTGGTTATACTTAAGTATTTACTAATATCTTTAAAAATAAACTTATAATCTCCAAATAATATTTCTGAACTAGCTAATGCCCTTGCTTTGCCATGAATGGTTTTCAAGTTATCCACATAATCAAACATGATCTGATTTTTCGCTTTTTCCAGTTCTTTTTCACTCACTTTTTTCTTTCTTAATTTATATAATTCACCAAAAACACTTCTCTTTAACTTATCTCGAGAGGCACCCGGTTTTCCTGAAACAGATACACTAAATACCCCTGGCTCTTGTGGAGTATAAGCAAAAGATGAAACTGAAGTAGCCACCTGCTCTTTGTAAACCATACGCTTATTTAAACGACTAGACGGTCCAGACCCTAAGATATTTGATAATAAATCAAAAGCATAAGCATCATCCTCACCAACTTTAGGTGCTTGAAAAACTACTGACAAAGAAGGGCTTTGAACATTCTTCTTTAATACAGTGTTTCTCTGCCCTTTTTGAGTAGGCTCTTGTTTGTACTTTTTTTCTGGTAATTTCTGAGCAGGAAGATGTGCATATTTTTTATGAATCATCTTTTTTGTTTTTTCTATGTTAATATCACCCGCAACAACAATCACAGCATTATTGGGTGCGTAGAAGGTGCGATAAAAATCTTTAAAATCCTGCAATGTTGCTCGATTTAAATCCTTCATTGACCCAATCACTGGCCATTTATAAGGATGAACTTTAAATACGGTTTTAAATGTAGCTTCCCAGATAGCTCCTCGGACGCTATTTTCAGTACGCATTCTGCGCTCTTCTTTTACTACCTCACGCTCACTATTAATTTGTTTTTGATTAAAAATTAAATTCACCATTCGGTCAGATTCCGCATCAATAATAAACTCTAATTTATCACTAGGTATGTTTTCAAAATATCCAGTATAATCTAGAGAAGTGAATGCGTTATTAGAGCCACCATTGGCCTTTAACTTTTTATCAAAACTTCCGTTGGGGTATTTTGTTGATCCTTTAAACATTAGATGTTCAAAAAAATGAGCTAAGCCAGTAAGACCTGGTTGTTCATCTTTAGATCCAACCTTAAACCACTGGTGATAACTAATAATGGGGAGACTATGATCTTCATATAGTAACACGGTAAGACCATTTTTTAATTTGTATTTTACAACATCAAACTCTAAGTTAAGTTCTGGCATTTTTGTTGTGGCTTGCACGGAGCACACAAAAAAAGTGATAAAAAGTAGTACTGAAAACTTTTTCATTCTATTTCTCCAATTAATATTGAGTATTCGCTCGTTTTTTTAATAACTTCAATTTTCTCGATTTTTTATGCAAGCGTCAACAGGACCGAAGTAAAGAGCTTTAATTAAAAGCTACTTTTGTATTTAATATAACTAGGCTTTGTGGTACTTCAGCACGTACATTAAGCCTCTTCTTTCATTTTTGAGGATCTGAGCATACTTAATGATTCTCAAAATTTAAATCAGTAAACCATAAAAATTTATTTTTATGGTTTACTGGGAATTTTTTCCTAAATTTAAGTAGCTTTAATGGGACCTAATTCTAGCTTTCCATATTGAGTTGTGCTTATCTCCCTAAAAGAAACAAAAAAATAGTTTTATTGAACAACAAAATCTGTGTAGAAAACGTTCTTAACAACACCTCTATCAAGGTATGAGTTCACTTTAGCAATAATTTCACTTTTTAAGTGAAGTTTCCCTTGTACAGACTCAACGTCATAAAATCTTTTTGCATTTAATATACTTATAATAGAATCTCTAACTTCAGGCTCAACATTAATAATCTCCTCAAACCCTTCAGCATCAAGCATTTCAAGACTCACATCAATTCTGACCATGCGACGTGGAATTCCATATAAATTGGCATTAAAAGTTTTCATGGAAAACATCACAGGCTCCCCTTGTAAGGTTTTTCTAAATTCTTCTAATTCTTTATTTAATTCACCTTCACGAACAACCTTTTTCTCAATGCCCAATGTTCCTTTAAAAGCTAAAAAACCTCCGGCACCCATTGCTACCAAGTTCACAACGGCAAATATAATACCCAACATCTTTCCACTACCACCACTACTTTTTTCAACTGGTGCTTGTTCATCAGACATAATCCATCTCCTTAAATGCTTCTAGACCTATGTCGGCGTTCGCAGTCTTCTTCTTTACCTAAATATTAGATTCTTTATAAGCCTTTGCTATTTTGCTTGAAATAACTAATAAATCTCAAAATAATCCATAATTTCTAGCAAAAATCTCAAAATTAGAATTTTAGGCTACCACAAATTTTTTTTGGATATTTAGGTCTTTAGCTTTTTTGGTGGGAGGGCTATGCTTTCTTAGATTCAGTTAAATAAGTGATTGTAAGCTTCTATTACAATGGGCCATCCTGGCCCTAACTCGTTAAAACTCGTGTTCCTGCACTCGCCCTACGGGCGCTTCGCGTTTTAAAGAGTCTAATGAAATTAAAAACTGATGACATTTTTTTACTTTATTGGCCTCGAAAAATTACGGAGTAATTTTTGAGGAAGCACCGCTGACGTGTGTTCTGAGTGGAATCAAACTCCACTTCAGCGGGACTGTAGAGCAAGATACTCAGTAAAATTGCCTCACAAATATGCACTCGAACCCGGATATTATAAAACTAATTTTTTGGGTCTTTCATTCAAAATATCCGAGGATTTTTTGAAATTACAAAAAAAATAGGGAGCGCTCGGCTCCCTATTTTTTGTATTTAAATATTTCTCTTAAAACTCTATGCCACTACTGCTTTAAATCTGTCACGATCAAGCACAAGTAAATGACATTTTGCATGTCGGCCTAAAAGCGCTGTTAGACTCTCTAAAAATGAAGAAGTCATCTCATACTTACGGCGCTTCACAATAACAACTAAGTTTGGGTTTTTATTTTCTATAGCTTTTAAGATCATAGCCCCTGGCTTACCAACAGCTCTTATTGTTTCCACCTCTAGTCCACGTGCTGAAACTAATTTTGCTGCTGACTCAAGTAAGCCTTTTGCATCACTTGCAGCTTCTTCAGCATGCTCTGAGCGACCTTCAGGCTCAACATGGATTAATACATAATCGGCATGCTGTTCCTTATAATATTCTAGGGTTTGCTCCAGTCCTTTAACTCCAGCATCAGATCCGTCAATGCAAACCATGATTTTCATGGCTTTATTGGCCTCCATATGCTCTTTATCTACAGAGGATATATGGTATTCTTCGGCAAAAGCACCTTCTGGTTCTTTTAAAAATAATGCGCAGAAAAGGAAACTAAAAAAAGCACCAGCTCCAATGATAAAGAAAAACTGACTACTATCTACCACTGTTAAAATTGTTAAATAAAATACAGCTCCCACATTACCATAAGCTCCGGCCATCCCTGAAATCTGTCCTGTTAAACGCCTTTTCACTGTTGGAATCACTGAAAATGTAGCTCCCTCAGCTCCTTGCACAAACATGGAACAAACAATAGTCAAGATAACAGCTAAAGCTAATGGCCAAGTTGAAGAAATAAACCCCATTCCAATAAAGCCTAAAGATATACCAATCATATAAATAGACATCACTTTCTTACGACTATTCATACTATCTGAAAGAATCCCTCCCAGAGGTCGAGCAATCAAATTTACAAAAGCAAAAGACGCAGCAATTATTCCGGCCTTTGTTGGTGATAAACTAAATGTACTTTCAAAAAAAGCGGGCAACATTGATACAACGGCAAGTTCCGCCCCAAAATTACAAAAATACGTGGTATTTAGTGCCGCAACCTGGTTCCAGTCATACTTATCATCCTCAGGAACACCGACTTTTAAAATGGGTAGGTTTACTCGTAGTATTTGAAAAATTTGATAAACCACCACGGTTACAACAGCTCCATGAGCCAATACTAAACCACCACTAGAAAGAAAACCCAATTTACCTAACTTCCAAACAAGAACACTTAATATTCCAAAAAGGGGTATGGTAAATAGAATGTATTTATACATATCAAAGTATGAACTCACTTCCATAGCAGCGATTTTTTTTGGTTTATGCAACTTTTTAGGATGTGGACCATCCGTAATTGCAAACCAGTAATATACACCGTAAAGTGCCATTATTATACCTGTGCTAGCCATTGCCCAGCGCCACCCATCAGGGCCGCCAAAAACATTAAATGCAATAGTTGGAATTAACATAGCAGCGGCAGCAGAACCAAAGTTCCCCCAACCAGCATAAAAGCCCTCAGCAAAACCAATGTTTTTAGGCTTAAACCATAATGCCGTCATATGAATTCCAACAACAAACCCAGCTCCAACAACACTTAACATTAAGCGTGAAATAAGCAGTTGAGTTGTGGAGTTACCAAAGGCAAATGTGATTGCTGGCACTGACATGACCACCATCAGCACCGAAAATACTCTCCTTGGGCCATATTTATCTAATAACATTCCCACAATAATTCTGCCAGGAATGGTAAAGGCCACATTACAAATGGCAAATAATTTTAAGTGTTTTTTAGTTAACCAATCCAGTTCTCGTAGCATGGTCGTAGCTAAAGGAGCCATATTAAACCAAACGAAAAATGTAATAAAAAAAGCAATCCACGTAAGGTGCAAGGCCCTGATCTCTTTGTTCTTTACCTTAAATAATGACGACACAACCATAATATAAGCCCTCCAGCTAACCTAGTATAAATTTAACCCATATAATGAAAGTATTATAAAGACATAGCAAGGTCTAGGGAACATAGGCTGATTTATATCAAGTAAAAATGTAATTTATAAAAGGTCCATGCCGAGACAATCAAAATAAAAATTTGTACAGCAAGCGCAAGCCCACAAAAAAAACAAGTACGGATGTGGATGTTAAAATAGCCTGGTGGCTGATTTTTTTCCCCGAAGCTAAATAACTGCCTATTTGACCGCCAATAAATACTGCCACAAAAAGCGGCGCATATGAATAAAGATCAATAAAATTTCCAGACTTAGTTACTTGTCCTAAAATACCAAACAAAGAATTAATAAATATAAAAAATGAAGCTGTAGCAGCAACCTGCTTAGGAGTAGCCCACTTTAAATTTAGTAAGATAGGGGCTAAAAATATACCTCCTCCAATTCCAACCATACCTGACAACAATCCTAGAACTGCACCAATAACAACAGCCATAGGTTTATTAAGAGCCTTTACAACTCCTAAGGAATTAAAGCTCTTATTAAACAATAATTGGCTACCGGCAATCACAAGGCTTGTTCCTAACAATAAATAAAACAACTGCTTACTTACAGGGATTAGCCCTCCAATAAAAGCAAATGGCACTGAGCTAACAACAAAGGGCCAAATAAGTTGCCATTTTAAAAAACCTTTACGGTAAAAGTGCAAGGCTCCAGATGTCACAACAATTATGTTACACATTAATGCGATCTTAGGAATAGTTTCATAAGGAATATCAAAAAGTGTCAGTAAAGCAATATAAGATGAACCACCGCCAAATCCCACTAAAGAATACAATAATGCCACTAAAAAAAATAATGGAAATATTAAGGTCATATTTTTAATTCACCATATTAAAAATTTTGGGATCTTTTAGTTCTTTGATTCCACCCCTGAGTGAATAAAAATTATCAAACCCTTTGCCTCTTAAATCTTTTGCTATTTTGTAACTACCAATGCCTTGTTGGCAGACTAGTAAATACTTGTTTTTTTTATTGCTCAATTTCAAGTACTGTTTATGAACTTCTGTTAAAGACCTCACATCTAAACAATTATACTCTAATAACATAGCTTCTGTAACACTGGAGGCTGATAACTCAAATTCAGCTTTTGGAGACATATAATTCACAGGCTCAAGTTTTGAAATTTTACTATCAACTTTAGAATCGCTACTGCATAAAACACATTTACTATTTTTTGTTCTATTGATTCTTAAAACATCTAAATCAGGAAGGTTTACCAGTATAGTTTTACTTTGCGCCTGTGTTTTATGTTTTAATAAATATTCTATTACCTCTAAAGCTTGCAAAGAACCAATTACCCCTACTGAAGCGCCTAGCACACCAACTTCTATACAGCTACCCACACAATGAGCTTCGGGGAGTTCTGGCCAAAGACAACGCATACATCCAGAACTACTCTCTGGCAAATAAACCTGTAATTGCCCCTCTTGTTGGTAAATACTTGCTTGGACTAGTGGTGTTTTATTTAAATAACAAGCATCATGAACTAAAAACTTTGTGGAAAAATTATCAGTGCAATCAACTACAACATCATGTTCACTGACCAGATCTTTCACATTAGATAAATCTATTTTTTTTGTCAGAGCCTTAAGGTGCACAAATGGATTCATTTGCTTCAAGCGTTTTTTAGCAAGATCAGCTTTAAATTGGCCTAAATCTTCATGCCCATAAAGAGCCTGTCTGTGCAAGTTACTTACCTCTAAATTATCATGATCAACAATAGTAATGTGACCCACACCTGCTGTTGCTAAATATGTCAAAACTGGAGACCCTAAACCACCAGCACCTACAACTAAGACTTTTGATTTTTTGAGCAGCTGTTGCTTACCTTCCTGCATTGATGGTAAGTAGGATTGTTTAGCATAATATTCAATTTCTGAAAACTGAACTTCAGTATGGTGATAGCAGCCCTTGCAGTCTACCCACTGGGCTGGTTGGTCTACGTAATGTTCCTTTTTCCAAATAGGTAGACGTAATTTTATTTCATCAATAATATAGCTGCAGGCTTTAAATGCATCCGCACGATGCTTAGAAGTCACACCTATCCAAACGGCTTCATCCGTAATCTGCAAATGCCCTTCTCTATGTACGCAGACAGCATCAGTAATATTAAATCGCTCCATGGCTTCATCTAAAACTACTTCTCCTTCTTTTAAAGCAAGGTCCTTAAATATCTCATATTCAAGAGACTTAACTTCAAAACCCTCATTATGATCCCTGACCAACCCCTCGAAAACTACTAGAGCCCCAGCTTGAGTATTACTTAGATGATTTTTAAGCCCAGCTATATCAATTTTTTTATCGGTTATCATAAACACGGGCTTACCCCCCCGCCACAGGAGGAATAAACACAAGTTCGTCCCCATTATGAATCACTTGATTGAAGTCAGAAAAATTTAAATTATAAGAAAGTTTTAAATTTTTAATATCTAAGCTAAAATTATATTTATTTTTAAGCTCCGTATAAAGAGCCTCAGCTGTATCCGCCTGAGTACTTACCTTCTCTTGGTCTATGCCAGCTTGTTCACGAAGAGCAGCAAAATACCTCACCTTAATTAATTTCTGGTCTGTCATTGTAAGAACACCTCACTCTTTCATTACTATTATTTTTTAAAATTTCTAAATTGTTAAATGGCTTAATCGTTCAACTGCTTGCTCAAACTCGGCGGGATAATTCACATTTTCAAGAGCATTGCTTTCTAAAAGTTCTAAGGATTTAACAGGACTGTTAATAAGAGCCTTTCTCGGACAAGTATAACCTAACCCCATAAAGTTCATTATGCGATGAAATGATTTCGGTTCATAAACACTGCATAAAGGCTCTGGCATTCCCTTAAAATGTTGACTCAAATAACAAGTAGCAAGCTTAAAAGGGTTTCTATTTGAAAGTAGATTATTAATAGTATTTATTTCTAAAAAAGGAAGATCACAAGCCACCACTAAAAAAGAAGCTTTAGGATGCTCCCATTGTGCGGATAATATTCCACCAGCAGGACCCATATTTAAGAATCTATCTGTTATTTGTGGATAGTCATTAAACTTAGTATCATTCCACTGATCTTTCCTTGCAGATATAAATGTATTTCCACAAAACTCAGAAAGTAAATTATAAACCTCTAACGCCTGAGCTTGCCCATTATAATTTAACAAAGCCTTATCTTTTTTCATTCTTTGACTACGTCCACCCGTTAGCACAAGACCATAAAGTGGAGCTAAAGCTGCTTTTTTAACAAAATAATTTTCAATAAACTTTGAAACCTCAGTCACTTGATCTCTATGAAAATATGGGACTTCGCTTAATGGAAGCACTGGTTGTGCTTTATCTTGTCCAACAAAGCAGATCACATTGTTTACATGACCTGTTTCAACATCCCGCAAAATTTTATTCTCTGAATCAATAACAACTACTTTATCACTATTTAAATTTTTATAACCTTCTAATAAAGCAAAATCGGCATCCAAAAATTTTGATTTATGTTCATAAATAGGCATTTGCCCCTGTGACAAAGTTCCATTATGGGTTTTATCTGAAATTGATACCCACTTAGCACCACTCCCCCACATTCGTTGAGTGTCCTTACCTTTTTTGTCCATTTCAAATTTATGCACATCATGCTTTAAAAAAGCGATATCGTATGTAGAACTTAAACGCTTTATTACTTTTTCTAATAAAGTTGTTTTCCCTGAGTTAGAATAACCGCAAACTGATAGCTCATAAGGATGGTATAAATAATCGGACTGTTGTGGTGGTCTTTTTTTGGGCTTGCTATTTTGTTTTGTTAAAATCACTTTTTCCTCCGGATTTTTTTAACAAAAATGTATTTAAGATTTCTATCTCATGAGACATGGCTTTGCACATATCATAAATTGTCAGTGCAGCAACACTAGCTCCACAGAGCACTTCCATTTCAATACCTGTTTTATGGTAGGTGTTTGCATAGCACTCAATCTGAACATCTGTAGAGTTAATAGGCTTAATTGTAAATTGACAGGCATCCAAAGGCAATGGGTGGCAAAAAGGAATTATATCACTGGTTTTTTTAACAGCCATAGTCCCTGCAATTATAGCTGTACTAAATACGGGGCCTTTTTTTGTTTGAATATCCCCTGCTATTAATAAGTTCATAATTTCTGGGGTTAAACGCACAACCGATTGAGCACTGGCCTCTCTAAAAGTCACAGCCTTCTTACTCACATCCACCATTTTAGGTTTATTTTTGTCGTCTACATGAGTTAACATGACATCAACCTCCAATTTTATACATATCTTGTTTTATTCCATAAAGACGTTCAATAGGTTTTAACTTTAAAACTTTATTACAAAGTTCATAAATCTCTTCTTCAGATTTATTTCTTAAACTTAAACCATCTTCTTTCATTAAACAGGCTCGTAAAAATCCTTCTGATGACAATCTTAATCGAGAACAAGCCCCACAAAAAGACTGACTTTCAGAAGCTATAAAGCCAATACTGGCACCAGAACTTGTCCTAAAATTAAAAGAAGTAGAGTCCTTTGCCATAGGTACGGGGATCAACGGCTCTTTTTGCTTAATAAGTTCTATAATCTCTTGAGCAGACATATAGATATTATTATTTTGCGTATAAGCTTGTCCAATTTTCATAACCTCTAAAAAACGAACTTCAATATTATTTTCTTTAGAAAAATTAATGAAATCAAAAACCTCTGAATCATTAACCCCTCTTAATAGAACCATATTTAGTTTTACTCGAAAATTCATTTTCTGCGCTTTTAAAATAGCGGACATCACCTGATGAAAACCATTTCGCTTAGTGATTCGATTAAATTTATTGGCATCCAAACTATCAAGACTTATATTTAAGTGGTTAAGGCGTGTAAATTTTAAAAATTCTAATTCTTTTTCTAAATAAAAGGCATTTGTAGTTAAACCTAGTTTTTTCAAGGGCAAGGTTGATAACTTTAAAACAATTTCTTTAAAGTCTTTACGTAATAAAGGCTCCCCACCAGTAAGACGAACTTCATCTACCCCAAAGCCAACCATTGTTTTAGTTATTTTGTAAACTTCTTCCACACTTAAGAGGTTTTTATTTTTTAAAAATTGTACCTCTTCAGGCATACAGTAAAAACACCTAAAATTACATGCCTCTAACAAAGAAACTCTTAATTTTTTCATACATCGCCCGTAATCATCAATCAACGAACTGGGCTTTGGCCTTAATAGTGTTGTATTTAGTAGGCTTTTTGCATGCTGTATATTTTCTAGGGTTCCTATTTTCATAGATCTCTCCATAAATAGAGTGGAAAACTTTCACCTTTTTTAAAATCAATTGTTGATGCTGGTAACTCAATAAATCCTTGAGCCTGAGTTATTGAAATAAAATCGCCAGATCCATTTGTTTTAATAGGAGTTGCTTGAGTCACACCCTGCTCATCATAGGTTAAAGACACCGGAAGAAAATATGTGAGCTCTTTTTTAAATGAAAAATCTTTTGTTAACCGGGCATATTTTTTTGGCTCAATGTTTGGCCCTTGTTGTTTTTTTAAAGCTGGTATCACATATCTATATAAGCTAAGAAGTGTGGATGTTGGATTGCCCGGCAAACCAAATACCATTTTTTTTGTATCTGTTACACCAAACCACATTGGTTTTCCTGGACGTTGTTTTATTTTATGAAAAACTTTTTTAACTTTCAGGTCAGCTAATATTTCCGGGATATAATCAAATTTCCCCATGGAAACTCCACCTGAAAGAATCAAAACATCCGTATCTTTCAAAATAGCTTCAAGCTTATTATAAATTGCTGATTTATCATCAATAATATGTTCTGTTTTTACTTTTGAAAATCCATGATCTGACAAGGCCGCCACAACGGTGTGTACATTAGACCTTCTTATCTGGTAAGCTTGAGGGGTTTGTTCTACTTCTACTAACTCATCACCTGTACTTAAAACTGTAATTTTTGGGCTTTGTGCTACCTTAACTTGAGCTTTTCCAATTGAAGTTAAAACAGCAACATGAGCAGCATTTATTGCAACATCTTTCTCAAGCAAAAGTTCCCCGTGTTTATAGTCCTCAGCCATTTTATGAATATTCTGCCCTTGTTTCACTAAGGCCTGAGGATCTAACTGAGCATTATTATCTTTAATAATCACATCTTCATAGCGAATCACAGTGTCACAACCTTCAGGCAACACACCGCCTGTCATCACTTCCATGCAATTATTTTGATCTTGTAATGTAGACTGTGCCTCTCCAGCTCGAGTGATTTTTTCTACATGCCAACTTCGCAACCCCTGATTAAAGCTCTTAAAATTAAGAGCAATGCCATCCATTGTTACTCGATCAAATGGAGGGTAATCTCTATCTGCTACTAAAGGTTCTTTTAAAACCTTTCCTATGACATCCTGATAACCTAAAGTTATAGTACCAATTTCTGGAATATTTTGTATTATGGATTTGTCGGCCTCAGCCACACTTAACATTTCTAGCTCCTTTGTATAACGACGAACAATATTATTTCTAATTTTTGCCCCGGCAGAATCCCATTTCTAAAACTTAATTTCTAAACTTAGCTAGTGGCTCTACGGTTTTTCAATCATATGTGGGATCAGTTGACCAAACACTTAGATCTCAAACTTTGGAATTTTCTATTGTGTCATAACTTTAAAATTTTTCTTTTTTTCGTTCTATTTTAGCTCTCTAAAAATAGAACGAAAAAAAGAAAAATTTTAAAGTTATTGGTATAAGCTCCTCTTGGTTAATTTAGTCTCTCTTAAACATGTTACATTAAATTTTGTTTTTCTACTTTTGAAGTTAATTTTTTAAAATCACTCACCCAATCTTTAAGTTGCAAGGATACCCCTTGAGGTTCTGAAAGAGCTAATTCATCTGGAAGATCTTTCACATTAATGTAGCCTCGACACTCTAAAGCCTCCCATAACTTTTTCCAAGATTGCATAGCACGATCTAAATTATCATCAGTTTGAGCTTGATATCCAGATTGATATAAAAAGTGAAGAGATCTATCTAAAGGACGGTCCTTAAACCACAACTGCCAAAGACGTGCAGCACAGGCTTCTAAAAACACTTTTTCTAAAAGTCCTGTTTCTTTTTCAATTTGCTCTATCCAATGCTCAATAATTGTCTGTGGTGTAAAAATACTTTCTTCAACGAGGTTTCTAAAAGCAATCCGATTTGTTTCTTTAACACCAATGCTCTCTAGTTTTTGACAAATTTCAAGATGAGTCATGTTCACAACTTGATCCACAATATCATCAGAAGCTTTCATTAAACTTTCTACTCTTTTTTTCTCTTCTTCAATTTCTTTAGTACTTAGATTACCTTGAATTTCATCCATTTTATCTCCTGAAATTTGAACTTTTAGTTAGCTATATTCACTAAATACGGGGAATATAGCTACACATCATTTTTAATGTAAATTCATTCTATCAAACAATTCTTTATCAATATTCTGATGGGCTAATACAAAAACAACATTATCCTCACGAAACATATGTAAACGTAACAATTCCACAAGTGATTTTCCTTGTTCAATAGCTGCGTCCAAAACCATAACCCTTGAAGTTGGGTCTTTCATACGACTTGCTAAACCAAAGAAATTAAAGACCACAGCCACAAGTTGGATAATTTTTAAATGATCATCTTCCATGATTTCTACAGGAGTTAAAGATTCGGATTCTGAACCTGGGTAAACACCTTCCACAGGTGGCAACCTTTTCGCCAAAATAGGAAACAGTTCTTTTTCTTCTTTTTTCTGGTGGTCCAAAACTTCTTGATCAAAAAAGTGAAAAAAATGTCTAAAAGCTCGATCAGCTTCTTTTGTTACTCCTTTTTCAGAAATTTCAGTAATAGCTTTTTCAAAGTTATTTAACTCCTTAGTGAGCTCTTCATGTTCTTCCATGAGTCTTTGTAAAAATATATGTCGATCGGCTTTGGGTATTTCATCAATATTAGGAGGATCCATTGCTGATGGAGGATCCATTGGAGAAAGTTCCTCTCCACCTGAGTTTTTTTCCACATTTTTTTTCACAGGGTCATCTTTTTTCATATCCATCTAGAATCTCTCCAAGTTCTATCACTAAATTATTTTAGGGATTTTTAATGTAAGCATTTGGCCGCATATAAAACCACCAGTTCAACACTAAGCATACAAAGTAAAAAATTGCAAATCCATATAGGGCATATTGGGGTGTTGTTGCTTTAATTTGTTCCCCAAAAACCTTGGGTATAATGAAAGCTCCATAAGCTGCAACTGCTGATGTCCAACCCAGAACCGGACCAGCTTGTTCTTCATCAAAAACCATGGCAATAGTTCTAAATGTTGAACCATTACCAACACCAGTTGCTGTAAATAAAACTATGAACAGTAAGAAAAAAGGCCAGAAAAACTCCTCTGGAGTGGCTGAGTGATATGCAGCATTCATATAGTATGCCACTCCTAGTGCTGAAGCGATCATTACAACAGAAACAATCTGAGTAACCTTTGCTCCTCCCACTTTATCAGAAATCCATCCTCCCACAGGGCGAATCAGAGCACCAATAAATGGTCCCATCCATGCATACATAAGAGCACTAGGGCCAGCCTTGTTGATTAAATCATGTGTCAAACTGCCATCAGCAGCCGTAATATGTTGAAACCCAAAAATCACTTTTATGGCCAAAGGAAAGGCTGCCGAAAAACCAATAAAAGAACCAAAAGTCATGGTATAAATAATTGTCATGGCCCATGTGTGCTTATTATCAAAAATTTTATATTGTCTATCTAAATTAGCTCGAAGTTCGCCTCTAGTAAGGTATTTCATTAATAACACCGTGGCTACAATTACCATGGGTAACACAATCCACTTACTTAAAAGTCCGATCCCTGTTGGGGCTGGCAGTAATAAATATAGACCTGCAGCAGCTGTTATAAAACCAATAGCTAATAATCCAGAAATTTTTATAAAAGCATTTATTGGTGATCCAGGGTTTGGAGTCACTTTTTCTGTTTTTAGATTATTCATTCCAAACCAACCAAAAACAGCCAAGGGTATTAAAAATAAAAGCCAAATATAGCCTGCGTTATGAATATAGGTTTCAGTGCCTGCTGGGATTTTACCAATTAAAGTACCACTACCGTTAACTAAGGTCATTGAATCGCCGCCAAAAAGCCCAATAGTCATAGCCAATGGAACAAGGATTTGCATTGTGGTCACACCAAAGTTGCCAAGTCCGGCATTTAAACCAAGGGAGGTCCCTTGAACGCGTTTAGGGTAAAAGAAACTAATATTTGACATTGAGGATGCAAAGTTACCCCCACCAAAGCCAGAAAGTAGAGCCAAGGTTTGAAAAATCCAAAGAGGTGTATTTTTATCTTGAAGCGCAATTCCCGCTCCAATTGCTGGCACCATAAGAAGAGCTGTGGTGAAAAATATTGTATTTCGTCCTCCTGCAATTCGAATAAAAAAGGTACTTGGGATCCTAAGAGTAGCTCCACTTAACCCCGCAATAGCCATCAAAGTAAAAAGTTCAGCCTTAGTAAAGTCAAAACCTAAATTTAACATTTGCACGGTTATAATGCCCCAAAATAACCAAACTGCAAATCCGCAAAGAAGACTAGGGATAGAAATCCATAAATTCCTATTAGCAATTTTCTTCCCCTTGCTTTCCCAGAACTCCTCGTTCTCCACATCCCATTTTTCTATGTTTGCTGACATGATTTTACCCCTGGGCTCGCTGCCCTGCTGTATTAGTTATTGCGCCATTTTACTTGTGTTAATTTTTCTTTTTCGTATCTATTTTTTATGTTTTAAAACTTTAATTTTTAAATCTTAGTTGTTGAAAGGTCTTTTTTCACTCCAAGGAGTTTTTTTATCGCGAATAGTTTTTTTATTCCAATGCCAAATCACCTGTTGATAAGGTCTCCAAATATAATGAAAAGGAGCTACCAGAAAATGAACTAAGCGAGTAAAAGGAATCATAAGTATAACTAAAAAAGCTCCAGCTATATGAAGTTTAATCACAATTGGCATTGCTACAACAGCTGTTGCATCTGGAGAGAACTTAACAATTGACCACAAGTAAGGTGACAAATCTGCTGCAAACCAAGAGTATCCCCAGCGGTAACCAACAGCAATCCAACAACCTAATATGATTTGAGCTAAAAGTAAAACTTCAATAGCCAAATCCATATTGTTTGTAACCATTTTCACTCGGGCATCAGAAATACGGCGAATAAACAGGGCAACAAGTCCCACAAGGGCACTTAATCCAAAAGTAAAAGCAACGATTTCCGTGGCTATTAACCGTATTGGTGAAGAGCTCCACCCTAAAGTAAGTTGGGGGAACAAAAAGACAGTGAGGTGTAATAAAAATATGACAATAAGCCCCCAGTGAAAAGGCACCGTACCCCAAAACCCTTTCCTACCCTCTAAAAATTGGGCTGATAAACTGGAGTACTTAAATCCCGTTTGCTTATATCTCCATATTGATCCTAGTAAAAATATTCCAACGGCAAGGTATGGAAAAATAATAAATAAAAAACTATCTAATGAAGACATGGATTTCCTCTCTTTTATTGACTTAAGTTTTCTGCTTTTGCTTCAATTTCATTTTCTTGTGTAATTGAGTGTAAAAAATCACTCTTTATTCCAAAGGCTGGTTTTTCTACAATTTTAAAATCAGCCATTAACAATTCTCGTAATGCTTTTAAAGTGTGTTGATAAAGTACAGAGCTATTTGTTTCAGGCACATCTATTAAGGTTTTGTAATGTTTTTTATACGCCTTATTTTTCATGTCAATGCGGCTAGGACTAAACTCAGCTACCATTATTCTAAGGGCCGGAGCTATGATCTCTTCTACTAACTCATGCAGCACTTCTTCATCTGTTAATTTTGGAATCAGTCGTAACAAATTAGGTAAATGGTCCGAAAGTTCATTATTTAATTCATTCCCAGCCAGGCGATGCTCACGATTCAGGTTCGCTAGCATGTCACCTCTTTTATAATCGTCACCAAAAAGAACATAACCTAAATCTAATGTTGTTACAGATTGAACATCAAAAGATCTAGTAAAAAGTTCCTGCATTTTTTTAAGGTCATCTACCGGTAAAAAACCAAAAAACATTTTTATCTCTGAAACTGCCTCTTGATATTTCTCTTGAGTTTCTAACTCCTCAATAATGGTCTTAATTCTTTGAGGAAACTCAATACCTGGATACTCAAACATTGCTGCTATGCGACTGTAGTGGTCTAAGTGACTCATTCTATAATCCCCTCTTAGCAGTACCTTCTTTAAAACCAAACCCTGTGCTGCCTTTTTTATCTCCGGTGAACTCAAGCATTTCTATGGCTTGTTCACGATGAGCTGCTGGTATTACAAACCTGTCATCAAATTTAGCCAATGATGTTAGGTAATAGATTTCATCTGCCATTTTTCCGTCAAGGCCAGCCTCTTTTAAGGCTCCCTTCGCTTTTTCTTCAGAAATATCCCCCACCGTTGTCCACCTTCTGTGGATTCTTACCGCCATTAACTTTTTCAAACGATCTTTAATTTGCTCTGTGTTACCAGCACTAAACAGGCTAGCCATATATTCCATTGGCATCCTAGCGTCTTCAATACTTCCAAAAAGCTCCTCTGTGGTTGTGTTATAAAGCCATTTGTCATCCCAAACCTTTGCCACTTCTCCAATTTTAGCTTGTTGTTCTGTATTTTTAGTATCACTCACTGAGGCCATAACAGGCAAAAGTGGTGGTACATAGAACAAGCTAGGTAATGTTCTGTATTCTGGGTGCAGTGGTAATGCTAAACCCCAAGTCTTAATAAATTTATAAGCCGGCGATCTCTGTGCTGACCGGATTGTTGAATCTGGGACTCCATTTTTCTTAGCTGCTTCAATAACTTTTGGGTCAAATGGATCTAGCATTAATTCCATCTGCTTATCCACTAACTGATCTTCAGGAACAGAAGCTATCTCGTGAATTCTATCAGCATCATATAAAATATTTCCTAGATAACGAATTCGCCCCACACAAGAGTGCATGCAAGCTGGCGCTTGGCCTGTTTCTAATCTTGGATAACATAAAATACATTTTTCTGACTTACCTGAATTCCAGTTATAATAAGTTTTTTTGTAAGGACATGCTGTGACACACATTCTCCAAGCGCGACACTTGTCTTGGTTAATTAATACGACACCGTCCTCTCCACGCTTATAAATTGCACCTGAGGGACAAGAAGCCACACAAGCTGGATTTAAACAATGATTACAAATTCGTGGTAAATAATAAAATGCCATTCGCTCTAACTGAAACATGGCTTCTTGCTCGGCTTTAGATAATTTCTTTAAATTTGGATCATTCCTCGCGTAATCTGGAGTTCCACTTAAATCATCATCCCAGTTAGGGCCCATTTTAATATCAATGGGTTTTCCAGTAATCAAAGACACAGGGCGAGCTGTTGGTTGATCATCAGCAGCCGGTGCTTCAATAAGGTTTAAGTATTTATATGTAAAAGGCTCGTAATAATCATCAATTACCGGCAAGTGTGGATTATGAAAAATATTTAATAACCCCTTTTTCTTACCTGCCCCTTTAAGTTTTATCCCTTCGCCATCTTTGACCCATCCACCTTTATAAATTTCTTGGTCTTCCCATTTTCCGGGGTAACCAGTACCAGGTTTAGTTTCCACATTG
The DNA here is from genome assembly GCA_018663505.1 of Pseudobdellovibrionaceae bacterium. GTDB lineage: Bacteria > Bdellovibrionota > Bdellovibrionia > Bdellovibrionales > UBA1609 > JABJQG01. Next base: position 107,465 of record JABJQG010000013.1, on the reverse strand, counting down.
TTCCACCACATGTATTCGGCACCTTTTCGGTCCGTCCAAATATTTTTACAGGCAACAGAACAAGTGTGACATCCAATACATTTGTCTAAGTGAAAAATCATTGATATTTGTGATCGTACATCCATTTTTTATCCTTACCTTGGTCTTAAAAAACCACTTTGTCCATTTTAGTAATTGTTACATGTGTATCTCTATTTGGAGCAATTGGGCCCCAGTAATTAAAATGATATGAAAACTGACCATAGCCACCAGCTAAAAAATTTGGCTTAAGGTGAATTCTGGTAATACTATTATTCCCACCAGCACGTTTATTTCCACGAATCTGTGACTTAGGAATTCCCGTTGTTCTTTCCACCGTATGATAAACAATACACACACCCCTTGGAATTCGTGCACTCACACAAGCTCTTGTACAATAAACTCCATGATCATTATGAACTTCCACCCAGTCGTTATCTTTTATATCTAACTTTTCAGCATCCACTTCACTCATCCAACAAGGTTCGCAACCCCGAGAAAGTGTTAACATACGAAGATTTTCCATATAGGTAGAGTGAATATGCCACTTCCCATGAGGAGTTAGGTAATTTAAGACTAAAGCTTTACCATCTTTCAAAGTTTCTTTTAAATCACCATAAAGCTCTGGTTTTGGTGCTGGCTTATAAGTTGGTAAATGTTCCCCATAGGCGATATACATATCGTGGTCTAAGTAAAAACTTTGTCGACCAGTCAATGTTCTCCAAGGAACTAACTTCTCTACATTATAAGTAAAAGCTGAGTAAGCACGACCGTTGTTCATTAACCCTGACCATACTGGTGAAGTGTTATAGCGCCTTGGCTGAGATTGTAAATCGGCATAACGAATCCTTACGTCCTCGCTACCTTTAGCCAGATCAACAAGATCTAATCCTGTTTTTTTCTCCATATTTTCATAGGCTCTTACATTTAACTTTCCGTTAGTTAAAGTGGATAAATGTAAAACAGCATTAATCGCCGATTCAGCTTCTTCTAAAGATGGATATGTTTTCCCATCCATATCTCGAGTGGGAAAGTGATTGGATTCTATCATATGATCATATTCGTCATCACACATATAGTGGTTACCATGACCACCTAAACCTTTTTTACGAATGTTATCCCCTAAGGTAATAAATTTTTCGTAAATTTTTGTATAATCCCGCTCAACAATAGCCATCTTATGCATGGTTTTTCCCGGAATAGCTTCACACTCACCCTTGTACCAATCTTGAATATGGGGTTGAGATATTTCATCCGCAGTATCATGCGATAAAGGAGCTGTAATAATATCTGTTTGTGGCTCAGCAAGATGTTCTTTGGCCACTTCACTTGTTGCTTTTGCTAAATCTCTAAAAATATTCCAATCCGTTTTTGCCTCCCAAACTGGCGGAATAGCTTCTGAAAGTGGATGAATAAAAGAGTGCATATCAGTACTGTTCATATCCGCTTTTTCATACCAAGAGGCTGCTGGCAGAACAATGTCTGAATACAGTGCTGAGGAATCCATTCTGAAATTCAGATCAACAACAAGATCCATCTTCCCAGTTGGGGCCACCTCATGCCACTTAACATCCTCAGTTTTTCGTTCTGAGTCCTTACTTATAACATTATTATGTGTTCCTAAATAATGTTTCAAGCAATATTCCGTGCCTTTCATACTTCCAACAATGGCGTTTCCTCTCCAAATATACCAAACTCTTGGAAAGTTATCTGGGCATTCTGGGTCCGCTACCGAATATTCTAATTTTTTTGATTTCAGTTTTTCAAGAACATAACTTTTTATACCCTCATCATCTTTTGCGCCATTTGATTGGGCCTCTTTACATAGATCAAGAGTGTTTTGCTTAAACTGAGGGTAGAAAGGCATCCAGCCATTTCTAACTGATTTAAGAATAGTATCTGCCGTGTGTTCCTTGGTCATTTTATTATCTGGAACTGTGTTGTATTTAGAATACTGACCATCGTAACGATATTGACATGTATTAATATAATGCCAAATAGGAGCTTGCTGTAAACGAACAGCGTTGTGCCAGTCTTTACCAAAAGCTATACTGGCCCAAGAATCTGTAGGCGCTAATTTTTCTTGACCTACATAGTGATTTAAACCACCTCCGTTTTTACCCACACACCCACAAAACATAAGTGCCATAGCACCAGCGCGATACATTAAATTTGCATGATACCAGTGGTTAATACCCGCACCAACAATAATCATACATTTGCCTTCAGTAGCTTCAGCTGTGCTGGCCCACTCTCTAGCAAATTGAAGAATAGTTTTAGAATCCACACCAGTGAAGACTTCTTGCCAAGCTGGTGTATAGGCCGCATCCATATCTGTATAATCTTTAGGGTAAGCGCCTACCAAACCACGATTCACACCATATTGAGCCATCATCAAATCATAAACAGTGGTCACTGCAACTTCTTCACCCGAAGCCGAACGCACTTTTTTAACTGGCACTCCTCTTTTAACATTTATATCTAAACCATATTCAATAAATTCTGTTTGTAATATTTCATCAGAATCATCTAAAAATGTAAGGCTTGGATCATAAGGACTATCGTCAACAGCATGCTCAAGTTTTAAATTCCAATGCCCTTGTGTTTTATCCCAACGCTGTCCCATTGTTCCTTTTGGAACTACAAAACGCTTTCCGTTGTTATCATAACTGATAAACTTCCAATCCCCATTGCTAATATCTTTAAAGTCAGCAAGTTCCTTGGCACGAAGAAGTTGGCCTGGTTTATAGTGATCGCCTTGCTTTTCAAGTTTTACTAAAAAGCCACTGTCTGTATATTTTTTTGCATAATCTATAAAATAAGGAGTCTTCTTATCATAATGAAATTCCTTTAGAATAACATGAGTTATGGCCATCCATAAAGCTCCGTCACTCCCTGCATGCAAAGGAACCCACTGATCCGCATACTTAGAAACTTGAGAAAAATCTGGGGAAAAAACAACAGCCTTTGTACCATTGTGCCTAGACTCTGCAAAAAAGTGACAATCAGGAGTTCGTGTCATATTTAAGTTTGCACCCATATCTGCAATCATTTTAGAGTTGTACCAATCAGCACTTTCAGCCACATCTGTTTGCTCGCCCCAAATTTCTGGAAAAGCTGTGGGTAAATCACAATACCAATCATAAAAACTTAAGTTCACGCCACCAAAAAGTTGCAGAAATCGTCCGCCAGCTGCGTAACTCATCATGGACATAGCTGGTATTGGAGAAAAACCAATGACTCGATCTGGACCATGTTTTTTTGCCGTATAAATATTTGCTACAGCCATAATTTCTAAAACTTCATCCCAGGTAGCACGTCTAAATCCACCTTTTCCTCTGGCTTTTTGATAGGCTTTTCGTGCATTTTTATCGGCCTGTAAGCTAGCCCAAGCCGTTAAAGGATCCCCTGCCTTTTCTTTTTCTTTTCGAAAAGCATCAATGAGAGCTCCACGCACCAAAGGATATTTAATTCTTAAGGGACTATAAAGGTACCACGAATAAGAGATCCCACGTTGGCAGCCTCTAGGCTCATAGGGAGGAAGACTGTCTTCTAATAATGGATAATCCAGTTGCTGAGTTTCCCAAACAACTATGCCATCTTTAACATGTATTTGCCAAGAACAACCACCTGTGCAGTTTACACCATGTGTGCTTCTAATAATTTTGTCGTGCTGAAAGCGGTTTCGATAAAATTCTTCCCACTGACGAGTCTCTGGTGAAATAACATCTTTAATCCAACTCATAACTTATCCTATCCTATTTTTTTCGTTAAAAATTTACTCACATAATAACTAAAAACGAGGGTCACCTATTCGTCGGTGGACACAATTTTTTGTCTTGCAAAAATAGCTTGATTTACAGGTTCTTTTTTACGGCCAGACCAAAGAAAAGAATATAGCCCCAGAAGAACTATAGTGCCTATTATCCCTGCCACAATTAATACAAGGCCATAGTCTCGTGATTGTTGATTAGCTTTTTTACTATGGGCATGCTGCAAAAAAGCAGCCAGTACTCTAACTTCATCTTTTGTGATTTCTTTATCTTTATACGCGGCTTCCATTACTGGAAAAGGGGGTGTTCCAATAATGGATGTGATCCCCGCTGCTCCCATATTTGAAAATGTAGAAGTTAAATCCTTTGCCAGTATTCCTCCGCCAATAACCGCATCGTTTTTAACATCATGACAAGAATTACATGCAGCTCCGCCATTTTTAAGCCTCACTGTACCTTGAAAAAGGTCTGCACCCAAAGCCACATCAATAGCACTTGGCTCAGCTGCGACTATTGCTTCATCACTGGTTGTAGCCGCCGCTGCGTCAGCAGTCTGCGTACTGGCTCCACCTATATAACTTATAATATCTTTAATTTCAGAATTAGAAAATGGTTGATCTGGCATGGGGATTTTAAAAAATTTTTTAAAAACAGCAATTGCCTCAGCATCACCACTTTTGATTAGGCTTTGAGATGATTTAATAAATTTTATTAACCATTCCTCAGAACGCCTTTCACTCACTCCGGCAAGATCCGGCCCTACCAACTTCCCACCACCAATAGTATGACAAGAAGAACATGCTGTTTTAAAATTATTCTCCCCAGGTCCAGCCTGTGTCTGCCAAGATAGCATAGTCATAGTGAGTATGCTAAAGAGAATCACTCTTTTTTTTAAGAACGCAATTTTCATAATTCGTAACCTTTCAAAGAATATGAAGTGAAATCCACACCTATAAATCTGTAAGACGTATTGTTGTCAAAAAAGCTTTCTCATCTTTGCTATACTGAGGGCCTACTTACTTTAGTATCTGTAAAAAATAAAAAATGCCACCGGCAAACTACTCATCAAAGAAATCTCCTAATATGAAGATATTAAAGTAATATCTATTTGCATCTATGACTTTGTTATACATTTTAAATGACAAGTATCATTTTTAAACTAGTTGTATTAATTTTATATTACGGATTCATAAGTTAATATTGAACAACAAACCCCTCGCTATCAGTCTATATTTAAATAAAATTTGAACTCTAAGTCGTAAGCTAGACAAAATCTGTAACGTCAAAAAGTCTTCGGATATTATGAATGAATACCTGGGGCTTTGATTCGGCTGAAGAAAAAATGGCCCTTGATCATAACAAATACCAGCCTCTTCTTCTCACTAATTACTGCGTAATTAGTGAGATCAATAAACAAAACCTATTTCAGCCGAATCAACGACCCATAAATTTTGCCTTATAATATCCGAGGACTTTGTGACGTTACCACAAAATCATATTAAGTATCTATAATGTACAATAAATTCGTCTCATTTTTAAACATTCCTAAGCAAATAAATACAACCGGCTAGTTGATTTCTATATGACAAAGATTAAAAGAGCCCCTTTGCAAAAATAATATGATACCCAGCCCTCTGGCATGGATTCAGAAGCCCGAAGCTTAACAAGTACCCCACACCTCTGAAAGCCATTGCTAGAAGCACCAAGCAAACTCAAACTGAATTTTCAGTAATTTGTGAATATTTTAGGCATTACCTAAGCATATTAACTAGATGAAACACTATTATTTATGACCTATGTTGACAAAAATTCAATGATTTACTGTAATGAGATCTAGTATAGGTTTATATTTACTCACATTTTGACTTAATTTGTAGGGATTATTTACCGATAAGTTAGTGTGTAACATCAATAGTTTAAAGAGGTAAAATTGAAGTTTATTATTATACTATTTATTACTACGATATATACAAGAGCTCTGTTTGCTCAAACTTTTGAGTCGGAAACTGATACTCTAACTAAAGCTCCAGTTGTTTCACCCACAAAGCTAAGTAAAGAAGAGAAAGCAAAACTACCACCACCCAAGCCTATTTTACCACCAAATCAGATGATACCCTCAAATCTTATTCAACTTGGAAAAGGCAAATATTTTTCAAAAAGTGCGATAATGGTAGATAAGCAAAAAAGAACTTTAAGTCTTTGGATTGCTGATGAAAACGGGGTTCCCACACATATTAACTCTTTCCCATCTGACCATGGAAGAAAAGAGGGAGATAAGATTCGATTAGGAGATCTAAGAACTCCTGAGGGTATTTATTTTTTCCAAGAAATGTACCAAGGCAATCAATTAAACTATGATATGTATGGCAAAAGAGCCTTTACTACAAACTACCCAAATTACTTTGACAAAAAAGAAAAGAAAACAGGATCTGGTATTTGGCTCCACTCTATTCCTAAAACTAAAACACTTTATAGAGGTTCAAGAGGCTGTGTTGTAGTTAGAAATGAAGTGATTGATTACTTAAAAAGTCATATCAAGCTAAAACGAACCCCCATCATTATTGAAAATAGCATTAGTTATCTCTCAAAAGATGATTTTATAAAATCTAGAGACAACTTTAATCATTGGCTTTCAAGTTGGACAAACAGCTGGAGTAATAAAAATATTGATGAATACATGAGTTTCTATAGTGACGACTTTAAGTCCCTGCAAAAGAAAATGAATAAAAGACAATGGAGAAGCTACAAAACTATACTCAATGAAAAGTATAACTTTATCTCGGTTCAGGCAGACGAACCTATAATATTTATTCACAAAGACCACACCTCTGTATCTTTTATCCAAAATTATCAATCCGACAAAATCAAAGATTTTGGGCAAAAAATACTTCATCTAAAAAAAGATGGAAACATGTATAGCATTTTAAATGAAACATGGACCCCTGCTCAACCTCTACCTCAAGACACACCCTCCTCCACCCAAACTCTTCCACAAAATGGAGCTGCTGGCAGCCTTGTTAACACTGAAGACGTAAGCTCTTCAGCCCAAAACTCTTTCTAACTAGTTTATTACTCACATCCTAGATTTTTAAATGAACTTATCGGCTACTAGCTCATAGGTAGTTGATAAAAAATAAGACCTGCCGCTTTAAAAGGTTGTAACAAAACTCAAGGAATTTCTTAAAAGAAGATCTAATATCCAGAAATCATCTATTGAATAATAAAAAAGGCAATTCATATGAATTGCCTTTTTTTACTTGATGAATAAATGTGCTTACTACTGAAGAAAACCGCCATCATTACTCACTACTTCTATGTCATTATTTTCAACAACTGCATGCTCTTCCATATTTGATAGCTCAACAGTAGTGGCATTGTCCGTTTCATCAGAAAGTGATGACATCATTTGGTCGTATTCGGCCTGAGTGATCACGTTATTTTTTAAATTCCAATCCACTAATCTCTTATCAAATCTCTTATTTTTCAAATCACTAGCTAAACTCACTACGACCTCCTTGAGGTTCTAATTCCAATATTTTGGCCCATCATCTTTGGACTCATCTTCATCATTATTTACCACTAATTTTAATTTGCGTCCACGTTTCTTTGTGAAGTTTTTAATCAGTTTATTTTTAAATCTCACCCAGGTGTAAAGGAAGATAAAACCAGAAATTAAACCTCCCAAATGTGCTAAATTTGCAACCTCACCCTTTACTCCACTACTCAACAGGGTGACCAGTTCTACGCCCCCTATAATCATTACAAAAAACTTGGCTTTCATTGGAAAAAGCATCATGAAATACACCATACGTTCGCCAAAGACCATGCCATAAGCGAGCAGTAGCCCAAAAACAGCTCCCGAAGCCCCAACAACAGGTGTAAATAAAGGAGAGACATCACCTGAGATAAAGTAATAAATGTAAATAGCAAACATATATAGTATTCCGGCACCCACACCGCAGACTAAATAATAAATAAGAAAAAACTGGCTGCCCCAACGTTGCTCCAGCTCAGAGCCAAACATCCATAACAACAACATATTAAATAAAATATGAAATACACTGTTAGGTGAATGAAGAAACATATAGGTGAAGGGTTGCCATATAAAAAAATCACCCATGGCCTTACTTGGAATCAAACTAAACCAAGCAAACACCAAAGGTTTATCTAAAACTAACTGTTGTAAGATAAGTATCAACCCTATCCAAACAGCTACGTTAATAATAACCAGTTTTTTAACTACCGGACTAAATGGCACTGAAAATTGAACTTGGCCTCGCAAAAGAACCCCTTTCTATAAAAAATCTAATCTACCAACTTAGCTTTCCATCTTTTCAGAAAGCTCCACTAAAACCCCTCCACAACTAGATGGGTGAATAAATGCAATCATACAGTTATGTGCCCCTATCTTGGGAGTTTCATGAATAAGTCTTATATTATCATCTTTAAGTTGCTTTAAAATTTCAACTAATGATTTCACTCTTAAGCAAATATGATGAATACCCACTCCCCGTTTTTTTATAAACTGAGCAATTGGACTTGAATCATCTGTAGCTTCTAAAAGTTCAATACGAGTGGTCTTATCTCCATTAAAATCAATAAATCCTACTCTCACCTTTTCTGAAGCAACCTCTTCAATGAGCATATCTTTCATACCAAGAAATCTGTAAAATTGAGCTCCTTCTTCTAAGGAGTTAACAGCTATTCCAATATGATCTAAATGGTAATCAAAGTGGAAATTTGGCAAAGTAAAAGTCATCTTACTGATGTTCCTGGCATAAGATAAAGTGGGATACCTAGCAAGCTAGAAGAGTATAAGCTGTTCTTAAGTTCTTGAATAAGATTCGGGGCACGCACCTCAGAAAGTATTTCAGAAAGACTTGGGCGCTCTTTAGGCGGTGAAAACATCATTGGATCTTCTCCAAGACCAGCTAATTCTCCAGCAATCCTTCTTGCATCTTCTAGAGTCCCAACTTGGTCCGCAAAGCCTAATTTAACAGCCATCTCTCCAGTAAATACTCTACCATCAGCATAAGGTACAACTCGACTCATAGGTAATTTTCGACCCTCAGCTACTGCCTTTTTAAACTGCACATGAACTTCATTCAACATACTCTGAAACAGGTTTTTCTCGTCGTCTCTCATATTTCTGTAACTACTACCAGAATCTTTATAAGCCCCAGTATTAATCGTAAATCTTTTCACTTTTGCCCAATCATAGACACCTTCAAGATTAGCAAACTCCATAATCACACCGATAGAGCCCATTATAGTACCTGGGTTGGTAATTATTTTATCGGCCGCTACAGCCACATAATAACCACCACTTGCAGTTACCGCATTACATGACACTACAACTGGCTTTTCTAGTTCTTTACGTACACGCTTTAACTCTTCGTAGATTTCTTGACTTGGGCCAACGACTCCACCAGGAGAGTTGATCTGAACCAAAACAGCTTTGATTTTATCTTCTTTCGCGTATGTTTTTATATCTTCTAAAATTTTCTCTCCATCGATGATAACTCCATCAAGTTTTAAAAACAAAACAGCCTCTTTATTTAAAGAGGCTGTTTCGGGTGCCAGTATACTAACCACACCGCTTATGGATATAATGACCGTTAAGCCAAATATTAAAAAAAATACGATGGCAATAGTTCCTAGTGCCTTTCTCATGAGTCTGAAGAATCTCCCTCTGAAGAAGTGGATTGCTCAGCTTGTTGTGTCTTTAGTTGATCACCAAAGATATCTCCAAAGCTAGCTTTAGAAGTTGATGTGGCTTTTTTAACATAATCAGCAACATCAGCTTTTTGCTCTCTTAACTTCACAAGTTTAGCACTCAAAGCAATTTTGCGTGAATCCTGATCAATAGTTATAATTTCAGCTCGTATAACTTCGCCTTCTTTTACAACATCATCGGGCTTATCCACACGTTTTGTGGATAACTCACTAATGTGAATCAAACCTTCAACTTCGCTAGTCACTTCAACAAAAACACCAAAATCAGTCAATTTAACAACTTTAACATCATGTTGTGATCCTATTGGGTATTGCTCTTCAACTTTAGTCCATGGGTCTTCTTCAAGTTGCTTAATACCTAGTGAAAATCTTTCGTTTTCAATATCAACATTTAAAACAACCGCTTTTATTTTATCACCTTTAGCATACATGTCTGAAGGGTGGTTAAAACGCTTAGTCCAAGAAAAATCAGACAAATGAATTAAACCATCAATTCCATCTTCTACACCAATAAATAAACCAAAATCAGTAATTGATTTTACTTCGCCTTCAATCACAGTACCTGGCTCATAAGTATTCTTTAATGTGTTCCAAGGATTTTCCTCAAGTTGTTTCATACCTAAGCTAATTCTTCTGTTATCGTGGCTAACTTCTAGTACAACCACATTAACTTCATCACCAACAGATACTATTTGAGAAGGATGTTTCACTCGTTTAGTCCAACTCATTTCACTCACGTGAATTAAACCTTCAACACCGTCACCTAACTCAACAAAAGCACCATAATCAGCTAAACTAACAACTTTACCTGTTAACTTAGTTCCAGCTGGATAATTTGCTACAGCACTTGTCCATGGGTCTTCTTGAAGTTGTTTTAAACCTAAGCTCACTCGCTCTTTTTCTTGATCATATTTTAATACAACCACATCAATTTCATCACCTAATGTAATCACTTCTGATGGATGCTTAACTCGGCCCCAGCTCATATCTGTAATATGAAGGAGTCCATCCATTCCACCAAGATCAATAAACGCACCGTAATCAGTGATGTTCTTAACAACACCTTTTAAGCGTGTTCCTTCTGCCATTGTATCCATAGTTTGAGATCTTAAGCTTTCTCTTTCTGCTTCTAAAACCACACGACGAGATAAAACAATATTTCCACGTTTTTTGTTAAACTTAATCACTTTAAACTTATAGCTTTTACCAATATAAACATCCATATTTCTTACGGGACGTAAATCAATCTGACTTCCCGGTAAAAAAGCTTTTACCCCGATATCTACACTTAATCCGCCTTTAACTTTAGAGATCACAGTTCCTTCAACAACTTCTTCATTCTCAGCTGCTTCAGAAATATCATTCCAAGCTCTCAACATATCTGCTTTGTCTTTCGATAAAACCACCATGCCATTGCCGTCATCTAAACGATCAATATAGACTTCAACTTCGGTTCCTTTTTCAATTTTCTGTCCGTCTACTAAACGAAATTCTGAAGTAGGAATAAATCCTTCACTTTTATAATTAATATCAATTAAAACTAAATCATCTAGAACCTGTACAACTGTTCCTTTAACTACATCTCCAACATTAAAGTCGCGATCAGTTAATGAATCTACATAAAGTGTTGCGAATGATTCATCTGAAGCATAGCTATCAGCAATACCTGGATTTTCTGCAACATCTGCGTCTCCAGCATCTAATAACGCCATTACTTTTTCTCTGTCTATTTGTGCTTTAGTTTTATTCTTTACTTCTGTGATACTCAATTTGACCTCCACTGAAAGACATTGTCTTTCTAGGGATTCTTTATTTAAGGTGAATCCTACCTGTTTTAGTTGTTTATCTTCTATGGGCTCATCCCACTATGTATGTTTCTATGAGTTTTGCAATATTTGTTTAATTAGATCAACAGCAAATAGGTGTTTAAAACATCTTCTAAAAGCTAAATTTTCACTAAAAACAAGCAGATACAAACACCACAAGTTTCCTATTTTGGAAGCATTGTTATAAACTTATTTTTAATAAAGCTAAAGCTTTTTTTAAAAATTAAACAATTTAATTGCCATAGTCTCAACTTGATCAACCACCTGATCTAGACTCAAATCAGTAGTATCTATAGTGACAGCATCTTCTGCAGCGAGCAAAGGGGCTGATTTTCTCTGGGTATCCTGCTCATCTCGAACCTGTTGAGCTTTGAGGATTTCTTTCACTTCACCACCCCCCTGTTCAACCCGTCGTGATGCCCTTTTACTCTGATCTGCTGTGAGAAAAATTTTCAAGGGAGATGAGGGAAAAACAACCGTTCCACAGTCTCGTCCCTCTGCCACTAAACCTTTTCGCCCTTGTGTTAAGCTGCGCTGAGCCTGAAGTAAGCTGTCACGAACACCTGGATGGGAGCTGATTTGGCTAGCAAAACTCCCCACTGTCTCAACAAATACTTGAGAAGAAATATCTTTACCTTTAAAAAAAAACTGTGTTTTTTCAGGCGCTAAAACCACTTCCCACTCTTTGTCTAAAATTAATTTCACTAAGGCTTCTTCATCTTGCAAATCCATATTAGATTCATAAGCTAAAAAACCCACACCTCGATAAAAAGCACCTGTGGAGACCCAATCCCAACCTAATCGCTCACTTAATTTTCGACTCACTGAGGATTTCCCTGAAGCAGCTGGTCCATCAATTGTAATTACTGGAATCATTTTTCACCCTTATAAACTAACTCTATTTGTTTGATCGCTTCCTGATTTTCTTCTGGCAAACCAACACTAATTCTAAGTTGAGTCGGTAAACCATAACCTTTGATGGGGCGAAGAATAATACCTTTTTGCAAAAGGGCTTCAAACATTATCATTGAGTCCTCGCCTGTTTCAAAAAGCACAAAATTTGCCTCTGAAGGCCAGTACTTAATCCCCAGCCTCTTGAACTCTGTATAAAAGTAATCCAGTCCAGACCAGTTCACCTCCTGAGATCTCCTTAAGTAATCATCATCCTCTAAGGCAGCCATAACCCCGGCTTGACCTAGTGAGTTCACATTAAATGGCGCACGAATTCTGTGTACATAACCTGTGATCTCGGGGTCAGCCACCATAACACCCACCCTTAGACCCGCCACACCAAAAACCTTTGAAAACGTTTTTAGCACAACCACTTGTTTGGATTGTTGTAGATAAGCCAGTGCATTTGGGTAATCCTTAGCTCTAGCGAATTCAAAATATGCTTCATCAAATACAACTAAAGTTGATGTTTGCTTTCCCATTTTATGTAAAAAAGCATCCACTTCATCTTTAGTTGAGTAACAACCTGTGGGGTTATTTGGGTTAGGAATAAAAATTAATTTATACTTCTCAGGATCTTCCTCCCAAACATTATAAATCGCATCTAAGTCAATTTTTAAATCTTCTCTTAAAGGGACCGCTTTCACACTAACATTGGCAGCCTTTGCCTGAATGGAATAAGCAATAAAGGAGCTTTCTGAAACAATGATTTCATCCCCTGGCTGTGAGTAACAGCGTATAACCAAACCAATCAATTCATCAGACCCATTGCCAAAAACAAGTTGATTTGTCTCAATATTAACATCCTGCTTTTTGAAATACTTAGTCACAGATCTTGTTAACTCGTAGCAACTTGGGTCGGGGTATCGGTGAAGATCCTCCATCGCTTTTTGAACTGCTGCTTTAACTTTCTCACTAGGACCCAAAGGATTTTCGTTGCTGGCTAGTTTAATGACTTTATCTAAACCATATTCTCTTTGAACTTCAGAGATGGGTTTTCCAGCCTGGTAAGGGATTAACTTTTGTATGCTTTTTGTGACTTCCATTTTCTCTCCCAATAATTGGAGCTCTTTTAAACAACAACAACACCCGCTGCTTGAAAAGATTTCTTTATTTCCTGAATATGCTCTTTATTACGTGTTTCCAATAAAAATTCAATCCTCGCTTCTCTAATTTGCAAGTTAGATGAAAGACGATCATGCTTGACATCTAATATGTTCGCCTCTTGAGCTGAAATAATACCTGTTAACTGATTTAATATTCCTGGCTGATCCGCAGTGATCACATTCACCCGAGACAACCTACCAGCTGTAGACAAGCCTTTTTCAATAATTGTTGCCACAAGATTTAAATCTATATTTCCACCTGACATAATTAAAGCTGATTTTTTGCCTAAGCGTCCTTTGAGTTTTTTAGCCGCTGATAAGACCACTGCAGCAGAGCCCTCAACCATGGTTTTCTCTCTTTCAAGTAAGTAAACTATGCTTTCTGCTGCTTCATCATCAGAGATAGAAATAATTTCGTCTACATTTGGTTGAATATAATTTTTAAAAATTTCTTCATTTGGTTTTTTAACCGCAATACCATCCGCTATGGTGGCATGAGTTTGTAAACCTGACAAACTTTTACCTTTATAGAGGTATTGCATACCAGAGGCATTTTTAGAAACCACTCCATAAATTTTAATTTTGGGGTTCAGGATTTTCAAAGCAGTACTCACTCCACTAATAAGTCCCCCTCCACCAATAGGGACAACCACACTATCCAAACCAGATATTTGCTCAAATAGTTCTAGGCCCACTGTACCTTGTCCTGCCATTATCAGTGGATCATTAAAAGGGTGAACAAATACAAGTTTTTTTTCTTCTGCCAGTTGGCAGGCATAGGCATAGGCATCATCATAATAATCACCCATAAGGTGAACTTGAGCTCCATAGGATTCTGTAGCAGTTACTTTCACTAGAGAGGCATGCCTAGGCATTACAATGTGAGCTTGTATGCCAAACTTACCTGCAGCAAATGCCACGCCTTGTGCATGATTGCCAGCAGAGCTTGCAATCACCCCCATTTTTCTTTGCTCATCTGACAAAGAAGATATTTTATTATAAGCACCACGAGCCTTAAAGCTCCCAGTCACTTGTTTGTTTTCTAATTTTAAATAAACTTCAGTGTCTAGCAATTCGCTAATACTTCTTGAGAAAAGTATAGGAGTCCTTAAAACTACTCCATGTAGGCACTGTGAAGCTTTTTGAATATCATCAAGACTAATTTTGGAAAAACTCATCTGGGCATAAAAGCACAGAATCTTATAGAAAAAAAGCTAAAACCCCTCCCAATAAGCGGTAATTCCAAAAAGTGGTTGAAACTCATTGGGCAACAACTTAGGCCTAAGAGTCTCATCCCCCTGAACAGGAGCATGGCGATCATCAAAATAATAAAACGGCGCCAAGGATTTGTCACAGTGGTAACACTTATTCACCTTTGAATTAGCATCACCCCACGTCACGTTCCCACACAAATGGCAGCGTCGATAGTGAATTGGTCCACTTTTCATTTCAAGTTCCCTTCCGTTTCTACAAATCCCACCACAGGATCTGTTCTGAGTTTTCGTCGTAGCCCTAGACGTAAACAAACGGGAACTCTCAAGCTATAAAACTAGACTAACATCAAGATCTTAAAATGTAAAGACTCAAAATGAGATAAACTAATGATATCATTAAGGAATACTGTATAGTGACTTTACGCATCATTAACTACATCAGTGTTTTCAAAGACTTTGCGCTTCGCAGTATTGCGCGCAATTCGTTACTCGGCCTTTTCTCTCGATGACGCCATGTGTTGTCTTTGGTCGGATCAAGAGCTCATTGGTAGGAATAACTGCACAGACGGTTTTTGGAATACTAGCGGGCACAACCCCCCATTTGAAGTTTAAACAATTAGGAGTACTCTTTTAGAGAGTTTAAAAACTTATGCAGCAACAACACTCTCAAAATCATGAGGTTTCTTTTTATGGAGAACAACAGTGAATCTTGTACCTTCACCAACCTTTGAGTGAGTAAGAATTTCAGATTTATGTTGATTCATTATTCTCAAGCAATTTGCTAAACCTAAGCCTGTGCCTTTGCCTGCTTTTTTTGTTGTAAAAAATGATTTAAATATGACTTCTAATTTATCTTCTGGGATGCCATTACCCGTGTCCGTGACTTCAAGGTGAATTTGATCACCCTGATCCTTCATTGCTATACCTAGTTCTCTTTTTTCGCTTGTTTCCATGGCATCACTGGCATTAGCTAAAAGATTGATTAACACTTGCTCTATACCAATTTGATCTCCCCAAAAGAAAACTTTTTCATCAATAACACTATTAGTTACAACAATGTGGTTCATTTCAATTTTCTTTACCACCATTGATAAGCTTACTTCCACAATATTCTTTAAATCAAGCCCTTCAATATAATCCACATCAGCACGTGAAAATTTCCCCATTCTGTCTGTAATTTCAAATATTTTATATGTGGCTTTGTTCATTTTTCCCACACCTTTTTTAATTAAGTCACAGTCCTTTTCACTTAAATCTGACTTATCAAAAATCTTTGCCACCTGTTTTCCATAACCCATAAGTACAGTAAGAGGGTTTTTTATATCGTGCACTATTCCTGCAGTAAATTCTCCTATAAGAGAAAATTTAGATGTTTGAATCAACTCATGCTTAGCATCTTCCAACTTCATTTCAAGGTTCTGCCTATAGCCCTCTAGTTCCGATAACATATGTTCTCTTTTATGAATAAGTAAACCCACCTCATTATTGGGAATATCCCCAACATACTTTTCGCTGGTTTCATTAACTCGTATAAGATGCAATAAGTACTTACCAGCTAAAAAATGAAATACAAAGCCTGTGATTAGGGCTGTTAAAAGCGAGATGCCCATAGACAAAAATATGATATTTCTCGAGTAATTGAATAACCTTGTATGAATATTTTTATTCAAGAGGTGGGCATCCACTAATGCCTGATTTAGATCTTGATTAGTTATGTTTTTTACAACTTCTTCCTGATGTGAAAATAAACGATTTTTTTCCTTATTATAGCTAAAAAACAAAAGGGCTGCCTCAATAAGCATAATAGAAATAAAAACCACGAGAGTGAATTGTCTATAAACTTTGTGTTGAAAAATATTAGTAGGCATAACCCACTTGTCGGCACACAAGGCTTCCTACTTTCTAAAAATAATAATCTTTAATACCTTAGGGCATATATGTTATCAGTTAGGTTTCTTCAACCTAACTTTGGTCTAATCCACATTGAATTAAAATTGTAAATCCTCAACTCACTTATAAGCACCCTCTAAGCACAAATTCTTATTTCAGTGAGCCTTAAGTTTTACCTCTTGGCCACAAAAGCCTTGTGATTAAAATACATACTTTAGAGTACCAAGTCTCAATTCAGTGTCCTCTATACTACATTTGCAATGGCCTGAACCGCTAAATCAAATAGGACTTCACCGTGTTCATACGTAGCCAGACCTGGGTTAGATGCCATTCGGCCATCGGGATAATGCTTTCGCATTTCACTAGGACTTAGGGGAAATAAAGTTTTTGGGCGCTCTATTTCAAACAATCTGTTCTCAATATCAGCAAAAGCCTCTTTCTGGTTATACATAGTCACAGACACCTCGCCAATAGTGGCATGAAATCCACTTTCATCGCCAAAATGCTTTGTCTCATATTCAGAAATTTCCTTCAATTGCCACCAACTTTGTAACTTCATGTCTAAACCAACAAAAGCCTCTGTATATTTTAGCTCACACATTGCCGCCTGAATTATTGCAATATTACCACCATGCCCATTCACAAATATTATGTTACGAAAACCATGAGTGTAAAAACTCTCCACCACATCATAGATGACACTCATCAATGTTTTAGGCCTTAATGTGGCAGTGCCACTAAAACCCATATGGTGCGAAGCCATTCCATAATTTAAACTGGGCGCAACCATAGTTTTTGTTTTTTCACCCACAGCTTTTGATATATCTGTGGCCGTCAAAAAATCAGTACCTACAAGCCCTGTTGGTCCATGCTGTTCCACCGAACCAATGGGAATAATAAGCCTCTTATTTGTTTTCAAATATTCCTCTACTTGTGGCCATGTTTTGTGAGCTAATAACACTTTATTTCACCGCCTGTAATATTGCGTAAAAACTGTCTACTTCTAAAGATGCGCCTCCTACTAGAAAGCCATCAATATTCTCCTGAGAAAAAAGGTCATTAGCATTTTCTGCTTTGGCCGAACCACCATAAAGAATTCTCACTTTTTGAGCCCTGTCTGCACCCACAAGCTTAACCAGTTCAGATCGCAATGTTTTATGAGCGGCTTCGGCAATTTCTGGAGTGGCCACCCTACCGGTTCCAATGGCCCAAACAGGTTCATAGGCAACTATAAACTCTTTTTCTAAATCAGCACCACTTAAAGAGGACACCAATTGACTGGAAATAACTTGGTCTGTTTCTTCAGCATCTCTTTGCTCTAAGGTTTCTCCAACACATATCATTGGTGTAATGTCCCATTTCTGCAAAGCCAAAACTTTTTTATTTAAGACTTCATCAGTCTCATTAAAAATATGTCGTCTTTCACTATGTCCCACCAATGTCATTTGAGCACCCATCTCACTTAATATTTGAGGGGATGTTTCTCCAGTAAAAGCTCCAGAATCTTCAAAATAGCAATTTTGTGCTCCCCAAGATATCTCAGTTCCACTCAATCCAATGGCCGTTTCTGCCAGACAGATTGCTGAAGGAAAGAAAGCAAAGCACCCTTGTTCATCCTCAGTGACTGTATCTAAATACTGTTGAAAAAACTCAGCCGTATCTTTAGGGCCTTTATTCATCTTCCAGTTTGCTGCAATCAAAATTTCTTTCATAGTCACTCCCCGTACATTGTTCATTTTATTTTTCAAATTTATTTTATTTAAAACTATAATTATTTTTTATGTAACTTTATTATTTAGAAAAATTTTGAGCTCAATGAATCGCGCGCAAAGCGAGTTCGGAGCGGAGTTCAAAATTAAGCAATCTCATTCCTTTTTTGTTTTCTTTAGCAGCCACACTCAAAGGCTCAAACATGCGGTTCTCGCCCTTCGGGCTGCGATCCGAACTCGCTTTGCGAGCGGCTGCTAAAGAAAACAAAAAAGGAATGAGATTGCTTAATTTTTAATGAGCACCGCATGTTTGAGCCTTTGAGTGTGATTCATTGAGCTCAAAATTTTTCTAAATAATAAAGTTACATAAAAAATAATTATAGTTTTAAATAAAACAAATTTGAAATATAAAATCGAGCTTAGTTAAATTTTCCTCTTAAAGCTCTAAGGCCGGGTAAGGCAGCACCCTGTAGGTACTCCAAACTTGCTCCTCCGCCTGTGGAAATATGAGAAAAAGCTTCTGCATAACCAGAAACCTTAGCCGCAGCCGCAGAATCTCCTCCGCCTACCACAGTAATTCCACCACATTCTGACATAGCCTTAGCTATTGCAAAAGTGCCTTCGCTTAAACCTTCTTTTTCAAAGACACCCATAGGACCATTCCAAAATACTGTTTTAGCTTTTATAATTTCATTCATAAATAGCTCTCTTGATTTTGGCCCAATATCTAAACCCATTTCGTCTCCATCGATATTTGGCCCTGGTGATTTTTTTAATTGATCAATGGGTGAGTTAAAACTTGGAAGAGTAAGATGATCTATTGGTAATAAAAGTTTTATTCCTCGAACCTCAACACGCTTTAGAAATTTTCTAGCAAAGGTGAGTTTTTCAACCTCAACAAGAGACTTACCAACCTGCAAACCCTTTGCTTCTAGAAAGGTATAAGCCATTGCACCACCAATAATGAAACAGTCCACCTTATCTATAAGGTTATCAATGATTTCAATTTTATCGCTGACCTTCGCTCCACCTAAAATAGCCACATAAGGTGCCTCGGGATTATGTAAAACATGGTCCAGCATTTCCACTTCTTTTTTTATTAACATGCCATAAGCTCTTGTGGTGATCTCTTTTGGCAAAGCAACTATGGACTCATGGGCCCTGTGTGACGCTCCGAAAGCATCATTCACGTAAATATCTATATAGTTCTTAATCGCATTAACTAATTGATCCCCATTTTTAGTTTCAGACGCATTAAACCTTAAATTTTCTAACATGATAACTTTGTTATCTTTAACCATTGTTAGCAAAGCTTTTGGTGTATCACTTAATGGGTCGGCAACTAAGAGTACATCTAAACCCAAAAGCTCACCCAATTTAGCAGCCACTGGCTCCAAGCTAAATTCTGGTTGATCATAATTACCAGGCTCGGGGCGTCCAAAATGTGTGCCAATAACAATTTTAGCACCCTCACTAAGAGCATACTTAATCGTTGGTACTGCGGCCTGGATGCGAAAGTCGTCCTGAATAACACCATCTTTAATGGGAACATTAAAGTCCACTCTAAGGAAGATAACCTTGTCCCTTATTTCAAGATCTTTAATAAAAGTTGCCCCATCAAGAGATTTTGACACCATAACTTAATAGCCTTTGTTGTGAATATATAGGGAGAGGTCAATCATACGATTAGAAAAACCCATTTCATTGTCATACCAAGAAAAGACCTTAGCTAGGTTTTTTCCCATAACCATAGTATTGGGCATATCCACAATAGAGCTATGTGGGTTACCCATATAGTCTACGCTCACAAGTGGCTCATTTTCGTAAGCTAATATATTTTTAAAGGCACCTTCTGAAGCGCTTTTTATAGCCTTATTAATAGCCTCAACAGTGACTTCTTTTTCTGTTTGAATCACAAAATCAACTAAGCTCACATTTGGCGTTGGCACACGAACAGCTAAACCATCAATTTTACCCTTTAACTGTGGTAAAACCTGACCCACAGCTTTTGCAGCACCAGTAGATGTTGGAATCATAGAAACTGCCGCAGCACGAGCTCGTCTTAAATCTTTATGATTTGAATCTAATACTTTTTGATCATTTGTATAAGAATGCACAGTGGTCATCATGCCATACTGAATTTTAAAATTATCATCTAAAACTTTAGCCACAGGAGCTAAGCAATTTGTAGTGCATGAGGCATTGGATAAAATCTGATGAACTGAAGGATCATAACTTTCGTGGTTAATTCCATAAACAATAGTTTCATCAGCACCTGGTGCTGGGGCAGATACTAAAACCTTTTTAGCTCCTGCCTTTATATGTTTTTGAAAAGCTTCTTTTTCTTTAAATGCACCTGTACATTCCAAAACAATATCCACTTCCATAGATTTCCACGGAATTTCCTCAGGATTTCTTGTGTGTGAAAGCTGAATAGACTTCCCGTTTACTATAAGGGCATCTTCTACAACTTCAACACTCCCCTGAAAACGTCCATGGGAACTGTCATATTTTAGCAAATGAGCCATGCTCTTGGCATCCATCAACCCATTAATGCCAACAATATCAATCTTATCTGCGTATTGCTCCTGAAAAGCCGCTCGAAACAAAATTCTTCCAATGCGACCAAAACCATTGATTCCCACACGTAAACGGCTCAATGAAATCTCCTTTATGTAAATTCATATATATTTTGAAGAATAATTAGCACAGACCGCCACCGAGGTCACGTTTTGTCTTATGCCAATGTCATTAAACTCACCTCAATTGAGATCATGTGGGTCTGTGGGCTAACAGTGAATTCGGAGCGGAGTTCAAAATTCAGCAATGACTCCCATATTCCCATTTTTTAGCAGCCACACTCAAAGGCTCAAACATGCGGTTCTCGCCCTTCGGGCTGCGATCCTAACTCGCTTTGCGCGCGGCTGCTAAAAAATGGGAATATGGGAGTCATTGCTGAATTTTTAATGAGCACTGCTTGTTTGAGTATTTTTGTGCACATACCCACATGGTCTCAATTGAGGTGAGTTTAATGACCTTGGCATTTTACATGGCCGCTTAGCTCCACTGAATTTTTTTGAATAACTCCAGAGTATTGCTTTTTAGTTGAATGGAAAGCTCTTCAACGCTCACTCCCTTTAACTCAGCCACAAAATCGGCCACGTGGCGAGTGAAGGCTGGTGTATTCTTCTTTCCTCTTTGAGGCACTGGAGAGAGAAATGGCGCATCGGTTTCCACATGAATTCGATCCAGTGGTAAAATTTTAACAACTGATCTTAATTCCTCAGCTTTTTTAAAAGTAACCACTCCACTAATGGAGATATTTAAGCCAAGATCTAGAGCTTCATCCGCCAACCACTGAGTGCCTGTAAAACAATGTACAAGTCCCTTTACTTGCCCTTTATAGCTTTTGAGAATTTCTATGGTCTCCTTTTCAGCATCTCGGGTGTGAATTTCTATGGGTAGATTTTCATCTATGGCCATCTCGATCTGTTCCCTAAATACTGCTTTTTGTACATCATGCTCTGAGTGGTTATAGAAAAAATCTAAGCCCATTTCACCTAAAGCCACCACCTCTTTCTTTCTGGCATGTGATAATATAAAAGATTTTACCTTCTCATCCCATGTTTTTGCATCGTGAGGATGCACCCCTAGTGTGCAGTACACTTTTGGGTAAAACTGTTTGGCCTGGGCATAAACCTGAGGCAAATCCTCCATAGAGGTGCCAATATTTATCATTTTTACTATTTGCTGCTCTTCTGCCAACTGAATTGCTGGCTCAATACCACCTTCCAACATATTTAAATGAGTGTGAGTATCTATGAATTCAATGTTGGCCACTAACTACCTCGTTTGCTTTTTTAAAAAATTGAGCGATGCAAAGAGAGGGATCTACATTAGACTTAAAGTCCTTTTCTAACTGAATGCTCTCTAAAAATAAACTATCTAACTGTGAATAGCTTAAGCTTGTTAAATTTTCATCAAAAGAAGTGTTATAAAAGTTAGAGGACTGCCCATGAATACCCTGGTCCTTAGCTTTCCACACACTCTGCAAATGTTTCTGAAAATACTGCCCCAAAGCAACCATAAAATCCTTGTCTTTAATATCCTTATTCAAAGGCTCCAGAACCTGATAGTAAGAGCCTTGAAACTTGTGTGTTTTAAAGAACTGTTCCCAAAGTTTATGGTAAACAACCTTAATATGACTTTGAGTTTCAAGATTCAAAGCCATGGCTTTCACAACGGAACCTTCAGAAAACTGCACTTGCTCCGCAGTAAAAGCCAATAAGTTCTGCGTAAGAACCCCCTGCACGTCATTGTTAGAAAGTATGCCAAACTGAGTGACTAATGAGCGAGAGCGTATGGTAGGCAACATACCCAAAAGTGTTTCTGTAACAAGGAAAAAGTAAGTATCCTGCTCCGGCTCTTCTAGTGTTTTTAATAATGCGTTTGCTGCCTGGGGATTCATTTTATGAGCTTGATTAATAATAACAACTCTGGCTGAACCTATAAGCTGAAAAGAAACAAATTTTAAAATCTCTGTACTTTGCGAAACCTTAATACTCTTCCCATCAGGCTCCACTAACAAAAGATTCTCGCTTTGAGCTTTTTCCACACGGATGCAAGGGCCACATACCCCACAACCCAAACCTCTTTGGCAAATTAATTTTTGCGCCAAGGCAAGGGCGAAGGTTCTCTTACCAACCCCCGAGGGGCCCACGAAGATATGTGTACTTGGCAAACGCCTCTCTTGAAGAATCTTTGAAAAGCGCTCTTTATTTTTTGTATGACCTAAAAAGCGTCCCCAAAGTTCACTCACAAATTCATACCTTCTAAAAAAGAATCAAGCACATCTTTAGGGCTTTTTTCGCCCGAAATCACTAACCAAGCCTTAGGGTTTTCTTCTGCTTGTTTTAAGTAGTGATTACGAACATTGCTATGAAATTCAATTTTCTCTATTTCAAAACGATCTTTTTCCACTCCTGTTTCTGTAACTCGACTATTTTTACGTTTCTCGCTCTCATCCACAGAAATATCTAATAAAACTGTGATGTCTGGTTGCCGACCTGCTGTGGAGTAATTATTAAGCATGTTTACATCGGCCTCGCTCACTCCGCGGCCGCCACACTGAAAGGCCAAGCTACTTGCTGTAAAGCGGTCACACAAAACCCATTGATCTTTTTTTAAGGCTGGTTCAATGACTTTTTCCACATGCTGCGCTCTTGATGCCTGATAAAGTAACAACTCGCAGCGTGGCGTGGGCGCATCTTCACCATTTTTCAACAAAAGTTCACGAATTTCCTCCGCCAAAGGGGTCCCCCCCGGCTCTCGAGTCACAATATACTGCAAGCTTTTTTCAGTTAATTTATCCGATAAAGCCTTGATTAAAGTGGACTTTCCAGAAGCGTCAATACCCTCAAATACTATAAACATGAAGTCAATATACGAGCTTTTCTAAAAAAGGGATAGTGATATTGGCTCCAAGCTACACATAACCTATAGCGGCTATGTGAGTCCGTAAATAAAAAATATAAATTCTCCACAAAACATAAAATATTTCAATAAATGCATCTATAAAAAAATTTTTTGAGTGCATAATTTAAATACAATAGGGACTCATAGTATCTCAATAATGTTAATCCAGGTTAACAACCTTTTCGTAACGTTCTAAAGCTCAATGTAAGACTTTTTGAAATTCTGTTTTTCAGTAGCACTAAGTATGGTGGAATTATCGATTTTATGGAATAATATTTTTAGCATTTCTTTATGATCACGAGGGCTTATTGCCTCCAAATAATTTGCCACAAAATACATATTTATTGTTGCTTCACGCACATCGCGCACTTTGCTCCAGGAACCAAAATCCACCCACTTCAGTTCTCCAAATTCACTAACAATTAAATCAGGATCTCCTGGATTCATTTTCTTCTCCAAAGTACGAAAAAGTAAATTTGCCAAGCTGAGGCTTAGTTTTTTTAAGAATTCACTGTTCACATATTTATTATAAAACTCACCTTTGTTTTTTAGTTTCTTGAGGAAACTCAATCTTCGTAGTGAAATCTTGTCTTGTCCATGAAATAAGTCTTCCATTTCCACAAACAAGAGCTTTTTACCTTGAAGTTTAGTGATTCCAAATCCATACAGCTTTGGGCCGCCAACCTCTATAGCCCTAGAAAGGAAGTACAGCTCCCTCATTGATTGGATAATATCCAAGTTAACAACCTTAATGATGCGTGGATTTCCTTCATAATTAACTTCAAAAACACCCCTATTATGACCACCTTCCTTGATAAGGAGGTCTAAATTAATAATTTGGCCATCCTCCTTAACCACCCTCGTCTTTCCTTCAGCATTAACGAGCCTATTTTTTGAAAAGTGATCAGAGAAAATGATTTCAATATCTTCCCAACTCAAACGGGTACTGGGGGCAATATCAGCTAAAACTCCAAACTTACTTAAGAGAATCTTACTTTGCTTTGGTTCAAAATAAGAAAGGCACAAATTATTAGAGTACACCCTTGAACTCACAAGTATAGTGGTTATTAATGTACATATTGTCATTATATAGCTTTTCAATTTATTGTCCTATCTAGTCTTTGCACTCACATTATCCTTTCATTATTTATGCCACGAGCAATCTCTCTCATATCCAATTTAATGCCTTTTCACCAGATTTTTAGTGTCAAAATTAGATGCATAAAATGCCCTGGTGTTTAGATCCCGAGTAAGCCTATTGATTCAAGCCCTTTCAGCCAGAAACAGTGAGCTTCCAGCTAGATTTTGTTTTTATCTCAAATTGAGATATTCTGAGTTTTGGACTCAACTTTAGGCCAAAAAATTCCGAAGAATGGCCATGGCGCAAAGAGTGAAGGTATTAATCATTGATAGTGAAACCCAGTTGTCTCGGCGCTTGGGCGAGCATATTCGAAAGTTTGGTTTCGACCCTCAATACGTCAACACCATTAAGGATGCGCGAGCAAAAATTCTAGTTTGGCACCCGAAAGTGGTCATATGCAATCTTGTGCTATCTGATGGTAGTGGTTATGAAGTATTTAATTTTATTCAAAAAGAAGAAAGCTTAGAACATGATTTTACAATATTCATGCTCACGTCGGCCCATAACCAACAGAGTAATGTACGTGAAGCTTTAAGCATGGGCATAAAAGACTATATAGTTAAACCTTTTAAAATGGATGAGGTTTTAAATCGCATCATTTTTCAATGTCGAAGTCTACGTATGACACCAAAAGCACCACCCGCCAGGCTGGATGCCGAAGGCACATCGTTATTGCACCTCACCTCTCTTACTTTAAAACAAGCCCTAAACTCCCATAGTTTTGAAGACACTCTGTTTAACCTGACTAAAATGTTAAGTATGAAAGCCAATGGAGTACGTTGTAATATTGTTCATTGCATAAGTGAAAAAGAGGGGATTATTGTCACTTCCAACGATGACAAAGGAGCCTCTGGAATTAATATAAATCTCAATGTCTACCCTGAAATTCTACATGTAAGAAATACTGGGCGTCTCATTGCCATAGAGAACCTGAATGAAGATGAAAATTTAAGGTTTATTAAAAGCCATGTAAAAAATATAAATTTCAATTCCTTAGTGGTTTGCCCTATTGAGCAAAAAGGAGAATTTTTTGGTGTCCTTTCACTAAAGCTGGCTCCCGATAAAAAGCAATTTACTGACAATGAGATCCGCTTTGCCGAAATTGTATCTAATGTTATTAGCCTCACTTTGAATAGCTATAACCAAAATGATGAGAACTCCTTTTGGCTTAAAAAGAGTCAAGCCAAAGCTGCGTAACCTAACTTACTTGAATTATTGTGTTTTATAGCAATTCTGAGAATGTTAAAAACAAAATTTTCGGGTCACAAGCAAGAACCAAGACAATTTCAATACTTTTTAACACTAAGAGTCTTTTTACATGACTCTTGGTTCTCTTTCCCCTATACTGCCGTCTGTTAATTTATTTATAAGGATTCCTAATTATGTTTGATGCACTATCTATTTTCCACGTGATTGTGGCCGTTGCTTTAATTATTTTCGTTCTTCTTCAAGATGCCAAAGGTGGCGCCATGGGCGTTTTTGGTGGCGGCGGATCTCAGTCCGTTTTTGGTTCTTCTGGTGGTGCCGATTTTCTGGTTAAAGTAACTCGCGTGATTGCCATTGTGTTTGGCCTAACCTGCTTAGCCCTAACTTATCAAACTAACCGTAAGTCAGACTCTAAACTTGATCGTTATGTGGCACCTGCCAAAGCTGGGATTGTAACTGCTCCAGCTGCCACAACAAAAGATGATGGTAAAAAAGAAAACAAAAAAGATAATAAGTAATTTTATTCTTAAATACAGCCACTAATCTCATATTGCTCATAAAAACGAGTATGCATTGAAAAAAATCATTCCTATTTTAATTATTCTTGCTGGATCTTTTTTAATTTTTAAAGGTCCAAGTTTTATCTCCAACTTTCAAAAAAATTCTGCTTCAAAAATAATTAAACTTGGATTTGTGAGCCAGCTCTCTGGAGACTCCGAAAAATTAGTAGACCAAGTTAACAAAGTAAAACTCCATATCAATATTCCAATTAACCACTTAGATAAAATTTTTCTACATAAAAACTCAAAACTAAAGGTAATTTTTAATAATTTATCCACTGTAGTTTTCTCTGATGAAGCTGTATTTGTGGTAGAGCTTTGGGATACGGAGAAACTCTCCTCTCCTATTTATATACATCTTTTACAGGGTGAGTATAAAGTGATCAATGATTCAAAAAAAAATCCCATCTATATTTTGAAGGATATAACGCTATTTAGTGCTAATAGTAAGGTTTTAAAATTTCATATAAATTCTGTAAAAGCTATGGAAAGCATAAACACAACCAACAATAGTTTAAGCCAAATATCTAACGATTTGAATAATAGCAGTTCTTTACCTGACACTACCCAAGCTAATCATCAACTCTCACTTTCCAATGAGGCTCTTGATAAATATATCTTAAAACAAAAAAAATATATCCAACGTTGCCAGCTCAATAGACTCAAAGAGTTAGGGAAAATTGTTGGACAAATTATCTTAGGCATCAAAATCGAAAAAGATGGTTCTGTTTCACAAGTAAAGATTCTCAGTGACAGTATCGATGATCGTGCCCTGGTTCAGTGTTTAAAAACCGTGTTTTATAGAATTCAATTTCCAGAGTTTCAAGGTGAAAGCATTTACCGTAGCTATCCACTAGTGTTTAAGTAAAACTAAAAAAATTAACAATCCACTTTCCAATGGTTTGCTGATCCGTCTCCTGTAATAAGGATTTTCTAGCTTGATAAAATAATTTTTCTCCAAGCTTTGATTTTCTAGATACCATGCGGTCTCTAGCGTACACCTTAGTGAACTCTGGGTGACCCTGGATAGACAATATATGATCACCAACCTGGTAGGCTTCAAATTCACAAAAATCAGAAAAGAATAACTGCTCTGCCTCTTTTGGTAACCGACTTACTTGATCTTGATGCGAGTAGAGTAAGGAAAATTGATCTAACTCTGGTGCCATCCACTGCTTTTTATTTTTAAGAATTGATTTTCTAACCCCAACACCCCAGCCTTTATTAGAGGCTTTCACTTCCCCTCCTAGTGCTTTAGCAATAATCTGGTGACCAAAACATATGCCCAGTAATTTTATTTTTTTTTAATGGGCCGTGCAAATAAACTGAGTTAATTTCTCTATCCATTCATCGTTATCATATGCACTTTTTGGGCTCCCTGTAATTACCCAAAAATCACATGATTGCATATCCTCAGGAAACTCTCCTTGCGCCACCACATACTCACAAACTTCCACATCATCAGCTAGAGACTTTAAATATTTTATAGCCATGGGGCTATATTGTGTTTGGTAAGTTTGCTCACCTTTTACAAAATGATATGCATTTAATAGTCCTATTTTCATAATCACAATCTTTCTCTAGTGGCAACTTTCGTAATCATCTAATCTGAAATCGATTAAAAATGGAATGAGTTTCAAGATCTCTTTCGCTTCAACAGCTTTTTGATTGATAGAGTAGGACACATCATCTTGCCCTGTCTCCAAGTTCTCAGTATTGATTTTTTTTATAAAATGTGTTTTTTCACTACCTGTAAAGCTGATTGTAGCTAGTGTTTTAAATAAACCATCTTCAATTTTCTCTCTAATCAATTTTGTTATTCTATATTCAAGGCCATTTCTAAACTCAATCTGAAAACGTACAAATTCTTCATTTAACACACCATCTTTAGAGTCCGGGTTTTCAGTATATCTGAAAGTAGTCTTAAGCCTTCTTGATTGATAGTCCGGATAATAGTTGAAGCTATTAAATTTAAACAAACTACTGTACTTGGCCAGCGGTCCCCCCTTTGATCGCTTACATCCCATTTGTTTTTCAATACTTACAGGGCACTTGTAAGCTCCACGATTTTTAAAAGTTCTTTGATCTCCTTTTTGCTCCACTCTGCAATTTCGCTGAAGTAGATCTGTTGTTTTCTTGGTTCTCTTAGAAGTTCTTTTTGTATTTCCAGAGTTAAAATGATCGGCAGAAGCCAGAACCTCGAAAATGCCCTTAATTTCACTGTCTAGAGCATTCACCAAAGATGAAGTTTTGTTGCCAAAATTATCCTCTTCCACTTCAGAGTTTGGTCCACAGCCGAAACTTAAAAAAGTAACTAATAATGTGACGTATAAAAGTGAGTGAATTTTATGCAAAACAAGCTCCTCAGTGAGTAATTTTAGCCTCAAATAAACAAATATTAGCTTTTAAAATTTATTATCCACAACAACTCACCCAACGTCTAGTCCTTACTTTGCAACTGCCAAAAAGCACGTGATTCTTATAGACTTGAAAGGTATGAAAAAACCCCTTGGTTCAGCAGACACACTATCGCAAATTGGAAAATCATTTCCATACCTTATTGTATTTTTGTTAAGTTATTCTACAGCTGATTTATCCATCCAAAAATATCGGCCAAGTATGTTACCTTCAGAGGCTCCTCCATCTCGACCCGCAAAGTCACAAAAGCAGAAGAGCAACTCTAAAGATTCCTACGAAAGCATCCTTTCTAAAAATATGTTTAACCTTGATGGAAAAATTCCACCTGCATTGTCAGATGACGATAACCAAAAGGAACAAACCGTAGAAGGCCCAGCTGTGGCCTCCAACCTACCTCTTAAACTTATGGGCACTATCGTCCATGTGGACCAAACAAAATCCGTAGCTACCGTGGATGTTAAAAGCAAAGGACAAACTCTGCCTTACAAAGTAGGTCAAGATATTGAAAACATCGCCAAAATGATAAAAATTGAGCGACGTAAAATTGTTTTTAGAAATCTCAACAATAATCGCAAAGAGTTTATCGAAATTCCTAGAGATTTTAAAATGAACTTTGGAGTGAGCGCCATTAAGCCTACCAATGCTCTTGATGGCATAAACAAAGTCGGAAAATACGACAGGTCCATTAAAAAAAGTATTGTGGATAAATTTACTTCTCCTGATGCCTTACCTAAGCTACTGAAACAAGCACGCATGAAACCCAACCTAGGATCCGATGGCTCGGTGCAAGGCTTTAAATTTGATTGGATCCAACCTGGAAGTCCTTTTGAGGATTTGGGCTTTAAAGTTGGAGACATTATTAGAGGCGTTAATGGTGAGGAAATCAATAGTCCACGCAAAGCCATGGAAGCTTATAACACTCTAAAGTCCAACCCTAATATTTCTCTAAAAGTAATGCGTGACGGACGAGAAGAAGATTTTAATTATTCAGTAAGATAAGTATTTTAACAAAAAACCAGAAGGTCACTTATGGAAAAGATCATGAAAGCAAAAACTTACCTACTCATTCCTTTTTTACTGCTTGCTACTTTAGCTCAAGCACAAATTGTAAAAAAAGATGCCCAGGGTCAGAAAACAATTATCTCCACAAACGGTAATGTTAAACTTTCAGACGCTTCACCAGAGGACATCACTAACGAAAACTACCCTGATCTCATAGAAAGTTTTGATTATCCAAATGCTGATATTACCGACGTAATCAAAGCCATCAGCCAACTCACGGGTAAAAACTTCATTGTGGACGCTAATGTAAAAGGAAAAATCACTATAATGGCCCCAACCCAAATCACTGTGGCCGAAGCCTACAAAGCTTTTCTTTCTGCACTGGCTAGTTTAAGTTATACCGTTGTTCCTTCTGGTAAGTTTTTAAAGATCAAGTCCTCTCGAGTAGCTAAGGGAGATTCTATTGAAACTTATTCTGGTTCATACTTCCCAGATGTGGATCAATTAATCACACGTATTGTAAAACTAAAATACATTAATGCTAAACAAGTTGAGAGTGACTTAAGAATTTTGAACACAAAAGATGGTGAGATGCGTGCCTATGAAGCCACCAACTCATTAATCATTACAGATTATGGCTCAAATATTACTCGTATCTCCAAGGTCATCAATGAACTTGATGTGCCTGGCTTCGAAGAACAAATGGCTGTTATGGCAATCAAACATGCTAAGGCCAAAGACATTGCTGACTTACTAGATAAAATTATCAATAAGGATAGTAAAAAAGGGGGGAGTCGTTTTTCTTCTTCTCGTTTTAGTCGCTCAAAAGATAAAAAATCTGCTGGGGCAGAACAGCTCTCCATAGTTATTCCTGATGACAGAACTAACTCTCTCATTGTTGTTGGAACTAAGGCTGGCGTAACAAGAGTGAAAACACTAGTAAAAACATTAGATTTCCGTTTAAGCCCAGAGGATTCCGGTGGTGTATATGTTTATTATGTAAAACATGGTGATGCTGAAAAAATAGCAACCACCTTAAGTGGGGTAGCAAAAAGCAGTACCGCAGCCACCAAAAAAAGTACCAGTAAATCTTTACCTAACCCAACTAAAGCAACAAAACCTATCTTTGGTGGTGACATTCAAATCACTGCGGAAAAAAGTACAAATAGTTTAATTATCACCGCCTCCAAACAAGATTATGAAGTGGTTAAAAACTTACTTTCAAAAATAGATATGTCTAGAGATCAAGTATATGTAAAAGTTGTAATCATGGAAATGAATGCAGGAAATGGTTTAAACTGGGGTGTGGATTTGTATCAGTTTAACGAAGAATCCAAGGGTGTTGGTCGTATTGGCTTTAGAACTTCCAAAAGTGTAGAGTCTTTATTAAATCCAGCGAGTGATCAAGGTTTAGTTTTAGGTCTTGGAGAAGGGAATACATTTCAACTTGGAAGCGCAGCTGGCAGCATAGAGGTGGCTTCAACAATGGCATTTGTTAATTTTCTTAAAAACAATGTGGGAGGAAATATCCTTTCTACACCACAAATTATGATCATGAACAACGAAGAAGCCACTCTTGAGGTAGGCGACACGGTACCGGTAGTGGAAGAATCTAATGCCACCGACGGTGTTGTTTCTAGTGGCATCAAACGTGAACCTGTAAATTTAAAACTTGTAATTACTCCATTTATTAGCCCAGATTCAGACACCGTCAGAATGGCCATTGATCAAAAATTAAAACAGATTTCTACAAAGCAAGTGGAAGCAGCAAACCTCAAAGACTCCGCCATTGTAACTTCAGAAAGAAATATTAAAACCACAATTGTTGTGGACAATAAAAACACAGCTGTACTGGGTGGGTTGATGCAAGATTCTGAAACTATATCCAGTAAAAAAGTACCCATACTTGGTGATATTCCAATACTGGGTTGGTTGTTTAAATCTAAGAGCGTGACCAAGTCTAAAACAAATTTAGTGGTCTTTATCACGCCTACTATTATTAGAGGTAATAGTGATATAGAGGATATTTTAACTCAAAAAATTAACGAGCGTATAGACTACATTCAAAAAAATATGAATGGTAAAGATCCTCATGGATTTATGATTGATTCTCTACCCAGAATTTCTCAAGGTAATTCGGATGAAAAACCTGAGAATAAAAATCTTGAAGAACCCGCTGTGGAGACTTTTTAAGAAATTGAAATCTTATGTTCCCTTGGAATAGTTTCCATCCATGGGAGATCGGGCTTAAGGCAGCCCGAACCCACCAATTCCCCCACGTCGTGTGGGGGAATCAATAAAAGAAAAGAATCAGTTCAACGCATATGTTATTTATTTTTATAGATCTAATGGCACGATGCCATTAGATTGCGGTGCTCGAGGCGGCAAGCCTCGATTTCCCATGGACGGAAAAGCCCCAATGGACCACAAAAAAACCAAAGAAACACACCTCCCATGCATTAAAAAAAACACCCATTTAAACAAATATTAAACTCTTTACCTGGGTGCGGACCTAAGCTATGATCTTTCTATGGCCACGCATAGCTATGAAAATTTATTGATTAAAGGTACAGGAATTACCGAATCCCAGCTTGGCGCCATTCTAACAACCTCGACTAAAGACGGGGGTTTAATTCAAGAAAAGCTCGAAGGTAAAAACTTTAAGTCACCTGATGAAGCTTTAGCTATTGTTTGCAAAGAACTAGATATTGAATTTTTAAAAGATATTCCCATAAACGATATTGCTGTGGACTTAGTAAGAGACATACCTCTTACCTATGCAAAAAAACATGAAGTCCTTCCCTTTAAAGACACTCCAAATGAAATACTTATTTTAACATCTAACCCGCTGAACCATCAGTCCATGACTGATCTAAGTGTGATATTTCAAAAAAAAGTAGAACCCATTGTCACTACCAGTGGACGTATCCAAGAAGCCATTAATCAAGTGTATGAAAAGAGCACATCAACCCTTGAGGGTTTAGATGAAATTGATGAAGAAGAATACGACTTAGACGACCCTGTCATTGATCTTCTAGATACAGATGATGAAGATGCTCCGGTGATAAAATTAGTAAACACATTGCTTTTTCGTGCTGTTAAAGAAAAAGCTTCTGATATACATATTGAACCTTATGAAAAAGATATGGTTGTACGATTTCGTGTGGATGGCATACTTTTTGACATCTTTAAACCACCAAAGAAATTACAAAATGCCATAACCTCTCGTATTAAAGTTATGGCAAATCTAAATATTGCGGAAAAAAGACTCCCTCAAGATGGGCGAATCCCCCTGAAACTTGCAGGTAAAGATATTGATGTGCGGGTCAACTCGGTTCCTACGGCACACGGTGAGCGCATTGTTATGCGTTTACAAGATAGATCAAATGTAATTTTAGAACTAGAACAACTTGGCTTCTCCGAGCGCAGTTTAAGCAAAATCGGCGGAATCCTTTCTAAAACATATGGCATTTTATTAGTTACAGGTCCTACAGGAAGTGGTAAATCAACGACTCTATACTCTTGTGTCACACGAATAAATACCATAGATAAAAATATTATTACTGTGGAACATCCGGTAGAGCAAAGAATTCATGGCATCGGCCAAATACAAGTGAACCATAAAATTGGTCTTACTTTTGGTTCTGCTCTAAGAGCTATTTTACGTCAAGATCCTAATGTAATTATGATTGGGGAAATTCGTGATTTAGAAACTGCTGAAATTGCTATTAATGCCTCCTTAACTGGTCACTTAGTGCTTTCCACAATTCATACAAATGACAGTGCCGGTGTTTTTCCCCGACTTATCGACATGGGTTGCGAACCTTTTTTAATTGCCACCTCTTTACTGGGGGTTATTGCTCAACGACTGGTACGAGTACTCTGCCCTCACTGCAAAGAACTACATGAACCTACGGATGTGGAACTCAGCAGTATTGAAATCACACGTCAGGACGTTCAAGGAAGAAAAATCTACAGAGCCATTGGATGCGGAGAGTGTAATCAGAAAGGCTATTTGGGGCGTACTATTATTCAAGAGCTGCTTGTAGTCACTGAAGATGTAAAGTCTATTATTATGCAAAGAAAAGATAGTGGAGCCATAAAAAAACAAGCCTTAGTTGATGGCATGGTGACATTTAGAGAGCACGGAGTAGAGAAGGTTCTTGATGGCATTACCTCTATAGAAGAGGTATTAACAAACACACAAGTTGATTAATAAATAAATACAAGGAACCCATGCCTCTTTTTGAATACAAAGGTTTAGACAAACAAGGTCGCAATAAGCGTGGCAATATGGATGCTGATAGCATCAAAGTGGCACGCACACGATTAAAAAAAGATGGCATATTCGTCATTGAAATCCATAACAAGTCTAAGAAATTAAAAAATAAAGGCAATAATAAAAAAAATGCGAATTCCACGGTCCCAGTGGCTGATTTAGCAATGATGACAAGACAGCTCTCTACTTTACTAAAGGCGAACATACCCCTGGTTGACAGTTTAAATGCTGTTGCTGAACAGGTAGAAAACAGTATACTTGCAGAAATTATCAGCCATGCAAAAAATGCTGTTAACGAAGGTGGCGCCCTAAGCAAGTCTTTTGCTAAGTACCCTAAAGTTTTTAATAAGATATATGTATCCATGGTTGAAGCCGGAGAGATGTCTGGAACATTAGATGTCATCCTTATACGTCTTGCTGAGTTTACAGAGGCTCAAAATGAACTTAATTCTCGTATTAAATCAGCTATGATCTACCCCATTTTAATGCTTGTTCTGTCTGGCGCCATGCTCTCAGGGTTATTTATTTTTGTTATTCCAAAAATAACTGCTATTTTCGACTCAGCTCCTGATTTGGAACTCCCTATGCTCTCCCAAATTGTTATTTCCATCAGTGAGTACATGGTGAACTATTGGCATATTCTGTTAGCCAGTGGTGTAGCCTCCATATTTATATTTAGAAATTGGAAAAACACAGATAAAGGAAGGGTTTCCTTTGACCGCCTTACTTTAAAAACACCAGTTGTAGGTAAACTTGCAAGGCTTATTGCTGTATCGCGTTTTGCCAGAACCCTCTCTACCCTTCTTCAAGGTGGCGTCCCCATGCTGACCGCAATGGGTATAGTGAGAAATGTGGTAAATAATGAAGTTCTAGCTGTAGCTTTGGACAATGCCCGAGATAATATTAGTGAGGGCGAATCTATCTCTGGACCTCTGAAGAAATCAGGCGAATTCCCTCCCATTCTCATTCATATGATTAATATAGGTGAAAAAACAGGGGAATTAGAAAATCTATTGGAACAAGTGAGTGAATCTTTTGATTTTCAAGTTAAAAATGCTGTGGATGGATTAACTTCTATTCTTGAGCCGGTAATGCTCGTTGTTATGGGTATTGTTATTGGAGTCATCGTATTTGCTATTATGATTCCTATTTTTGACATGACCAATATCGCCAATTAAAAGTTTAGCTTCGAGGCTCTTTAATCATCTGAGTGAGTCTAGATATTTATAACGCCATCAGTCTCAGAAGCTTCTCTATAGCTAAGAACACTGACACCTAAATATGTATTTGTTAAAATAAAAAGGTCTTAAAATATATCACCTAAGGTGCATAAAGGAGATTCTAATGCTTAGAAATGATAAAGGTATGACTCTTGTTGAAATTATGATTGTTCTGGTTATTCTTGGCGGGCTCTCTGCTATTTTAATCACAAACGTTGTGGATAAAATGAATAATGCTAAATACAAAGAAGCAAAATTACAAATGACTAAAATTCAGGATACATTGAATTCCTTTTATGCCGACTGTAATTTTTTCCCTACCACAGACATGGGCTTAGAAGTTTTGGTTGAAGACCCGGGCGAGTCCTGCCCTGATTGGGGACCCGAGCCTTATATGAAACGTGTTCCCAAAGATCCTTGGGGTGGTGACTTCTACTATGAGTACGATGAGGAAGATGGTGGAGAACCTATTCTTATCTCCTACGGTGGGGATAAACGTGAAGGTGGAAAAGCGTCTGACAAAGATATTTCCTCTGAAAACTTCTAAAGCCATATCAAAAGTATTTTGAAATTTTTAAGACCATCGCTGAGAAACCATAAGGGTATGACCCTTATCGAGATCATGGTGGTTTTAGTTATATTAGGCGGCCTTACAGGGGCCATGTTATCTCGCCTTAAAAAGGGTGGAAAAAGCAATCGATCCTTTTTAATGCAAATGGGCAACCTATCTAAAAAAGTAAGAAGCACTTCTCAACTCACAAACACCACTTTTCGAATGGTTATAGATTTTGGTGACCCCAATGATAAAAATTCAGCTCATCAATACTGGGTGGAAAGCTCAACTAAACCTGGAATTAATTTTTCAAGTGATGATACATTGGATCCAGAAGAGCTTAAACTAAAACTAAAAGAGGAAAAAGATTTTCCTCCCCCTAAGTTTCAACGCAATAGCAGAGTACTACCTGTTCCTATACAGCTACCTGCCATTCTTGAATTTGAAGATGTGGAAATTAAGTCTGAAGAACGGCCTGTAACTTCAGGACGCGCCTATATCTACTTTCTTCCACAGGGACTGGTGGATGAAACTTTAATTCATTTCAAAACACATAATAAAAAACAGTGGACCTTGGCGATTCATCCACTAACTGGTCATATTTCAATCACTGGTGGCTATATTAGTATGAAAGATACTGAACAGTAAATATTGGTGTATGCGAATGCGGCTGATGTGATTATGGAGCAGGTTCATGGCTTTATTCAGCCTTATTTGCTCACAAATTGCTACGTAATTGGTCGAGCGTGAAAAAGAAAAAAATTTTTAATTTTATTAGACTCGTTAAAACACGAAGTGCACTGAAAGGGTGAGGGCAGGATCCCGAGTTTTAACGAGTGAGAGCCAGGATGGCTCACAAGTGGAAACTGTTAAAGCAATTACATGAAATAACTTTAACACGCCCTATAACATGCTTTTATATTTGCAAAATAAAACATACAATTTATGCATGAAGAAAAGCTTTTCACAATCCGGCTTTACCCTAATTGAAGTGATTATTGCGTTAATGATTTTAACGGGTTCACTCATGGTTTTAACTACGGCTTGGTCCAGTAATTTCTTAAAATTAAATAAATCAAAAAGACATGACATTGCTGCGTTTTTATTAAAACAAAAAGTCACGGAGCTAAACATAGAATATAAAGGAATGCCTTTAGAACAAATAAAAGAAGAAGATAAAGGAGATTTTGGCGAAGACTACCCTCAGTTTCGTTGGGAGTTTAAATCTCAAGAATTTATTATGCCCAATCTTGCGGCCCTGTATACAGCGGCAAATGGTGAAGAACCTGACCAAATGACAACATTAGTACTAGAACAGATGAAGGGGTTTTTTGAAAAGTCAGTGCGCGAAGCTGAAATCATTGTTTTTGCAAAATCTGGGCGAGTAAAAAAGGAAGCCCGTTATCGTGTGACCACTTATTTTGTGGACTATAATCAAGAGTTGGAACTCCCTCAGGGCGCGGGAGATGGTCAATGATTTCAAACAAAACTCTCCCCTCCTCAGCATCCGGTTTTACTCTTGTGGAACTAGTTATAGCCATATCAATTTTAGCCGTATTATCAGTTTTTACCGCTGATGCTTTAAGACGTGCCATTTTAAATAAAGAGAGAACCAATTCTAGTTTTGATGGACAGTCCAAAGTACGAGACGTATTAAAAATCATTGAAAGAGACATCAATTTATCATTTCATTATATTGATTACCACGCTCAACTGTATAATTTATCACAAGAGGAACGCATTCAAAGAAACAAAGATTCAAAGAAAAAATCTACAAGTGATAAAAAAAAAGATACAAAAGAAGATCCTGATAAAAAAAATCCCAGCGAAGATCCTGACGCAAAATCTAAAGATGAAACAGATATTAAAGAAGCTGAAACTTTTACTGCAAAAAAAGAAGTCTCATATACCGAATTTATTGGCACTGAAGATGCTATGGATTTTGCTAGCTTAAATATGTCACAAACTCGGGCCAATCAAAGTAATAGTGATCAGGGAGAAATCGGATATTATATCAAAGAGTGTAAAAATCGCTTAGACAAAAATAAAAGTTCTAAGTGCTTATTTAGAAGAGTGGCACATTTAATTGATGACGTTCCTGAAGAAGGGGGTGATGCCACCGTCTTATTAGAAAATATTGAAGAATTTAAATTAGAATACCTAGGAGACGAAGAAGGTGCCGAGTGGGTAAAATCATGGGCATCAAACAGTGAAGGGCTTAGTGATGCTACTAAAGACAAGTTTCCCCTTGCTGTGAAAATCCAATTGGCCATTAAAGAAAAAACTACTTCAAAAGTCAAAAAAACTAAAACTTTTAGGGCTTCTACCATTGCCGCACTTCATTTTCCTAATAACCAAGAAGCGAGAAAAAAATCGGAAAATTCTTCTTCTGAAGATTCTAAATCTGGGTCTGGGGATACAAAATGAACTCCATTATTAAAAATATAATGAGACCTTTTGCTAACAATGCTAATAAAAGCTTTTCTCAAAGAGGTGTAGCTATATTAATGGCTATTTTTTCCATGGCAGTTATGGTTGTCATAGCCTTAGAAGTTTCGGAACGCGCCACCGTGGAATACTTAATCTCATCTAGAGGGATTAACCAAGTTAAGGCTTACTATTCGGCAAAAGCCGGGATAGATATGGGACTTTTGAGAGTTCTTTTGTATAAAAAAGCAAATGCTGCTGTTGGTGATAAACTGGGAGACAATAAGTCAGCCCTCAATATGATCTGGAACACCCCAATTATGTGGCCACCTCAAATACCAAATAATGCAACTGGGTTTACAGTTGATGAAGTTACAAAAGTTAAAAGTGAATCCATCTTTTCTGGTCAGTATTTTGTAACCATCGAAAGTGAAGATTCTAAAATTGATATTAATGCTCTCGGCTCAGGATCAAAAGCACTTGCCAAGGCCACCAAGGAGCAACTCCTTGAGTTGCTCTCCAAAGAAGTGGAAACCAACGAGGCTTTTGCTGAAGAGCATAAAAATGATGACTTTGAAGAACTAATTAACAATATTACTGACTGGGTTGATGAAGATGAAGAGTCTCTCACTGGAACCTCAGAAGGCTCTGGCTATAGCAAATTCAACAGTGACCTAATTCCTCCCAACCAACCCTTTAAAACTTTGGAAGAGATAAAGATGGTTAAGGATCTCTCGGATGACGTTTATCAGCTGCTGAAACAAAACGTCACTGTGTATGGTGCTCAGGGCATTAACGTTAATTTGGCAGATACTAAAATTCTCACTAGCTTGTCTCCACAAATTACAGATGAAATTGCAGCCGAAATAAAAAAACATATCGCTGACCCTGATAAGGGCCCATTTAAAAATTTAGAGGATTTTAATAGCTTCTTAGACTACGAAGGTGTTTCTGATTTTAATACAGAGGGGATCCCTTTATTTTTTGATATTCAATACAACTTCCGCATTAAAAGTGTTGGCCAATCTACTAATATTACAAAAGAAATTGAAGTGGTCACCTTTGATTTTGAAGGTATAAAGGAAACCTATATTACTGCCTTAACCAAACAAGCTGAGGAAGATAAAGCCCCTAGCGATGATGAGGACCCTCAAGATCCTAAATCCACAGATGACCCAAAGAAAACTCCTTCTGGAACTGATGATACTACTGATAAGAAGGAAGACGACAAAAAGGACTCTGAAAAAAAGACAATTACTTATAAAGGAAGACCTCAGATTGTTTATTGGTGGGAGAACTAATTTTTTCCTTTATTATACTGTTTCAAATGCATTGCGGCCTGAAAGGGAGAGTGCAGGTGCCAAAATCACCAACCTGGACCTTAGCCTAAAACCACTGCGTGTCTTTTTTCATGTGCCAACATAGACTATACTTATAGCCAACCAAGGATGGTTTATGAAGTCTATTGGAATAGATATTGGGTCATACAGTATTAAAATTGCAGAGTGTCTTTCTCAGGGACAAGGTGGAAAACTTGTTCATTATGAAGAGCTCAAACTATCTCAAGATCCAAATCATGATCGAGCCATTGAAATTATTGATTTACTTAAAACCTATTTAAGAAAATTTCAGCAAGAGCCAGCTCATTTTATATTCTCGGTAAACCAATCCTCAGTAGTTCATAGAAAATTAACTTTTCCATTTAAGGAAAGATATAACATTCTAAAAACCATCGCCTTTGAACTCGAGGATGATATTCCATTTTCTTATGATAATGCTATCTTTGAAGCCAAAGTCACCAAGTATATGGGAAACACAACAGAAGTTATCGCCACTGTATGCCCCGCCTATCAAGTAGAAAAAACCTTAGAAAGCATTAAAGATTTTTCCATAGAACCACATATTTTATCAGTGGAAGGACTAGCTCTCACTAATTTATTCGAAGACTGGGCAGGGCTCCCTCCTGAATCAACTCTAGAAGATGAGGATACTCCAGAAAAACAAGATGCCAGGGCTTACCTGCATTTTGGCCATAATAAATGTATTCTTCTTGCTTATAGTAAAAACACCCTTGTTGATGTAAGCCACATTCCTTGGGGTACTGAGAAAATTGCGAAAAAACTTTCTGAAAAATACAATATCCCTTTTTCAGAATCAGTAAAAGAGCTGCAAAATAAAGGCTTTGTACTTATAGACAATTCTGGCTCCACAACTGACCAAGTTACATTTTCTCAGCTGATTAAAGAGCCTTTAACTGAATTATCTCATCACTTAAAATTGACCTTAATGGAGATTGCAAGTCATCAAAATCTAGATTTTAAAAACATTTACCTTATGGGTGGTGCCTCTCAAATAAAAAATGTTGGTCCATTTCTGACCCAACAATTAGATATTGCCTCTAATCCAATTCCCTTTCCAAATGTTGGAATTGAACTTGGTGTTTCTAATTTTAATTCGGTAACAGGGCAAGTGGCTCTTGGTCTAGCCATAGAAGGTTTAAAAAAGCCAAGAAACCCTGCAACTAACCTCCTAAAAGACCGTTTTGCTGTTCAATCTAATAAATTCACAGCATTCTGGGACTCATGGGCTCCCTTAGTGAAAACAGCAACAGCTGCTTTTGTTATTCTTCTTATTTTTGGCATTACAAGAGAAAGTTTTACTCTAAATATGGCCGACCAATCCAACTTAGTTCTAAAAAAGCAAGCAAATAAAATCGCCGGACTTAACAAAAGAAAAGCTAATAAAGCTAATGTCAAAAAATATGTGAAACAACAAGACAAAAAGGCAAAACAAAAAATGCTTTTTAAAGATCTAGAAAAAGTAAATTCAGCATTGGACATACTTAAAAAG
This sequence comes from Pseudobdellovibrionaceae bacterium, assembly GCA_018663505.1. Taxonomy (GTDB): domain Bacteria; phylum Bdellovibrionota; class Bdellovibrionia; order Bdellovibrionales; family UBA1609; genus JABJQG01. The sequence goes on along the minus strand of JABJQG010000013.1, from coordinate 66,111 downwards.
GTTTCGCAATTATCACCCAATAAAAAATCTTTACCTTTAGAAATTAAAATTATTGATATTCAAGGTGAAATGGTGAAGCTAGAGGGCTTGCACAGCAAAACCAAATCTATTGTGGATTTTCAAAAATCACTTAAGAGCTTAGCCATTTCTAAAAAAGTAACAAAATTATCTCCTAGTATTCCTTCAAATAATTCCATGCGAAGTTTCGCATTTAGTTTTAAAGTTAAACGAAAGTAATTACCTATGAATTTAGCAGATATAAAAGATCAACTCAGTGAAAAAATTGAGCTCATGTGGGGAAAGATTCAAGAAAATCCGAGTTTTAACACACTTAGAGAAAAATATGAGATCCTACCTCAGAAAACTCAGAGACTGCTGAAGTCTGGTAGCCTAGGGGTATTTGTTCTTATGCTCATTTCAATTCTAGTGTCTTTCTTCTCTACCTCTTCTGAGTATATCACTGAATTTGAAGAAAATAGAGAAGTCACACGTATGCTACTAAAGACCGCTTCTCAAGAGAAATTCGTATCACCAAAAGAAATTTCATTTTCTGAACTTGAATCTCTTATAAACAGAAATATTAACAATCAACGACTTTTAGACGATCAAAAGGCTGGGGTTAGTAAAGATCAACCTTTTAAGGCTAAGTATATTCCCAAGGATGCAAATCAGGTGAATGCATCTGTGAGCCTAAGTCAGTTGAATCTAAAGCAGATAATCAATATTGGTTATGAACTGCAAAATCTTGTTGATGGTATTAAAATGACTGGCCTTAAAATAAGTAATAATGCAAAAGACGATCATTATTATGATGTAAAATACAGCCTAGCCCATTTTTCATTTCCACAAGAACCTGAACCTGTTGCAAAAAAATCAAAAAAGAAGTCTAAGAAAAAGAATCCTAAACGTCGTCGCAGAAAGAAGTCTTCCAAATGATAGGGCAAATTATTTCAAATACACTTAAGTTCATAAAAACTAACTTCAAAAACTTTTTGCTATTTATTCTATCAACAGTGGTGTTAATAGCCTTACTATTCCCCTATGATGACTTATCTGATTTTATTTCCGCACAAGTGGCTAAAGCCACTGGAAATAAGTTTTTTGTTCAAATGGAAGGAATTGGTATTGGCTTACTACCTGGACCCGCAATCCAATTGAATAATTTTAGCATAGAATCTAGTTCCTTCCCCAGGCTTACAAGCGATGATTTATCCATTGCACCAAATTTTCTAACGCTTCTAATGGGGAAAGCTGGAGGAACCATCTCCGCATCCAATCTCTACCAATCAGATCTAGAGCTCAACTTCACTCAAGGCGACAGTGTAGAAACTAAAAGTGAAGATTTTAAGTTAAAATATATGTTGGATGGAGAGCTGAATATTGAGGGACTTTCATTAAATAAACTTAAAGAGGCTACTTCATTACCTATTGATATTGACGGAAAATTATCTGTAAATATTAATTTTAATATTGATCCAAACTTCACAATACAACCCAATGGCGAATTTCAAATCACATCATCAAAAGTATCTATCCCATCTCCTACTATACCCATACCCAATTTCGCAATAACTTTGCCCAATTTAAATTTTTCATACCTAAAAGCCAAGGGGCGAATAGTTGACTCAGAAATTATCATTGAAGAGGCTCTAATCGGCGACAGCAAGGATCCTATGTATATAAAATTAAAAGGAAAAATAGGTCTTAAATTAAAACAAAGTCGCCTGGGCATAAAACCTATTTTTTCAAGCTACGAAGCTAAAGTTCTCTTTAACATTCATAAAGACCTTAGGCCACAACTTATTTTTATGACATTTATAGATGGCTATAAGGCCGGACCTAAGCAAGCAGATAGAGAGAACTTCCAAGTCAAACTCACTGGTTCTAGTTTTAGAAATCCACCCAGAGCAAGGGCTCTTTCTACCTTTTAAAGTCCCACTGTATAGGGTTAATTTTATCTTTAGCTTTTTTATGGTAGGTATGGATGGAGTTAAGCAATTCAAACAAATAATGAGCCATCCTGGCTCTAACTCTTTAAAACTCGTGCTCCTGCACTCGCCCTGCGGGCACTTCGTGTTTTAAATAGTCTAATAAAATTAAAAGCTGATGTTTTTTTACTTTATTGGCCTCAAGTTTACACCAGAGCCCTACCCCTACTTTACTAATCAAATGCCAGATGAAAGCTCTTTGTCTTTAGATAAACCTTACCTTCAATTTCAATTTTAAAATCAAGAGTGAGATCTCTATTTTTAAGAAACTTATAGTCTTTAGAAAACTTCACAAAAACAGGTAGACGATGAACCCCCTCAGGTTTAATAACTAAAGGATTTTGCGGTATGATCACTTTTATGTTGTCCGATCTATATTGTTCGCTCAAAGCTACAGTTACCTTCATTTCTTTAGACACTTGGTTCTTAGCATAGAGCTTAAAAAAGTTTGAGTAACCCAGGACCTCGCCTTGAGCATGTCTAAAAGGAATCCCTTTTTGCCTCAACATAGAAATGGCATAAGGTGTTCTTTTATTTAAAAAGAAGGTCAAACCTACAATGGCAGCAACTATAGAAATTGCATACACCAGAGATCGAGCACCAAACATTTTGCGTTTGTTCTCACCCGCTTCAGAATTATAACGTATTAAACCTTTAGGTTTTTTTACCTTCTCCATAATTCCATCACAGGCGTCTATACAAGCTGTGCAAGCCACACACTCCATTTGTATTCCATTTCGAATATCAATACCGGTGGGACAAACGGCCACGCATTTAAAACAATCAATACAGTCGCCCTCAGCTTTACCTTCTTCTCCTTTGCCCTGTCGACGAGGCTCCCCTCTTTTTGCATCGTAAAGTGGAGCCAAGGAGTTTTCATCCATGAGCACAGATTGAAACCTTCCATATGGGCACATAATGATACAAAACTGCTCTCTAAACCATAAAAAATTAAACATAAGGGATGACGTGGTGAGAACGATAAACATAAAGCTAAACCAATTCTCAGAGGGGGGAGACCTAACCATATCTTTTAGCTCTTCCACTCCCACAAAATAGGCTAGAAAACTATGAGTTATAATCATAGATAAAATTAAATATACCATATACTTAAAACTTTTAATCCGTACTTTTCTAAAATCCCAAGGAGCTTTATCTAGCTTATATCTTTTGGAATGATTACCCTCTATAAACTCATCTACTTTTCTAAAAATACCATCTAGAAACACTGTCTGTGGACAAGCCCAGCCACACCAAACACGACCCCATACAGCAGTAGCCAGAGCTAGTCCAAAAACAACAATTGCTAATATAAAAAATATTAAAGGGGCGTCATGAGCCCACAGAATTAAGCCAAAAACATTAAATCTTCTGTTTGCAATATCTAAAAGCAAACTTTGTTCACCATTTACCTTTATCCAGGGCAATATTAAAAATAGTAAAATTAAAAATGCATGAACTTTTAATTTAAGCCTTTGATAATGACCTTTAATTTTTGCAGCATAAATAAATACTCGTTCCCCTTTTTCATTCATAGTGGATAAACGTTGGGTGATAACTTCTTTTTTCATATTTATTTCCTTACAAAAAATCCCTAAAATAATTGGCCTAATACTCTTATACCTAATTAAATGCAAAAAGGCACAGGCACACTTTTATAACCCTTAATATTTTATATGACAAAATCATAATATTAAAGGTGAAAAAAGTATGTCTGTACCCTTTATTTTTGTATCAATTTATTTACTCTACTAATTCACCTTGAGGTGCCTTAGCTTTATCAGGGTCAGTCCCCATTAATGTACCAACATAAGCAGTTACAGCCTGAAGCTCATTAGGCTTAAGAATATTTTTCCACTCAGGCATCCCCTTATCCAGAGCACCATTTTGGATCACAACCATTATGTCCTTAAGACTCCCACCATGGATCCAATATTTATCTGTTAAATTAGGTCCAATCCCACCTTCTCCAACAGCTCCATGGCAAGCCACACAGTTTTTTGCATACATAGTTTTTCCTACAGCTAAGGCAGCATTGTCACCCATTAAGGCCAGCAACTCCTCATTAGAAACTGCTTGGAGCTTAGCTTCTTTTTTCACCGCCACAGCCTGAATCTTAGCCATATCTGCATTAAGTTCCTCGGTTAAACTTAAGCCTGAACCATAATGGTAGTGATAAATATATATAGGTGTAAACACTATCATAATATAAAAAGTAAACAGCCACCAATTAGGCAGAGGGTTATCATATTCTTGAATCCCATCATATTCGTGATCTAACAGTAATTCTTTATCAATTTCATTACTCATCTTAACTCTCCTTATCAAATGGTAATTTAGCCATTTTTTCGTAATGACCCTTACGCGATTTATTCAGTACGAAAAAAACAATGCCAACAAATACTACTAAGAATATAAAAAGGGCAAAAGGAGTAAAACCTACTCCTCCCATTGCCTCGGATAAATGCTTTGCGTTCATTGTGCCCCCATAGGTTTTCTACCTAAAGACTGTAAATAGGCTATTAATGCTACAATTTGGCGCTTAGCTAAAACTTCAGGTTTTATATTAAGCTCACCATCAGCCACTAAGCCTTTGGCAATTTCTATGGCCTGTTTCCCTGCATCTATATCAGCATTAGCCACCTGAGCATCTGTATAAGGAACTCCTAAGTTACGCATCACAGAGAATTTTTTTCTTAACACATAAAAATCTGTCTTTTTATCTCTTAACCAAGGGTAGTTAGGCATAATAGACTGCTCAACCAATTCTCTTGGGTTAATCATATGTTTATAATGCCAAATATCAGGGTATTTTTTTCCAACACGAGCTAGATCAGGACCAGTTCGTTTAGATCCCCATTGGTGAGGATGATCGTACATACTGTCCTCAATGGTAGATGCTGGACCAAACCGCTGCACATCAAAAGATAACTTTCTAATCATCTGCGAGTGACATGTGTAACAACCTTCAGTTTGATAAATATCTTTACCAGCAAGTTCAAGTCCTGTGTAAGGTCTGATTTTCTTTTCTGCACTTACAAAATTATCCATAGACAATATTGGAATTATTTCTATTAGTGATCCTACTAAAACTGAAACCAATACTAATACAGTAAATGTAGTAGCTAAACCTTCTAAGCCTCTATGAGTTGAAGCAAAAAATTTAATTGGCTTTCTTTCAAATGCAGGTGCAACAAAAGTTTCTTCAGATTGATCTTTAGGAGCATTTTTAATGGTTACATAAATATTGTAGGCCATAATACAAGCACCAGTGAAATACACAAGTCCAGCGAAGGCTCTAACATGATATAGGGGAACTATTCGAGTTACTGTTTCAACGAAATCAGGATATACCAATTGTCCAGCAGCATCTACGTTTCTCCACATAAGACCCTGAGTAATTCCAGCAGCCCACATAGAAATATAATAAACTAGAATACCAAATATCCCTGTCCAAAAATGAATGTTAGCTAGCTTTTTACTAAAAAGCTCTGTTTTATAAATTTTAGGTACAATGTAATACATAATACCAAAAGCCATAAAGCCATTCCAACCTAAAGTACCTGCATGAACGTGTGCCACAATCCAATCGGTGTAATGACCCAAAGAACTCACAGATTTAATTGATAATAAAGGACCTTCAAATGTAGACATCCCGTAAAAGGTAACCGCAGTTACTAAAAATTTAACAATAGGTTCTGTTCTTAATTTATCCCAGGCACCCCTCAAGGTAAGAAGACCATTGATCATCCCCCCCCAACTTGGAGCCCAAAGCATTAAACTAAATACCATACCTAAAGTTTGTAACCAGTTTGGAAGAGCTGTGTATAAAAGATGATGAGGCCCCGCCCAAATATATATAAATACTAGTGCCCAAAAGTGAATAATAGATAAACGATAGCTATATACAGGTCTATTCACAGATTTCGGTAAGTAGTAGTACATCAAACCTAAAAATGGGGTAGTCAGAAAGAAAGCCACAGCGTTATGTCCATACCACCACTGCACCAAGGCATCTTGAATCCCCGCGTACACTGGATAAGCCTTCATAAAACTTACTGGAATGGCAATTGAGTTTCCAATGTGTAAAACTGCCACAGCAAGAATTGTTGCTATATAAAACCAAAGTGCCACATAAAGATGCTTAACTCTTCTTATAGCTATTGTACCAAAAAAGTTTACAGCAAAAACAACCCAAATAAGAGTAATTGCGATATCAATTGGCCACTCAAGCTCTGCATATTCTTTACCTGCCGTAAAACCTAAAGGTAAAGTAATTGCGGCTGCCACAATAATTAACTGCCAACCCCAAAAATGAATATTTGCGAGGGTATCAGAAAACAACCTGGTTTTTAATAATCGCTGAGTGGAGTGATAGATCCCCCCAAACACAATATTACCAGCAAAGGCAAAAATTGCGGCATTAGTATGCAAGGGCCTTAGTCGCCCAAAGGTCAACCATTCCAAATTAAAGTTCGCTTGCCAGTAAGCTAATTCATAGGCCACAATAACGCCCACAAGAAGTGCTACCACTCCCCATACCATTGTAGCCAACAGAAACGCTTTTACTATCTTATCGTTATAAACGTTTTGATTGTTGTTCATTCTTTTTGTCTCCACTTGTTTCTTGTTGTTTTATTTCTTTACTTTCATTTACATTTTCATCTTCTAATAATATTTCATGCGATGGAGTCACCAGATCATCAAATTGACCCGATTTAGCAGCCCATATAAAAAAGCCCAAAAACAAAAAAGCCATAATCAAAGTCACAGGAATCATAAACATCAAAATATTCATATAACTTTAGCCTCGCTCAATTTATTGGAAAGGTCAAAACCTTGCGCTTCAGTACTTGGGTTCTTTTTATACAAACGAGAAATCTCTCTTAATTTCGAGGTGCCCAATAGGCTAGAGGCCAAAACCACCATTGAACTAATGGGCATTAAAACAGCAGCAACTAGTGGGGATATAAATCCCAACAAAGCCAGGCTTGCGCCTACCAAGTTATAAATCACAGATAAAACTAAATTACGCACAACTACCTTAAGGGTTTCCTGAGACATCATTCTTAATTCAAAGATAGAATTCAACCTAGGTGTGACTAAAAATACATCACTAGCCTTTAAGGTGGACTCCATAGAGCCTGTGGCGGCCACAGATAAGTAACTACTTGCCATTGCCAAGGAGTCGTTCACCCCATCCCCCATCATTAACGTATAGGGATGGCTTTTAATCCACTGGTTTTTTTGTTCTGGGGTTAAATCAGCCATAACATTCTTGGAGGAAATCCCGATTTTATGAGCTACATTAAGAGCGGCAGAAGCATTGTCTCCTGATAACATAAATACATTTAAGCCTAAGCTTTTTAACTGAGCTACTGTTTCTGCAGCATCGCTTTTAATTTCGTCACCAAAGTATGCTACGTTATCAAGTTTTGCATTTCTATATAGACCAACAGCAGTATATTCTTCTTTGTTTGAGCGATAGGATTTAAATTCATAAAAATCTTCACCTAAATATCCCGAGACACCCTCCCCAGGAACTTCTTTAATCCGAGTTAACTGAAGATCAGAAGGGCGCAATGTCTCATTGGAATTATTTTCCCATACATAGTCCTTTACCGCATTGGCAAGTGGGTGAGAGGACTGTTCCTCTAGCTGGAAAAGCACAGCCTTTGATGTATCACTCACCTCAGCCTTTTCCCATTTTATGAGCCGAAACTGACCAGAAGTCAAAGTTCCTGTTTTATCAAAAACAACATTTTTAACTTTTAAAAAACGTTCAAATACTTCAGCGTTTTTAATTATAATTCCGTTTTTCGCTGATTTCATTAGTGAGAGGCTTTGTACCAAAGGGACCCCTAGGGCAATAGCACAAGGGCAGGCTAAAATGATTAATGCCAAAAATCGATTTATAGTTTCTTGCGGATCAATATTAACATAATATGCACTAAATAAAATACCAATAATAAACAAGCTTATTACAAATAAACTCGAGGCTCTGTCAGTAAAAGAGGTTAACTGTGAGGGCTTTTGCATTTCCGTTTCTAACTGTGCAAGAAGTTTAGAAATCCGTGAATCTTCATATTTTTTAGTCACCTTAACTACTGCCTGATCAGATAAAACCATAGCTCCTGCAAATAAAGTTTGATTTTCCGTTATCTCCACAGGTAAGGACTCCCCTGTGATTACAGAGTTATTGAGTAGTACTTTTTGCGATATAAGCTGACCATCCAAAGAAACAACATTTCCTTTAGAATAAATCACTTCATCCCCTAATTGCACCTGATCAGCATCTTTAAGCTCCACACTATCCTCACACTGAGAACGCACATTCACTTGCTGTGGAAGAAAACTTTTTAAATAAGAGATTCCAAGGTACTTTTGTTGCACTTTTTTAAGAAAATAACGAGAGGACAGAATAAGAAATACAAGTATGGCCAAGGAATCAAAATAGGTCTGCCCCATTTGGTATAAAATATTATAAGCACTTAAACCAGCACCTAGAACAATAGCTACAGCTAAAGGGATATCTATGGATAGCTTTTTTTGGCGAATGGCTACCAGTGAATTCTTATAAAACGGAATTGCTGAATAAAATAAAACCGGTAAAAATAAAAATAAAGAAAGCCATTCAAAAAACTTACCTAAATCTCCCTTAGCTCCAGAGTAAATAGATACAGAAAATAACATGATATTACCGGCACAGATGGCCGCAGTGGCAATTTTAATAAGATCCGCCTGATTCTCCCTGTTTTTTTTCTGAATAGCTTTTTTCTTATCATCCATGGGGTGTAACTTAAATCCACGCATTTCTATATCACGAACGAGTTCTTGCAAGTCCTTAGAGTCTTTGAGGCTTACATCTAAAAGGCTCTGACTCATATTCACAGAAAGCTCAATACCCTTGTTCTCAGAACGCAGATCATAAATTTTACGTAAGCATGCCGAGCAACTTACACCTTCAATATAAAAAGAATATTTTGACAACAACGTATTCACCAATTCTAAAGCAGAATATACTTAATTAACTAATGTTTTCATGGAGTTGATCATAGAATATTACAGTAATAGGTCAACATTAATTCGCATGACAAAATGTGATCTATGTCAGATAAATGTTGGTTCGCAAATTCTATTACTAATAGTCGGTGAGCTTAAATAACAATCAAAAAGGCCCTTAATCTTTAACACCAAAAGGCTCAAACAGGCAGTGCTCGGCCTTCGGCCTCCGCGCTGAACTCGCTTGTGGCGCTAAAGATTAAGGGCCTTTTTGATTGTTATTTAAGCTCACTAGCACAGATGCCAATATTAACGCGTGTAAATCAACAGCGTAAGGCTAATGAATATTAAGGAAGCTCCAAGCCCCATTAAGTTTCTTAGCTCGGGGAAAAACTGACCCGCAAAAAACAAAACCATACCCACCCCAACAAGAGACAACAGAAGTTTTGCAAATATACCGGTTTTACGTTTCCTTGGTTTAAAAGCTATCCCTTTAGTCTCTACCTTTTGAGGCCTAGTTAGGCCAGCATCTGTTTGCGCTAAAGCCACAACTTGCTTTTTCATATTTAAAGCGCGCTCATCGCCCCCATACACATTAAGTATTGAGGAGTATTTTTTTGAAGCATATTGTAACTGCCTTATCTTCTGGCATTTATTAAGAAAGCTAGTGTGCACCTGCTCATTTTCGTAATCATCCATCACCGCCTGCCAAGACTCCATGAGATGCACTGGAACATGAGGGTTATCTTCCTTACTGATCAACTCATATCTGGATATGATCACTCCACAATTGGTACATTCTTCAGTTTGAAAACTATTGGCCCGCCCACATTTTGGACATGCGCGCTCACCACGAAACTGAAATGCTTCTGTGGATGTTTTTTCTATGTTAGTTTTGCCCATAGACTCTGTTATTGAGGTTGAAACCTGAGGAGCTTCTTCAATTTCTAAATGATTCAAAGCTAGCTCGATGCCTAAAAACTCATCAAGCCCTTTAGATTCCTTATAGGGAATCCAAAACTGGGTGTCACATTGGTTACAAGCAAATTGTGGTTCATCATAAGTAATTAATGCTTCTCGCACCAAAAATGGCTTAAAACATTTTGGACAACGAATCCGCAAATGCTCTTGATGATTACCGAGAGTTGATTCTTCTTTATTTTTGTCAAATTGATCTAACATTAAATAGAAACTCCTTTTTCTATTTCACCAACACTGGCTTTATTAAATTGACCCAATAAGCTTAATCGAGCATATTTATTTTTTTAAATGATACTCAATTTAACTCTTGGTCAAAGTTAAGTATTAATGCTTAAATAAAAAAATGCAAAGAGTTAAACCCTTCCTACCTGCAATATTATCAGGATTATTTATAGGTACAAGCTTTATTCCCTTTCCTCCCTGGGCTGTTTTCTTCGCCTTGGTTCCCCTTTGGCTTTCTTGGGAAAAGGAAACCCAATTAAAAAAAATAATTTTCACAGGCTGGCTCACTCAATTTATTTTCACACTTATTGGCGGATTTTGGGTGGCCAACGTCGCCTATGAACATGGACACTTGCCCTACCCGGTTGCGGTTATTGCTTTATTACTATTTTGTGCTTTTGCAGCCTATTATTTGCCATTAGCGGGTTTTCTGTGGTTTCAGCTGAGAAAAAAACTTAATTTTTCACCGATGAGCTCATTTGCAGTACTTGCTCTAATCACAGCCATACTTGAACGCTTTACCCCAACAATTTTTCCTTGGAACTTTGGCTACTCTTTTTTGTGGTCAAAAACTCCGCTTTTTCAATTAGCAGAATACGTTGGGTTCACAGGCATTAGCGCATTATGTATTCTATCTAATGTTTATTTTATTTACATTTGGAAAGCTCGAAAGTTTAAATTTGGACTCATAGCCTTTGGGATCTTTTTTACTATCTTAAATATACTAGGGATTTTTACAGCCTCAAACCTGGCCCCTTTTGACAAAAAATCCCGTGTCCTTATTGTGCAGGCAAACATTGGCAACTTAGAGAAAGAGTATGCTCAGCGAGGGCATGGGTTTGTTAACCACATTATAAATAAGTATATTAGTGTAAGCAAAAAGGCTTTGAGTAGTAACAAAAATGACGACCCTGTAGATTTTATGGTTTGGCCAGAAACGGCCATCCCCATAAACATTAAGGTCAATGGAAGCTCTGATTCTCGACAAAGAAAAATTGAAGGGTTTTTAAAAAACAACAATCTCCCTTTATTTTCTGGTGGCTACTACAAAAATCCAGAATCTCGACGGATCTCTAATGCTTTTTTTGTTTTTGATGATCAGGGAAAAGTAAAAAGTACACCTTATAGAAAACACCAACTCTTAGCATTTGGTGAGTATTTACCATTTTCCCAAGCCTTTCCCATATTGCTTAAATGGTTCCCTGGCGTAGCGGGCTTTGAAGCCGGAGAAAAATCGCATGTGCTTAAATATAAAGATTATACTTTAGGACCACAAATTTGTTATGAAAGCCTTTTCCCCAGGTTTTCACAAGCTCTGGCTAAAGGCAAAGCTCAGTTTATAATTAACTTAACAAACGACTCTTGGTACGGCCCCTATTCTGAACCTTACCAGCACCAATATATTACACTTGCTAGAGCCATTGAGTTTAGACGCCCTGTTATACGCTCAACCAACACTGGCATTTCCACAGTTATGCTAGCCAACGGCAAACTACTTAACACTTCTCCAATATTTAAAGAATGGTCTCACATCTTCGAAGTGGATTACCATAAAACTCCTAAAACCACATTATATGAGAAATACTTTTACCTAGTGGAGTCCATACTTGTGATTTTACTTTGCATTTTTCTATTTTTGGGCCTAAAAAAAGCAGATGACTAAAGATTTAATAAATATAGATTGGCCCGAAGTAGCCAAACACCTTTCCAAGTTTGCCACCTGTGGACCTGCTAAAGACCATTTAGCCACCTTAGCTCCCTGTGAATCTCAAAAACAGGCAGAAAATTCGTTTATTCAAATAGAACAAGCCTACACAATGGTTAAAGAGTTCCGCCCCCGAATGGAGAGCTTAGATTTATATCCTGTGTGGGCTTCGCGCGTACAAAAAAAAATGGTTCTAAAGAGCATTGACTTTAAGGACATACGACTTTTCCTTCTTGATATTCTGGAGTGCAAAGAGGCACTTGAAAACTTAAATCAGCCCTGGGCAAAAAATAGATTACATAATTTATTTAACAGCAAAGATGCCTTGGCATATATTGAACAAATTTTTAATGAAGACGGAACTGTTCGCACAGATGCCAGCGAAGAACTCTATAAGCTGCATCAAGAACAAAAACGAATAGAAAATAATATTCAAAAAACTTTGGATCAATTAGTTAAAAAACATGAGTTGGATAATATTCGCCAAGACAAATATGTCACCCTTAGGCAAGGGCGCTGGGTGATCCCTATAATCAGTAGCTTCCAAGGACAGTTCCAAGGGGTTCGTCACGCCTCTAGTCACTCCAAACAAACCGCTTTTATGGAGCCCGATGAAGTCATCCCTTTAAATAATCGACTCAATGAAATTAACTACCTTATAGAAGAAGAGATTGAACGCATATTAAGGCAAATTTCTTATTTCTTTCATGGAGAAAAAGCTAAATTAGCTTTAGCCAACGAGCAACTTTTAGAGCTTGATATTTTATTTGCTAAAGCTCAATTTGCTATAAGTATAAATGCTAATCCTGTACAGTTTTCTAAAGAAGAAATCATTCTCAAACAATTAACTCACCCTAAAATGGTCATCAACAAAGAGAACCCCGTTGCAAACACCATAGAGCTGAACGCCAAACAACGAATTTTATTACTTTCTGGCCCCAATGCTGGGGGTAAAACTGTATTATTAAAATCCATTAGCCTTGCTGCGCATATGGCCCGATGTGGACTTTATGTTTGTGCGGACACTGGCTCCAGACTCCCTTTCTTTAATGCCCTGCATGTGGCTATTGGTGATTTACAGTCAGTGGATAACCAACTCTCTACTTTTGCTGCTCACTTAAAAGTTTTAAACAGTTCCTTAAATACAAAGGGACTTCAAGAGATTATTTTTATAGATGAAATTTGTGGATCTACCGAACCAGAAGAAGGAGCAGCCCTGGCTCGTAGCTTTATCCAATCCTATTTAGATAATAATATTTTTGCTGTGCTTACTTCTCACTTGAATCCCTTGAAACATAATTGGGACAAAGAGTCTGGCCTCATTAATGGCAGCATGGAATATGATAACAAAACCAACACACCATTGTTTCAGATTATACTCGGAATCCCTGGTGAATCCTTAGCCATAAAAACAGCCCAAAGAGTTGGAGTTGATAAAAATATTATTGATCGTGCCATTAGTTATTTAAGTCCTGAACTTAAAAATCATTTTAAAAACTACGAGCAAATTGAGTCCTTAAAAGAAGATCTTCTCAAAATAAAAGCTAAATACAACAACTCCATTCATGAACAATCCAAGGCACAAAAAAAATACGAAGAATCTTTAGAAACATTAGAGAAAGACAAAGAGCAAATTCTATTTAAAGTAAAAGCAAAAGCCGAAGACCAACTACAAGAAATGTTACAACGTGAACGAGTGAAAGATACTTTTAAAAAATTTGATCACTTTGAAAACACAAAAGCCCTTATTCCTAAAGTTATTAAATCCAGGAACACCGCCTCCAATATTGCAGATGACAAGGAGGACTTTAAAAAACGATTTTGCCCTGGGACCCCTGTAAATATCCCTACTCTAAATAAATCTGGTGTCATCCAAAGTCCTTTAAATTCAAAGGGAGATGTCACTATCTTGTGTGACACCATTCGCCTCAGTGTGCATTGGCGATTATGTGAACTAAAAGAAAACATAAGTCCCAATGCTAAAAGAATTCAGGACCAGAAGCGTAACCAAAGAGTTTTATATTCTGCCGGCTCCACAAATTTGAATTTAAGAGGAAAGAATGTTGACGAAGCACTTACTGAATTAGAAGTGTCTTTGGATCGCGCAGCCATGGACAACACAGCTCAGTTAAAAGTAGTGCATGGTCATGGCACAGATACATTAAAAAAAGCAATTCGCAGTTATTTATCACGAAGCGCTTACGTGAGCTCTTGGAAGCCCGGTCATTCTAATGAGGGTGGAGATGGCATTACCGTTGTGGATATTCATACTAGTTTGTAGGGGTCTTTCTATTTTTATTAATTGCAGGGATGGGTGGCCCGCTGAGATTTTTCCTTCCATGGGAGATCGAGCCTGGGAGGCTCGAGCCTGCCAATTCCCCCACTTCGTGTGGGGGAATCTAATATAAAAAGCAACCTCAGATTATCTTAGATATTATTTTTTTAGATCTAATGGCACGATGCCATTAGATTGCGGAGCTCGAGGCGGCCAGCCTCGATTTCTCAGGATGGAAAGGTCCCAATGCAAACTGCCAAGCCCCTAAGCAAGATTGAACTTACTTAGGGGCTTGGCAGTTTGCGCTTTAGAAATTTAAAACTTAAGAATTAATAACAGAACTCAATCTCATCATAATCACTAATTGCGTCATCTTCGCAATCCACTTCTTTTTCATCATCATCATCATCATCATCATCATCATCATCATCATCATCATCATTCGAAGAAGACTTGTTATTAAAAGCATTATACAAACTACATAAAATGTATCCACCTACTGCTCCATTAACTGTTCTTCGATCACTTCGACTTCCAGAATTATGGCCCATAATTCCACCGGCTAATCCACACCCAACTGGATTTATATCATTAGAATCGTAGTTAGGATTTGATCTTTGCCCACCTAAATACACAGGGTGAGTTCCATAATAATAACTAGAGACTAAGTTCTGCCTATTAACACCATAACCATCCACACAATATAAAGTTCCGCCTACGTCACTATATATATAACCTGGAGGACATGCGCCACCAAAGCTGTTTAGACTATTAAAGTTCTGATTCTGCCCATTATTGTAATAACCATAATTATTGTTATTACCTTGCCATTGACCTCTATCATTATAATAACGGCTTTTATATTTGTTACTATTTGTAGAGGTTGATCTATTCGACCCTTTATCTCCACAAGCAGTTAAACCTACAGCCACCATTAGCATGAGACTTAAACTAATTATACTTTTCATAAAGCTATCCCTTTTAAGTTTTAAATTTCTTAACTTCCTTACTCCAATATTTGTGCCAGCTTAAAGCACCGAATATAGGCTGATTTTCACCATTCTCAAGTTGAAACAAAGCCTAATTTAAAGATTACATGACAATTTTAGTCACTTTTGACGTAAATTGGTATACAGACCATGAGTTTTTTTCTATAGTCTCCCAATGCAAAACAAAGCTTACATTATCTATATTCTAGTTGCCTTTCTTATCAGTTCAGCCATAGCATTTATCACAACTGCTTATATGGGCTTTGCCACATTTACACTTTTGTTGCTCGTAATTGGCCTTTTGTATGTAAAGATTAGTAAACATATTCATGCAAATATTATGAAAATTGCTATTATTGGTGATTTAGCTTTGGTTCTTGTACTGGAACTACAGCGATCTGCCATAGAAACTGCTGCCGGTTTTAATTTAGAACCATTGCAGATAATGCATATTATTTTTTCCACACTTGCTATGTTGCTTTATTTCCCTACTTTATATTATGGGCAAAAACTTCTAAAGAGTAAAAAAAGAGACCCCAAAGTGTTTTCAAAACATATGATAGTAGCTAGAGCCGCTTTCTTATTTCGCCTATTAGGTTTTATTTTGATGTTTTCACTTTTGACTCATGTAAAGAAAGCTTAAGCTCCTTTAAAGTAAGAGTGTACTTAGACTGAGTATCATCCCCATCAATTGATATCCAAAGTGCATGCACTTTGCGTTCCTCATTCAATTTCATAGAAAAAGAAAAATCCCCAGCCTGGCTCAATAACCACTGGTTTTTATCATGAATCAGCCCCTTTCCCAGAGGATGAACTCCACCTTTTCCCAGCTCTTCTTTCTGCTGGGTGACATTATAAAATTGAATGCGCTCTATGCCTTCTCCTTCAGGGGCGAGAGCATATAGTTTTAAAACCCAGGCTGGAGAAATCTTTTTTTGAAACCAATTCAACCTCTTGTCCCCGTCTAAGACTAAGCCAATTCTTAAAATATAATCGTCCTTGTGACTTTTCCCTTTTATGGTGCCTTGTGAGATACCTTGTTTAAACTGCACCAATTTATCCACATTGCCTTTGAGCTCAATGCCACTAACTCGTACTTTTTCCTTTAAGGGGTATATCAAAGGCATGGCCGAACTATTGACCTGAACCTTCATTCCTTGTTTTGTGAAATCAATATTATGTTTAGGGATACTTCTATAGACCAACTCTTTAAAGTCACCTTTTTCTGTGAGAGGTACCAAAAACATTGCTGACATGTACAATTGTGTTAATTTCTTCTTCATGTTCATCTCCAAATACACTAAGCTTAAACCCAATGATAACTAAATTCAATGCTCTACTTTCTAAGTCCGGTGGTTTAAGTTACCACCTAAAATCTTTTTCTCAAAAAAAAAATTGGAATAGCTATACTATTCCTCTCAATAAATGGCTCATGAGCTGGCCTGTTAAAAAAAAGCAACTAGTGCTTATTGCTCCTAGTGCTGGCTACTCATTGACCAATGAGTTCCTAAACCAATTTCACAAAATTATAGCAATAGACCCAGATCCCATAAGCCCACTAATTTTTAAGCACAGACTTTCCCATCCCAATATTCAGTGGATCCGTAAGGACTATTTCTTTATGAATAACAAATGGAATGAGTCTGCACTCAACCACATTTCTAAGGACTTCCCCCATGCCCAATACCTTTTATGTAATTTTTTAGGCCAAATACCTGTATTAAAAAAAAGATCTACCTCTCAACTGGAAAACCTCTTCGCTCAACTACAAATGCAAGTGTCTTATACCTTCTCCTCAGCTTTGTGGGCCAGCTATCATGATTTATACTCTTCAGAAAATCCTGAAGCACTCTTCCAATTAGTTAAACAACATTACCCGAGCCTCTCTGCTACCTTCCAACAGGACTTTTTCATTGCTCATAGTCCTGCTAAAAAAGAAGCTCTTTGCCAAGCTACAGACCACTACACCACTGATTTATTTCAAGACGCCATAGGACTCAATAAAAAGCTATTTTTATGGCATATTCATAAAAACTACTTTCACCTCATTGAGGGTGTCTTTTACGAGGAAAAAAAATGATACAAAAATCAAAACATCTTCTACTTTTCATTACTCTTGCAGTGCTCATCCCTTGCTTCAACTTAAATGCATCCATTCTCTCCCCCTTAAAGTTGGATCACGCCAGGGACACAATGACTTCCTATTTGAGCATAATGGCGAAATACAATGCAGCCATCACGAATAAGGATGAAAACGCCGCACAGCTCCTTATGGAAGCCTCACGCTGTTTTGATCTCTCACAGGTTAACCCTGTGATTCGCGATAAGTACTCCATGAAAGCTGTGCAACAAATTAAAGAAGTGATTGATCGAGTGATTATTATTAAGCCTGAATTAATCCCTGACTCTCAAGATGTAAAGCGATGGCGTTTAAAGGACACTGAAATCACCATATCTTATATAAAAGAAGGGGATCATACGGGAGAATACTTATTTACTTCTGAAACTGTTTTACGGGCTCAAGAATTCTACAACAAGGTCAAACACCTTCCTTACCTAAAAGGTTCCGGCAATGGTGCTCACCTCACCACAGCTTTTTGGGAAAAAAACTTACCAGCTTGGACACAGGGGGAAACTGTCAATGTACCTAACTGGCAATGGCTAGGATTACTCATTTCAATACTGTTTGGTTTTTTTATTAAGTTTTTAGTGGAAAATCTGATTCACTTGTTTAAAAAACTAACTGAGAGAAAAGATGCCTCCTTACGCCACAAAAGTATATTGGCCATAGAAAAACCCTCAGGCCTAATCGCCGCTACTTTCTTTTGGTTGGGGACAGTACACCTTTTAGAAATTGAAGGCACCCTGTTGGCAACCCTGTTGGTACTGATTAAGGTCACTTTTTCTATAAGTTTTATATGGGCAGCCTATAATTTCACTGACATCATAGCCTCATACCTGGATCGCTTGACTCAAAAAACAGAAAACACCCTAGACGACCAACTTGTTCCATTAGTAACAAAAGCATTACGTGTTTTTATTGTTATTTTTGGACTCTTAATGACCATTCAAAACTTAGGATTTAATGTCATGTCATTGATGGCAGGGCTAGGCCTAGGGGGTTTAGCATTTGCATTAGCAGCTAAAGATACTGCCGCCAACTTATTTGGCTCTATAATGATTATCATTGATCGCCCTTTTCGTGTGGGAGACTGGATCGTAGCCAATGGAGTAGAAGGCACAGTAGAAGAAGTTGGCTTTCGATCCACACGCATTCGAACATTTTACAGTTCACTAGTCACTGTACCCAACTCCATATTGGCCACTACAAAAATTGATAATATGGGGGAAAGACAGTACCGAAGAGATTTAGTGACTCTTGGAGTCACCTACGAAACATCACCAAAAAGTCTTCAAAGCTTTATAGAAGGCATTAAAGAAATTATAAAAAGTAACCCTCATACACGTAAGGATTATTTTCATGTTGTATTTAAAAGCTACGCCGATTTTAGTTTAAATATTATGCTTTATTACTTTATAAAAACCGATGATTGGTCTTTAGAACTCAAAGAAAGAGAAAATATCTATTTTGAGATTTATGCTTTAGCAGATAAATTAGGTGTGAATTTCGCTTACCCAACACAAACTATTTACCATGAAAAAAAGGAACTTCTTAATGAATAATATTTTAATCGTAGATGATGAAGCTGGTATATTAGATATTTTAGAAGAGTTTTTAGGCGATATTTCTAATAACACTTTTAGAGCTTCCAATGGCATAGAAGCCTTAGCCGTTCTAGAGAAAGAAGATGTAAAACTCATTATAAGTGACATAAATATGCCCGAGCTGGATGGTCTTGGATTTTTAGGTCAGTTAAAAGAAAAAAACATCAATACCCCCGTAATCATTGTTTCCGGTTATGCTGACAAAAAAATGTTAAACGACGCCTGGCGACTAGGGGCCTATGATTTTATTGAAAAGCCTTTAGAATCGGCAAATCTTCTTGAAGTTGTAAGCTCTGCCTTACTTAATTATGATGCTCATATGAATCAACGAAAAAACATGGGCCAAAAAAATAATACAAACATTATTACTACACAACTAGAACCTACAATATTTGAAAACCTAGTTAAATATTCTAAAATTAACTCTTTAAGTGTAGATCAAGTTATAAACAAAGCCTTAGGTGATTTGTTTTCTTAGGAATTATTATATACAACTACAAATCCTTTACTTGACAGTGGCCACGTCACGTAAATAAGTATAACTATCATCCTCAGCTGTATTATAGCTTAACACAATAAAACTACCTGGGTCAGCTTCCTCAATAATAGTTTCTTCATAATAAACATTTGTAGCATCTTTAAAGTATTTGATGCTGCCTGTAAAGAAGCTCACCGTACTCACATCCACGCCATTTATGATTTTACCAAACCGGTAGAGCGTATCTGTGTCATGTATAAAACCCTGCTGACCTTCTGGACGACTAATGTTTGTTGGGTCCAAATGAGGCAGGGAGATTCCTAAATGGAAAACTTCATCCATGTCCATAGCGTATATTTGACTACTCAAATCTGTTCCTTCTGATAGTACTACAAATGTATCTGGGTCAGCTGAAGGAAGCATGGTGTTCGTAGAGTTGTCAAACTCTCGAAAGTACACATTTTGAGAGTTTTTAAAGTATCGTCCTGGAAATGCCTTAAAGCCTGAGGCTAATGAAACCCAGCCGGTTTTGTCATAGATATTTTGATTATCCCCAAAAAACTCGTAATTATTGGATAATGAGTTTCCTGTACTAAAATATTTAAGGGTATTAACATCCAAAGGTGAATCAGAGATTTTCGTACAACCTAAATACAAGCCATCGGATGTATTTGCCAGTAGGAATAGCTTGTAAGCAATGACTTTAAAACTTGTAAAA
Organism: Pseudobdellovibrionaceae bacterium; assembly: GCA_018663505.1. Classification (GTDB taxonomy): domain Bacteria; phylum Bdellovibrionota; class Bdellovibrionia; order Bdellovibrionales; family UBA1609; genus JABJQG01. Next base: position 46,027 of record JABJQG010000013.1, on the reverse strand, counting down.
TCTATTTCTGGAAATGAGTTTGAGTGGCAGTAGACAGTCTTACCAACAACTGAATAGTCAGCAGGCAAGAGAGTAAGCTCTCCATCAGAAACCGGGGCTAGCTGCGCTCCTCTATAATAATAGTAATTAGCATCCATTGAATAATCGTCATCAATGACTGTCAATGAACTAGCATCAACATCATTACTAATAAAAGAAGTCTGTTTATAATAAACACTCTCTCCTTGCCGAGCATATTCTCCTGAAATAATTTGAAAGTCCTGGGGAGCAATACTCATATCTCCATTACCAGCGTAAACAGTATTTTCATCTTTTGCATAATAGGAGCTTAACACCTCAAAGCTCGGTATATGTGGATTAAACATATAATTAAGTCTACTATTGTAATCAGTAAGTGAAGTTTTGTAGAAAAAGAGGTCCTCAATATTTTTTGACATTGGAACTTCGTACCCTGCAATAGGAAAAAATAACATGCCCAGGTACTTAAAACCATCCGGATTTACACCCGTTAATTCCCCACCAAATAAAAAGACCTTGTTGTTGTCCTTCATATATCCACCACCAAGGTCAACAAGCTGATCGCCTTGAGTGGAAAGTAGATCTCCCTTAATATTATAGACTTTATTATCAAATAATATAAATTTATCTAGATGCATTTTTACCAATGATGGCTCTGTTGCTTGCACACGAGTTGTTCTAAAATAAACAGCTTTATCATCGTGTGCAACACCTCCTGGATGCATAACTTGAAAATAATCTGGGCTAACGTCCGGAACAATAACTCCTTGATAATATACATTAACTCTATCCGTGGCGTAATTCTCATTCAGAATAGTGAGGTTACGATCGGTATCCCCAAACTTAATTCTTTGCCAGTAATAAGCTTTATCATCTTTTGCATAATTTTTAAAAAGTGGTTTCAACACTCCATCTGATGCTGGCATTGAAGACAAATTTTCTCCATAGAAATATTCGTTACTTGAATTTGAGAAGAAAATTTCACCCTCATGAGTGTATTGACTCAGCTGTTCATGTGGTATTCGAAAAGAACCACTATAAATAGCCTGACTATCCCAAGCTAATTCCTCACTAAGAACTTTAAAACTGCCCTTTAGTACGTTTTCTAACACTCGGGAGTGGAAATAAAAATTATCTTTATCTTTTGCAAAGACTTGAGAGAGAGGACTAATAATTTCAAATGTTCCTAAGTGTGCTGTAGTTGATCTATCATCTGAAAAAATCACAATACCGTCTGAATAATAAAAATCATTAATTTTTTTTAAATCACTAATTTTTACTTTTTTTGATATAACTCTACCGTTGGAATAAAGTTCATTCCCATAAGTAGCAAAATAAGGAGAATCGAGACATTTAAACCTATCTACTTCATCAATAGGTAAAACTGTTGATCCCCCCCCATATTCTAACTCTAGACTCATTATTGATGCCGTCACATATTCCATTGGTTCAGAGTGTAATTTATAAATACTTGAACTTCCGCAACCGGATGGGTTATTTTTTGTTATGACAACAGGTTCAGGACTTGGGAGAGTAACCGTCTTGGATTGAAATCCTTCGCTACAATTTTGAAATAAAACCATTGTACTTAACAGTAAGAGAAAAAAAATAAAAAATTGATATTTATAATGCTTCAAATCAGAATGTTTCAATAAAAACCCTCCTCCAAATGTATTCTATATCGGTCATGTACAAGAAAAATTTACAATTATGATACATTTCTATGCAAAATTTTGATATCCACAAAGTTCACTTTAATGTCTAACTTATAAACAGCAGATAAGTCTTCACTATTACCTAAGGTCTTGGCTTAAAGGGACAACTGATTAGCATTATTGAATTGTTTAAAAACTGGAAGCTTGCTGAAAGTGCCATACCAACAAAGGTGACAGAATCACTGAAGTAAAACGGATCACCTAAGTATCAGGAGCTAACCTCAAATAAGCTAAAGTCCACTACTCTGACCACCTATGCAATATTGCTTACTTATCCCAATCATACGTAATTTCAATTTGCCAATATTCGAAATTAACTTTGGTTTCGCCCATAATAAGATTAATTTTTGTATGTTGATAGTTTTCTTTACCGTAGATAATTTCAAAACTTATAGCTGGCTTATTTTGAGTTTTGCTTGTTGGTTGCACATGTTTTTTGACAATACTTACTAACTGAATCATATCAAAATAAATAGCATATTCCTTACGATTGGCTCTAAAGACAACAACCTGTGGAAGGGATGATCGATAGTTCTTCCCAGTAACTGTCTTTATGTGATTATAGTGGCTATCAAGAAATTTAACATTCATTGAGGTGTCTTTAGAGTCACTTTTTGAGTCTTCTACATTTGATATAATCAGAGTCCAATCATAGAAAACAATACGATCAATGAACTTTTTGTCAAACTTCTCATTTTTTAACTCTTCTAATTCAGATTTTAATTCCAAAGGCGTTCCTTGAAATTCAGTGTTATTAATAATGTAATCAAAGTATTGCTCTTTCTGGGGGACATCAATATTTTTGGTGACCACTTTTACATAGTTTGCTAAGCCCTTTTGTCCATCACCTAGCCCATTTAATATGGATTCTGATGGTTGATATAATGAGACACTCCCCCCAGGCCATAAATGCAGAGTCACTGGATCTTCGATAATTCTTGTATACCTATCATATGCTAAATTATATTTTCTTTCAATTTTCATTTTTTCATATGGAAAGGGGAATTCATCAGAATAATATTTGTCTTCAATATATGAGTACCAAGATAAAATAAACTTATCCGTTCCCAAAGGAATTTGATATTTGTGACTATCCGATTTACGACCATGACCTGCCTTTGAGCCATCATGTAGAGTGACTTTATTTTTTAAAAATCTATCTTTTAGAGACAAACCCTTGTAGGTGCTCTTTGCAATAAATGGCTTCGGTCCCCCCACTCCATTTATATAAGGATACTCATTAGTAATATTTTTTTTAGAATTTATAAATTTTAATTCATTTATGTACACTGGATTACGAAAATCATAACTCACCTGAACATCCATAGAAACAGATTCTGTTGCTCTATTTACATCTTGAAAAAAAGCATTAACATAATATCCTATTGGCAAAACAATGAAGATCAGCATATAAATCAATGTCATTGTGTTCATGGAATTTTGCTTAGTCTCAAAATATAGATATATTGATTTAAGAAAGAAAATATAAGAACCATAAATAAGAATACAAGCTAAAATAGCCGCCAACATACGAATGTTAAACAATTGCAACTCTGGTTTTCCCCATGAAAGACCATACAATGTAATAAACAATATTGGAATACTTACTAGAATAGAAACAATGATAGCTCCACGAGCTTGAAATATTAAAAAGGCGGGACACACAAAAATCAGGCCAGTAATGAAAATGGTATAAACAAGAGACTCAGTATCATTGAGGTAATACCCTAAGTTCGTACTAATTAAAATTCTAAAGTATTCAGGTATCTGTAAAAACATAATTTTACCATAGGTGATATGTTAAAAAGAAAATAGCTTCAACTGAGCATAATATACAAATGTCTTTTTACAAGCCTTTAGGTATTCGTTTACCAGCTCTATGAAGTTTTTCGGGGAAGGTCACCTGTAAAAAGTAATTCTTATATTTAGGTTTTGCAAAAATCCACGCGGCAAAGAGATCGTTAATACTCTTTCGTGCCGAAACGTGATCTACAGTATTGCCTTTAACACCTTGAATTCTTTTTTTACTCACCAACACATAAATAGAGCTGCTACCTAGAATTACATTTTCTACCTGAACTTGCTTTTTATACTCAGAAATTTTAAGAATATTAGCTAAAGACTCTTGAAGCTCACTTTGCTTAAGAAGCTGATAATCAGCTTGCACTCCCCTAAACGCAAAGTACCCACCTACAATTAAAAAAACAGCCATATTTATTTTATTTACACTTCTCATAGAAATATCATAACACTGTAGTTTTTTTTAATTAACATTTTAGATGATCTTCAACAGACTTCAGTCCTGAGTTTTCGTTGATATACCCTTGGCCTGAGCCCTGGACAACTCAATAAATGTCTTGTTATAACTACAGTCAGGACCTTTGCGGATGAAATTAAACCGCCGGCCTACAGACTTCGCCTCTTTTTGGAGGTGCGTACTTAATATACCCCATTCAATGTCTTTAACTATATTCAAGTTACACTGATTGTGAAAAGCTTCATTAAAACCAGGGATTACAACAAAGTAACGGTCCTTAATTTGAAGTATTTTTTTTCCAGACAAATCCATAGTATTAGTAAGAATATCTTTACTCTGCTTTTGAACGCGCTTATCTCTATGTAAATTGGTGCCTGCAGTGTCGTAATCATTCATATCGGGAAGAGACTCTATATAATCAGCAGCATTAAGATCTAAATAGCAGCCGATATTCTTGTAGTGTTTTAAATCAAAATACATTTGCGCACTCATATAATAATCTTTCTCTTTGGAATAACAAAGTTGTTCAATAGCAGTGGTCGATATAAGCTGACTGAGCTCATCCTTTAAATTTAAATATTTTACTAATTCGAAGCTTATGTTACGCTTACACTCCTCACTATCAGACAAAGCGCTTTGAAGTTTGTTTAAGTTATCGAAGCCTTTTTGTACTCTTCTTATATCTTCACCGGCTGTGTTATGCCAGAATCCTACTTCTTGATAGCCCGTTAATAATACGGGTGGATTTTCAGTGTAATAACAAATATAATCAATTATTTTCCCTTTTTCAAAAGTGCTTGGATCTTGATTATTGATATATGCTGTAAATCCATCTTTTTTTAGCTTCAGAGCATTTCGATCTGGATTTGAAACATCTATAGACAATTGATATAATAGGATCTCAGCTTTAAGAACTGAGGATTTTAAAATTTTGAAATTCGCTTCTGACAATAAACCTTCTAATGCATTTACATAGTAATCAAAACTAGAAGCATCTACATCTTTCATAACATTATTCAAAACTTCAAAAAATTGATGAGTGAATCCATTTTCCACATAGCTTTGCTTAAGAACTTCAAAATTGGCCCCAACTTCATTATTTGGAGGATCTAACAGATGATCAGCAGCCAGTAATTGAGTGCAGATTAATACTAAAACTAGCACTGTAGATACCTTAAGCACTCGAGCAATTTTTGACAAAAAATAAACTCCAGGGCTACTTACGAAGTAGTTAAATTTATGATTGAGATCCATATCCAAAAATATACAAAACCTATGCCACAATATATTAAACTCAATTGCGGGCCTACACTGGTCCAAGTGTAAAAAGTTCATGCTGCACTAAAAGTGCCGCACTTTGCGGCATATATTCTTTTGTTTTCTTCAATTTTACTGTAAAACCAAATTATGCATCGCGGCATTTGTCGATGAATGAAATTAAGAAAGGAGTAAAGACATGAAATTACTAACTAAATAAACAGAGTCATTATTTACCTCATTAATCAGAGGTTGGCTTTAAGATTGCAAAGATATGAAGCAGTTCGCTGCAAAATAACAGTTAAGGAAAGTATGGAAAATCAAATCAACAAAAATAAACAGAGCACTCCTCTGGCAAAAACAGACAAAAAACCTGAAATCATAGATTTCCGGCTGTTTTTACAAGAAGAGTTCTTACGAAGATTAAAAATGAATCCACAGTATTCGGTTCGTGCTTATGCACAGTTTTTTAAAATGAATTCTGGATCTCTATCTCAGATATTAAGAGGTAAAAGAGCTTTGGGCAAAAGTTCCATAGAAAAAATGGCGCAACAACTTAACCTGTCACCAGACATTGTTCAACAAATCATAGAATCACATGAAAATAAAACAAAACCAACTGAGCCTCAACATAAGGCTCAAAAATTGGAACAACTGACTATGGACACATTCACTGTAATTAGTGACTGGTACCATTTTGCCATATTAGAACTTCCAAAGCTTAAAGGTTTTCAAGGTGATTCACACTGGATTGCTAAAAAACTCAGCCTTAATGTCACAGAAGTTAATGCTGCCATAGAGCGATTAATTAGGGTGAATGCCTTAGAGATTGATTTGGGTGGCGTATGGACTGTGAAAAATACAAATCTAAGTACTCTAAGCAATGATTTTTCCACTGTAGCTCTTAGAAAGTTACAAACGCAAATCCTTGGACAAGCCACAGATGCATTAGCTAACATACCCATGGAGCAAAGAAGCCAAAGTTCGCTCACCGTGGGTATTAACAAAGAAGACCTGGAAACTGTTAAAAGCATGATCCACCGTTTTCGTAGAGAGCTTAATGCCTTTGTGGAAAGCAACGAAGAGAAAGATGACATCTATCAAGTCAGCCTTTCTCTTTTCCCAATAACTAAATAATTTTTTAAAAATACGGAGAATAAAACAATGAAATATTCAATACTAAGTTTAATAATCATGAGCAGCCTAGTTACAATAAGCTGCCAAAAACCAGTTACTAATAAATACTATACCAATGTTACAGAAACAAAAAGTGATTCTGGCAAAAACAAGAAAGAACAGCTTAATGGCACCGAGGCTCATGGTGGAGAGATTACCCCCTCCATTATCATTCAAGCATACAATTTTTTAACTCAAAATTTAAGTGACACTAAAAAAGGGTATATTAATTATAATAGAGGGAATGACCCCATCTATTCTTTTGCTGAAAAGAGAGCTCAGATGTGGAAAGGAATAAAAATCTCCTTAAGAGGTGAATTTATACAAAATCCAAAAAATACAAGAGTACTAGAGATGCTTACACTTATGGTGAATGGAAAAATTGATAAAAGAAACCAAAAAAAGGTAAATATTTTTGAAGACCTTAAAGATAGTCCACTCAATGTAGTGCTGGATAAAAACCTGATAGATTATGAACTTGGTCCTGAATATAAACATGGTCACTGTTATGCAATACATGGAGACTCTGGAGAAAAGAAAAATCATGCGGGTAGTTCTATAATAAATGACCTTAAGGGTGAGATCTGCCTAAGTGCTTCAAAAATTGCTGTAAAGTCAAAAGATTCAGACGGTCCTCACTTCTACGCTATCGACGCCCATGAGAGAGCCCATCATTTTGGTTTTGAAGAAAAAGACGCCACAGATTTACAAAATTATATAGAAAAAAACTACCAGGGATTACGCCAAGTACTTCGTGATTACTTAGATGTCAAAAATGATACTGAATACAATCTCTATAGTAACGATCTAGTTAGTACAGGTTCAGAGGTCAGTATTAAAGTGAATTTTAACTGTAAATTTCATAGCGAAAACCGACTGAATAATGATCAACAGATTATCATGACAACAGATCTTGATCCTGAGAAAAATGAATCTATTTTTCAAAAAAGGTTACTTACAAAATTCTTATACGATAGTAGTAACCTTATACCTTTTGTTGAATCAAACTTTACTTATAAAGACAATTTATTTAAAGATAATAGATTTGAGTACTCACCTTCTGTAATAATTAATTTAAGTAAACAGTTTACAGATCTCCCTCCAATGAAGTTTTTAATAGCTACATTTACCATGTTTGATTATCATATTGGTGAAAGATGTACATATAAATCCACGGAAATACAAGTTGACGGTATTGAAGTCTTAGATGAAATTAATTATTTTTCACACACATCCATGGGCATTTCAATCCCAATTGGGTTCGATTAAAAATTGTTTTCACATTCATCTCAATCAAGCCGCAGCTAACCACTTTCCCAGCTTGAGTTCTTTCTTCTTATCACTCATTTGCGAGAACTCAATACGGTACTTTTCACTGGGGCTTTGATTTTCTACCACAGAAAACATAAGCTCAACTTCTTCTTGCTTATCGGTTTTAATAATTCTTAATAGACAATACCCCACCACCCAATCTGGAAGTGGGTCTTTTACTCGAATACCACCTATGGATACATCCACTGTTTGAGTTCTAAAAATCTGTTTATCTACTTCGATCTCCACATCATAGGCAAGTATTAACCTTTCATGAGCACGGTTCATAAAATCCGCCACGGATCTCTCTTCTTCCACCGTTAAATCAGGGATCTCTCCCACATTGGTAATACTACTTTGATACCCATAGGAGGGGCCGGCTTTTGCTTTATTTAAATTATTTTTCTCATCTATGTATGAAGACATTTTTGCCACATTAAGTTCTGGAACAACTGAATCTTCTAAACTAAATTCTGGAGGCTCTAAATGCTCTGGCATAGGCCATTCCATAAATTCTACACAAGAACTTAAGGACTTCCATTGATCCCAACTGAGCTCCCACACATACCAATCATTGTCTATATCGCGCACCGAGTGGGCAAACACACTCACTTGCTCAACTGTTAATCCATTTAATAAAATTTTTGTTTCTTCATTAAACAAACAATAAGAATATAAGTTAAAATTTGTCATATTTAAACACCTGTTCTTACCATAGAGTTTTATTTAATCTCTTTATTTTACCTTTTTCTTCTTTTAATGGGGGTCAGTTTTACTTTTAATCCACCCACAGAGGCCGTTGATCGATTGGAGTATTCCACTCTGTATCCATATCTCTTTAGCTCAATTCCATAACGAAGTGCTAACTTGTCATATTTTTTTTTCTCTTTTACGGCTTTCTTCTTCTTTGCCTTCATTCGTTTCATTTTTTTCTTAGCATTTCTTTTTACTTCTAAAAGACGTTTTTTAGTTTCAAGAGCTCGCTCTTTAGATTGCTTGGCTTCTGACTCAGCAATAGCAATTTCTTCTTCTTCTTGTTTAAGTCTTTTATTAAAGTTACGAATGGCAGTTTCATTTTTTGTCATTTTTCGATTATTAGATTTAATTTGTCCTTTAAATTTATCAATTTTAGATAAGGTTACTTTTCTTTTTTTCTTAGCTTTATTTTTTAAATTTTTTAATTTCAGTTTACTTGCTACTAGTTTTTTCTTGTTTAATCGTAGCTTATTTTGCTGATCTGTTTTTTTCATTTCAAGATCATTCATTTCTGATTCTACTTCACGAGCCTGAGACAATCTTTGCTCTAACTGGTCCAGAGCTTGCTCATTTTGCTGTTTTACTTTCTCTAAAGCCTGCTCTTGAATTTCAAGTTTACGCCTGGTGGCCTCAATTCTTTTTTCGGCTTCAGTAAATCTTTTTTTATGCTGTACTGTTGCAGCCTCAAATTTCACTGTTTGTTTTTTTGCACCAATAATTTTTTTGTCTAAAACTTTAATTTCATCCTTAGCATCTCTTTCTTTGGCTCTTGCTCTTGCTAGCTCATCACGGGCCTCTTTTTCACTAGCCTCACGTTTGGCTTGTTCTTCCTTTTCTCTTTCTTTGGTTTCCTGTGCTTCATTAATGGCAGCTTCTGAATCTGACTTAGCATCCTCTAACTCAAGTTCAGCCGACTCTAGATTTGCAACCAAAACCCCTGGAAACTGAGCAAAGACCTGCCCACTGAAGAATATCACCGCTGAAATTATCACCAAAATTTTCATCTATGCCCCTTTATTATTTCTGCAATTCTAGACCTTCTATCGGTACCTGGAGTTAGGTCCGTAAGTTTTTGAAAAAAAAGTCTCAATTTAAGACCACAAGTGAAAAAAGTTCACTATATTCAAATATTATAATATTCAAACCTTATTTAATTACACTTAGGGCCTATAAAAGTTGGCATCCCTATTGCTATAGGGTTGATATCCCCCTTGGCGGCCTGGTCCCCCTCCTAATTTTCCAGGTCGTCATTTTTTTTGCCTTTGGCACAGTTTTCCAAACAGATATAGTAAAAAAAATCCCCAAGGGTTAGTATATTATTATGCGTTTTAAAGACCTTTCCTTTGTTATCTTAACTGCTTACCTAATATCATTCTCCTCGTCGGCATATGCAAAGTTACATATCATTATTGATCCTGGTCATGGAGGATCCGACAAGGGAGCCAATTATTACGGCATAAAAGAATCTGACATTACTCTTTCTGTTGCGAAAAAATTACATGCCCTAATAACTAAAGATAATAAGCTCCAGTCCTCGCTTCTGCGCTCAAAAAACAACAACCTCAGCCTACCAGAACGTGTGAGTAAAGCTCAGGAGGCATCTGGAGATCTATATATAAGTATCCACGTAAATGCCAATAGAAATAGAAGTATCTACGGACCCGAATTTTATTTTCAAAGCCAATTGAGTCCGGACAAAGAGGCCCTCTACCTTGCTGGAGTTGAAAACCAAGAACTCTCAGATAAGCTGAGAATTCGAAATTGGGAGGAAAATAGCTGGCCTGCCATTAAAACAGCTCAGGGCGACCTAAGGAATATTCTCTTTGATATGCAAAGAATCTCCCATATCAAAAAAAGTTCCAAGTTTGCACAACAACTCTATATGAACTGGCAGCCTAAAAGGCGACGAAAATCAGTCAGTTTACGACAGGCTCCATTTTATGTTATCTCTAACTCTAATATGCCATCTGTTTTAATCGAACTCGGCTATATCACGAATAAAAAAGATATGCGAAAACTGAGATCCAAAGGATTTCAATCTAAAGTGGTAAAGAGCATCTATAATGGTATTAAAGAGTACCAGAAGAGACTTCTTCTTTAACTTCTATAATTGGTATTATAGCGCCCGATTGTTGTCTTTCCGTCCGTGGGAGATCAGGGGCTGGCCGCCCCTGAAACCCGCAATTCTTCAACATCGTGTTGAAGAATCTATACATAAAAGTCTTTGTTATTTTTATAGAATAATTGTATCACCTATGCTTAGCAAAAATCTAATTCCCTATGAAATGAGGCCCTATGAGAACCGACGGAAGAACCCTTGATCAATCTAGAGATGTGGAAATTCAGGCGGATATTATTCGCAATAGTGAAGGTAGCGTACTCATAAAGTATGGCCACACACATGTTATCTGCACAGCTTCAGTAGAACTAAAAGTACCTAAGTGGATGCAGGGCAGTGGCAAAGGTTGGCTTTCCGCAGAATACGGAATGCTCCCAAGATCAACTCACAGCCGTATGAGACGAGATAAGGCTGCAAATTCAGGGCGCACTCAAGAAATTTCACGATTAATCGGCAGAAGTTTGAGAGCGGTTTTAGATATGGAAGCCCTAGGTGAAAAACAAATATATATAGATTGCGATGTGATTCAAGCCGATGGTGGAACACGCACAGCTGCCATTACTGGTGGCTTTGTAGCTTTGGCTTTTTGTTTAAATTTTCTTAAAAATAAAGGTGAGTTAAAAACAATTCCTTTAAAGTCCTACCTTTCGGCAGTAAGTGTTGGGTTGAAAGCTAATGAGGCTTTTTTAGACCTCAACTACGACGAAGACTCTACTATTGAAACCGATATGAATTTTGTATTAACAAGCCACAATAAATTTGTAGAAATTCAAGGTACAGCCGAAGCCGAACCATTTGATAATGAGCAGCTACAGTCCATGATTAAGCTGGCTCAGCTAGGATGTGAAAAGCTTTTTAAAAAACAGCAGGATCTGATTGGTGATTTTTTCCCTCTCAACTAGGAGCCATTATGAATGAACTTTGGATAGCTACCTCCAATAAAGGTAAACTTGTAGAGTTTAAAACACTATTAAACAATAGCAATTTTCTGTTCAAATCCCCTGCCGAATTAAAAACATATTACTCCCCCGAGGAAACAGGGAAAACCTTTGAAGAGAATGCGAGAATTAAAGCTAAGTCTTTAAATTCCGTTAAATCTGACTGCTGGGTTATTGGTGAAGATTCTGGCTTAGTGGTTGATGGCCTTGAAGGCTACCCAGGAATATTTTCTGCCAGATATGCTGGTGATAATGCTGGAGATTCAGAAAATGTAGCTAAGGTATTAAAAATGCTAGGCCTTAGATCTCCGCAAAACAGAAAAGCAAAAATGGTTTCTTGTATTGTGGCTATTAGCCCAAGCGGAGAAGAGTATGTTTGCGAAGGCACTGTGGAGGGTGAAATATCTAAAAAAGTTAGTGGTTCTGAAGGTTTTGGCTACGATGTTTGTTTTATCCCTGAAGGTGAAAGCAAAACTTTTGCAGAGCTAGGAATGGCTTTTAAAAATAAAACTTCTCACCGAGCCCGAGCAATATTTAAATTAAAAGAAGTTTTGTAAACTTTCTCTAGGACCAATTAATCTTGTGTTGGTTTTCTAATTATACGTATTAAAATCCAGGTTTGGAGAGTGTGAGTTTGAGGTATTGGGTTTCCATTGGCGCCTTTCCATCCATGGGAGATCGGGCCTATGGCGGCCCGAGCCCACCAATTCCCCCACGTCGTGTGGGGGAATGTATAAAATAAAATCATTGTGACCTGAAGAAACTTAATTACCTATAGATTCTTCAACACGATGTTGAAGAATTGCGGGTTTCAGGGGCGGCTAGCCCCTGATCTCCCATGGATGGAAAGCTCTCAACTTTGCGCTAAAATCTCATAAGTTCTTGCTCAAAAACCCATAAGTTCAGTTTTATAATTCTTGAACTGATCTATATATATCCATACTTTTTAAAGAAGCAAATATTGAAATTTGCCTTTTGATTTTCTCTGAGGGAGCACAAAGGGCGAAGTGTCCCCCTTTGTCAGCAATATTTTTTGCTAAATCTGAAATATATCTAATTCCAGAAAAACTCACAAACTCAGTGCCAGATAAGTCGAGAGCAAAGTTTTTTGTCCCCTTCTCAACACAGTCATTCATTTCAGTTTTATATCTATTGAAATTAAATGAATCCACTCTCCCTTTAATTGAATAGACCAGCCAATCATTGTTTTGACGAATTTCAGAATCCTTTATTTTTTGTGTTTCCATGCATATAATTATGGCCTCGAACCTATGTGATGACAATAGGGACCGGTTTTTGGTCCAGATGGGCACACTCTTAAAATGAAGCAATATTAAGAAATACCCCATTTTAAAAGTAATTCTATTTTTGTCTTTTGCTCAACCCAGCTGTAGAGCGCATATTATCTGTCACATTTAATATGTAATATCTATAACTCTCCCAAAAATCCCAATAATATCAGCTCTACATCTTGCGCTTTAATTGTAGATAACGTATAAATGGCTCATGAAAAATTTAAGATTAATATCTGGAAATGCCTCCCCTGTATTTGCCGCAAAAGTGGCCGAACACTGCGGAGTTACACTTTGTGATGGCAATATCTCAACTTTTGCTGATGGTGAGATTCAAGTAGAAATCCACGAGAGTATTCGCGGAAAAGATGTTTTTGTTATCCAAAGTACATGTACACCCACAAACAATAATTTAATGGAGCTTTTTCTGATCCTAGATGCCTGTCAAAGAGCTTCTGCTAACTCCATTACAGCTGTAATTCCCTATTATGGGTATGCTAGGCAAGATCGTAAGGTGGCTCCACGTGCACCTATTTCTGCAAAATGTGTGGCTGACCTTGTGACTGCGGCTGGTGCAGACCGTGTTGTTAGTATTGACCTACATTCTGCTCAAATTCAAGGCTTCTTTAACTGTCCCGTTGATCACCTTTATGCTATCCCCACATTGGCAAAAATGTGGAAGGAAAAAATGGGAGAAAGCGATGAGTATGTCATTGTTAGCCCCGATGCTGGTGGCGTAGAAAGAGTTCGTGCTTTTGCCAAGCGCATTGGTGCACCAATAGCTATTATTGATAAACGACGAACTGGCCCCAATGAAGCTAAAGCCTTACACCTAATCGGTGATGTTGAAGGCAAAACTGCTGTAATTGTGGACGATATGATTGATACAGCGGGTACATTAGTGCAAGCAGTTGACAGCTTGCTAAAGAATGGGGCAAAAAGAGTGTTTGCTGTTGCAACTCATCCTCTTTTTTCAGGACCAGCTATGTCTCGTTTAAATGAAAGCGCAATAGAGAAAATTTTTGTTACTGATACCATCCCTTTAAACGAAGAGGCTAAGAAAAGTAACAAAATTGAAGTGGTAAGTGTGGCTCCGGTTGTTGCTGAAGCCATTAGTCGAATTTACAGTCATGATTCTGTATCTTCATTATTTAATTAAGTTTTAAGAAAAAGGGAGCAATTCATGCAAAAAACTATAGAAATTTCAGCAATTCCAAGAAATATTGGTAAAGGTAACTCTAAGGCCTACCGTGTGGATAAAAAAATCCCAGGTGTGATTTATGGTCCAAGTTTAAAAGGCAATTTAAATATGTGCATTAGTCAGTTAGAAGCTGAAAGGTACACTGGTTCTAAAGCTTATGAAAATGCAATGTTTGAAATAAAGTCAGAAGACAAAGCACTTAATGGCTTACGAGTTATTATTAAATCTGTTTCCAGAGCCGTGGCTACTCATCGTGCACAACATATTGATTTTTACGCTCCAGATATGAATAAAACTATTCGAGTTAATATTGAATTGAAATTTGAAGGAAAGCCAAAAGGTGTTAAAGACGGTGGGCTATTTAATATTATTCGCCGTGAAGTGGAAATTGAGTGCTTACCCACAGATATTCCTGAGTCTTTCATAGTGAATACTGATAATGTAGAACTTAACCAAGCTCTTCATGTTTCTGACATTGGCATTGATTCTAAATACAAAGTGATGACAGCTGAAAATATCACTATAGCAAACGTAACTGTTGTGGAAGAAGAAGCTGAAGTAGTTGCACCTGTAGCTGCGGCCACTGAAGTTGCTCCTGCAGCAGCACCTGAAAAGAAGTAATTTTATTTTATGAAACTAATTGTAGGGCTCGGTAACCCGGGCTCAAAGTATATGATGACTCGCCATAACATTGGTTTTATGGCAGCTGATCACTTCAACAATTCTTTTGGCGACGGTCAGTATAAAAAAGAACACAAAGCAGAGATCGCAAAGATCCGCGTGGGCTCTAACCAAATTCTCATTGCTAAACCTCAAACATTTATGAATCTTTCTGGAGAGTCTGTTCAGAAGATTATGAGCTTTTATGATGTTGAGCCCGAAAATATCTTAGTTATCCATGACGAAATAGAAATTCCATTTTTGTCCATTCGCTACCAAACAGCCAGAGGCCATGGTGGACATAACGGCATTCGTAATATTCATCAAATGCTTAGCTCTAATAAATATGATCGCCTTAGATTAGGTGTTGGTCGACCGGAAAATCCTAAGATGGATGTGGCCAGTTATGTATTGCAAAATTTTTTAGATATTGAAGTTGAAGAACTTAAAGATTATTTAGACACTGTAAGCAAGTCTTTAGAAACCTACATCTGTGATGGTTTTCAAAAAGCTGCAACAAATTTTAATTTTGTAAAAGGAAAATAAAATGGGTTTAAAATGTGGAATAGTGGGTTTACCCAACGTAGGAAAAAGTACTTTGTTTAATGCCCTCACGGAAGCTAAAGCTGAAGCTGCAAACTACCCGTTCTGTACCATTGACCCCAATGTGGGCATTGTCACAGTTCCTGATCAGCGTTTAGATGAAATCACAAAGTACATTAAACCTCAAAAAGTAATCCCAACAGCCATTGAATTTGTAGATATAGCCGGCCTTGTTGCAGGTGCCAGTAAAGGTGAAGGCTTAGGTAATCAGTTTTTAGGTAATATTCGTGAAACAGATGCCATTATTCATGTGGTGCGATGTTTTGAAAATGACAATGTTGTGCATGTAGATGGATCCGTGGATGCAGCTAGAGATATTGATGTGATCAACACTGAGCTTCTTTTATCAGACTTAGAGAGCCTTGAAAAACGAGTGAAAAAAAATGATAAAATTTTAAGAGCAAATAGCAAGGATGTATTGCTTATACAAGAAACTGCTGTAATGAAAAAAGCCTTAGAGGCTCTTGAAAATGGTAAACCCGCACGTAGTGTAGACTATAATGAAGAAGAAACCCTTCTACTAAAACGTTTGCATCTTATTACCTCCAAGCCTGTGCTGTATGTTTGCAATATTGGTGAAGAAGGCGAAGAGGGTAATGCTCATTTTTCCAAAGTGAGTGAAATTGCTAATTCAGAAAATAACGAATGTATTTCTATTTGTAGTTCTCTTGAGGCTGAAATCATTGAGCTTGAAGGTGATGAAAAGTTAGAGTTCTTAGAAAGCATCGGACAAACGGAACCTGGTCTAAATCGCTTAATCAGAAAAGCCTATGAGCTTTTAAGTTTAGATACCTACTTCACAGCTGGTGAAAAAGAAGTACGAGCATGGACAATCCCCCACAATGCTAAAGCGCCAAGAGCTGCCGCAGAAATCCATACTGATTTCGAAAAAGGTTTTATCCGCGCAGAAGTTTATCACTGCGACGTCCTCTTTGAGCTCCATAGCGAGCAAGCTATTAAAGAAGCCGGAAAGTTTCGCTCTGAAGGTAAAGAGTATGTGGTAAAAGATGGTGATGTTATGCACTTTTTGTTTAATGTATAAAATATTATAATTCTATAAGTGAATTTTTAACTTTATCGAACAATTTGAAAATAGAGCTAATATATTTAAGAAAAAAACTGCTCAATAAGTCAATGCTTTGACCTGCGCCCCTGATACTAGACAGCTCGGCCCCATATTTTCTGAACAGGTCGACTTGTCTAGTATCAGGGGCGCACTCCACTACCAAATCTGTGTATTAATTTTTTTCAGTTCGAGGTAATGCCCCAGGCTTCTTCAACAACACCAAAGCCAATTGGGTCGTATTGACTTAACTCAAGCTTTGTTTTTGGGAACCAATCGTTAATTCCAAAATAAGCCTCTGTGACTTCAGCAAAGTACTCTTTTACATTTGTTGCAGCATATGCTTTTACTAGAATATTCTCATTTCTCCGGGAAGGAACTTGTAGATACTTTCCACTCGCTAAAGCTAAACGATATGCTTTTAAAACTGGTAAATAATCATCTTTTAAGAATAGCGTATGGTAACCGTGAGAGAGCTCATGAAGCAGTGTCATTGGTCCCCAGGAGAATATTTTATGAACATACAATACTTCATATGGGTTTATTATATGAACACCATGCTCCATTTTAGGGTTAAGGTTTTTAGAATCTAACCATTCTGCACTCTGGTGAAATGGAATAGTACCTTTTTCACCAGGTCTAAATGGGTAGTTTACCTCATTAGAAACCCAAATTGGAATTTGCTTTATTTTTTTTAAAGCGCTACTCGGTATTATATTTACTAAGTTAGTAAGATCATTTTGAAGTTGTGTTTTGAGATCATCAATAAGAGCTTCTTGTCCTAATAATTTATCTTCAATATATACCTTCCACCCCTGAATATTGTAATCGGCATATGTCCACATTTTTCCACGACTATTGCTATGTGAGACTAGTTCTTGACCAAAGCTGTTAACCACCCCAAAAGTAATACTTAAAAAAGTAAAAATTGTAAGAATAAATCTCATATGTTTCTACTAACACCTAATATTTATTTTGTCTACAATAGCCAATGTTTTGAAAAAAACTACTCAAAAAGTCAGTGCTTTTCAGTTGAAAGACACTCCAGGACCTTTTCAGAATAACCCCAGTCCAGTCTGAACAGATAGAAGTGCCAACTTCAATTATTTATTCAATCAATTTAGAGTTTAAATTGATTTGGAGATCAAAGCTCTAGTTTTTCAATGAAAATTGACATTTGCACAAATTTGTGCAATAAATAGGTATGAAGCGTCGTGAGAAAATTATTGTTGAAGAATTAAAGGCAGGGCGTTTTCAGCTAACTCTCCATGCTCGAGAGCGAATGAATGAGAGATTGGTTTCTGAAGCTGATATCATTTATATGGCAAAGAATATAAATTTTATACGCTATCAGTCTGATAAAGATACATATTTGCTAAAAGGCAAAAGTGAATGGGGAGATAACTTATTCGTATCTGCAGCTTTAAGAGAGAATGTCATTGTAGTCACAGTTTATTTTGAGGGAGATATATGAAAAAAACCATGATTAAAAATTTTTCGGGATTAACATACTTAACGATTACTAATGTTCCACTTAAGAAGACAGATGTGGGTGATGTTATTGATCTAGGGGCCGGAGAGCTTGAACAACTTGTCTCAGTAGCCCTTATTGAAAACAAGATACCTATAAGAGGTGTGGAGTTTAGAGTAATGAAGAGCGCTATTGGGTTATCTAATGAGGCCATAGCCAATGAGTTAGGAGTAAGTCGAAATACAGTTCTCAAATGGGGTAAGAAGCCTGAGGAAAGGCTTCCGGTAGCCTATGAAATGCTTTTTAGGATTTTAATGGCAGAAACTCTGGGAGTAAGTATTGACATTAGCCTTTCTGAACTCCGAGGTCATGATAAGGCTAAGCATATTCAAATTAAAGCGGCATAGTTTAAACAATTTTTGGATAAAAGTTGCACAACGAGTCAGTGCTTTATCTGCAGAAAATCAACCACGACCTTTTCGTAAGTGCGCCAAAAGGCCTGAACGGAAATAAGTGCCACGTCAGCATCTTAATTAGTCACCAAGACTAATCTTTAATGCTGTTTAATTTAACTGAGGCAACCTTACCAAAATATAATTTTAGACCAGGGATTAATTAACACCAATTAACTTATTAAAATTAGCCACGTCCTTAATCTGATAAAAAGGCGAGAGCTGCTTACTCAAAACGACTACTTTACCATCTGGATGGTAAAGCCATCTCGTTTGTTCAGATTTTGATGACTTTATCGAATACACAATATCAAATTTATAATGTTCTTCTTTTGCGCTAAAAGTTGCATCGACAGGAGTAACTTCAAGTTTACCTTTAGTATCCCAATGATTATTGAAAGCGATAAGATCCTCTTTAAGATACAGTTTCTTAATTGGCGCAAAACTATTATTTAAAATAGTAATTTCGTGAATCTCAAGAACCTGAGTATTAAAAAAAGACATAACTACTCCAAAGCAAATAATAACCAATATCAAGCAACAGGAAATCTTTAAAAACATTTTATAATTAGAACCTATTTTTCAACTTTGTTCACTCTGGGAATATTTTGGGATAAAAATTGCACAATAAGTCAGTGATTTGCAGTTGAAAAGCACCCAGGACCTTTCCAAAGAAACACCAAGGCCCCAGACCTAGCTACTCATTGGGTTATGTGCCACTAGAGAATTATTTGGGGGCCTCACTCTTGGCGAAAGAACCAGTTAGTGTGGGCCAATCAAACAATTGGACTAACCTTCTATATTTTGAGTGTTATTTAAATATTATTCATTCCAAACAAAAGTTTGGTTGTCGGGACCTTTTAAACTAACTGCTTCGGGGCCGTGCCAAGCTTCTTTCGACATTTTCACTATTAATGTTTGCCCTTCAGAAAAAACTAATTTAATTAAGTCTGATTCATCTGAAAACTGACATAACTTCATTTGTTGAATTTTCTTCAACTCATCATTGGGGGTTACTTTAAAATCATTATATACATTCAATACCCATTCTCTTTCAAAAAGGAGTTGAATATAATCATGTACCTGTACAACTTTATCAACTTTTAAATCTATCAAATTTCTAAAAGGGCTTTTCATATTTATATGACTATAACAGAAAATGAAAATAGTCAAAATTGCTATGTTGAAACAATCCCCAAGACCTAGACATTCAATTTACAGGAAATAAGTCATTACATACTTTCATATTCCGTCAGATCAGAATAAAGTTAATTCTAAGCTTAGACATCTTGCTTCAAATTCTATATTAAATATTTGATAAACAAGAGTCCGAATTAAAACAAAATACTACTCTACAACTATTGGTGAGTTGGGTATCTTAGCGTGTTTTGTCTCGCCCTTTAGATTTTGAGCCATTACTGCCACTAGTCCATACATAATCCGCTCGACGCCCCCACCTTGGGTGATATATAGTATCTGTGAGTATTTCTTTATGAGTTAATTCATCTATGTCAAATTGTGAAATATTAATGACATCTTTATGTCCCCTGGCTTTTATTCTATCAGGTAATCCTCCACCATAAATACTATGAAATTCGCCTACAATAACTATAAGAATTTCTTCTGGGTGTGCTTTCATAAATCGATTTACCATCCAAGCCATAGAGTCATCCCAAACAGATTGAGCAGTAAAATAGTCTATCAGCATATCTTCAGGAGCATCATGAATCTTTAATATAAATTCTTTTAAACGTTCATAGTAAAGTTTATTGCCTAATGTAAAATTTGGAGGAAGATAAGATCTTTCTATGTGACTTAAAGATTCTAATCCATAATTTTTTATTTTTTTTGGTAGCCACTTAGGAGCATTTAAACCAACTGTAGTTTCGCCTAAGTGCACTTGTGGAAAGTTTACTAATGGACGGTAATCAGAGTAGTCTCTGTTTTTTGGCCAATGGGCATTAACTATAAATTCACTTTCAGATATTTTATTTTCTTTGTATGAATCAATAACATCCTGGTTTGGATATTTTAAAAACTCTAACCCCACATTGATTTTATAATCAGGATACATCTTCCTGAGTTTGTTTAAAAACAAGAGCTGACGTTGTTGATGAGGGTATGTGTTATGATCCTCACTAATAATCACAACACTCCCTGATTTTACTTGCTCGAGTACAAATGATAATTCAACTTCTTCACCCTCAGAATAAATCTTATTGGCTTCAATGTTAGAGACTGCAAAGATGTTAATATTTATAACTAACACCAACCCACTGAATATCGCTCTCACATGACCTCCCCTTTGGAATAAAGTATGTATAGCAAATAAACTTTAAAGTTCTCAAGTACCACACATAATAGTTAATAATTAAATCCAATGTTATGACTAATTCACATTGATACATGTATTTTTTACATACTTAAATTATCATTATCATTATCATTTCGGTAATAAACCAGACCTAGTGTACCCATTAAAAATGAAAGATCTGCATTGTCTTATTGGCAAACTTTGGACAATAATTTGCAATTATTTATGTAATTCTATTTGAAATATAAGTGATAGTGCTTTGTAAAAAAGCCCTAAAACTTCACCCTCAGGAAACTAATATGGTTATTTTTTTCATTCTCCATCAAACTTGAACTTCTCCTCAAAAGCTTATTATAAAGTAGAGAATATTGCTAAATCACCTACTTATGACGCCCTCTTAAACAACCTAGAATTTGTGACAATTTTATATCTCTAGATTTGAGTAGAACAAACAAATGAAATATTAAATCAGAAACTTCGCCAATAAATTCTTCGTCATTTTTATTTTTAGAAGCAATGACTGTTTCCACAGCTTCTTCCCCAACTTTTTGGGCGATTTTATCTAAACCTTTATTGAAAAGGTGAGTTGTGTAAGAGTCTTTGGGTTTCTTTTCATAGCGATCAATAATTAGGTTATTTAACTTTGCAAGGAAGCCTATTCCTGGAGCTATATCTGCGCCAAAGCAAGACGTGGTTTCTAAGTGACAAGTGGGTCCTATGGGTGACACTGTGGCTAAAAGTGTGTCTGAATCGCAGTCCAAAACAAGGCTCTCAAGAATCAGTGCATTTCCTGAAGACTCCCCTTTTGTCCAAAGGCGTTTCTTAGTGCGTGACCAAAATGTAATTTTATTGAGCTCTAAGGTTTTTTCTAAAGCTTCTGGACTCATATAACCCAACATTAATACCTGTAAAGTGGAACTGTCTTGTACTACCACAGGCAGGAGCTGGTCTACTTTTTCCCAATCTACATTTTGCAGGTCAAATTTTAATTTTTGTGTCATTCTGTTATCCTTTTTACTGAGCTTATCAGTCTCGTCTCTAATACTGTAATTTTATATTATCGTACGGGAAGTCCATTCTCGCTTAAATGCTCTTTTACTTGTTGTACTGATACTTCATTGCGATGAAAAATTCCTGCAGCTAGAGCCGCATCTACATTTGTTTTCTGGAACACATCACTAAAGTGTTCCACTTTTCCTGCTCCACCCGATGCCACCAGGGGAATGTTTAATAATTCACGAACCAATTTAAGTTGTTTTACATCAAAACCATCACGGGTGCCGTCACTAGACATACAGTTTAGGACCACTTCCCCAGCCCCAAGCGCTTGCACTTGCTTGACCCAATCCAATGTTCGCCATTTTGAGTTTTCTGTTTTAGCTTCATCGCCTGTGTATTTATAAACATAATAGTCATCTTTATGCCAGATAGAGTCCACACCTACCACCACACATTGAGATCCAAAGGCCTTGGCCATTTCACTTATGAGATTTGGGTGTTCTAAAGCTGGTGAGTTTATGGAAATCTTATCTGCACCTGAGTTTAATATAAACCGGGCCTTATCCACACTTATAATGCCACCAGCTACACAAAATGGAATGTCAATCAATTGAGCGATATCTTTCACCCACTTTGCATCCACTGTGCGTTGGTCACTGGATGCCGTTATGTCATAAAACACAAGTTCATCAGCACCTTGCTCACTATACTTTAATGCGAGTTCTGAAATGTCGCCTAACACTTCATGATTTCTAAATTTTGTACCTTTAACTACTTGGCCATCTTTCACATCCAGGCAAGGGATGATTCTTTTAGTTAACATGAATCACCTCGGATAAGGAAAAACGATTTTCATAAAGAGCTTTTCCTATGATCACACCTCTCACACCCTTCTCCTTTAGTTGAGTAATATCTGAGGCCTCAGACATTCCACCAGAAGCCAGAAAACAAACTGAGGGGTACTTTTTTGATAGCTGTTCATACAAAGAAAAGTTTGGTCCCACTAACATGCCATCCTTACTAATATCAGTACAAAGAATCTGATCTACACCTTGATGAATATAGTTTTCCAACACTTCTTTAAAATTTTTATCTGATTTACTTTGCCAACCATGAGTGGCTATCTCCATAACTCCTGCTTCATCCACAAATAGGTCAAAGGCAATGGTTATGGCTTTAGCCCCAACTTGACTAATTATGGCTTTAGTTAACTCCATGTCCTTAACTGCTAAACTACCAATGATTACTTTATCCACACCGGCATCAAGTAATAACTGAACATCTTTTAGGCTACGAACACCACCACCCGCTTGAACTTTTAAATTGCAGGATGAAACCAGTTTTGAAATCACTTGCGTTTGCTTGACTCCACCAGATTTTGCGCCATCGAGATCCACAACATGTAAATATTCTGCCCCTTCTGATTGGTATTGTTGGGCCACATCTACAGGGCTTACAATATACTTTGTGACTTTTGTAAAATCACCTTTTTGCAAACGTACACATTTTCCATTAATTAAGTCGATAGCCGGATATATTTTCATAATTTCACAAAATTCCTTAATAGCTGGCTACCCATTTTTGAGGATTTTTCTGGATGAAATTGAACGGCAAAATAATTGTCTTGTTGTACCACTGCAGAAAAATTTTCTCCATACTTTGTTTCACCCACAGTCCAGGCACCCACAGGTGCGGCAAATGAGTGGACAAAATAAAAATTTTCACCACTGGGTATATCTTTTATTAATAAACAATCATCCTTACACCAATTGACTTGATTCCATCCCATATGTGGCACCGTTAGCTCTGTACTTACAATTTTTTTAACTTCTGCATCAAACACACCTAGTAGATCCACATCACCTTCTTGAGAATGGTTAAACAATAAATGCATACCAATACAAATGCCAAGAGTGGGTTGCTTTAGTTTTAATAATACGTCCTCGAGTTCTAGTTTTTGTAATCGCTGCATGGAATCACTGGCGGCACCAACACCGGGCACAATCACTTTACTGGAATTATATATTTTATCAGCATCAGCGATTAACTCACTATCCTCACCCAGGCGTTTTAGTGCATATCGAATGGAGGAAATATTAGACCCTCCAGTATCAGCGATAGTAATCATAAAACCCCCTTAGTGCTTGGCAGTTCATTACTATTTGTCTGTAAAACAGCTTGTTTTAAGGTTTTTGCAAAGGCTTTAAACATACCCTCAACAATATGATGGCTATTTTCACCTTTAGATTTTATATGAAGAGTCGCTTCCAAAGATTGACACAGAGATCGAAAAAAATGGGGCACCATTTCTGCAGATAGTTCACCAATTTTTTCACATTTATTATTCCATGAAAATTCTAAATGAGCTCGCCCAGATAAATCCATAGCCACCTGACAAAGAGCTTCATCCATTGGAAGTGTAAAGCCGTAGCGAGCAATGCCAATCTTGTCACCTAAAGCCTGTTTAATAGCTTGTCCTAAGGCAATGGCAATATCCTCTATGCTGTGATGTTGGTCCACAATTAAATCACCGGAACATTGAACCTGTAACCCTATACCAGAATGTTTTGAAATCTGTTCTAACATATGATCAAAAAAACCAATGCCAGTATTAATTAGAATATCTTTATTATTATCTAAATTCACACTGCAAGAAATTTGAGTTTCATTGGTTTTTCGTGTGACCTTTGCCACTCTTGGCAGAGTTGTGAGCTTCTCAACAATTTGAGGCCAACCCATGGATTGAGGTTCCATACTTCTAAGATTTAAACTTTCAGAGTACAATATTCCATTTAATCCCATATTTTCAGCTAACTGAATATCTGTGTCTCTATCCCCAATGACGAATGACCTTTCAAAATCAATTTCACCATGAGTGAGAAGTTCTCGTACAAGTCCTAAATGTGGCTTACGGCATAAGCAATTATCAGTTTCAAAGTGAGGACAGATCAGGATTTCTTTAAACTGAACCCCCTGACTGGAAAAGGTTTTTAACATTTTGTTATGAGCTGGCGAAAAATCCTCCTGCGGAAAACTATCTGTGCCCAATCCATCTTGGTTAGTAATCATAATGAGGTGAAAACCGTGGTCTTGCAGAGTAAGCAATGCAGGCACTACTCCTTCTACAATTTGCAATTTCTCCAAAGAATCCACTTGAAAATCTTCCGGCTCTTGAATTAAAGTGCCATCCCTATCTATGAATAAATATTTTTTTAAACCCATATATACTTTAGTCCTCTAACGCTTTAAGAAGTAAATTATTTTCTTCTTCTGTACCTATACTTATACGTATACAGTTTTCTAAGTTATACATGCTGCTACGATCACGAATAATAATACCCTGAGACTCTAAGCTTTTTATGATCGAGTGAGAATCTAAAAACTCTACTAATAAATAATTCGCATCACTAGCAAATACTTTACGCACAATGGACATTTTGCTTAAACTGATTGAGACTCGTTCTTTTTCAGAAATTAAATTTTCAATATTCTGACTTAACTTTTTAAATCCACCACCTGCAAAATAATCAGTTAGCACATTAATCACTGGTTGAGCTATGGGGTATGGTGCCCTTACTTTATCAAGACAGGATATTATGTTTTTTTGAGCTATAGCAACACCTGCCCTTACACCTGCTAAACCGTGCGCCTTAGATAAAGTGCGTAATACCACAAGATTGGATGACGTTTCAATATAACTTGTTAAAGAAGCATCCGAGGAAAACTCAACATAGGCCTCGTCTACAACAACTAGTGCTTTGCCATAGAGCTGTTCACATAATTGTAGTATATCATTCTTATTCAATAAGTTTCCAGTGGGGTTGTTTGGAGAACAAAGAAACACCAGGTGAACCTGTTCTCCCTCCTTTGAACTTAAATTATTTATGATGCCGTCCATATCCAATTGAAAATGCTGATTATTTTTTGTAACTAAGGGCACTTCTATGTTAACTACCCCTTGAACTTTGGCTGAAATATCATACATTCCATATGTGGGCGGACAAGTTAGGATGCCCCCTCGACCTGGTTCACAAAAGGTACGAATTAAATTATCGATGGCCTCATCACTGCCTCGTAATAAGCTCAACTGACTCTCATCCACTTTGTAGAAGCTTGCCAATTGTTGAGTCACTTTTTTCGGCTGGGGTGATGGATAACGATTATACTTTCCTCCCAAAGAATCCCAAGGCAACTCATTAGCATCAAGATACACCGATCCCTTTTTGTTTAAAGATCTTGCTGACACGTAAGTCTTAAGCTCTCTAAGATTAGGTCGAACTAAGTTTATTATTGAATCCACAACTAGTTATCACCTTTTTTGTTTAATTGCTTTAGGCGAACCGTAACAGCTAACTTATGGGCGTTTAAACCTTCAATTCCCGCTAGAGTTTCTACTGTAGGTCCTATTGCTAAAATTCCCTCAGGAGTTAATGTCTGAATGGTCATCTTTCGACAAAAACTATCTAGATTTAATCCACTTAAGTTTTTTGCATAACCAAATGTGGGTAAAACATGATTAGTACCACTGGCATAATCTCCCACAGATTCAGGAGTCCATGGACCAACAAACACTGAACCTGCATTATTAATTCTGTTTAAATATTTATCTGCATTTTGAAATTGTAAAATGAGATGCTCGGGAGCGTAGAGCTCTGAAACTTCAAGAGCCTCATCTATACTATTTACTAAAATCATTTTTGAGTGTTTAAGAGACTCCACAATAATGGATTTTCGATCGAGCTGCTCTGTAAAATTCATCAGTGCCGTCTTTACGGCAGCTATATGGTTTTTACAGGTACTTAGTAAAATCACTTGCGAGTCCACACCATGTTCTGCCTGAGAAAGTAAATCTGTGGCCACAAATTCTGGGTTTGCTTGTTCATCAGAAATTACCAAAACTTCTGATGGCCCTGCCGGCATATCACACACAGCTGCTGAGGGATCTTGAGCTACCTGCACTTTTGCCTCTGTGACCCAAGAATTTCCTGGTCCAAAAATCTTATCTACCTTAGGGATTATTTCCGTACCATAAGCCATGGCTGCAATAGCCTGTGCTCCACCCACTTTGTAGATTTCTGTGACCCCAACCATTTTAGCTGCCATTAGAATATTAGCATCAATTTTACCATTAGATTGTGGAGGAGTGCATATCACTCTTTTTCCACATCCAGCAATTTCTGCAGGAATAGCTAACATAAATACTGTGGAAGGTAGAGGTGCTGTGCCGCCAGGTACGTAGAGACCTACTTTACCAATTGCTCTAGCCACCTGCTCACACTGAATACCCGGCATTACATCTAACTTAATATTTGAAAACTTTTGTGCATGATGAAACTTTTTAATATTTTCAATGGCTAATTCAAATGATTTTACCACATTTTCAGGTACAAGCTCCTCTGCCTCTTTGAACTCTTGCACCGAAACACGAATATCTTCTAATTTCACAGAGTCAAACTTACTAGTAAATTGCTGAACTGCTTTATGCTTATTCTTTTTAACTTCCAGCAGTATCGACTTTACACTTTCTGTCAACGAATCACTGTGTGAAACTCCTGGACGATTAAGAGCTAGCAGTTTTTCTTGTTCATTTAATTCTGACCATATTAATTGTTGCATGATTTGCTACCTTTAAGAGATAAATTTTTCAATGGGCAATACCAAAATAGAGCTCGCCCCTACGCTTTTTAAATTTTCCATGGTTTCCCAAAATACATTTTCTTCGCAGACTAAATGCACGGCCACACGGCCATCATCGCCAGCCAGAGGCATAACTGAAGGCTCGTCTACCCCAGGTAAGATTTCTTTTATTCTTGCTAGAGAGTCTTTATCTGCATTCATCATAATATATTTATTACGTTGAGACTTCATTACACCCTCTAGACGAGCCAAGAGTCTGTCTATGGTTTGTTCTTGTTCTGGTTTTAGTTCTTTTGGAGTTTTAACTAAAATGCTTTCGCTATCTAGAATTTTATCCACTTCTTTTAAGTTATTCCCTTTCAATGTAGCCCCTGAGGAGACTATGTCACAAATGGCATCAGCTATTTTTAACTTTGGAGTCACCTCTACGGATCCGCTAATTTCAATAATTTCAGCATTGATATCGTTCTTTGCAAAATATTCACCCAAAGACTTGGGATAAGATGTAGCAATTTTTTTGCCATTAAAATAATTGAGTCCTGTGTACTCTTCCTCTTTAGAGATGGCCAAAGAAAGTCTGCAATTACCATAACCTAAGTGTTTTAATATAGGGATATTATCTGGGCTTTGCCCTTTTTTGAGGATTTTCTCTTGTAGTACGTTAAAACCCACGAAACCTAATTCACAAATGCCATCGGCCACATACTCGGGAATGTCATCATCTCGAACTAGCATTAATTCCACTGGGAAAGCCTCACACTGAGAAAACAGAACATTGTTGCTCAAATTAAACTCTAAGCCACTTTGCTTTAATATTTGCAGAGTTTTTTCTGTTAATCGCCCCGATTTTTGAATCGCTATACGTATGGTTTCATTACTCATTTACTCACCCTTTCAACAGTATTTTTTGTCATTCCATCTAAAATTTTTCGGTAACCAACTCCATCTTCAAGTATACGAGCCACACGAGTTACAGTGGTGGTACTCACACCAGTTTCTTCGTTGATTTGACGATAGGACGTTCCCTTGTTTACAAGCTGTGCCACCCTCCAGCGTTCAGACAAGGCTCGTAACTCTGATGGTGTACATAGATCCACCAGAAATTCTTGGACATCTACAGCTGATTTGAGCCCAGCAAGTGTGGCATATATATCCAGTTCTTTGTTTAATTTGTTTTTAGCCAACCTCTAACTCCTTGAAATATCAATCCACTGCGCATTCCACCGTGTTAACACGTTGGAACAGTATTGAAAACAAGATTTTATAAAACTGAAATTCTTTCAAAACCTATACCTCAATCATCAGACTCCCAGATTCACAAACTATGGGTTGTAATAAAGTGACATACAACTAGTCATAGTCGGTAGGATTTACAAGGCAGGAAGAATTAAAATGAGAACTTTAAATTTATGATATAATTACTTCTGAACCTATTTAATCAGAGAACTAATGAAATCGAAGTATTATATAATTAAAATAACCCTTGTGAATGTAGCTCTTTGTTTCGCTACTCAATCACATGCCTCAGTTTGCACAAACTATTTTTCCTCCAGAGCTGTTGAAGTTTCCTACATAAAATCACAAACCTCTAGCAATACCTTAATAGCAAAAGTTAACACAAAAATTATTGGATTTGCAAAGTACCTTTCAGGCCAAAATGGAGAAGTTGTTTTTCTCACTTCCGGATTAGTGAAAAAAACTCATAGAAGAAAAGGAGTGCAATCAAAATTAGTTGAAAAAATTATTGAAACGGAGCAACCAAAGATTGTTAGCTACTCCATTCAAGGGACTAATCAAGAAGCTTTCTTCCTTGCCATTGCTGAGGGTGTTCATCAAAAATTAATTAATGAAGTGATTAGAAAACATATAGATATTAAAAAACAAGCTCAACTAGGAAAAACCTATCTTATGAATTACTTTAAAGCCCTCGAACAAAATAAATTCTATAGAGCCATGCAGGAGAGTATAATTGAGGATGCTGCATTTAATACTCCAACAGGTAAAACATTAGAAAAGGCTGGCTTTGACCGTGTAAATATAACTTACGAGGGACTTCATCGAACAGATGATGGGAGCAAAGATTTAAGTATCTATTTATACTTCTCTAAAGAAAAACCAAATATTTAACTATAAGTGCACCACCTAAACTATCTTCTCAAAATAGAAAAAGATGAAAATAAATCTAAATTCGCAGAAATTGGTTTAAAAATGATTATACGCCGTTATAAAATTGATAATGGCTGGGTAAAAAGAATGGTCAGAAAATTTGCCACAAGTCGTAATAACTGGATGTGTTTTCAATACTGTCTTGCCCTCTTTCACATAGGAACGTTGAATGGCTCTAAATCGCAACTTTCAAGAGTTGTCACCGACTCAGGTTCAGGTCTGAGGCCTTGCGCGGAACATGCTTACGACCTTCTAAAAGAGTGAGCTCAGCTACCTCTACTGCATTCAATGCTTTTACACTAAGACCCTCGATGTTGCCCCAATTTACTAGTAAATTCCCCACAATTCGATGGGTAATAGCCTTGCGCATGAACTCCTCATTACCAGTGTATTTAACATTCAGCAAATCTACAAGACGTAGTCCGAGTTTCTCAAATGCACTTGAAATTAAAGGTATCATTTGATGATCATTCGTACGTACATATTTTTCAATGGTATCTTCGTATCCAGAAATATCTGTTAGTAATTGAGATAATAATTCATTACCTAACATAAACTCTAATGGCAATGCTTCACAGCGGTGGTACACGATTTCTAATTCACAATTTATTTTTTTGAGGTAGTACTCAGTACCACGACATCTCTGCGCATACCTTCTCTTAGTTTCATGAAACATTTCCTCATATCTTTTTATTTCATATTTATCATCTAAACCTGGACTGTCTTTAGAAAAAACATACTTTTCGTTTAGGTTAATAAAACTATGGTAGTTCCCTAGATTTTTCCAGAACAAGGATCCAACATCCCCTTTTTTTAACTTATCATCAGGTCCAAGTTTTTTACAAAAAGGAGACTTCATCCAAAACCAAAATTCAGGTTTAGTGGTGCTTCTCACAGAAACATTCGCTCCCACCACATTCAAAGCAGAATTCCAACAATTTGGACCATAAGTTTTTACTGGTGAGCTCATAAGCTCTCTAATTATTGACTCTAATTCTGTGGCACGCACAGGCAGTGCCACAATAATAAAGAGAACTGATAAAACAACATACTTTATGTGTGCATTTTTGAAGATTAATTTAAAATTTATTGAAAACTTCATAATCCATTCATGTGCAATAAATAAACCAATTAACTCTGTTAGTTAATACTACTGTGATTGCATAATTCCCAATGAAAAACGGACTTCGATTACTATGTAGCCTAATTATTAAACAAAGTGTAACTCTAGATCGTCGAACTTCTACACACCCATTTTAGTTTTTTCAAAAATTGATGTATCATAACATACTCACGTTCCTTAGTGGTATTATGTTATCTGCATATTTAAGCTCATATAAGAACAACTTAACATGGCAGTTCACTGCAATGTTTATTCTAACAAAGGCACTGAGAGATTAGATTTTTTTATACATATATTATTCAAAAAGTGCCCCTTATTGCATTATTTATACTTCTGCACTCAAATGCTTACTCAATATATTGTCCTCAAATATTTGCAAATGCTAATAATAAAATTGATGTGGAGTACACAAGTTTCAACCATGACTCTGCACAATTAGTGGCACTTTATAACAATAATCCAGGGGGGCTCATTGTTTACTCACGCTACAACAATGGTTCCACAATAAAAATAGATACATCACATACATTTAATGAAATGAGAAAAAAAGGAGTTCAAACAGCTCTAGTGAGAAAAATTATGGAGATTGAATCACCAATTTTTGTTGAGACAACTTTAGCTGGTACAAATAAAGAAACGTTTCTAAAATCTGTAACTCAACAGGTTCACCAAAAAATATTTAAAAACAAGCTAACTTTCAATGAAAAAAATGCTGATCAATTTAAACTTGGTGAAGCCTATTTACTGCATTACTTTAAAAATCTAGAAGAAAAAAATATGCATACAGAATTACGCAATGAAATTTTAACTCAAGCAGCTTTTGACACCCCAAGGGGAAAAACTCTAATCAAGCATGGCTTTAACAATGTACAGGTGGTTATAGCTGATCATTATAAATACATTGATGATTCAAAAAAACTAACTATAATACTTTACTTTTCTAGCAAGTCAAAAAAGCGCAATAGTGAGGTTCATCAATAACAAATACAAAATGTGTTAAACGAGTGTGATACATTTATGACCACCCATATCAGTGCGAACATCTCACCTTATCTAGTTTATCCTAATTTACTTATCTAAGACCATAAGTTGGGCATGAGATACTTGTCCTAGGTAGGCTTGGCCCTGAACTAAGCCGTCTTCCTCGTTCCAATCCATGACCATTTCGCCTGAAGATAAAAATAATTTAAGGTTCAAATTAAAGCCTGAAGCTTTTAGAGATTGAGAAATAACTTTAGCAAGTTGGTCCACAGAAAAACCCTTATCATAACTAAAAGTATAACTATCATTCTGAACTTTAAGAGAAACTTCTCCTACACCTAAAGAACCTTCCGATTCAGGTAAGTACTTTTCAATAAGAACTATATTTGCAGACTCCTCGGACTGGTAAACAAGCAAGCCATTAGATAGTCGATCATCTGTTTGTACGATCAAAGCCAATGCATTTAATGAAAATAGTAAGCTCATTAAAGTCAATATAGTTTTCATATTGTTTCCCCCAAAGTTATAATGATTTATGGTTACTTAGTAACATCAAGTTTTAAGGTAATCCTAGTGCATAAGAACACTTATACTTTTTACATACTTCTAAAGTAAACAAGCATAATTAGAATTATATATTTAAATAATTTAAAACTCACTCAGTGAGAGTGTAAGTCGAACAGCAATGTAGTACCGCTTAATTCATAAACGGCACTATTTAGAACGTATTCAAATTTATTCTAATTGTGGCTAAATACTTCACTTAGGTATGAGGTTAAAACCCGACCTCTTGTATTTGTTCTTTTAGATTCAGAGAATAAGTTTTCAGATCTACAATTATCTGATGTATTAGGAAGATCTTGTGTAGAAATACTTTCATCGTACCCGGCGATACTTTGCTCTACCCACTGGTCAATTTCAATTTGATTCTCGTCCAATAATACACATTTGTATTCCCCAGGGGCTGTTTTCCACACTGTTCTTGCAGCTTTCAACCTTTTGCCTGAATCTAATACATAAGTACCTGTATAATAATTTACGGTAGAAACCCCAGGTGTATTTACCACCGTGTATTCACAATGAGTTGAATAATGAAGTACATTGGAATCAGGAATACCAATTTGTGACAACAGGCTTGATGTCCAATCACTGTGTTCGCTCAATTTTTGATAGCTATGCTTAAAATCAAAAATTGCATTGGGAATATTCACCCCTCTTGTTTCCCCTGTTATGACCATTTTCCTTATATAAGAAGCCTCTTCCACTTTAGTGATCACAGAACGCATATTTAAATTTGCATGATCATAAAAACCATCATTATAAGCTAATATAGACTCTACGTTATAACCAACATGTAACCTGGGATCCACCGATTCCACATTGTCACAATAACCATAAGGGTTTGTAAACTCGTCCGGCAAATTATCACTACTTTGCTCTTTCTCAATAATAAAATGACCTTTTTGCTTTGCATGTAAAGAAACACCTATGTCTGCGTTATTCCCGTATACATAGCCACTCATCAAAAATACTAAAACAGATAATTTGCCTAATCTCATAATCCCCCCAGATTGAATTTTTTTTCATTTTTAGCCTAGGGGTCTTCAATGTCAACTCATTCTCAATGTAAAAGCTAGCATACAGTGTTTTACTTTTTCATTTTTGGATCAAATGCGTCCCTTAAGCCATCACCAAACAGGTTAAATGACAGCATGACTAAGAACAAAACTATACCTGGGGAAACTATCAGGTGGGGAAAAGAACGCAAGGAGCGCCAACCTTCGTTAGCTAACACACCCCAACTGCTAAAGGGGGGCTGTAAACCTAAGCCAATAAAACTGAGAAAACTTTCAAATAAAATATTTGCTGGAATTTGGAATGTTAAAAGAACTATAACTGGGCCTAATATGTTGGGGAATACGTGTTTTATTAAAATCCAAATATGTGATGCACCCATGGCCTTAGCAGCCTCAACATAAGTCATTTCTTTCACCTGTAAGACCTGCCCACGAACAACACGAGCTAGGTTTACCCAACCAACAACGGACAGAGCCAATAAAATCCCTGTTAATGCTTTGAGTTCTGGGTCCTCAAATAAATTTAAAGAGTCAAAAATTACCTTTACAAGAATCAATAACACCAGGGTAGGGATAGAGTATAAAATATCCACAAAACGCATAAGTACAGCATCTATTTTTCCACCAAACCAACCGCTAATAGCCCCATAAGTAGCACCAATAAATAAAGAGATAATTGCTGTAAAGATCCCAACAGCCATGGACATACGTGCACCATATATTAAACGAGACAACATATCTCTACCTAAACTATCCGTACCTAAAAGATATTTTGAATTTGGTGAAGCTAAAATATCATCAATGTACTGCTCGTAATATGGATATGGCGCTAGTGTTTCAGCAAACAAGGCCACTAAACAGATAACTACAATAAACCAAAAAGAGACCACGGAGGCTTTGTTTTTCTTTAAGCGGTCATAAGACTCTGACCAAAGACTCTTAGGGGTTCGTATCTGCTGTTGTGTAATATTACTCATGACAGGTTTATCCTTGGGTCGAAAAAAGAATACAGTAGATCTACCACAAGGTTACTGAGAACTAGTAAAACAGAAAAAATCAAGGTCACTCCCAAAACTAAGGGATAATCCCGGTTAGACACACTTTGAATCAAATGTTTACCCATACCAGGAACAGCAAAAATCATTTCAATTATAAAGGAGCCCGAAAGAATCCCCGCAATTAAAGGACCTGAAAAAGTAAGTACAGGAATCAGAGAGTTTTTTAGAACATGTTTAAATAAAATTGATCTCTCACTGAGACCTTTTGCCCGCGCTGTTCTTATATAATCAGAAGATATAACTTCTAGAACGCTTGAGCGAGTTAAACGAGCTATAACTGCTGCTGGGCGTATGCCTAATACAACAATAGGTAAAATATAATATTCAGGTCCTTCCCACAGGGCTGGTGGTAACCAATTTAAACTAAAGCAAAAAACTAAAATAAAAATGGCAGCCACCAAAAAACTTGGTAAACTTACCCCGCTAATAGCTAAGGTCATAGATAAGTTATCTATCCAAGTATTGTGCTTTGAGGCGGCAATAACTCCTGTGGGAATTCCTATTAAAAAACTAATGAGCAAGGCATAAAAACCCAGTTGGATAGAGTTTGGTAATGTTTCCGCAAGAATGTCGGTTACAGATCGTCCAACATACTTATAGCTCTCGCCTAAATCACCCCTAAGTAAACCTGATATATAATAATAATATTGCATATACACAGGCTCATTTAACTGATACTTAGCCTCAATATTTGCAATGACCTCTGGTGGTAAAGCTTTTTCTTGGTCAAATGGACCACCTGGGATGATCCTTAATAATAAAAAAGTCATAGTAGCAATAATGACTAAAACCACAGCTGCTTCTAGTGACCGCTTTACCATATAAGTTACAAGCTTTTGCGTAATAATATAATAAGAGAGTAATCCAAACAAAACAATACCATCTAAAGCCCATAGAAAAGTGGGCACTTCATAATTAAAAAAATTAAGAAGCACCGTAGCAGCAAACAGTATGCTTAAAACAGATGTGATGAGTTTTCTTTTTCTCTCTCTACTCATTTAGCTTTTTCTAACTCAACATCTTTAAATAAAAATTGATAAACGGCGTTTACTGGGAAGTTCTTCACTCTTTGAGATACCATATGAGTTTGCACCATAGAGTATGTAGGGAATACCGACGCCCCTTTTTCTAATAAAATCTTTTGAGCTTTTTGATAAATCAATTTTCTTACACTTTTATCTGCCACACTCACAGCCTCTTCAATATAATGATCATACTGTGTATCTCCCCAGCCAGTGTGGTTATTGTCAGAATAAGAGGTCATCAAATTTAAAAAGTTGTCTGGATCTGGATAATCTGCAACCCAACCCATTCTAAACATATGAGGTGCATTAGACTTCAAGGTGTTTAAATAGACTTTCCACTCTTCATTCTTTAAATCTACAGAGATTCCCAGGTTACGTTTTAACTGTGCTTGAACATTCTCAATAACACGCTGATGATTTTCGTTTGTGTTAAATCCGATTTCAATTTTTGGAAATTTAGTTAAATCCGTAAAACCCGCTTCATTTAAATATTTTTTTGCCTTAGCCACATCAAAAGCTAAGCCTACATTATTATTATGACCAAACATCCCTTGGGGCACCCAGCCCTTAAGTGGAACCTCACCAGCACCTAGAACTTTTACAATTTCATTTCTATCTATGGCATGTATAAAAGCTTTTCTCACCAACACATTATCAAAGGGGGCTTTTTTAACATTAAAACCTAAATAAAAAATACCTAGCATAGATTCTTTAATAAACTCTTTTTTCTTAGCTAAAAAACGTAATTCTGATTTTGGTAAATCTTTAACGGCATCCACCTGGCCATTATCAAATAAATTTAATGCCGTAGATTTTTCTCCAACAATATAGCCTAGTACATTTTTAACCTTAGCTTTTTCTCCGTAATACCTTTCATTACGTTCTAATATAATAACTTTGTCATGCTCCCAAACTTTTAGGTTAAATGGACCCAATCCTACATGATTACCTGCTTCTGTCCATTTGTTCACACCATGTTTTTTAATAAGGTCCAAACGTATTGGAAAGGTAGAGCTGTGTGTGAGTAAGTAAGGAAAGTAGCTCATGGAGGATTCAAGTTCTACTTGGATATCTCCCTGCGGAGAAACCTTAATACCCAGCTGTTTTGAATCTTTAATGGTTCCTTTATTGAATTCTTTTGCATTTTTAATTCCAAATAAAAAATAAGCATATTCAGAAGCTGTTAAAGGGGAAAGCAAACGGACCCAACTATCCACAATTTGCTGAGCAGTAAACTCCACTCCATCTGACCATTTCACTCCACGTCGCAATTTAAAAGTCCACTTTTTTGCATTTTCTGAGGACGTCCATTTTAGCGCTAGTGCAGGCTGTAAACTCAATTCAGGGTCTTTTAAATTATAGGCCACTAAACCTTCCATCAAATTATTAGTAATTAAAGCCGACTCTGTATCTGTGGCAATACTCCAATCCAGCGAAGGCGGCTCTCTGTCCACAACAATCCTAAGGGTTTCCGAATTTTTTAAACCATACTCATTACTTCCAGATTGCTTGTCTTTTTTAGTACAGGCCAAAAAACTTAAAGCTAGTAAAAATGTAATTAAAACTTTTAACATTGTTATCCCCTTTGATTTTTATTCATAGATTTGAATTTATACTGAAATTCGACCATATGCGCAACATGTGAGGAAGGATTTCTTTTTTTGCCGCTGTCCTCTAGAATTTCCCTATGAGTATTTCCTACTGGTTAGATCAATCCGCTTCATCCAAAAAGAACTACGACGTTGTTGTTGTGGGTGGGGGCATCTCTGGGCTCTCTAGTGCCTATTGGTTACACAAAAAAGATCCCCAGCTAAAGATTGCTATTATTGACAAAGGACACCTAAGCTCTGGCGCTACTGGTCGTAATGCAGGTTTTATCACCTGCGGGTCCGTGGAGCATTTCAATC
This sequence comes from Pseudobdellovibrionaceae bacterium, assembly GCA_018663505.1. Taxonomy (GTDB): domain Bacteria; phylum Bdellovibrionota; class Bdellovibrionia; order Bdellovibrionales; family UBA1609; genus JABJQG01. The sequence goes on along the minus strand of JABJQG010000013.1, from coordinate 8,951 downwards.
GATTAAATGAAAGGTGGGGTGCACAGCTTGCAAAAGAAATTTGGCAATTTTCCGAGGACAACTTAGATCTTCTAAAAAGCGAGCTTAATCTTGGAGACAAAGAGGACTTCCAAACAAAAGGGAGCTTCTCATTAGCCTCCACAGAAAATGAGTTTCTTGAACTTAAAAAATCAGCTCAACTTATGGAAGATTTTAATATTCAAGTAGAGAGCCTTGATGAAAAGCAAATACAATCCCGATTAAATGCTGATGGGTTTGTTGGTGGTATAAAATATCTCAGTGATGCCTCTATCCACCCAAGAAAACTATGTGAAACACTTTTAGCATCCATGCCAAATGTTGATTTTTTTCCTAACACGGAACTCTTTAAAATTAGTAGTTCTGGGGACCAACGCATTTTATTTACCAACCAACATGAATTTCATTGCCAATTTGTTGTATTGGCAACCAATGGCTATCTGCCTCTGATAAATCCCTACTTTGAGGACTTAGTTTCTGCTACTCGAGGACAAATTTTAATAACAGAAAAATTACCCTTATTTCTTGAAGGTCCTTGCTATGCCAACTTTGTTTTGGATTACTTTAGACAACTTCCTTCTGGTGAGCTCATTATTGGTGGTTTTCGACAGTTGGAAAAAGATACGGAGGTGGGTTACTCTGATCATACATCAAAAGTGATACAAAATGCTTTGGAGAAATTTATAAATACCCATCTTCCCGCTGCTCAAAATAAATCCATCACTCATCGCTGGTCTGGTGTTATGGGATTCTCTTTTGATGGCCAGCCATTTATTGGAGTATTGCCCAGTGATCCTCAGATCTTTTTCCTTGGTGGGTTTACTGCCCATGGGCTAGGCCTGGCCTTCCACACAGGTAAATGTTTATCACAGCTTATTTTTGGTGAAGAATTTCCCGAGTTTATCTCTGCAAAGCGTAAATAGTTTTAGGTTTATGATGGGGTGGCTTTGAGGTTTTGTTTTTTCAATTGGAACCTTTCCATCCATGGGAGATCGGGCCTATGACGGCCCGAGCCCACCAATTCCCCCACGTCGTGTGGGGGAATCTATTAAATAAAATAGTTTCGTATTGATCTGAATATAATTAATTACCAATAGATTCTTCAACACGATGTTGAAGAATTGCGGGTTTCAGGGGCGGCTAGCCCCTGATCTCCCATGGATGGAAAGGTGCCAATGGAAAGAAAAACCTCAAACCCACCCCATCATAAACTCATTTTTTAGTAACATCCATAGCCTTTACAAAACTAGGCCGATTCAACATGCTATCAAGCCAAGATTTTGTTTTTGTCATAGCTTCAAGAAATTCTGGGCGTTTTGAAACTTTCCACAATTGTCTTACAAAGGGAAACACATGAATATCTGCTAGAGAACACTCATCCCCCACCAGCCAGTCATTGTCTCGGAGCTGATCTTCAATTTTGATAACACATAGTTTGAGGCGTTCTTCACACCCCTCACAATCTTTTTCGCTAAAGCGGCTTGTTCCATATTTTACCTGATCCACTGCCACTTTAAAAATTTGATTACTCCAATACGTCCAAAGACGCACATCGCAACGAGCTTTCGGCTCTTTTGGCATTAACGAAGGTGTTGGAAATTGCTCCTCAAGGTATTCAGTAATTATTGCTGATTCATAGATCACTTTGTCATTATGAATTAGCACAGGAACCTTGGCCTCCGGATGCATTTTTAATAAACCTTCGGAAAAATTCTTTAAATCTTCATCTACCGTTTTAAAAGGGAGTTTTTTTTCATGCAATACCATTCTCACTCGAATGGCAAAAGGACATCTACGAAAGGAATACAATGTGAGATTATTCATGTTTGCTATCATGCCTAGCCATATAAACTATGGCTAGGCATTTTTTATTATTACTTAGAAAAATTTAAGGACCAGGAGTTTAATTGACCTTTATCAAATCTTGCTTTGTCAGCTATAGATAGGGACCACTGCCCTTCTTGCGATTCCGCTGACAACACCTCTAGAGAATCTTGCGATAATAAGTCTACACCAAATTCGCCTTTAATATCATCTTGGTTTCGCCCCTTACGATTTTGTAACACAACTGATTTTCCACTGGGTGACTTTAACTTTACAACCAAATCCCCCCTCCATGAATGAGTGATATCCACCGTGACAGAAATAGCTCGGCCTTGTGGAGCTTGTAACACTTGAATATGAGATTCTATTCCAGCAAAGGGAGAATCTGGGATACGAATAATCTTATCTGAAGCATAACTTACACTCACAAGTTCTTCTACAGGCTCTTCATCCACAAGTTCTGGAATCTCAGATAAGACCTCTGCTATAAGTGTAGCATCTTCTCCACGACACCCCGAGTTTTTGCATTTTTTTGACTTTCTACAGTTTCCAGAAAAAGTGTAGTCCGTTTCTCCTCGAACTAAGATACCCTCAACTTCAAAGGTCTTAGCATTAAATACAGCAGAACCCGAATTGCCCCCATAGGTATCTAGATTAGCAACAAAGTAACCATTTTCTAATCGTCTTACATGAGCGTCCTCGGCAACTTTTGTAGGTAACCCCACTGGATGACCGATAACTAGTAGCTCATCATTCGCTGCTAAAGTCCCTGATCGTCTTAATCTCAAAGCTTTATGTCCTTCAACATCCCTATCTAGTTCTATGACGGAGTAGTCGGAACCTGTGGCATTGAGATTGTGCTTAATGAGTTTCTTACAACTATATACTTCTGATTTAGCAACTCGGTCTGGCACCACCCCTTTTTTCTTAACCCCAAAACCAAATACAAGTTTTGTGTTATCACAATCAAATTGAGTTTGAATACAGTGCCCTGCCGTAACTATTCTATTTTTCCCCACAAAAAATCCAGAACAAAAAGCAAGTGTACTCTGACTATAAAAAGGTTCACTTTTACAAAGGCCATTGCCTTTACCATATGGGATAATATTCAACTTATAGTAGCTTGCTTTTTCCTCCACATCTAAGGGATTAATTAAGGCCACAGTAGAGTCTGCGAGCTCCAAATGCTTTTGTTTTGTGACTTCATACAAGTCAATGCGGTTATCGTCACCATAGACCACCTTGGCTTCCACTTTAGTGTTCTTCTGGGGCTCTGATTTCCTCTGGGAAATTTCGTTCTCTGTGGAACAAGATACTGTAATTATAAAATATAGATAGATTATGATAAATCTGTTTAATCGCTGCATGACCCTCCTTAGCGCTCATAAACCAGCCCTCATGGCCAGTTCCCTGACTATAACGACAACACAAGCCTTATAAAGGGTTAACGGTTCTTTTAAGATTTAAGTAAAGGCCAGCTCTCCTTATGACGAGTGTGATACAGACTCATCACTAGTGGTCATATAGCCCTTGGGTTAGACTCATCAGTAACAAAGCAAAATTGTGATATCAAAAAAGGTTAATATTATTGGTACAATATTTGAAGTAGATACTTAGAATACTTCTAGTCTATAAACCATTAAGGGATCACTGTTCATGAAAATGCTACTAAAGCCATATTTTGTCACTTTTGTCTTGAGCATTGCCTGTTTTCAGACAGTTTCCGTCTTTGCTGAGATTAAAAGTGTACAAGCTTCCTTATTCCATGGTGGTAATGTAGAAGTCGTAGGAGCCCCTCACTCGCACAATTTAGAAATTGCAATAATTTCAGATGTACTCTTTAGTTCTGACTACACTGATTCTGAAAAAAAAGAAATATTCCTCCAGTTAGGAGATCCAAGACAGGGGGTGCAACTCACTGAAATTATGCATTCCTATGATTATATTCAAAATCGTGTTTTAGAAAGTAATATTTCTTGGTTAGGCGTAGAAAACAGTAGTCTCCACCTTGAAAGCCAATTAAATCTTTTAGAAGTAGTGGTATTTCGACTGAATCTAGATATTTCAAAAAATATCCGCGCCAAAAGAGCCATGGTTTATCTAATGGGCCCCATATTATATTTAAAATTAGTAGAGGCTAATGTAAACCCCAACATAGGAAGAGCCTTGCAGCAAGTCCACATCCTTCCGCTAGAAAGCGCCTCTGCTAGAAAAAAATTTGAGGCAGCAAGTACAGAATATGATAAAAACTTAAAAGCCATTAGTTCTGTTCCAATAGATATTTTACACAGCCTTGAAAGTCTAATTCGACTATTCGACAACTTAGGAAAAGAAATATCAAAAGAACAGATTGAAGCTAGCTCCAAAAGAGTTGATAAGGTTTACAGAAACATAGTTAAAAAATTTCTGTATTCATATAAAAATAGACAAGCAGCAATGAACTTACGAGATAAAAAAATGGCAAAAAGTGTTGTCAGAGCCTCTAAAAAATATAATGGAAATGGCTTGGTCTTAGTAGGAAGTAGGCATCTAACTGGACTGCCTGAGAAGATTTCTAACGAGAGTGAAAACTATAAAGAGTCATACTTAAGGAAATTTCTTCATCGAATCAAAAGTTTTACCAATCGAGGGGCTCGATGCTCAAACCTATTTGGGTCTTAGCTATCCACAGGCTAATGCAATATAGGGTATTTATGATATCTTCTAAATTAATAAAAACAACCAATTGAATACTGGATTAACGCTTAAGTGAGCAGTTTTAAGGTTAGGTTTTGTTCAAAGACTAGAAGAACATTCTTACTTGATTTACTGGCTGTGAGTCTTTTATAGTTAGACTGAAATGCAAAATGAGTTCTGATAAAATGTATGAATGTCCATTTTATTATTAACTTTTAAAGGTGAATATATGAGTGAGAAGGCTAGAGTATTTAATCACACTTTCTAAATATTTTTGTTAGCTCAAACCCCTCACCCTGTCTTGGTCCTGGAGAGAAAGCTTCTGCAAAAGGTCTGATCCTCCAAGGCTGATTTATTTTTGAGTTAGCTTTATCGAACACCCATATTACTCCGGTTTGGTCTTTAAATAACACCCTGGCAGAGTGGTCTCGAGTAGAGTTATATAGGATATCGCCAAGTTGCCAATTTATTAAATCACTATTTACTGAGCCTAATGAACAGTACTGCATTTCAATTAAGGCCATAAGATAGTTTTTATTTGCTAAGCCCATCCCAGCAACTTCAAGTTCCGATATTTTTTCTGGTTCCCAGTTACGTCTTACTAATTTTAAAAAGTTTTGAGAAAACCCCCAGTTTTTAGGAAAAATACCTTTAAAAAATTGTCCCGTAGTGGCGTGGCAATTTAATGTTGTTGGGTCAAAACCGTCTTCTTTTACCAGGGGATCACTGGGATACTTACCGGCTATGTACTTTACAAATTCGGGCACGAAAGCCAATGAGTTGACCCAGTGTTCATCTCCTAGCTTTTTAATATGTCCCCTCAAATTTGAAATGATCTCTAAATATTCATAGCTGCTCGGCGGGCTCACCCCAATAATTTCATTGTAAAGCCTTTTGGCAACAGCTAGCTTTCCTTGTTCTAGTGAAAAGTAATTAATTGCATCTTCTAAATTGGTACTATTTATTGCTATAGAAATTGCATAACCGCGTTTTTCCGATAGTTTTTTAAACTTTACCTGAGGAGTAAAAACTAAATTAATCATTTCTAAATTTTTAGTAGTTTCTAAAAGATAGTCTCCCATAATCAATTTTAGTTTTCCAAATTCATCTTCAGATGGAACTTCCATATTTCGAACACCGGTTGCCAAATCAATTTGATCAGAGACAACTAAACTTAACTTTTTGGAGCTTGTTACTGTAGGTAAGTCTCTTGCAGATAACAATTTTGGATAAACAACTGTCAATATTATAAACAGAGCATTTACAGTAATTAATAAACTCGCTTTTAATGTGAATAATTCAAAATTCATACTATACTAGTATGCAACTAGAGGTCCAAAACTTTACGAGTTTGGTTACGGAAGCACCTTATTTTTACCCAATGTTTTATAAACAAATTTTATATTTTTTAAATATTAAAAGTCATCCAATTTGTTTAATACTAGAAGGGACAATCTAACCAATCATTCACAGCGTTGTAAACTTCGCTACCTGGAGTCAAATTACAGGTATCACCACAAAATCGATTTTCAGTGACCGTTTCCATTACAATTTCTTTACCAAAAGTTCCCAAGCTATAGAAGCTCCCTTCCATATCTTTATTATCAATAGTCACTATGGATAGACCACCCACTGTGTGACAGTCTGTACAGTATTCGGAAAAATAATTATCCATAAGAAACTCAAAACCGGGTTCACCACAGAAGTTCTCTGGCGTAGCTGTGCTTTGAAAGTAATTTTGTGAACCCAAACTTCCTGAGGACAAAGCCTCTTTATTTAAATTCCCACAATTGTTAAAAAGAAATAAAACTGGAAGTATAGCCAATGGTATTAAAATATTTATGATTGAGATTTTTTCAATTTTCATGGTAACACCTTCTATGTGTATCTAATCGGCACATAACTATAAAACTTTAGTCAAATGAATATACTTATGAACAAAGAAAACTTAAAAATCTTACTCTTACAAATTCGCCATGACCCTGCCGTAAGGGCCGAGGAACACATGGCTTTTGCCAAATACTCTGGTCTCCCTATTGATCAAATTCACAGTTTGAATGCAATTAATTCAACGGAAATCAACAGTGGTAAAGTTGATAATTATCATGCTTTATTTATAGGCGGAACTAGTGAAAGCTCTGTACTGGAACCTGAGAAAAATCCATATTTACAAGACTGTTATAAACTGATCAGACATTGCTTAGAGGTAAGCAAACCTGTATTTGCCTCATGCTTTGGTTTTCAGATGGCTATTATGGCTTTGGGTGGCGAAATCACTCACCAGGCTCATGGATTTGAAATGGGCACTCTACCCATATCTCTAAATAAATCAGCCAAATCCGACCCTTTGCTTTGCCACACCCCTGATGGTTTCTATGCTGTTACTGTACACAAGGAAAAAGCCACCACACTGCCTGAAAACTGCGAATCTCTCGCTTATACGGATCAATGTATTCATGCTTTTAAAGTTAAAGACAAGCCCTTCTGGGGCTTCCAGTTCCACCCCGAGGTAGATAAAGAAACCTTAGTTTACCGACTGGGTGTTTACAAAGAAAGATACACCGAGAATGCCAAGCAGTTTGAGTATGTCATCGCTAACGCACAGGCCACCCCCCACTCTAATATTTTAGTTAAGAATTTTATAGATCACCTGCTTACCCTTCAACCTTAACTTTTTGCCAATGAACTTAGCAAATTATCCAGTTTGGCTATAGACGCCTACAGGAGTTTTTGTTATCTTCACACAATCATTTCAATTTTATGAGGACTATAACATGAGCCAAAACATAACTATTAAAGAAATCATCGCAGAAGAACCCATTGATACTACACAAATAGTTTTAGGTTGGATCCGTTCCGTGAGAAAATCAAAAAAGTTTTCTTTCTTAGTGGTGAATGATGGATCCTGCCAGGCCAATTTACAAATTATTGCAGATGCTGATTTACCTAACTACGAACAAGTGGCCTCCATGCGTACTGGTTTCGCCATCGCAATTACTGGAAAAGTTGTAAAATCTGGTGGCCGAAACGGAGGCGTAGAAATGCAAGCTACCGCCTGTAAAATTTTAGGCGAGGCTCCTGAGGACTATCCTCTGCAAAAGAAAGCCACATCTTTAGAGTACCTAAGAGAGGTGGCCCACCTACGCCCACGCACAAATACTTTTGGTGCTGTTTTTCGTGTGCGCAACCGTTTAAATTTTGCTACCCATGAGTTTTTTGTAAACCGAGGTTATGTACAATTACATTCTCCTATTATTACCGGTGCTGATGCTGAAGGCGCTGGAGAAATGTTTCAAGTAAGCACTCTTAACCCAAACCAACTGCCTAAAACAGATAAGGGCCACGTTGATTTTTCTCAGGATTATTTTGGACAAGCTTCAAACCTAACTGTTTCTGGTCAACTCAACGCCGAGGCCTTCGCTTTAGCCTTAGGCAAAGTATATACATTTGGACCTACATTTCGCGCTGAAAACTCAAACACCCCAAGACATTTAGCAGAATTTTGGATGGTAGAACCTGAAGTGGCTTTTGCTGATCTGGATGATATCGCCGAACTTGCTTCAGATTATTTAAAATATTTAATTAGTGCGGCCTTAGAACATTGCCAAGATGACCTAGAGTTTCTCCAGTCTAGATATAAAAAAGATCTTATTGAAACTTTAAATCATGTGAAAGATTCTGAGTTTAAAAAAATCACGTACACCGAAGCCATTGAAATTCTAGAATCTACTGATAAAAAATTTGAGTTTCCAACAAAATGGGGCTCTGACTTACAGACAGAACATGAACGTTATCTCACCGAAGAGCATTTTAAAATCCCTGTGATCGTTACGGATTACCCTAAAGAGATTAAATCCTTTTACATGAAACAAAATGATGATGGCAAAACAGTAAGAGCCATGGATATTTTAGTCACTGGAGTGGGTGAACTTATGGGTGGATCACAAAGAGAAGAAAACCTTGAGAAAATCACCCAGCGCATGAAAGAAATGGACATGGACACCGAGCAGCTGAGCTGGTTTTTAGACCTTAGAAAATACGGTTCCGTGGAGCACTCTGGTTTTGGTTTAGGCTTCGAGCGCGCTGTTATGTTTATTACAGGCATGGCAAATGTTCGAGATGTGATCCCATTCCCAAGAACTCCAAACAATTGTCATTTTTAAAATATCAAAAAATTACGAATTGGTTTATGAGTAAGAGTTTTGGAGCTTTTGTGCAAAGTTGATAGTTTTCCATCCTGGGAGATCAGAGGCTAGCCGCCCCTGAAACCTACAATTCTTCAACATCGTATTGAGGAATCTATAGGTAATTAAATTCCTTCTGGTCAATATGAATTTATTTTATAGATTCCCCCACACGACGTGGGGGAATTGGTGGGCTCGGGCCGCCATAGGCCCGATCTCCCATGGATGGAAAGGTGCCAATGGGAGCCC
>JABJQG010000019.1 GCA_018663505.1 Pseudobdellovibrionaceae bacterium | reverse complement strand
CTGTTTGAACTGTGCCATCAGCATTGGCTGCAAAGCCACTTTGAGTAATTTCAAAGTGATCGGAAACAGCAGCATTGATGGTCATGGTATCCGAGTTATTTGTCACAATAGTGTTCGTTGTATCAGTCACTGTTAAATCACTCACTGATACATTATTTGTTACGTTAAAAAAGCTATAAGCTAAAGTAGCTACACCTGATGTAAAAGTGAGTGTTCCATTAGCTGGATCATTACCATTCCCGGTTTGTGTGGCATTGGGTGCATCCACATTTGCATTTGTTGCAAAGGTGAAATTTATAGTATCTAGAGTGGCATCATCACCTGTAATTGTATTTCCCGCAGCATCTAGAGCAGTTAATGTGGCATTTGTGGAGGCTCCTGCTATGGCTGATGCATCATCTAAAGTTAAGGTGTAGGAATTCACTGTAGATGTAGTGGCATTAAAAGTTAAATCATCAGTGCTTCCAGAGGCAGTGGTCACGCCCCCTTTTGTGGCAATCACTTCCATAACATGGGCCACATCATAAGAGAAATCATATAAGCTTTGAGTCGCTGACACATTAAAGCTAGGAGTTATTGTGGTTATGTCACTTAATCCGCCAGCGTCTATGGTTGCCGCATTCATAGTTCCAACATTAGTATAACCACTCACTTGTGATAAACTTAAAGCAACGGACGTCATGGTTGCATCAATGGTGTTATTTCCATAATCATCTTTTAATGTAATATCTAACTGTGTAGTTGCATTAGCTGACCCGGAAGCATCTGCAGGAAAGTTTATTCCCGCGATTACAAAATAGTTACCAGCAGCAGCATTAATAGTCATGGTGTCCGAGTTATTGGTAACAATAGTATTGGTAGTATCAGTGACCGTTAAATCACTCACCGATACATTATTAGTAGCATGATAAAACTGATAAGCTAATGTGGCTACGCCGGATGTAAAAGTTAAAGTACCATCAACTGGGTCTGTAGTATCAGCATCTACACTACTATCAGGCGCATCTACACTTGCATTTGTAGCAAAAGTAAAATTAATAGTGTCTAAAACGGCATCGTCCGCAGTAATGGTATTTCCTGCAATATCTAAAGCTGTTAAAGTAGCATTGGTTGCAACTCCAGCTGTAGCCGATGCATCATCTAAAGTTAAGGTGTAAGAATTTACTGTGGATGTGGTAGCATTAAAAGTTAAATCATCCGTGCTTCCAGAGGCCGTGGTTACTCCTCCGCTGGTGGCAATCACTTCTACAACATGAGCCACATCATAGGAAATATCATACAAACTTTGCGTGGCTGTTATATTAAAACTAGGGGTAATTGTGGTAATATCACTTAATCCGCCAGCATCTGTGGTAGCCGCGTTCATTGTTCCTGTATTTGTATAACCACTCACTTGATTAAAACTAAGTGCAGCATTAGTCACAGCTGCATCAATAGTGTTATTTCCATAATCATCTTTTAATGTAATATCTAGCCGTGTGCTTGTGTTCGCCGAACCAGAAGCGTTTGCAGGAAAATTTGTTCCCGCGATTACAAAATAATTACCAGCAGCAGCATTAATAGTCATAGTGTCTGAGTTATTTGTCACAATGGTATTTGTGGTATCAGTTACAGCGAGGTCACTCACTGACACATTATTAGTGGCATGATAAAACTGGTAAGCTAAAGTAGCCACACCGGATGTGAAAGTTAAAGTGCCATCAGCTGGATCTGTAGTGTCAGCATCCACACTACTATCAGGAGCATCCACATTTGCATTGGTGGCAAAGGTAAAATTAATTGTATCTAATACGGCATCATCAGTCGTTATAGTGTTACCTGCAACATCTAAAGCAGTTAACGTGGCATTTGTTGAGACACCGGCTGTGGCAGAGGCATCATCTAAAGTTAAAGTGTAAGAGTTCACAGTAGAAGTTGTGGCATTAAAAGTTAAATCATCTGTACTTCCAGAGGCGGTAGTCACTCCTCCACTTGTGGCTATCACCTCTACAACATGAGCCACATCATAAGAGAAATCATATAAACTTTGGGTGGCTGACACATTAAAACTAGGAGTAATTGTGGTAATATCACTTAATCCACCGGCATCAGTTGTTGCTGCATTCATGGTTCCTGTATTTGTATAGCCACTTACTTGATTAAAACTAAGGGCAATATTAGTAATGGTGGCATCAATAGTATTATTACCATAATCATCTTTTAAAGTGATATCCAATTGAGTAGAAGTATTTGCAGAACCTGATGCATTTGCAGGAAAATTTGTTCCAGCTATAACAAAATAGTTTCCAGCCGCAGCATTAATCGTTATGGTGTCTGAGTTGTTTGTCACAATGGTATTTGTGGTATCGGTCACTGTAAGGTCACTCACTGATACATTATTAGCGGCATGATAAAACTGGTAAGCTAATGTGACCACACCTGATGTGAACGTTAAAGCTCCGTCAGCTGGATCAGTGCTATCGGCATCCACACTAGTATCTGGTGCATCTACATTTGCATTGGTGGCAAAAGTGAAGCTAATGGTATCTAAAACGCTATCATCGGTAGTAATGGTATTTCCTGCAGCATCTAATGCTGTAAAAGTAGCATTTGTAGCGACTCCAGCCGTAGCTGACAAATCATCTAATGTTAAAGTATATGAATTCACTGTAGACGTGGTGGCATTAAAAGTTAAATCATCAGTACTTCCAGTGGCCGTGGTCACTCCGCCTTTAGTGGCAATCAATTCTACAACATGGGCCACATCATAAGAAAAATCATATAAACTTTGGGTGGCTGATACATTAAAACTAGGTGTAATCGTGGTAATATCACTCAGTCCACCAGTATCAGTGGTGGCAGCATTCATTGTCCCAGTATTTGTATAGCCACTCACTTGAGATAAACTCAAAGCAACTAAAGTCATGGCGGGGTCGGTAGTACTATTTCCAAAAGCGTCTTCTAAAACAATATCCAATTGGGTGGAAGTTTGTGAGCTTCCAGAACCATCCGCAGGAAATCCACTTGAGATAATATTAAAATGATCACCAACTCCAGAGGGATCAATGGTTAATCCAGCGGTTGAAACTCCTGATTTACCAGTACCATCATCAACACTTAAATTCCCTAAAGCAATGGTTGTAGCCTCCGTGAAAGTGATTGTTGCCGTAGCCACTCCGTTGGTAAAAACTAAATCAGAATCAAGTGTTGGAGCCACTCCTTCAGGAGAATTATTAATACCAGACCAAGTAAATGTTCTCCCAGAAAAGGTAGCATCTACTCCATCTACAGTATTATTTGCAGCATCTCTTGCCGTCACTGTAATGTTAAAACCAGTACCCGCTGTAGCCGGTCCGGTAAAAGTGAGGTCATAATGATCTAAGGTACCAGCCACGTTTGCAAAAGTGTAATCCACACTTCGTGCAGAAGGTGATGTTACGCTTCCTCCTGAAACTGTAAGCTCCATAGTTCCAGCAACATTATATGTTAAATTGTTGATAATAGAGTTTCCACTTGAAAGGTTGATAGCAGAAGTTGTTCCACCTAAGCTTCCAGCATTTTCCACACTAATGTGGTTAACACCTAAATTAATACTAGCGTCACCTGCCACATAGTTGCCATACTGATCTCGTCCGTTAATATTAGCTTCAAAAGTGGCTACACCATCAGCATCAATAGGGGTAGCTGTAGATGTTTCAATGGAGTAATTATTTAATGGATCTTCTGTGACGGTAATATCTGTACCCGTGGCATCACCGGTCCTAGCCAAGCCATCGTTAATACTGATAGAGCTTCCAAGAACAGCTTCTTCAGTAAAAAATGTAGAACTAATGGGATCTGACACACCATTAGTAAAAGGGATCACACCGGTGTGATGTGTTGCTGCATCCAAATAAGGAGAAGTACTAGAACCAGAAGATTGTGTGAAACTAAAACCACCTAATGTGGCATCAAGTCCTGTAATAGTATTACCAGCTTCGTCTCTGGCGGTTATCGTACAGGTAAAGGCATCTCCAGCAGAGGGTGTTGTGGTAGAAAAATTAGAGAGCACGTAATCATCAACATTGCCTGAAGCTGAGCTAAAAGTTAAAGATTGTCTTAATGCTATAGGTGTAGTCACAGCATTTGAATCCGTAGCCACAATTTGAGCTTGATGAGAAACTCCATATGTGAGACCGCTAAAAACTGCAGAAGCACTTCCAGCAAGATCAAGTCCTGTACTGGAACCAATGGGACCCACTAAGGCTTCATCAGATTGTTGCACCATAGTTAAATCGATTAAAGCTCCAATACCTGTTGTTGTGGCATTACCCCACTCATCACGAGCTTCCACTGTGGCGTCAAAGTTTGTGGTTTTATCAGCAACATATGCACCGGCTGATGCTGTAATTGCATAATGATGTAATGTATTTGGGTTAATACTTATAGCAGCAGAGGTTCCAGTCATAGTCCCCGTACCTGTCTCTGTAGCTGTTAAAGTAAAACTACTAGATGCATCAAATATAGTTAGCCCATTGACCACTGCTTCACCAAAACTAAAGTCACCAGTGACTAAGGCGAGGCCCGTGGGGGCTGTACCTTCAGGTGAGTTTCCAGCAGTGGTGGTTAAGCTAAAAGAGGAATCTGGAGAATAATTAAAAGCTCGATTATTATCAGCATCAAAGCCTGTGACTTTGATATTGAACCCAGTACCTGCAGTCACAGGAGTTCCACTAGTTACAGATAAGTCAAAGTGGTCAAGAGCACCATTATTAATAGTAATGCTTCCTGTAGTATCAGATGCTGAAGCATGAAAAGCAGTAATAACACAATTTCCTATAGTATCAGGGTTATATATCACACTCACAGTGGAATTAATTGAACCTGGGTTTCCAGCAAGATCTGCATTGTCACAGTTTCCTGTAGGCGAAGTATCATCCCAGTCCACAGTTTGATCACCAATATAATTACCACTATCGTCATAACCAGCAGCATAAAATGTTAAATTCGTATCAGTGGTTGTAGCAGGTGCATTGACAACAGATCCGGCATTAGAAGCTGCATCTCTTATGGATATATGAGCCAAAACATTTTGATTTACAGTGATAAGTCCAGAAGTAGCCGTGGAAATACTGGCACTATCATCTACAACAGTAATGCGTGGTTCATCAGAATCTTCAGTATCATTTACTAATAAAAAGTTATTAACTGTGGCAAGACCAGCACTAATATTTAAATTTACTGATTTAGAATTACCATTAGTATTTTCAATTTTTGCAGCTGTGTTTGTTGGACTAATTTCGGAAGGAAAACTTGGGAAAACATTTGTTGATCCCACATAGTTTACAGTTGTAGCATAAGCTGCATTAGTGAAGTTAGTGGTTAAATTATCATCACTATCATAGGCACGAATAGTGGTTGAAAAAGCCGAACCTGAAGCAACGCTAAAAGCTGCGTTTTCACCACTTCCCCCGTCTATTGTAAAATAATTTGGACTCCCAGGAAGAATCGTGAAAGTACCTGTGCTATCAGCTATACCGGCACCGTCTACACTACCATCAGTATCGCAGTAAATAGCTCCAGTTCCGGCCACACGAGCATTATAAGTAATATTAGCTTCATCAACCAAGTCTGGAGTAATATCTCCAGATAGAATGACCCCAGAGACACCCCAGTCAGCTAAGCTGTTATCTGTTAAATAATTTCCTAAACTATCATAATTGGCGCAGTACAAACTATAACTATCATCAGCTGTGGGTGAAATAGCAGCAGCATTAAAACTAGCTGCATTACCACCAGCTCCACCACTTTGAGATCTTACAAGTGCATGTGTGGAGGCCAAACTATTTACAGTTACAGTCCCCGTCGTCGCACATAAAGAAGCCACACAAGATACTCCATCATATACAGTGATGGTTGGTGTTTGGGCAGAGGACTTGAAGTTATACTGTGGTGTGGGGGAAACTAAAATACCATTTACAAAAGTGTAGCCGGCATCAGCAGGTACTATTAATGACTGTGTACCAAGAGCTAAAGCTGTGGGAGGCACTAAATCTGTTGCCGTGGTTTCCCAAACTAAGTTTTTTACTCCATTATAAGTTTGAGCTGTATTTCCCACAGAGTCACGAGCTTCAACTAAGACTGTGGCTGCTGTACCAGCTGTTGTAGTAAAATTACTTTCAGAATCCAAACCTAAAACTAAAAAATGATCAGCCGTACCATCTTTTAAGGTGATGGTTCCTGTTGAGTCACTATGGGTTCCGTCATCTACAGTGATAGTTCCAGTAACGTCAGCAATAATTGGATCAAATTGAATAGAGTGAGTTCCGGTAACAGATCCTGTAAATGTAGCTTGAGGATCTAAAAAAGTTTTCGTCCAATTTCCAGAAGCAACAGTTCCTTCAATACAGTTGTCATAAGCATCAAAGTAATATGCATATACTGTTTCTGAAATTGTGACGATGTAGTTTATGTCAGGAATTTCTACGGCAGCACAATTATCTGCAGTTAATATTTTAATGGAGTCAGTTCCTGCATCGAGCACCGTAAGGTCACTGGTTGAGTCTCCTAACAAACTGGAACCAACAACGCTTATGGTATAAACCTCAGCGCCACTATCAGAGGAATTATAAAAAGTTACAGGTATGTTGGTTGCAATAACCCCATTATTAAAATCATAGTTACCATCACTTGGCATGGAAATGCTTTGCCCATTGGGAGCACTAATTGCATTTGTACTAAAGCTGAGATACTTTGATCCATTAAAATCAGTATCAGGAAGACCTGTATTTAACAAAGCTTCTATATGTAAATTAAAAGCTGTGCCCGAGGTGACAGTGCTACCTTCAACTACGTTAATAGCCCAATTCACTGCATTTCCATTTACAAACAAATTAAAAACTGCTTTAATTTCGGATTTGGCATTAGCGATTCGAGCATAAACTGTAATAGTACCAGATTCTTCAGAGGAGGTTACATTCACTGTGGACTCACCGTTTTCATCTGTTTTTACAACGCTGCTATCTAAACTTGCCTTTGCGCTTCCAGGTGCAAGACTCCAATAAATAGCAATGTCTTTAAGTTGTTTTGAATTGGAAATCTTAACTGTTAGTGGAGTGGTAAAATTAGCATTTACAGAGGCAAATTGGGCATCCCCACCAGTGATACTAATATTCATAGAATCAAAATCACTTGAGCCAATTTCAACTTCTGGGTTACATGAAATTAAACTTAATAACACAATTAGGTAAAATGATGCCTTTAGATTTTTAATAAAAAATCTAAAGTAAAAATATAGAATGTGTGCCCAAGCACGTACCACTTATCTGCTCTCCTTTTTTCAAAACTCAATTTTTAATCTTAAAAAATCAAATGCTGAAGCGAGTTAAGAGTAAAGAATAACTAACGATTCTCTATATGACTTATCGGTATATTTTAGATTAACAATAGTGAGAAAAGACAAAGGTCTAATGGATTTGATTCATATTGAGGCAATATAAAAAAATTACTGGTTTATAACTAAACTACATGTATCCAACACCGAATATCACACAAAATGTTAAGAAATTTTCATAAAATATTACAAATATGCTTAAAAAAGAAATTGAACACTACTCAAGTTAGTCTTTGGGCTGGCCTTTTAGAAACTCTAGTTATTAATAAAACAAGCCTTATGGTAGTCTGAAACAGTGAGATTATTAAAAAACCTAACACTTGTCATTTTTTGTCTAAATAGTTTTGTATGCTGGGCCCAAGTGTCTAAACCCAACTCTTTTGAATACACAGTAGATGGCTTTGTCTATTTTGACGAGAATTTAAATGGATTTCGTGAAGGCTATGATTTTGGCATAGGTGGAGTACGTATTTATTTACCTGATGGACAAATTATAGTTTCTGATAGAAATGGATACTATAAAGGTGTATTCGTTTCAACAAAAGAAGTCAGTCAAATCCAAGTGGATAAAAACTCAGTTCCTCCAGGTGCTATATTTACATCACCAAAAGAATATTTTGTTTCACAAAAAACAGGGTCAGTAAGAAGTTTTGTTTTTGGCTTACACTATCCTATTAAAGAAAGTATTTTAGAAAAAAAACTCACGCTAGATAAGCCAATTGTTGAGACTAAAGAGAAACAGCAATTTATCATTCGACGAGATGGAGAAATTGTCTATATCAATGAAGAAATTTGGCAAAATTACAATGAGCGAGTTTCGGCCCCTACTGTAGAAAAAGAATTTATATTAGATTTTAAAATACTCCCCGTTTCCATTAATGAAGATCATTTTCAAAATATTATAGAGTATCTAAATGTGTACAAGGCTCCTTTAAAAAAAATAGACGTTATTCTTTCTATAAAAAATGATAGCGAAACATCAGATGAAATCTCAAAGATTAAAGCTAAAAGTGTATTAACAGAAATCAAGCTAAGGTTTCTAAAGGAAAGTTTTGATATCACCCTTATTGATTCAAAAATAGTTACAGGCGACCCATTGCTAAAAGTTAAGTTATCTTTCCAGTCCACTTCTGAAAAATGTTTAATTAATTTTCGAGATAAAAAGCAAAGTTTAGATAATGGAAAATACTTAAGTTTTGACTATGAAAACAAACAAGAATCCGGGGAAATCCATTGTTTTGGTCACAAGGGGGTATTTACAGCCCCTTTAATTCAAAAAAATAATGTTGCTGAAACTATAGTAAAAAAGTCAAAGGAACTAAATCCAGGAAAAAGCTCAATTCGCCTCACCCATTCTTTATATCTTGAAGAATCAAGAGATTTAAACCTTTTTTTTAAAGGAAAAAGTGATTTTAAAGATCTTGCTTTACTTGGGTCTAGTGAAAAAATAACTAACGCTAAAACATTTAGTCTAGTTTATAAAGCTAAGTCTGGAAAAAATACACTCAACTTTACCGGACAGCAAATAGGTGGTGAAAAAGAAAATTTATCAAAAACATTTTATATTTTTCCAAAACCAAAATGGAACATATTATTTTCAGAAAGCTATTCACAAAAGAGCTCTAAGTCTACAGGGTTCAACTCCTCTTATACACTCTCTCCTTTTACACAATATAGTTTTTCCATCAGTCATATGTTTAATGACAAATGGGGCGGTAGCATAAAGTATAAATCTGATTTAGGTAAAACAGCTATACCTACTTTTACTCAGGACAAAGTCTTTGTAAAACACGAAGATATGTATGTTCATCTTATTCGTGGATTTTCTAGCCAAGTAAATAGTTATGATGCCACTTTAATATATTTAAAATTTGGTTTGTTTAAAAAATCATTTAATCCTGGTGGCACATCTGTTGTAAACTATGGTATGGACCTACTTGGGCCACATATTCTTGGAGAGTTTCATTTTAGGGAAGTGAGTCCTCAATTTTTAGATATGAAAACTCGATTTGCTATAGGGGTCGACTTAAACCCTGCAAATGGACAAGTATTATTTGTAAGCCATTCCTTTTTATTTTGGCTTAATAAACTAGGTGCATTATTTGGTACAAATCACCATTATAATTTTTATGAAAGGTATAATTATCTCCATAACACATATTTTTTATTAGATTTTTATGCCCAATACTCCAATATAAAGACAGAGGGGATTTCAGCTTCTGTAACTTCAGATCTTATTCTAGGGGTAAACTTTGGTCTTGATTTTACACTTTTTTAGGTCCTTGCGCTCGCCCATAGTCTAGAAAAACCATGTTAAATTAAATATTACTTAATAGTTTCACGATGAAAGACACTATGAAGAGTTTTATTTTGATTTTATATATATTTATCATACTATTTGCAGGCCAAATTTTTGCCTCAAGTAAAACTCACGTCATTAAAAAAGGTGAGAGCCTAATGACTATTTCAAACATCTATTATGGTACACACCAAAAATGGCGGTTAATAACAAAAGCTAACCCCAAGATTGATCCCAATAAAATTGAAGAAGGAACTACTCTAACTATTCCTGAAGTTGTACCTTTTATTAATAGTAAGGCTCCTGGTATTGTTGCAAGAAATAATAAAAAATCACCTAGCACTTCAACAAAGACTAATAAAAAGGTGATCGACTCTGTTGTAAACAAGAAAAAACATTCATTAAAAGAAGTTAAAAAGCTCTCTAATAAAAATATTGAAAATGAAAAACTAATAAAGGCATCAAAAAAATTAATTGCTGAAAAAGAACGGCTAAACAAAGAATTACTGGAAGCTGAAAAGAAATTAAGCCGAAAAAAAATATACATTCAAAAGATTAAAGATAAAAGAATAAAAGAGCTTAATAAGAAGAATGAAGCAGAAAACAAACAAACCAAGACTTTATTACTAAAAGTAAATAAATTAGAAAAAGAGTTATCCCAAGCTAAATCTTACAAAAGCAGTGCTGATAAATATTTAAATCTGGAGAAATTATATTTAAAGTTACAGGCTGAAAATCAAGAGTTAAAAGAAGAGCTTATCTCTAATAAAGAAGTTACTAGTTTAAAAAATAAATTTAAATCAAGTTTAAAAATGGCAAAATCTAAGCTTGCACAATGTCAGGCAAAAGCAAATGACCTCTCTTTAGAGCAGATTCAAACTTATGCTTCTATAGCCAACTCACAATCTCAAATACTTAAAGAAAAGCACAGAATACTATCTCAACGCTATTGGTTAATTAAAAACTCTATGCCGGAACAATGTAAACTATCATTTGCTCCTAAAGAAAGTTACAAAATTAAAGAATTTAATGAATTTATAGAACAGATTACAGAAATATTAGGACCGAAACATGTTTTTGTGGAACCTGGTGCTAATAAAGTAATGTTTCAGTTTCCTAAAAATACTATATACGGTGTTGATGAGCCAAAAGTAAGCTCTAAGTTTTTAAAAGCCTTCACAAAAATATCTGATTTCTCTAGACAATATAATGTGGATAAAATTGAGCTCACTGGTCATACTTCATACAAACAAGTCACCTCTGTAAAAACAGGTAAAAAATATGATGGCTCCGTCTTTGTTTTAAACCAGCTTTTAAGTTTAAAAGATTATCTTGAGCAAGAACATGCACTCTCCCCTATGCTATTTGAGGTAAATTCATTTGGCGAAAACAAAAATGCTTTTAGAAATGCCAAAGGTTATCAAAAGCGTTTTGAAGTCACTTTAAAGTTCAAACCTCAAAATCAACCAAAACGTGAGCTAGCCTCTGTTAAAAAAGATCCAGTGCTGAAAAACTTAGGGTCAGAACTTTTAGAATATTTGGGTGAGCCAAAGTACTCATCTGTGAAACTCAGTAAAGGTGGTCTAGAAATTCATTTGGGTAGACATTATTTTTGGAAGACGAGCTCAGATAAATTAAAAATGGATGGTAAAGAAAAAATATCAAAAATTTTCGAAATCCTTTCTAAAGCAGATGACTCACATGTTCGTCTCTATTGGGTGCCTGGTTTAAAACCAAAGAGTAATGAAAAAAACCGAACTTTGGCTTTAAAACAATTAAGCGAATTAAAAAAATATTTAATTGATGATTTAGCCATATCCAAAAAATCCATTGTCATATCTTATCTTCCTCACCATAATAAATTAGTAGAAAAATACAAAGAAAAAGCCTTTAAATACAATGACAGAATTGTTTTTAAACTGGTTCCAAATTCTGTAACCATTAGGAATTTCGGCAGAATGCAATGATTAAATATCAATTAGTCTTCATCTCATTATTTTTAATTTCATGCAGAAACGAAAAGATGATCTTTAACAAGGAAATAAGTAAATCAACTGCTTGGACACAAGTAAACATAAATTCTGAAAAGTTACATCTCAAAATAGAAATAGATAACCAGAAAAACTGTAAGTTTACTTTAAAAAATGAAGTGGGCTACTGTGATCTAATTAAAATAAAAAAGTGGTTTAACCTGTTTGATAATCTCACCTGGGCCACCACTTACAAAAGCTTCAACATCTCAAAAATTAAACCAGAAATATATAGTTTGAAAAAAAATAACTCCAAACTACAGTTTATAATTTACAGAGGAGTAAATCAAGATTTCATTCGATTCTTAGATCCAAAAAACATCCTCAAACTAGATAAAAAAGCTGGCTACATTAAAAAAGGCTTTAACATCAACAAAGACACCTTTCGCTCAGCCTTCAACACTGAGAATTATAATATAAAAAAAGCAATCTACAGTAATGGTAATGGCACTAAACTTAAAGAAAAAGCAATTAATGAACTAGATGCGACAAAAATAAATGAAATCCTAAAGTCATTTACAGTAACCAAATACCTATCAGTAAATAAACTTTCAAATGAAGAGCAACAATCTTTTAGTCTACAAAAAAAAATAAACAATAATTTATCCGGAACATTAGAGCTCACCCTAAATGACGACTCACGAGTAACAATAACATTTGCGCGCCCTACAGAAGGAGGCAATAACATGATCCTCTATGAACAAAGTGCATTAAAATCACGACTAATGCTGGGCAAACTAAAAAAATGGAATCAATTAAAAACTCACATCCACTAAATACTCTCTCCAGGGTGACAGTCACCCTCTCAGAATTAGGCGGCAGTCACCCCCCTAGAAGTGCCATTTTTCAACTTCGTTTGAGGAGGCATAGCCCGTGCCGAATAATCTGTGGCCCTTTAAATTATTAGGGATTACTTCTATTTCTAAACCATGTGAAATTGGAATGTGTGGAACATCAGTGGTGAGTTGGACAAGAAATTGTTTGATTAGATTTTTTCTCTTTTGTGGACTCAATTCAGAGGGCATTGAATCTAAAATATTATCTACTTTTTGGTTCTTCCAAAATGAAAAGTTAGAACCAATATAGTTTCTTTGTTTATTAGGTATAGATTCACTATGAAATCGCATTCTTGATAAATACTCAGGCTCTCTCATCATTTGTGTAAAAGCTAAGTCATAGTTTCCCTTTCGAATTCGATCATACATAGCTCGACGATCCAACCTTACTGGCTCAAGATCTATCCCTATCTTCTTCCACTGCTCTTTTAGAAACATGGACATATAGCGAAACTCAGGGTTACCAGAGGGATATAGTATTTCTATGTGTATTTTCTCTTTTTTTAATGACTTTTTTATAGAGGCTATGAGCTTCTTAGATTTAACTAAGTTAAATCTGTATTTTTTTACATATTTAGGATCTTCAGTAAACCAAGGGTCATTTTTAGTAAGCAAATGATCCACGGGTTTTATAACTCCGTTTGATAATCCTTTTAACATTTTTGCCTTATCAAACCCATATGATAATGCTTGTCTTATTTCTTTATTCTTTAATATTGGATGCGTTAAATTAATACTTATAACCTTAAATCTTGGAGAAGGGTTAGATTTTATTATACTTGCTAATTTATTATCTTTTATGTATTTTTTTAACCTTTGTGCTTCTTCAACATTAATCCCTAACATAGAAATCATATCAATTTCTTTGTTCTTAAAACTCAATTGCAAGGAGTCACTACTGCTATAAAACTTAAAAATAATTTTATTAATAAGCTTCTTTTTATCTTTATTGAATTTATTAGGAGTTAAGATAATATGGCTTCCAATTTTATATTCGCTCACTACATAAGGACCATTGTATAATCCAGGGTGGGTTGGATTCACTGAGTATAAAGTGTTAGCCATATAAGCCTTAGCCCCCTGTTCGTTATATTTTAAATATACTGGATTTTCTAAGTGTTTAGGTATAAGCCAAGTAAAACCTTGTTTATTATAATTCCATTCTAAGCTTTTAAAGACAATCTCACATGATTTTTTTTTCTGATCTAAAGATTTTACGCTCTGAATTTTTTTATACCCGGGCCATGCAACCGTCATATTTTTATTTTGTGCAAAATCTACTGAAAATTTAATGTCATCACATGTTACAGGTTGCCCATCCCCCCAAAACACATCTTTCTTAATTGTCCAATTAGATACAACTTTCCACTGCTTATTAATAAGCTTCTTCTTTGAAAGTCCATTTTCAAATGTTGGCATTTTTGTAAAAATCTGAGCCACATTCTTAGAGCCTTCCCCTAAATGATTAAAATGCCTTAAAGTCATTCGGTTTATGTAAATAGATCTCATCGTGAAAGTGTACAAGGGGTTTAACTGATCAGGCTCCCCTACCATACCAATTCGAAGAGTTTCTCCGTATGCTGATCCGACAACTATAAATGTAATTATTATATTCAACCAAACTTTTAAATAACAAGAACCCATAATACCTCCATTATATTTTTGATACTAAACTTCTAACATGTTCTCTCCAACTTTATTCTTAAAATAGCCCCATCATATAAAAGCTACATACACCACCAGCTCTTGCAAAGCTGCTAGATCGTCTACGTAGAGGCTTAAAGCAGTGAGTTCACAAGACTAATGACTGAATTGAGTCAGATGCACCAAGGTAACGGCCAAAAAATTAAGATCACTACTACAGTTGCTCTTCAATATATTGAATTAACATGTCATTTTTTTCTTCCATACCATACTCCTCAAAACTAGGGTAAATTCGGGTTTCAAGAGTTTTTTTGATGGCATTAGCGAGTTCTAACAAAAGATGACTTTCATTACTGGTATTTTTTCTGAGATAATGTCTTACTTTTAAAAATTGAGTGTAGTTTGATTTTTCTTCCCAGCCTTCAAATTGATATTCATTGAACTCCATATCTGTTGGGAAGTTTCTATGAAAAGCATATTCTGGGAGTGTAGCCCCATCCAAAGGCTTATTGTTTTTATCTGTAAGAATCATCTTGGCAAAGCTTTGATACTCAGATAATGCAACATTACCTATTGAGTCCCATTGCTTTAAAATTACAGCGGCAAGGTAATCAGAAAACAACTCAAAGTATGGCGTTAACTCCTTAAATACATCCTTTCCATTACCTTTATAGTCAGATTTAACACTTAAGTTATAGTCATATTTGTTTTGTATCTCTTGAGCTAGATTAAGTGCGGCTATTTTTTGTTTATAATCACTAATTCTATTTATATAATTTATTATAATTCGGCAGTCGAAAACTAATTCAGAATATCCTTTATCATTGTAGGCAATTTGGCATTTTTCTATTATGCTTAAGTCAGTGAATTTTTCAGCATATTTTCTCTCTGAATTATGTAAACCCTTTTCTAGTTGAGCCAGCTTAGGTCCAATTTTTTCTCTGTCAGCAACCATCCATGCCGAATAAAACTTCCAATGTTCTGACTCTACATTTAAAAACTTATCTAGTAATAGATGTCCATATTCGTGAACAACAATAGGCTCATTCAATTTTTTCCCAAGTATCATGGTATTGTTGAGTTTCCTCGGAAACTCTGAACTACTTGTATAAGTGAGTATAGGTAAATAAGCGGCACTCATTGTTGAGGGAGCATAAACAATATTGAGGTTTCCGACTCTTGGAAAGGTACCAGGTATCTTATTATCAACGTTTACAGTAATATCTATTAATTGACTCTTCCACTTTTGCTCAGGAACAAAAAACTCAGCACCATTTTTATTTTCGATTAGATACTTATTAAAAAATCCCATTGGTTCTTTATGTGTTGAAACCGTTCTGATAAAGTCTTTATTTGTCACATCTCCTGCAAAGCCATATGATGCCATAAAAACTATGATCAAGAAAATTGCTTTGTTTAAAAAATTATCAATATGTTGATTCTTCATAGGTTCCTTTTTTATTTGTAATCAAAAATATTTTGAGGAAGTTTGTAACAGAATTGTTCTCAGTGGTGTATGCGCATATCACTCAAAATAAAATCTGTTGAATTTCTGTGTTCATGCACACATATTTTGGCTTTAAACATTAGTTATCCATACACATTCCGATAAAATAATTTTGATATTTATCAAATGACCACGTATTTACACCTGCTGTATCTAACAATCGAATCCTATAGGGCATTCTAGGGTTTTTCTTAAAAAGCCTCACTATATGGTCTCTAATACTCATCACACCTAAAGGATGTACATACACTTGCGTTTCAGTGAAAAAAGGGTCGTTAAGAAACCTATTTATCCAATTATTCCGTTTTTGTTTATTTTTAAAATCTGAATTCAGATTTTTATATTTTTTTAGTTTACCAAGTTGTTTCCATGCCTCTAACATTTTATCTGAAAGATTTGCTGTTCCCAAACTCACTAAAGAGCGATAAGAGTTCTCACTCATATGAACAATTACAAAGTTTTCATTACGGTCAGGTTTTGAATCTAATAATACTTCATGACCCGATGGATTTTCTAAAGTACTTAAGTCTTTTCTAAATTTTCCCTCATTTATTATCGCACCCCGCAGTCCGATGGCAAGAAGAGGACCTTTGTGTCTGAGCTTATAAGAAGAATCTAACATTGTATCAATCGCCTCTGGAATGGCGAGAACGTAATTCCAGAAATTAAAATGATTTGAAGCACCATCCACATAGCCAATGGTCAATGTTCCATTTTGGTATATCTTATTATATATATCAGAACCATAAACCTCTCGCTCCACTAACATCGGCAATAAATAAGATGCGTTAAAACACTCTGTTTCAATCGCTGCATCATAAATAGCATCAATTGCTTCACTAGAAGTTACACTAGGTTTTGCCAAGCATCCCATTGAGTTCTTGTATTTGACATCATAATTACAGTTCCAGTGTGAGGATGGAAGCTTAACCATATCCCCAATCTCTTCTTCTCCACTTTCAGGATTTATTATTTTTTTAGGGAATGTATAATTTGTCTTTTTTAATATTTTGGTTAAAACTTTATTCAGAGCCTTTGCATACTTCATCTTGTATGCCCCCAAAACAAGGCTGTGCCCGCTATAGTTCATCTTTAGGTTGGCTGCATATTTAAAAATTTCGCCATTATTCCAAGATCGGGGCACTACCAAGTTCATTTGTCTTTTATTTTGATTTTTTGTCAAAGGTGTAGTTTGAAAAATTTTAAAATTTAAATCAATTTGAAGATCAGATATATCATCAGATTTAACAACATTCCACCCTAAGTTTTCCATATAATCAAGGTAACACCCAAATAGCTTTTCCTTGTCTTTGTATTCATGTTTAAAATACCTCTCAGACTCTTCGCCTAAATCAACTAAATTAGCCCTACTGATTATAGGCAGTGGTCTTTCACCCAAGTAATCCTGTTTATCAAACTTACTTGTTTCTAGACTAAACTTTAACTCTTCAACTTTCTTTATAAGTGAATCAATATCATCATCCATAGGCGTTGAACTCTCTCTTTGAGTGGCCGGTTGATCTATGGCATCTAAGATAAAGCTTGGATCATCTTCTTCAGCAAATAAATTACTAGAAAACATTAGTGAAACTATAATTATAATCAGCGGCATAATTTATCCTCATTAATAACTGTTAAATTTTCGTCATAATACAAAAATTGTCACTTAAGAATGCTAGAATTGGCTTAATTTCTAACAACTTAGTGAATAAGCAACTTATCTATAAATGTTTGCAATAACTTTGCCATTGGAGTCTCGGTGCCACCTGACTCTTGGGAAACAGTGAACTCCAAAAACAAATTAAAATGGGTGTAAAAAATATTATTGTTTCAGCTCAATTTGGTACCGGCCGCACCGTAAGTCATGGAATGTGGTCTTTGGGGACGACTCACCCACCAAACTTCACTCAAGGCATAATCAGTCAGCTTGCCTCCCAAACGAATGTCAATATTTTTGCTTCAGATGATTTTAGAAGCTTCGCAACCGGTATTTATTTTGGTGATAATTATTTAAATATAAATCACGACGGTCTTCCTAATTATCTTGATGAATCTAGTTACCCAATAAAAGACCTAATGAAAGAGGGCATTGTATATATGACACTTCCGAATATAAACTAATATTCTCAGAGCAAGCTTAGACTTCATAGGAAACCAAGCATCGTATAAGAGTTCGTCATTTTTAAAATCGTAGAACTTTTTGACACTCATTTTCATTTTTTCCAAAAAAAAATATCTCAACATTGAGCATTAGGGTGATGGTATATTCAAATTCATTAAAACAAACGTTCCATTAATGGTTAATCATTAATGGAACAATAAAAACCATTAGGATTATGTGTATAGTTTAAAGGAGCAAAAATGAGAAAAAAAATCACTTTATTTTTTATTGGGTATGCCCTGCTTTTCTCAACAGCTGTGGCTCATGCAAATACTGATTCATTTAAGTGTCATAAAGATAAACTCCCAAACATTATTTATTCACCAGAGTCATTGAAGAATTTCATAGAAGAATACGATCCTACTGGTAGCATAAGGGAGATGACTCTTAATTATGGTGGGACACTCTATTTTAATCCTCATGTAACTGAAGAAGGTAACTTCTATGGCGAAGAAACAATAAAAATTGGGATAATAGTAGTTCGTAAAAAGCTCCCAGTTACAGGTTCAGTTAATATTAGTCCAAAAACATGCGAAATTATATCATTCTCGATTCATTCTCCAGAACTCAATTATTTGAAATAATTAAACCTCTTAACTTATGTGTCCGGCATGGTCCCTCTGATAATTGGTCGGCCATGCAAGAGAATACCCCATAAGTTGTCCTCCATGGATTATGTGCATGAAATTATTTAGTTTTTTCAACTTCGTTTTTATGAAGTGAAATTGTCCTCCGCAGTGAGCGAGTATACCATCCTAAAGCTAAATTGTTGAATCCCTGTATTCAGATGCTCAAATTTTGGTATTAGTCATTGGGTTTTATAAAATTCAACTATATTGTGTGACAAATTGAACTAGTTTTTTTATAGTTTAGGGAAATCAAACAAGGAGTTTCGGCAGAAATGAAAGCCAGCGGGAAATTGAGATTAATTGTTTACCTTCTTTTGGCTGGATACATCTATTATATGTTTAATAGTAAAATAAAAATAGATTCTTCTATACATAAGAGTGTCTCCCGAGATTCTGCTCAGAATTTAAAACTTGAGAACTTTATAAGGAGACATCAAATTAAAAATTGCTCTATAATCAATGAATCTATTCTTGATTTACGGTTAAAGAAAGGAGACGTGGTAAAGGTTAATGGCTCAAAACTAGGTCTTTTTTACGTAAGTCGAACCCTTACTAGTACAGGTGAGCTTGAAAAATATTGTAGAAAGGAAATGTTTCTTGAATCAATTGGGCAATTAAAAGGCGAAGTATTTAAAAATTGGCCAGATGTTATTCTTAAGCAAAATAAAAATGACATTATTGAAAGATGTTTTGTTATAGATGGACCAGCCAATATACGCAAAGAACCAAAAGGTGAAGTTGTTAAATCTGTAAACAATTTTGAAGTGATAAAGACGATGAGTAAATCAGGTGACTGGTTTTTAATTAGCAAGCTAGTCAATTCTTCAGATGGAAATTTATATTATCCTTATAGCTGTACGGTGAGTCAAAAATTAGAACCTATTGGTTGGACACATAAAAACAATCTAAAATTTTATCCCACCCCCTTTATTAGTGTTACAAATGAAAATATTAAAATTTTGAACATAAAAAAAGAATTTAAAATACCCCTTCCAATAAATTTTTTGGCCACTGGGTTTCTCGATGTAAAATTCTTTAAAAGTGTTAAAGGCAACTATTTAGGAGGGGTTTTAGTTCATAATGGTGATGACATGCTTCCTTCTGACGCTTATTTTTTCAACGAAGTAGAGTTAACAAGAGTTGATTATCAGGGTGATTTCATTAAAATAAACGAAAATGGGTTTGAGGTTATAGATAGAAAGTCATCCGCAGATGGCTGCGAAGTTGTTACTACCCTTGTTAGGCCAAATGAAGAGCCTAAAGTAATAAAAAGAGAGAAAGGGGACGAAGTATTTTGCTCAGCTGGGTAAACCTGATTGCTTCATTTTCAGGGTGGGATACTTGTTTTTAACATTTCAACCTGGAGTGCGCCCCTGATACTAGACAGCTCGGCCCCATATTTTCTGAACAGGTCGACTTGTCTGTTTTAGTTTCATAACCTCACTCTCAAACTCTTCTGGCGCTTTATAGCCTAATGATGGGTAAACCCGTCGGTGTCAGAAAAGTTGGCCAGTAGACCTGACTTTTAATCTACTTAAAATTATTGGAGTGACAGTTCTATATTACCAGGTCAATTTTTTAAGACTGCCCTTGAAAATTAAAAAACAATCGCAATAAATACAACAAGTTATAAAGATTTGCATGCCCTCAGTGGGAGCATGCAAAGAGCACCCTGCGAGGGCACCCTTAGAGAGCTTAAAAAGAGTGTTAAAGAAAATATTATTAGAAAATTTTTATTACTGCTGGGGGCAGGAGGACACAATATGGGGTTTTCTGTGAGAAAATTGGTCGGACCGACTGGATTTGAACCAGCGACCTCCACCACCCCAAGGTGGCGCGCTACCGGGCTGCGCCACGGTCCGATGAAATCAATTTCAAAGTTAATAGATATACCTCTAATTTTTATGAAGATCAAATCCTCACTGATCTCCACCTGGATATTTTGTTTGCCTAAACTTATCTCTCTAAGGGATAACCCTATCTTTAATATTAAAACCACTGACTCGGTGGTAAGCTTATGAATCCCCTGCTCCATCAAACCCTGTTATTTTAAAGTCTTCACCTCTGGGAGCTTCAATTTTATTAATGATTTACACTGTATTATTAATGAGTTACAAATAAGTATAGAGATTAAGCATTTGCGTTTCATAAATAGAGATCCAAGCACTTATAAAGGTGTGCGTACTAATTAAGCTCGTACAATATGGGGAAAAACATGAGCAATCCATTTGCAAATTTATCAGATGAAAAACTCATGGGGCTTTACCAAAAGGGCGAGTCTTTGGCGTTCGAAGCTATCTACGAGAAATACCAAGCCCATGTGTATACCTATCTCCAACGAAGACTGACAGATAAAGACATTATTCATGATATCTTTCAAAATATATTTGTTAAATTTCATAAATCCAAAGATAACTATGATCCAAAATACCCTTTACTCAAATGGGTGTATACCATTTGCCGTAGCGAGCTGTTAGACCATTTAAAAAAGAAAAAAGTAAGCTATATAGAAATCAACCCCACTCACCTCGCCACTGAGCCTGATGCCTCTGCGGAGTCTCATATAGAGTTGGCTCAAGAGAAAAGCTTAAGTTCAACAGAAAAACTAGCTCTAGAGCTACGCTACTACAGTGACAAGGATTTCTCAGAAATATCTAAACTGCTAAATACTTCTCCGGCCAATGCGCGAAAATTAATTTCTCGTGGTTTAGGGAAATTAAGGCTAAAGTATTCTGGAGGGTCAAAGTGAAACCTTCTCTAAATAAAAACAATGATACCAACACTGATTTTTTAGATTTCCAAAAAAACAATAATGTACCTGCGCCCTCTGCCATTAAAGAACAACTTCTTTTTAAATTGCAAAAAGAACTGAATCCAAGTCACGTTAAAGTTTTTTTCAAACTCCTTTCCATACAGGCCTTTGTGGGCTTTCTTACAATGCTTTTTTGCCCACAATTTAACTTTAGCTTAACTAATAACTATGAGCTTTTTCATTTTCTTCACCACAATTTTGGCGCAAGGATTTGCATGCTTTTTTGTGGCACTATCTTTATTGGTTCCGGCGCAACACTAGCCTCATATATCTTAAGCTTAAATGAGTTAAATAAAATTAAAAATTCTAGTTTTTTATATTACCTCTCCATTACTTCAATAGCCGTCACTGTTTTTATTTTCATGGGTGCTGAAGTGTATTTTAATTTAGCTTCATTTTGGTTCATAGGAGCTGTAAGTTCAGGAGTGATTTTGTTAAAGTTAAACAGAATCATTCGCCACCAATTAGTAAGCCTCTACACCAACTAGACCCTGTGTTTCAAGGCAACGCCTTCACGCAGCACCTAAGTCTAGTGCTTCATAAATTTCCAGTAACATTTTAAGAAGCAATGTGTAAAAACCGATAGGCTTTGTATATGAATCATAATTTCCCATGGGCGAAAGCTTTTAATATTCCGATAAGTGAAGTCAAAAATACGGCCTCACAATATTCTTCTCATTCTGAAGTGTTAAAAGCCTATATGCAAAACCAAAGAGTCTCCCCTTCCGCCTATATGAACTGGGCCAGAAACTATTTTAGCTTAGCCTCGCTTAATGCAGATTTTTTTCAAACCATGTCTAACCCTCATGTATATTTGAAAAAAATAAATGACGCCCACTGGAACCCATATTTTCTTCCTGTTTTCGAGGATGAAGGCGTTTTATTTATAGCTTGTCTTGAACCCAATTTTCAAATCAGCTTAGGTCAACCTTACCAGTTCTTCTTGGCCTCAATTACTGATTTAGAAAACTACTGGTCAAGGCTACAGGCTCTTGCCACACCAGCTTCAACGGCCACTCATATAGATCCTTTAAATGAAAATCAAAATGTTGCTTCAACATCACAACAAACCAATTTTACTCATGAGCCTGTTGATGAACTACAACCCATTGAAGAACTGGCTCCACTAGCTCAGCCACAACACTTAGAGGAACTAAAGCCTAAGCCTGCTCCCATTAAGCCAAACTCAGCATCAGAACATACCTCACCCCAAAGTGCTGATCATCCAGCTACAAGCCTTGATGATTTGGCATCATCTTTTGCAGAAATAGCTCCTACACCTAATTTGCAAACTGTAAATTCAGATATACCAGAGGGTATAAATTTAAATATTCAAACTGAGGCGAGTACATTAGAGTCTCCAGAAGACATCTTTTACCAAGCTGAGAAACAGGCAGTAGATACCCCTGAACCTGTTCTAGAAATGCCAGATGGTTTTGGTGGCGCCAGTGCAGCAACTCAATCACAGGCCGTACTTACTGATGTCCCCGAAGGTATGGGAAATTTAAGTGCAGTGACTCCGCAGTCAGATGAACTCAGTTTTCCAGAACCCCAAGCAGCTCCAGAACCCATCCAAAATACTCTAGAAGAGGAATTCTCTTCTCAAGCTGCAGAATTTTCTCTTGAACCTCCAGCTAGTGTTACTGCACAAACCATGGAGAGCCAACTATCCAGTACCAACCATACCCATGATGAAGATGAGCCTCAAGACTTTGAACTCACCATGGTTGGCACAGCTCTTCCTGAAATCAAAGATCAGTCCTTTAAAGAAGATGAGCAAATAGACACCCCTATCAACAATTCTAACTCTGTTGGAGCTTCTGATGACACTGGTATGGTACCGGATGTTAACTTTCAAAGCGTGGGCGAAAACAATACAAAAGATGAAATTATGTCATTTCATTTTGGAAGATTGAAACAAAACTATGAAAATTTTATTTTATTAAGTCACTTAAATGGAGAACTTAAAGCTTGGAAGTGGAATCAAGAAGTTAAGCCCCTCACTGATGTAGCAACAAACCCAATAGATTTAAAAACACCTAGTCTATTTACCATTGTTTTAAACACAAGAAAGCCCTATCACGGATATGTGGTGGATGGTGATACAAATACATCATTTTTTAAATCATGGGGTTATGAGGCCCTGCCTCCATTGATAACAGCTGTACCCATCATTCATAATCAAGAAGTAACTTCAATTTTACTTTGCATAAGCGCTAAAAACGATCTTGGCCAAGCAGAGTTGCGAGATGTGTGTCGACAAACAGATAAACTCTCAGAAGATCTAGCAAAAGCTCAACTAAAAGTAGCTTAGCTTTATAAACCCACTGTTACTACTACACCCCGATCATCTCGAACTAATTGAATATGATGTTGCTTCCAATAAAGTGGGTATACTTCAGAACTAATACGGTCAGCCCACTCAACAACAATGAGTCCCTCTGTTTTTTCAAACAAATCCCAAAAGCCTGTAGACTCAAGGTCATCATCATCTTCCAATCGATAAAGGTCTATGTGGTCCACAGTTGAATTTTTTATTTCATAGGATTGGTGAATGGCATAACTCGGTGAGCTAGGAGCTTCTCCACCTAAAGCTTGCAACAAGAACTTTACAAACTGAGTTTTGCCAGCTCCCATACTACCACTTAATAAAACAAGGTCTCTATGGCCTAATTTACTTTGAAAGTTCTCAACCCAATCTTTAAAAGCATTTAAATCTAATTTATCAGAGGTTGATATGCTCATTAGACAAGAGCTCCGCCTCTAAGCCGAGACATTAACTGAGGCAGGTGGTTTGTTAAATCAGAAGCTAACAGACTCTGTTTATCATTACCTACTCGAATCCATTCATCAGCCATACGACCATGAATATAACAGGCCGTAGCTGCAGCTTGAAGTGGTTCTACATCTTGAGCCATAAGAGCAGCTATCATTCCCGAAAGCACATCACCTGTACCCGCCTTAGCCAAAGCAGAGTTACCAGATAAAACAACCATTACTCTATTTTTATTTGCCAACAATGTTCTAAAACCTTTAAATAATACAAACCCACCAGTGATCTTTACAGCTTCTAAGGCGGCTTCATAGCGATTGTTCTCGATATGGTGAGCATCCTCTCCTGTAATTCGAGATAACTCCCCAGCATGAGGCGTCACCACCCAATTATCTGGTAAAGGAAAAAGGTTATAGTCCACACAAGTTGTGATGGCATCAGCATCTAACACCACCGGGGTTTTCAAAGTTTTTAATTTTTCAATCCAGTCTTTCGTGTTTTCATTCACCCCAAATCCAGGCCCAATGACTATAGCTGTATATTCTTTACTTAGAAGGTCTTTATCATTAATATTTTTACACAAAAGTTCAGGTGCAGATTCTAATTCACTTATATTTAAGCCTTCACTGGCCCAGGTCACATAACCCGCTCCCATTCGGTAAGCCGAGAGTGCTGATAAAATTCCTGCACCACGCATATCAGGGCTTCCTGCTAAAACTAAAACATGACCATGATCTGATTTGTTGGTCTTTTCACCACGACTGGGCAAGTATCTTCTGGCCAACTTGTCGGTAAAAGCAAAATGAGTAGTAGCCACTCTTCTCAAACATTCGTAAGGAAAGCCAATGGACAGAACCCTCAGTTTACCCACTGCACTGGGACCATCACCAACAAAAAATCCTGGCTTTGCTAAACCAAAGCTCAATGTCATAGAGGCCTTTACGGTAGCGTTAAGAGCAACTCCTTGGTCAGCATCAAGCCCTGATGGCACATCTAAACTCACAACAGGAACTTTCACCGAATTCATCATATCCACAGCTTTTAAATAGCTTTCCTCTAACCCTGCTGATAAACCAATTCCAAAAAGTGCATCTACAATAATTGATGCACTTTTTAATTGTTCCATTTTTTCTGGTTGCTCCAGTAAAGATATGATTTTTATTCTACTTAGCTCCGCTCTCTTTAATTGGGTTTTAAATAATTCTGATGATTTTTCAGGTCGAGATAAGGTCATCACCACAATATTTCGATAAGAAGCAGAGTGAAGGTGCCTGGCCAAAACTAATCCATCACCACCATTATTACCTGGTCCACAAATAATATAAGCGGTGCCTTTTTTTAATTCTGGAAAGTAAGATTGAATTAACTCTCTTGAGGCTAAGGTGCCCGCCGACTCCATAAGTAACTCACCTGAAATTCCATAAACTTCCTGTGTCAGACGCTCAATTTCTTGGCTTTGCTTAATAGTTGTTAGTCTCATTTTACCCCAGTGCGCGTTGTAGTAACTCTGCCACAGACTCTGCATATTCGGAAATCAGCTTTTTATCTGTACCTTCCACTAAAACTCTCACTAAGGGCTCCGTCCCCGAAAAGCGAACAAATATTCTTCCTGAATTTCCTAATTTTTTTTCAATACTTGCTATGAGTTCTTTATAACCTTTTACTGTTTCAAGATCTGCTCGCTCACTCACTCTTGTGTTTATAAGCACTTGTGGCATATCTTTAAAGTCAGCTCTTAACTCGCTTAATTTTTTACCCTCACGCAACATTACGGCGAGCACGTTTAAGGCCGCCACACAGCCATCCCCAGTAGTAGAATGATTCATAAAAATAATATGACCCGATTGCTCTCCGCCTAATGAGTAATTATTTTTTCGCATGCACTCAACCACATGCTTATCTCCAACATTGGTGCGTACAACTTTAATACCATTGCTTTTCATAGCATTATCTAAACCAACATTACTCATTTGAGTGGCTACAACTGTGTTATTTTTTAATTGATTTTCCTTTTTTAAATGAAGCGCACAGATTGCCAATATATGATCACCGTTTACAACGGCTCCATTATCATCAACCATAATCACCCGGTCAGCATCACCATCTAATGTGATACCCACATCAGCACGATATTTTTTAACTGCTTCACAGGTCTTCCCAGGGTAAAGAGCCCCTGTTTTATCATTAATATTATATCCATTAGGCTGGTTGCCAAGTATTATCACCTCAGCACCAAGCTCCTGAAATATGGCCGGCGCCACTTTATAAGAAGCTCCATTTGCACAATCTAAGACAATTCGTAAACCATCTAAGCCTAGGTCTAAAGGCAAAGTATTTTTTGCATAAACAACATAGCGTCCTTCAGCATCATCAATCCGGCGAGTTCTGCCAATTTTAGTAGGCTCCACAAGATGTTGATTTAATTTATCTTCAAAAACCAATCGTTCTATTTCTTTTTCCATTTCATCTGGAATTTTAAATCCATCAAAACCAAAAATCTTAATTCCATTATCGTAAAAAGCGTTATGTGATGCCGAGAGCACAATACCCGCATCGGCTCTCATATTTTGGGCTAAAAACCCAATGCCTGGTGTAGGCAGTGGTCCCACCAACTGAACCCGAACCCCCATGGAGTTTAATCCACTGGAAAGGGCTTGCTCTAGCATATAGCCCGATAAGCGTGTGTCTTTGCCTATGAGAACTGTTTTTTTACCACTTTTTCCACCTCTGCGCGTGGGTTGACGTCGTAACAAATAGCCCATAGCTTGCCCAACTTTTAGGGCGAGATCTGGGGTCATTGGGTATTTATTTGAAGTTCCACGAATACCATCAGTACCAAATAATTTTTTCTTCATCTCAAGCCTATTCTGTTTCTTTAATTATTACTTTTTTAATTCTCACTTTTATACTCTTTGGCCGTATTTCTATTATCTGAACACCAATGGGTAAACTCATGTCATTTTTACTAATTTTCACATCAGACCAGCCCACATTAATATCGGCTAAATCTAGTGTCAATGCTTCACTATTTTGCATAAACTTCTTTAAACTTGTTCTAGAGCCTTTTACCTTAACTGTCACTTTATCTTTCACCCGATTCACTACAGAAAGATTGGGAGCCAGGAGCAACTGTAAATCTACTTCCTTGGAAAAAACTAAATCCTTACGACCAAGTATGGTTACCCACAGTACTAAGCTTACAAGTAAAGCAACAATTTTATAATTGCGATTTTCTTGAACCATATTTTTGATGAATTTTTTCTGATAGGAGGTCATATATGTTTCCTCTCAAGATTTCTCTGCTTCACACCAAAAATATCACTTAATTTTTGCCGCAGTTCCTTGTGACTAATATCAGGAGTTAATAGTCCCCCTTGTACAAAACCCACCGAATTATTTTCCTCACTGATTACTATAATAAAAGCATCCGTTTCCTCGGCCAAGCCAATGGCTGCTCTGTGACGTGTACCCAAATTTTTATCCAAGGCCGAATTTTTGCTTAATGGTAAAAAACAACCAGCAGCCATAATACGTCCAGATTTAATGAGTACAGCTCCGTCATGTATAGGAGAATCAGGTATAAATATTGATACCAAAACCTCAGCTCTTACAGAGGAGTCAAACTCTAGCCCCATTTCTAAAAAATAATCCAAACCAATATCTCGTTCCACAACAATAAGGCCACCATAGCCTTTTTGGGCGATTTGAATCACACCCTTAGATAGCTCATCAATAATGTGTGCTTCTTCAGCCACAGACACACCCGTGAAAAATGGATTAGAACCAATTTGTGCCAAAGCTCTTCGGATCTCTGCTTGAAATAAAATTACTGTAATTAAGAATAGATTGGAGAAGAATTTATCTAGGATCCAATTAAAGGTAATGAGTTCAAACCAAATACTACCTAAATAAGCAATGGCCAAGAACCCAATGCCCGAAAGAATTTGAACAGCCCCCGATCGTTTAGCAAGAATGAGTACTCTATATACAAGTGCCCACACCAGTAAAATATCAAATAAATCCTGCAGCCGAAACTGCTGAATCGTTAACAAAAGGTTATCCATCAATCCTTGAATCTTGCTACCTCTATTTTACTTTATGCCGTCACTGGACCAGGTGAACCCATTGGGTCAGACCCACCATTATCGTCCTTTGATGCGTTTTTAAGTTTTTCTTCAGCTTCTTTTTTTCGATTTTCTTCTGCCGCTTTTTTATTCTCAGCGTCTAAAATCTTTTTCCCTTCTTCACGTTTGGCAACTATATCTGCTGTTACCTTACCGTTCATAATCATTTTTAATTCATCAGCCTCTAGGGTCTCAAGTTCTAATAAGGCTTCAGACATATTTACGAGTTCAGTATTTTTATCAGTTAATACTTTTTTCGAAATTTCATAACCTTCTTTTAAAAATCGATCGATTTCTTGATCAATTTGGCGGGCCTTGTCCTCGGAATGATGCTTAGATTGACCGTTTTGCATTCCTAAAAACACAGGACCCTCTTTTTCCTCTAGAGATATAGGACCGATGAGTTCACTCATCCCCCACTCACAAACCATTGAACGTGCCAATTTTGTGGCTCGTTCAATATCATTTGCAGCGCCGGTAGTATAATCTTTAAAGATCAACTCCTCAGCAGCACGCCCCCCAAACATATAGGGTATCATATTTGTGGCTTTATTTTTAGATAAACTCACAGCATCTTCTTCTGGCAACATTTGGGTCAATCCAAGAGCCATTCCCCTAGGTATAATTGTCACCTTGTGAACTGGGTCTAACTTAGGTAACACCATGCCAACAATTGCGTGCCCGGCTTCGTGATAAGCCGTTACTTTTTTATCATGCTCACTAATCACCATGGATTTTCTTTCTGCTCCCATAAGGACTTTGTCCTTAGCCATTTCAAAATCATTCATGTCCACTTTGTGTTTATTTTTTCTAGCTGCTTGTAAAGCCGCTTCATTCACTAAGTTAGCTAAGTCCGCACCAGAAAAACCCGGTGTGGCTTTTGCAATTACAGGTATATTTACATCCGAAGCTAATGGAGTTTTGCGAGTATGAACGGATAAAATTTGCTCAC
Source organism: Pseudobdellovibrionaceae bacterium (assembly GCA_018663505.1). Taxonomy (GTDB): domain Bacteria; phylum Bdellovibrionota; class Bdellovibrionia; order Bdellovibrionales; family UBA1609; genus JABJQG01. The sequence goes on along the minus strand of JABJQG010000019.1, from coordinate 38,602 downwards.
GTCCTTTAACATCTGGCTTATTCACAACAACCTGTCTATCAAAACGACCCGGTCTTAACAAAGCCGGATCTAAAACATCAGGCCTATTTGTGGCTGCAATTAATATCACACCCTCAGAACCTTCAAAGCCATCCATCTCCACTAAAAGTTGATTTAGAGTTTGCTCACGTTCATCATGACCACCCCCCATTCCAGCTCCTCTGTGGCGTCCTACAGCATCTATTTCATCAATAAAAATAATACATGGAGCATTCTTTTTTCCTTGCTCAAAAAGATCACGAACACGAGACGCTCCAACACCCACAAACATTTCTACAAAATCAGAACCAGATATAGTAAAAAATGGAGCGTCCGCCTCTCCAGCCACAGCACGTGCAAGCAATGTTTTACCTGTTCCTGGTGAACCCACTAAAAGAACTCCCTTAGGAATACGACCACCAAGGCGAGTATATTTTTTAGGTTCTTTTAAAAAATCAACAACTTCTTCTAAGTCTTGTTTAGCTTCTTCCACTCCGGCAACATCTTTAAATGTAACTTTATTTTTATTCTCTGTAAGCATTTTAGCTCGAGACTTACCAAAGCTCATGGCCTTGCCGCCACCCATCTGTACTTGCTTCATAAAAAACATGAATAAACCAATAATAAAAATTAAAGGTAACCAATTTAAAAATAAGGACACCATCATAGAATTTTCATTACTCACATACTTAGGAGTAATGCCATGCTTTAACAAAAGCTTTAAACCCTCGTCACTCACATTACCAAAAATTTGAAACTGACGTCCTTTATAAACCTCATCAAATTCTTCTTTAAGCTGTCCTTCAATTTTGCCTTCTGTACGGTAAAAAGTAACACTCTCCACTTCACCTTTTTCTAATGCAGTTACAAATTTTGGATAATCAAAATTGCGAATCATTAGTTGACGTTCTTTTTCGTAAACCTGAAACATTAAAATAGCCACAACAATTAATATTGCCCATAATGCCATTGTTTTTTGAGCCGACTTCATAAATTCCCTTTCCTAGTGAAAATCATAAGTTCACCTTAATTTAAGCTTTAAGATTATCAAGTCTTTGCCTCAGCCTCAAGGTATTCTCTATGACTCACAATAGCTATGGCCTAAGGTGCTTCAGCCTTTTGGGCCCTGGGCAAAGTTTGCCTAGATTAATTTTTAAGAATTAAAAACTCGCCGTCTAAGATCCAGTTGTTTTTTAGCAATGAAAATTCGCAATTGGACTTAAAATCCGAAATCCGTTTATCCAGTTCTCTAAGATGATTTTGGTTATACTTGTAAAGTTTATGCTGTCGTAAAAATCTAGCTAAAATGGTCAAACGCCGAGAGGAATTTAAGGTCAAAAAACGAGAGATATTCAGTTGGTTTTCAGTAGAATAGTCTGACAATTTTAAGTCCTCGTGCAGCATGGCCCCTTCATCAACCAACTTCTGTAAAGATCCTGATAAGGATTTTTTTGCACCACCTTGAAAAGCCTCTAGTTGTGGCAACCAGTTGTGACGCAACCAGTTCCTGAAGGGGTCTTCACTGTCATTACTGGGATCATCTTTCCATTGAATTTTCTTAGCCTCTGCATATTTTTTCAATTCATCCTTTGAGTGGGATAACAATGGGCGGTAGACCTGTCCCTCCAGCTCCTTCATGGCGCATAGCCCCAGCAAAGAGGTGCCCCTGATCAAACGTAACAGTCGAGTCTCCAAAAGGTCTTCATGGTGATGTGCTAGAACTAGAACTTGTCGCTCACTCAATAAATATTTAGAAAAAAAATCATACCTCAAATCCCTAAACTGTTCCTCAGACTTCAGCATGACCTCTGGCCAATTCTCATTGCTAATAAATTCAATATCCGCCTGGGCACATGTACTTTTTACAAAACTTAAAGCCTGGTTTCTGAAAGCAAGTTGTTCATTATTCTCACTACCACCATGGTGCACATGCATTACTTTAGCTGACACAGGTAAAATTTTTCTTAGACTCAAAAACAAATGTAGCAAAACTATGGAATCCATACCTCCAGATACGGCTAAAAAAAATTCCTTTGTTTGAAAATCATAAGCTTTAATTTGTTTCAAAAGTTGGTGTTCTAAATTTAAAAACACGGCAAAAAGTCCTTCCCAAGGGGTTTCTCACAAATTATCAAATTAAAACATTTTAGCCAGCACTAATACCATTAGTGCTGCTTCAAATTAAGAATTACACTTTTTAATTCAATGATTTGTTCAGACTAAACTCTTGCCAGCCGATAGTCTAGTTAGACTTTAACCGAGGTACGTATGTTTAAAATAGCTTTATTGAGTTTCTCAATCATTATACTCACTGCATGTGGCAGTGTGGTTCCTGAAATGAGCCAACTTGTACCTAGTGGTGATTACGGTGGCAACGAGCCTCCTAACATCAGTGACACCAATATTTCAATTTTCCAAGTAGCTTCAAAAGTTTATGTGGAAGGCGCTTGCTCCAACAATGTTAAAGACATTCATCTTTCCACTGATGGCGTTAACTGGTCTAACCTTCCTAAGAACTTAAATTTTAATGAATTTACCCAACAGATCAATGAATGTGGCTACAAGGGAAGTTTCAAGCTCGCATTAGAAACAGATGGGTCTCAACTAGGTTTTTCAGAAGGAGCTTTTGGTCAACGTAGCGTCTATGTTAAGTCCGAGTATTTTGATGGTTTCCTCTCTGACGCTCTAGTAGTTAACATTCACTACAAAGACAAAATTCACTCGGGCCAAAACATTATGGAGGCTGGCAGAAGCCATGGTTGTATGCTTTCTAGCGGCAGTGTTTATTGCTGGGGAGACAACGCTATGGGACAGATGGGCACTGGCGATATGTATATGCGTAATGAACCTCAGATACCTGACTTTGGATTTCCCGAAAAATTTAAAGATGTGGCCACAGGAGATAGCTTTTCTTGTGCTCTCACAGAGGGAGGAGAGGTTTATTGCTGGGGAGATAATAACTCCGGTCAAATTGGCCAAGGCACCGACTCTAACTCATCCCCAAGTGTTACTATGTATACCAATCCTCAAAAGCTGGATCAACTCAGCAACATAGTGGACATTTCAGCTGGGCTAGATCACGCCTGTGCCCTTGAGTTTTCTGGAAGTATTTACTGCTGGGGTAATAATTCAGATGGACAGATTGGGCAAGATTTTACTACTAGTAGTTATGCCACTCCCACGCTGCTTGAATTTGATTTCAGTACTGAAAACCTAAGCGTGGATCACCTTGTTTTAGGTCAAAATATTAGCTGCGCCTTACTTACTGATATGTCCAAAGTGAATAAAAAAGTCACTCGTTGTTGGGGTAGTATAGATGCTACGCAAAGTTATGTTCCCATAAGTCACCCTGATATCAACGATACAGTGAACATCGGCCTAGTGGCTCTTGGAAAGGGCATCAGTGCTTTCTGCTATACTGATGCAGCAAATTCTGATCAGCTTTATTGTTACGACGGTGCCGCTGCATTTTCTGTAGTCCCAGGTCAACCCACTACTGGCCAACTTCAGTCCATTTATATGAATGGCGGAAGTGAAGTCTGTTTATTAAATAAATCTTCTGGAATAGTAGGCAGGTACTGTCTAGGAACAAACTCTATGGGTGAATTGGGCAACGGAAGCATGACTAACTTAACATCCCTGACTCTCATCAATGACAACGGTTTGGAATTTAGCCACTTGGCCATGGGAAATGATTTTACATGTGGATTCAGTCTATCAAATGATGTTCAATGCTGGGGCAACAATATGCAAAATCAACTCATTAAATACAAGGGTGATTTTTTTGGCTCTCCAGTTAAGTTAGAGTCTTTTACTTCTGGTCGTGAAATTTTAAGAATTGAAAGTGGTACAGATTTTAAATGTGCTCTAGTAAAATCTGCCAATCCAGCTATTAACGAAGTACAATGTTGGGGCAGTAACTCATGGGGAAAATTGGGGGTCTCAGGTATTAATACTGGGGCCGTTTACCACAGTCATTTAGCCTTGACCATTCCAAACTTAATCAATCCCTCAAAACTGAAATTAGGGAGTCATCATGCGTGTGTCATTGACTCACTTGTCGATGGCTCATACAGAGGTGTGTTCTGTTGGGGCAACAATAATCAAGGCCAACTAGGTAACGATGACAGAAACTCTCCAACTGAAGTTTATCATCCTGTTCAAGTTGTTGAAGACAACCTATTAGGTACCGGCGAGGAGTTCAAAACTCTTGCCCTTGGCGAGAACCATAGTTGTGGCATTTCTACAGATAATATTACCTATTGCTGGGGAGGTAATTCCTCGCAACAAGCAGGACAAATGAGCGCTGGCCCATTTTACACCCCCACAATTGTAAATAGTGGGGGAAATGCTCAAAAAATTGTATCTGGATTAAATTTTAACTGTATTTTAAAATCAGTGGATGACAAGGTTTATTGCTGGGGAGAAAACTCACAGGCTCAACTAGGTAATGGAACCATAAACAATGCTAACAATTACACCCCCGCACCTGTCAACATAGAGAACCCAGGGGGAGGAGCTGACATCTCACTCACATCCATTATTGACATTGATGCCGGGGCAACCTCAGTTTATGCCGTGAGTAGCGTTGGCAAACTCCATTCTTGGGGCGGAAATTCATTCAGCCAGTTAGGGTACGTCACTGCATTATTTAATTATTCAAAATACGCAACCTCCCTACCCAACTTTGGCACACTTACAAGTCAATCCCTAAAAGCTGGTCCTAATAATATATATGTGCGCACAGATCTAGGTGATATTTTTTCCTGGGGTCAAAATACACAGTACCAAACTAATTTTTTTGAAGGAGGCACTAACATTATCAGCACTCCACTTTCTAACACTACTCTTCCTAGCGACTTATCAGAACTCTCCCTGGCCGAAGATAGCGTATGCTACTCTAATAGTGCCGAAGAAATCTATTGTTGGGGAAATAATTTGTCTAGCCAAGTGGGTACGGAGTACATCATGATGAGTGACCTACCGTTACATGCAGATTTCTAACCCTACCTTTTATAGTTTCGAATTGAAAATAAATCACGTGCAACTAGATTTATGAGGCTGGAAATGCTAGACTGATTCCATGCTAAAAGATGACGACTTTATAAAATTAAAAAGCCTTCTGGAGTCCGAGCACCAGTGGCCATCAGAGTATCATTTTAAATTCATTGTTCCTTCTGAAAGTGTTCCTCAGGTGGAGGCCCTCTTTCCAAACATAGACTGCCAGAAAAAAAATTCACAAAAAGGCAAATATACAAGTCTCACAATTTCCATTGTATTAGATAGCGCTGATCACGTAATTGCCATATACCAAAAAGCGTCCACTATAAAGGGCCTGCTTTCTCTTTAAAAGTTTCAAGTAACGTCAAAAAGTCCTCGGATAATTTGAGTGGGTAGGTAGTTTTGAGCTACGGATTTCCAATTGGAACCTTTCCATCCATGGGAGATCGGGCCTATGGCGGCCCGAGCCTACCAATTCCCCCACGTCGTGTGGGGGAATCTATAAAATAAACTTCTAGTGACCAGAAAATATTTAATTTACTGTAAATTCTTCAACACGATGTTGAAGAATTGCGGGTTTCAGGGGCGGCTAGCCCCTGATTTCCCATGGATGGAAAGGTTCCAATCGAAAATCCGTAGCTCAAAACTACCCACCCATAACCCTACAGCATTAGCTTTCTTCAGCCACACTTAAACGAACAAAATCAATAGGACTCACTATCCCCTGCAATCTCCCATAGCGCCGATCCACAACAAGTATTCTTGGGTCCCTTATACTTTCAATTTTTTTTACAGCCTGCAGGACAGTATCATTGGCATAAACTATAGCCTTAGCATCCTCCATAAGCTCACTCAACTTTTTGTCAACATCCCCTGTGGCTGCCAATTCTTGAATTTCATCATGATGAACAATACCACACAGTTTTTGTTCATCATCTATCACCGGGTAAACAGAATGATGACTGGGCAGCAAGTCCTTTCCCGCATCAGCAATGGACATATTAACATGGGCTGTTTGTATTTTTGTGGTCATAATATCTTTAACCAAAGTGATCCCCATAATGTTAACACCAATATCATTGATAAACTTAAGACCTTTTCGAAGTAGTTTTAAAGAATAAATGGATTCCTTTTGAATCACCCAAGCAAATTGATCGGCAATCACACAAACTAACATTAACGGTAATATGATAGAATAATCTAAAGTCATTTCAAACAAAACCACAATGGCTGTAAATGTGGCCCGACTTGTGGCAGAGTATAAGGCCGCCATTGCTACTAATGCATAAGCCCCATGACTTGAGGTGAGCTCGGGAAAAAGAGAGTGTACCACTGTTCCATAAGCCCCTCCCAGCATAGCACCAATAAAAAGCAATGGTGCAAATACCCCACCCGAACCACCCACTGCCAGAGTGATACTCATAACTAATGGTTTCAAAATTAACAAAGTTAAAATCAGCGATAAGCTGAGATTCTGTTGCAAAACCTGGGTCATAGTATCGTACCCTACACCAAAAATTTGCGGGTAATACAACCCTATACTTGCTACAATCAACCCACCTAAAACTGGCTTTAACAAAAAGTGAATCTTTAATTTCAACACCAGGTCTTCCATTCCATAAACAATACGAATGATCCAAGCGCCAACTATCCCCGAAAGTAATCCTAAAACAAAATAAAATACCAGCTCAGAAGGTCCCTTGAGTGAGTACTCAGGAACAAAAAAGGCCGGTGCATTTCCCTGATAATATCGAGAAACCACAGCTGCAAAAACGGATGCCGTTACCAATGGAACAAAAGACTTGGTCTTCAACTCTAAAATAATAACTTCCACAGCAAAAATAACTCCAGCAATGGGGGTATTAAAAGTGGCAGAAATGGCTCCTGCGGCACCACAACCAACAAGTGTTTTAATTAAACGGGGGCTCAAATGAGATAACTGACCAAATGCCGAACCTATTGTTGAACCAATCAATACAATGGGGCCCTCTCGCCCTACCGATCCGCCTGTGGCAATAGTCACACTAGAGGACAGTGCCTTAATTGCTAGAATACGTTTTCGTATACGCCCCCCACGGGTACGAACAGCCTCAATAACCTCTGGAATACCATGCCCTTTGGCTTCAGCAGCAAACCACCTTGTAATGAGGGTGGATACAACAAGCCCCAATGGCACCACAGCTAAAATCCAAAACCCCAAAGTGTGCTGAATAGGATCTGCTAAATCAAATCCAATTTTCTGATACATGATTATATTTTGTAAAAAACCTATCAATTTCCGAAACAAAATAGCGGCATAGCCCGTGGCAATACCTACTAAAACTGCCAGCACATTTACTAAAATCAGCTCCTGCTTTGAGACCTGTTGAATGTAGCCCCCCCCAAAACGTTGCCACGTTTTAGGAATCTGTCGAATAGCTTCTCTAGTGATGGAGCGAAAATCTGAATGATTTTTTGATGGCATAGTAGAGGTTTAGTTCAAGGGATCATAACTGTCTATCTTTTCTAAGAGTCCGTATTTATTTTACATATCTGAATTAAGTTCAGATAGTCATTTGTATTTACAACTCTCAAAATCCCCCTGCACTTCCCCACAGGTAATCTCTACCCCTATCTTCTATCCATCATTTGTCTTGACTAATTAGAAGATCTCAATAATTTAAATTTAGTTTTAACCATCACGCTCATTAGAGAAGCTAGATGTTTCGCTAGTTAACTTCAGGCTTCTTAGCCCCTCCTTGTCTCTCTCGTCTACAAAAACGACATATAATTTTTTCAAAAACTGAGTTCAACATAGTTTTTACCCCAAAAAAAATCAGCCAGTTTTAGTAATTACAGATACTTACCGCATGTGGCCTCGTTCTTGTAATAAGGAGGTGTATAAAACTAAAGAAGGACGTAAAAAATGAAATCTAACCTTACTCGATTATTTATCTTTATAGCTATGATCGCTGTTTCAGCTCTAATGATCTCTTGTGATAAAGATTCTTCTCCACGTTCAGATTCAAGCAATGTTAACACATACTGTGATGATGAAAATTCTTATAACGGTCCAAATAGGGATTATTATTCAGATTGTGATGTGAGCGAAAGTGAAAGAGGCCATGCTTCTTGGTCAGCAGCAGATTCTCGCATTGGTTCATTGATCAATCAGGATTATTATCAAAACTTCTTGAGAGACATAGGCGTATGCTTCAGTACAGGGCTTGGCGGCGATTGCACTAGAATCGATGAGTACTTCACAATTGAATTGAATACTGAGGGTGTATTCAATGCAACACCTGCTGTTCTTAAAATTGATTTTAAAGACAATCTAAAGAATTCAATAAACAGACCACTTGTGATCTGTGGTAAATTCAGACCAGATGGCCCCGAAGGTATTTTAGCCCTCAGATATCAAGATATCAATAATCAACAAGGTGGACGTAACTCATATAACTACCCCCAGGAATGCTATCAGAATTTTGGCTATGGACAAAATCAAAACATAAATAAGTTTGTCATTGAAGTTAGACAAAATAAACTCTCAAGAGACGGTGTGGTCACCCTAGATCTTTATTATCACAATCGTAAATTCCATGCTGTAACTGTAAAAATAAATTAGTTTTATATTAGTAGAATCAAATGTTATCTGATCAATGATGAAAAGGTACACAGCTCCTGTGTGCCTTTTTTTCCTTTATCCATTTGTTAGCTTTTGTTTTTAGCCTCTATGTAGTTCTTTTTAATCCACTGACGAATAAAGCTAAGATGCACATCTTTAAGAGCAAAGAAAATAAAATCATTACGGTACTCACCATCAGAAACCTTGTCTGTATGATTACACATACCCCAAATTTCTGGCAAATTTTCAATATTAGCATCAAACAAAGCAAAGCGTCGCACATCACCTACCTTCAAGGCCCGTGTATAAGACAAGCTCACATGACACTCTGAGATTTGACTAATACTTACCGGTAAGGCCGTCTGAATGACTACCTCATACTCAATACCTTCCCTAGATAAATAATTTTTTCCTTTTTGAACCAAATGAGGAATCATTTGTTTTAAGGTACGCACAAGATAAAAGGAATCAAAAGGTAAGGCTATATAGTCATCAAATTCAATATGCTTCTGTAAATGCTCATAAGACTTGATAGGAGTTTCCGATACAACAATAAACCTTAAATGCTCAAATTGTGTTTTTAAAGTTTTCATCATATTTCTAAAGGTGGAAAACCCCTGCTCTGAAATATATGATTTATCAACAAAAATAGCATCCACTCGAGAGAAGTTAGTTGTCATTCTCCCCTCAGAAGCATCAGCAACATGCTGTTTTATTTTAAATTCAAAAACTGTGTCTCCGTCTGCATTTATAGATTCAGAACAATCTACCAAATCAACTTGTGTTTTCTCCATGTCTGAAATACTTAGTATTATAGTATTCTTTACAGGGGTGTGCATAAACTGGATGACCTTTACTCCATCTTTTTTGTTAAAAAGAAATTTAACAAAATTATCATCTTCTTTAATTTCTTTTAAAGATTTATTAAAAAATTGGTCACTATCAGAAAAAGGCTTGTCACCTTCATAAATATTTAAAATTCTAGTTTTTGTTTTATTCAACTCCAACACAATTTCATTTCTCACGGGAAGCATATCCACGTAGCCTGTATGATCAGAGCCATCTAATAAACTCTTATCCAATGATTCGTAAAAACCAAAAGGTTGACTATAGTACTTAATCTCCACGTCCAAGTAATTCTCGTCAATGTGACCTTTAAATGTGCTGTAATTATCCACTTCAGCAGAAATAAAAATAAATTGCCGAGGCGACACCTTAGCTTCATTATTTTCTAACGGTAGCTCTTTATGGTCATCATGCGATCGCACAAACCTACGTATCGCACTCAAATGTCTCTTAGATGTTCCAAAATAACTAAATGAACTTATAAACTTATTCTCTTCATTCTTCACTGATTTATTTTTTGTACAATAGGCAAAAAAGTAACTTAAATTTTCTGAATCCAATATAGAACTATAATACCTAGCTTTCTTTCCCAGGGCTATTTCACGAGCACTTTCCGTACGAAACCCAAGCTCTGTGATTGCAGTGGTTTTAATATCTTTTAAAATTTCTATTTCAGCTTTCGTCTGGTAAGTAAACAGATCATGCTCAATCCTGCCTCTACCCTTAATAGCAATCTTCAACGAAATTTCAGTTAGAAGAGCATCAAAAGGTTTGTATAGAATATTATAGATATTAGGATGAATAAAATCATTTAAATTAAAATCAACGTTTTCAAATGCTGTAATCACAAAGCCACATGGCTTCTTCTCATCAGTAAACCCTTCATGAATAAACATTTTTTGAATTTTATCAAGTAAACCTAAACTAATATTTTCCAACAACTGGTAATCAGAAATAACACATAAAACCTGAGGACTAACAAAGCCTTCATTGTTACGTTTTTCCTCTACCTGTAACTTGATCCACTTATACAACTCTGAGGCATGAGTAAAATGCTCAATTTTAATTTCAGAATCAATTTTAAGAATTGTTCTCTCTAAAACTCCATAATCATGCTGGCTATTTTCTAAAATAAGAAAAGTTTTCATACACTTATACTAAAATACAAGCACAGGCATAACAACTCTAGCAACCAGACAAAGGCCTTGGACTAACTCACAATTTCTAAATTACGGAGCATTCTTGTTTTTTCAGTTAACAGGTGAGCGCAAAAAGCGAGTTCGGAGCGGAGTTCAAAATTAAGCAATAAGCCTCCATTTCTATTTTTTTAACAGCCGCGCGCAAAGCGAGTTCGGATCGCAGCCCGAAGGGCGAGAACCGCATGTTTGAGCCTTTGAGTGTGGCTGTTAAAAAAATAGAAATGGAGGCTTATTGCTTAATTTTTAATGAGCACCGCATGTTTGAGCATTTTTGTGTTCACCTGTTAACTGAAAAAACAAGAATGCTCCGTAATTTAGAAATTGTGAGTTAGTCCAAGGCCTCGAGCTCGCTCAAGGCGTATGTTTTTTGCTCTCCAGTGGCCAACTCTTTCAGCTGAAACTGTTTTTGAGCCACCTCGTCTTCACCAACAATAATAACAAATTTAGAATTCAGTTTATGGGCCTGCTTAAATTGATTGGCAAGCTTAACATCACTTAAAGCCTCATATACACTATGGCCTTTAACTCGTAAAACCTTACATATTTGCTGGGAATAAGACCAATAGTCCTTATTTGTTAACGCCACAAAATAATCGATAGGAGCCTGAATGGCGGGCATAAGTTTATGAGTTTCTAAAAAATTTCTCAAAGTAACATCGCCCATTCCAAAACCCACCCCAGAGAGCTGATGCTTTCCAAAAAGACCAATCAAATTATCGTATCGTCCCCCACCAAACATAGCTCTGTTGTTCTCTGGAGAAGTATCAAAGATCTCAAAAACCAAGCCCGTATAATAATCAAGGCCTCGCATAATCATTGGGTCAAAAATTAAAACTTTATGAGCCTCCGAGCATTCTAAGTTTTTAAAAATAGCCTTAAGATCATCTATGGCTTCACAGGGGTAATTCTCACATAAACTTGTAAAATCAGATTTAAAAAATGCTTCTAGCTTTATAGCTTGATCACTATTTACACCTTGATCAGATAACCACTTTTCATAAGCTGCCTCGCCAATTTTTGGTCGTGCATCCACAGCTTTGGAAACCTGTAGAGCCTGTTCAGCACTTAAACCCAATTGGTCTTGAAAAACAAAATTTACCAATCCACGATGGTTTATATGAATTTGAATGTGCTCTTGACCTTTAAACTCACTAATCAAGTTAAAAGCTAGAGATAAAATTTCACTATCAGCCAAGCGAGTGTCGCCCCCCAGTAAATCCACATTCAATTGCCAATGTTCTCTTAATCGACCCCTCTGAGGCCGCTCATAGCGCCATAAATTAGGGAGGCTGAACCAGCGTATGGGTTTAGGTAATTCTTGTACCTGCTGAGAAACCATTCGAGCTAATGTAGGCGTCATTTCTGGGCGCACAGCCACCCTTCTTTTTCCACGATCTTCAAAGTGATAAAGCTGAGCGTTTACAATTTCTTCACCTGTCTTAGCAGCATAAAGATCGAAGGACTCTAGCATTGGGCCATTATATTGTTCATAACCATAATTTTCCACTACCTTAGATAAACTGGAAAAAATAGCGTTATGAATACGCATATCTGGAGGAAAAAAATCTCGAGTGCCCTTATAGGGCTTATTTGAAAGTGCCATACAAAAACTTTAACTCAACTCTGTTGAAAAAGGTAGAAATTCTTATGCAAAAATCTGTACACCCACAGCCAGTAAGTAAGCCACCACATTAAAACTCACCAGCTGAAACACTGTAAATCTAACACTATTAGTTTCTTGGTAAATTACACCCACTGTAGCTAAGCACTGGAGGGCAATCATAAAAAATATAATTAAACCTATGATTGTAGCTGGGGTAAATATCAAACCACCATTTGCCAGTTTTGCTGTTTTCATCTTTTCTAACAATGTGGCTGCGACGCTTTCTTCCGAACCGTCGCCACCTATGGCGTTCTCTTCTGTGACGTTAAACACAAGGGCAAGAGCGGAAACAAAAACTTCGCGAGCCGCGAAAGCTGAAATTATGCCAACTCCCACTCGCCAGTCCACTCCCATAGGCTCAAACACTGGCTCCATAAGGTGTCCTGCCTGAGCAATATAACTTGACTGCAACCTTTGTACATCATCCGTCATTTCATAATTTGGAAACACACTGGTCACCCAAATCACTAAGGAAAGGGCAAAGATAATAGGACCTGCTTTTCTCACAAAAAACTTAGTTTTGGCCAATACTTGGGATAATACAGGCATAATTCGAGGCCTCCTATAAAGAGGCAGTTCCATCATAAATAGACTTTGTCCGCTATCCTTAATAAAACGTCTTAAAATCAATGCTGCCAGTGCTCCAACTATTATGCTCAAAAAATAAATAGCGGCTAGGGCAACGCCTCCATACCACATGGGTTTTCCTGTGAAAAAGAAGGTCAATAGCAATGCATAAACGGGAAGCCTCGCCGAGCAATTCATTAATGGCAAAACAAATAAGGTTAACAGCCTCTCCTTCTTATTAGTAATCGTCCTAGCGGCCATGGCTGCAGGAACAGCACAGGCATATCCTGACAATAAAGGTACAAAAGACCTTCCATTCATACCTAAAAGCGAGAGAGGTCTATCTACTAATGTTGTTGCTCGAGCTAAGTACCCAGTGTCCTCCAATAGAATTAAACCAAAAAATAAGATGGCCACCTGAGGTACAAAAATAAAAAACGCCCCAAAGCCAGTGACAACTCCGTCGGCCAAAAATTGAGCCCACAGACTCTGCTCACCTGCCACTAAGATATACTGGCTCAGGCTAGAAAATCCAGCATCCACAAAATCCATAAGTGGAACGGAAAAAGAATATATGGAAGTAAATAGCAGGGACATCACAACAACAAAAAATACTAAACCAAAAATAGGGTGTAATAAAAACTTGTCCAACTTATCTGTCACTTTTAAGTGATGCCAATTTCTTTTACTTTTACAATCAATAAAACTTAACTTGTGTAGTCTATTGTTCTCTAAACCAAATTCCGTAAAAATTTCTTGTGTCCATTTCTGCAATGCTTCGGGCTCTATTTGCGAAGATTTCTCTGACTCACGTCCAGCTACAGAGTCCATAAGTTCTTGAACACCACCACCCAAAAGACCGTCAATACCCACAACGGGAACGCCTAATTCTTTGGATAAAATATTTAAATCAATACTCTGACCACTTTCTTTCAATATATCAAGCATGGTCACAGCCACAATTGTTGGAATATTCAAAGCGGATACTTGGTGGAATATATTTAGGTGTCGTTCAAACTGAGTAGCATCTATAACCACAATCACCTGATCTGGAGAAACCTCCGAGTTCTCTCCAATAAGGATTTTTTGCGTAATCTCCTCATCTTGAGACTTGGGAAACAAGCTGTACACGCCGGGCGTATCTATAAATTCACATGCAAAACCATACTGCTCAAGAGCATCACCCCTGAAAAAATTTACAGTGGCTCCAGGGTAATTTACAGTTTTAAAATTTGACCCTGTTAACCAGTTAAATAAACTTGTTTTCCCAGCATTCGGTGGACCCACTAAAGCGACTTTTTTCATAATTAAACTTTGACCTTAATACTTTCTAACTCAACTGCTCTTAGAGCTACCTTTAAATTTCCAATTTTCGCTATATAAGGCTGACCAAACAAAGACCTCCCCACCAATTGAAAGCTCTGTCCCCTTGAAAAGCCAAACTCTGCAAGGCGTTCCAAGATAAACTCTTCGCCCTCAAAGGACTCCACTTCATAATTTTTGTACATTTCTAAATCCATCAGGCGATAATGCTGCTGCTTAAATCTATTTACAATACAAAAACACTCTTGAAATCTAAGTGAGAATCACTATCGTTTAGTGACATTAGTCAGGTTTTTGACAACATAACAATAAATCACATGCCAGCCCAAAGTACGAGAATAAATAGATTTTTTTATATTTCCCCACTTATTTCCGATAGTTCTGTATACACAGCAGATTAACAACAGCAGAAGAAGGCAACAAATATGTTTAGCGACTTAGAAGTATTTTGGGGCAATATATTTAACAATAAAGACCGTCAAAAGAAAAAAACTGAAATCGAATTTCTCAGGGACATCCCCTTTTTTAGCAACCTAAGTAAAAAACAAGTGATCCAAGTGGAGCAAATACTCCATAAGCGATTTTACTCCGAAGGAGAATGCTTTTTTGAGCTTAACCAACCTGGAGCGGCACTTTTTATTGTTGAAAGTGGAAAAGTGGGTATTGAGATACCTAACACCGAGGGCCCGCCAATACTTGTAGCTGAACTCAATACGGGAGACTTCCTTGGAGAGCTGGCTTTACTAGATAACTCTCCTCGATCTGCCACCGCTAGGGCCCTAGAGCCAACAATGGCATTTTCTTTATTCAGAAGTGATCTGCAACAGTTTATAGAGGTGGAACCAGAAATCTCATCATTAATATTTCAATCACTTTCCTTATTTGTTGGTGAACGCTTAAAGAAAACAACACAACTTCTAAAAAATTGTAGGGAGAAGTAGTGGCTGATAAACAACAAAAATTGGAACAAAAAAGACGTAATGTCATTGTTTATGCTGCATTCTCAGTTATTGCTATCTCTGTATTTCTATTTTTATTCTGGTCTCTAAGGTCTTTAATCTTACCTTCAATTATTGGTGGAGTTCTTGCCTACCTATTTCGTCCAGTTATAAATATAGTTAGAGTCTCATGGCTTCCCCATGGCCCCAAAGTTCTTATATTATTTTGCTTTATCGTTGCCGGACTTGTTATGGGCACACGTCAGATTAAGAGTTCTCTGCCAAATGAGAAAGATCAATTAGAATTAATTGTTCGTATTAAGTACAAACTGAATGAAAAATATATTAGCGTCATGGGTCTCAAAGAAAATCCAGATAAAGGCAACTTTATTTATGAACTTTTAAAAGATGATATTGCGCCTTTTAAAACTCAAGCCTTTGAGATGCTCTCACTTAACGAAGATCAAAAAAAAATATTACTAAAATATAAAGAAGGGTACAAAGGCCAAACGTTTAACCCCAAATATTATAATTATTTTGAGGAAAACCAGAAGCTTCTACCCACAGCAGGTGTGATCTTAGAAGAAACACTTCAAAAAAATAATAAAAAAGAAACTGAAGCTTTAAAAAATGCTGACGGTAGCAGTAAAGCTCAAAACTCTCATTTTATTGTTAAAATATTAAATACATTATCCACTTGGTTCATTATGCCTTTTGTCTTTATCTTCTTGTTATTTGATACTGGTGAAATTAATAAATTTTTTATTCGACTGGTACCAAACAAGTACTTTGAGCTCTCCTTAACTGTACTGAACGAAGTGGATACAGCCATAGGTAAATATTTGCGAGGTACGCTTCTTGAGTGTTTCCTGGTGGGTCTCACCCTCAGTGTGGGGTTAATTGTTATTGGACTAGAAATCAATGTGGCCATAGTTATTGGCAGTATTGCTGGCATCACCAATGCCATTCCTTTTCTCGGCCCAGCCATTGGTTTAATTGTTGGGCTTTGTTATGCTCTGATTACAGAAAGTATCTCCCCTTATCTCCCCTTCATTACCACAGATAATTTAATGCTAGCAGTCTTTGCTGTGGTGGCTGTGGCTCAATTATTAGATAATAGCATCTTCCAACCTATTGTTTTGGGATCAGCAGTGAACCTGCATCCTCTAGTTGTTATTTTGGGCGTCATGGGTGGGTCCATTATTTTTGGTTTTTCAGGAATGTTATTAGCTATACCTTCTATTGTAATTATAAAAGTAATCATTGAAACCGTATTTCACGAACTAAAGGCATATAAACTAATATAGGAACTACATATGTGGGCATTATTAAAAAAATTAAAGCTATATAAAAATATATTTATTATTTTTATGCTTTTATCCACAGCATCAACCTTCATAGGTCTGACGTATTTTACAATACAAATATTTGCCAAAAATGAAATCCGCTCAAAAATATATAAAAGTTACAAATCAATGGATGAAGCCCGGTTCTTATCAGAAAAGTATTTTCAACTTGTAGAGCAAATACAAAATAAACCTAAAACAGAGAAACAACGTTTCTTACTTTGGAATACAGTTCTCACTTTTAATGAAGGACTAGCTCAGTCTTCACTCCCTCTTACCCCTCTTAACTATGAGAGTATAAAAAGCATCAACCTTAATCATCAAATGCAGGTTTTGCATGACTTTAAAGAAACGCAAATTTCAATTGCTAAAACAGAGAGTCTAAAACTTTTAGATTTGGATCACTGGTTAATTTATACTGGAATCGCAACTTTATTTTTTGGCTTTATCTTTCCCTTTGTGATTTTTGTACTTATGGGCCGCTTAGCTAATAAGGGGCAAAAAATGGTTTATAAAGAAATAAAAAGCTCTGTGCAGCAATGGAACACCACTTACAATCAGTATGACAAACCCTTCAAGCACATAGAGTTTTGGCTAGAGATTGTCCTTATAAGCAGTGAGAAGCTACTGCCTATGTCAAAAAATGTGTTTGCTTTATGGCTGGCAGAAATCGCTGAGCTCGTTCGTCAAGAAATCCGTAAAGAAGCTAAAGCCTCTGCAGATAATTCTGACCCCACCGGGAAAACAAATAACTCCACAGGAACTTCCAAGAACGCCCCTGGAAACAACCAAGATTCAGATAATGATAATTCTGCCGATACTGAAACATCGTCCAAATCAAGTTTTAGGAATATAAGGTAGAATAGAACTTTCTGCCACAAAAGAGACAAACTCATTAATACATTCTTTGGACAGCCACTGGATTTCCACACCCACACCTGACAAGCATCCTTCAGAATCTTGACTGCGAGACCAAAGCACGCGTCCCTCTCCTTTAATTAATCCTAAAGAGTTATCAAAACCAATTTCAAACTCTACTTCCTCATCCTCTTTAGGAATATTTTCCTTGCACTGTATAAATAAACCACCCCTGCCCACAGAAACCACCTGACTAGGCCCTGTTACAAGCTTAAACTTATGTTGCACATTATGAAACTTTTTTTGGCCCCAGCGCTGCAGGTTAGGCATACTCGCTTTACGTATGCTTTCCCTTAATATGGTTGCACTAAAAGGTTTCGGAAAAAGCCCATCCGCTCCCACATGAAATATATCTTCTTTTGGGAAATCATAATATCCAGAAATGAAATAAACTTTTGGAGAATGAACATCATACTTTTTAATTTTTTCTAATAACTCAGGTCCAGAGCCCTTGGGCATTCGAACATCAGTAATAACAACATCATATGGATCTTTTTCGAACATGGCCCACGCATCGTCACCACCCTCAGCAACATCCACATCAAAACCAAATATTTCAAACTGATCCTGAATCAGTTCCCTAATATCTTTCTCGTCATCAACAACGAGTATGCGTAATTTTTTCAGCCCCATAAAACTATTATGAATAACTTCAATAATTTTGGAAAGCCCTAAAATAAATCCCAGACCTAAGAAACCTCTGTATTTTTGACTATTTATGGCTTTATCTTATTTATTAAGCAAAGCATTAGTTTACACAAAATATCCAAGACTCTCGACACATAGATTTTATTCCTTTAAGTTCTTGAGCAGTAACACAGAAGGGGGGTCTGTATTATGTCGCTTTCAGGTGATCACTTGCATGTGAATCCAGGTTCGCCTATTGTGCCTCCAAAGTGTTCCACTGTTGCCGAGCAGGTCTGCCAAGACATAGAGCTAGCTCTTAAAAATTTTAATGATAGAAAAAAAGGCATCAAATATTTAGCTAAACAAATTGTTATTCACGAAAAAACCATTAAAAGACTTCTCGAAAAATCAAACAAGCCCGGTTATCTCACATTATTTAAAATTTATCGTTTCATACTCAGTGTGCCCAGTGACAACCAAGTTCTACAGCTTGCGCCTGAGCTTATAAAAAAAGAGCTCCTAAGATGTAACCCAAATGGTTACAAGGAGCACGTTGAATATAATCTTGATTTGGAAAAAGAGATAAAAAAGAACCCTCTGTATGGTGAAATTTATTTTCTAGCTGCCAGTGGCGGAGTGAGCAAAAGTAGTCTGATGCAACGCTTTGGCAGCTACGGATTTGAAATAGCGGAAAAGATGCGTAGCTCACAATTCTTAAAATTCAACAACATGGGGTTGTATGAGCTTGGTGCTATCCAGTTAAACTATGACTCCAACACCACAAAAAAAATAGGACTTCACCTTACTGAACGTTACGCCAGACCAGAAGCTTGCGAGCTCAAGGGTGAGAACATTATTGCCACGTATGCCGAGGGGCTATCCCCAGAAGCCTATAATCAATGGCTGAAAATTGATGAAGAAGCTTATTATAAAAAAGTTGAACTTGCAAAAAAACCAAATGCTCTAGGAAACATTAAAGCTTTCACTTTTGTTGTTACCGACACCATGGGTTCCAACCAAAATAAAAAGGACCACTAAAAGTGATGACTCTATTTTTTCAAAAACTAAAATTGCCAGCCTTGATAAATTCATTAATCATCTTCTCTATCTTACTCACTTCAGCATATACTTTTGCCGGTACAGGCAGCATAGGTGGGGGCGCTAATCAGTCCTGGTCTGCCATTCTCAGCAACTGGGATCTCTCACCTCAAGTTCCAAAAATTAAATACCATATTAAGGAATATGGACGCAGCATAAATGTACCTATAACAAACCTCTGCATCGATAAAGAAAACTATTTTAACTCTATTGAAAAAGTCAAATTTTATGAAAACCCCTGGGCCGATGACCATACTGCCTTGGCATGGAAAACAAAAAAAGTACATGTAGAGTTCAAAAATGAATATATAGATAAAAAATGTGACAGAAGAAATTGTGATACCATTATCAAGAAGCACCCCTTAGACTACCGCATCAGCGTCTATGAAAACTCACAATCAGAAAATGATTCTCAGATGTACACAGGCCCCCTATTTAGAAAAAACTACAGAATCCTAAACTGCGGCGACATCCTCTAAGGTACGCCGTACCTTTTGGTTTAGCTTTGCGTCATTTACTCAAATGCTAGGCAAATCAATTTTGGTACGACAACTTCTTTTTTTTCCAATTTTAAAATGGTGGCTTCTTAATCCTTTGCGAATAAGATCAATTTCAATGTCGTCATAATGATGATTAAGCCAACTTAAGGTATGGCTAGTGTCTTGCACTAAAGGAAAAAGATTGTCATACCTGGAGGTCACCGGAATAGTTGCTTGGCTTAACCCAAGTATCCCATGTAAGGTCGAGAACTTATACTCCTCCGCTCGACTAACTATTTTGGCTCTTAAAGGATTTTGATAGATATACTTATAAACATTCAATAGATGCTCTGTTGAGCCAATCACTGTAGGGTGAAAAGGCCCACCAAATGTTTGATTTACTCTTTTAGTATCAATGGTGATTGATTTACTTACTTCCCTCATAAAATAACACATTGCTTTTGAAATATTAAAATTACTATCGTGCACCAACAAGTGAAAATGATTATTCATCAAAACAAAAGAAATGATTTCAATATTAAAAGCATGTGATATAAAATATAAATAATTGGAAAAAATTATCCAGACCTCTTCTAAGGGTAAGTCAAACCACATTTGGTTAATACAACGAGCAGTGATGTGAATAGGATGTTCCGGATTATAATTTGGTTTTTTTCTAGGCATACACTGCCTAGTAGCAAAATTCATGACAATTGATTAAGCAATACAATCTATTTAGTGTCCGAATATTCAATTTAAGAATTAATAATCCGGACAGTTCAATTTTTGTTCTACGCCATCTACTTTCTCTACTTTCTTCAATGACGCTTAGCTAAACCAAAAGGTACGGCGTACCTTACTCTACCTTACTCATGAAAGCTAACTTTAATGTGAGTTATTTAATACTACTGACTCAGAATCAGGATACAAAATATTTTCAGCAATAAAGTCATTAAAATCGGAGTTGTATTTAGCTATCGTAAACATACCACCTACGAGAGCACAGCTGATAACCCCGCTTGGCCAAGATAATTTGGTACCCCAACCAGCTATTCCAATTCCAATAACGCAGCCAGAACCAAACGCTAAAGAACTCATAGGATCACTAATATAGTGACCCAGAAACCGCTCCTCATTTAACTCTTCAGAAATTGTCAAAAGACTACTCATCAAATTTACTAATTCAGGTTGAGAGATTTCTCGCCCACCTAGCTTATTAGATGCACACTCTGAGCTCCCAACACTTTGACTCAGGCTAGAGCTGCCATCCTTATCTGCCCAACATAACTTCAAGGTATAGTAACCTTGATCACCCGACTGACTAGATAAAACCGATTTAATAAATAGATTTTTTTGCTCTTTATGGTTTTTAATTTCATGAAGTATATCACTAATAACCAAGTCATTAAGATTATCTGCGTGTGAGACCACAGTAAATAAATTTATGAGTAAAATTGAAATCATAGTTTTCATGGCAAGCTCCTAGCGCATAATCCAAATGTTAAGGAGGTAATTCTCCAGTTACATACTTGGTTTATCTATTGGTAACGTCCGAAACCCCTCGAAGATCATTCTCCATTTAAGTACCGAACTTGTTTAGTCATGTGGCAAGAATATCACTAAAAAATATTTTTTTGTGATAAATACACTGTTTTGAAAATAAGTAAAAAAAACCTATAAATCGTCTAAAATATGGACGGTTACAAAGCTAAGAAGCTCTTTAAATGCGGTATAAATGAAATTATGATTATCTAATATGTAAGATCGATGACATATGGTAACACTGAATCTAAATCAGTTAGCCCACGATACACCCTTAAAAGTGCGTCTTCTTTTAATGTCATCATACCTTTTTGTACGGCAAATTTGGTGATTTCATCCGTGCTTTTTCCACGCATAATTTGCTCAGAGATATCGTTATCCACCACAAAAGTTTCAAACAAAGGCACCCTGCCACTATAACCATGCGTGCATTGTTCACAACCATCTCCAGGACCAAAAAAGTTGGCCCCTTCTGGTGGTCCCGCGGTGCCGTAAATATTTTCTAAATCATCTTCATCGGGCTCTTCCTCTACCTTGCAGTATTGACATAAGCCTTTCACCAGACGCTGAGCTATGGAGCAGTTTAAACTCGAGGCCACTAGGTCTCTTGATACTCCTAAGCTATCTAATCTTGTAAGAGTTTCAATAGCATTTCTTGTATGCAAAGTGGTTAACACTAAATGACCTGTTTGTGCCAACTGCATTACAACTTCAGCGGTCTCTTCGTCACGCACCTCACCAATCAGTATTATATCAGCGTCTTGACGCATAAATGCCTTAGCCATTTTTGCAAAGTTTGTATGTTGAGAAACCTGGTAATGATTAACCCCTCTTATTTCTACCTCAACCGGGTCTTCCGCGGTGATTACTTTTTTATCTTGAGCGGCAAGGACTGAAAGCATTGCATAGAGTGTTGTTGTTTTACCAGACCCCGTTGGGCCAGTTATAACTATCAATCCTGAGCTTTGTGAAAGCACAAGCTCCAGTTGCTTCTTCATGGACCTTGTCATTAGGATTTGATCCATACTTCTTACTTGCTGCCCACTGGCTTGGATACGCATAACAATATCTTCCAAATGTAAACCAGGAACTGTGGAAACCCTCAGTTTAAAATCCCCAGATTTTGCTTTAATAAAGATACTGCCATCATCAGGAGTACGCGTCTGCGTAGGGTCCATCTTAGCTAAAAATTTAAATCTAGATATGAGTTCACGATATTCCACAGATCGACATCTATCCATGGGCTCATTATACAAAACTCCATTTATACGCAACCGTACAAGAAACTGACTATTCAGATGAGCCGCCTCCTTATTTACTTCAACATGAATATCTGAAGCTTCCTTTTTTAATGCCAAATACAAAATATAATCTGCTGCACGAGGGGCATCGTCAATGATCCCTGAAAAATTTAAGTCTAAAAAGTGTTCCGCTGGAGCTTGATCCAAGTTGTCTTCCTTTGTTGATCCTCTAATATTGATAAAGCCAATTAATGATAAACATGTCTTAATAGCTGTTCACACACTTGCCCATATCATTTCAATATCTTATCGGCTCAACACTCCCCATTTTAAGTACAGAAATTAATTTTATCACAATTTTGCCCTGCAAAAGCTCAAATACAAGAAATTGCTTTTCAACTGCCCTTTTTAAGAATATATAGGAGTAGTATAAGACTAAAGTATGTGCCCGTGGCTCAACTGGATAGAGTACTGGATTTCGAATCCAGTGGTTGGAGGTTCGAATCCTCTCGGGCGCACCAATTATCATGCAATTCAAACTGCCTCACTTAACTTTATACAAATTGACTCATTCATTAATAATATTCTGATTCTTAAAAGTTTTTACCCTAAGATCTATATCCTCATTGATAGTGCTGAAAATTTTTACCTCTGGATATTCAACCATAAGTTTTTGGGTTATGGCTTTTCGTTCTTTTAAGATTTTTTGCAAAACCAAGTTAAAGATTGTTATTAGTTTCCCTTCCTTAACTCCAATAAGGCGTTCCGTAAGATGGAACTCCTTTGTGGACATTTTATGATACTCGGTTGTTTGACCAATTTTATAGGCAAATGCACGTATAAGCTTGGGGTAGACTGTGGTCGACAGTAAATCGTAAAATGGTGTTAACTCAACCTTACCTTCATTATAGAGGAAGGAAATATTTTTAGAATGGCAATCGTTATTTCCCACAATGAGGTTAAAACATATCCACTTGAGAAAAGTTTCTACAGATTCTAGTCGTTTTTTTGGAGATACGTGTTTTAAAATCAGATCATAATTTGCTCTAATACTTGGCCCACCCTCTTTTTCATATTTTTTATCAGAAACAATCCCTTGTGCTTGGCAAAAATCTTGTTGGTGTATTCGACGAACATCCTTATTTTTTTTAAAATAACGATCATACCTTTCAATGATAAACAATGGGTGTGGTCCCTTTAAAATAAAACAGTTGGGAATTTGGAAGCCCACACTCTTTGCAAGTTGCATAATATATAGCTCATTATAAACGGACTCTTTAATATTGTGACGCCAAATGGGCGCCTTGATAATATGTGTCGTGGGTTGCCCTTCTATGGGCAGATAAAGACGACTGTTGTGATAAATGCCAGGAAACTTATCTTGTGCCCCAGCTAAAGACAAATAACCAGGATTTTCCTCTGCAATAACATTAGCAATCGCTCTTTTTTCTTCCATTGCGCTATAGATTTTTTGAAGATCGATTTCTATTTTATTTTTCCCAGTGTTTGGGGGAATCTCAAATGAGCGGCTCACGGTGATTGCCCCAGCACAGTCCTTACCAAATTGTTCTAAAAAACTAAAAACTCCCTTTAGTGCCTGAGCTTCTTCAATTTCTTTCTTAACATCTCCCTCGGGAAGTAGGTTTTCAAAAAACGAAAGAGACAGACGGTTGCCAAAAGCTTCTTTTTGCAATGGCAAACTAAGACTGATAGGAAAACTATTTTTATTGTTCAGCCAGTTATCATTATATTGATAAGAGTAAATAAGATCGTCATCTTGGGTGAGTTGCCCAACAATTTGACCTTCATAGTGAACATAGAGCTTTTTCACAATTTAGTTTTCCACTTCAATTTTTAGTTTGAGGCCTAAAAGCTGACCAATCTTAATCAAGCTTGAGATGCGTATTTCCATGCGACCTAGCTCTACTTGGCTTATCCCATTAAAAGAAAGCCCTGACATATCTGCTAATTGCCTCTGAGTAATACCAAGCTCCTTACGGCGCTTTTTAATGAGACGACCAATAAACTGAGTATCTTTAATAGTTATATCTTTGTTTTCTTCCATTTCAGCTCCATTAGTTCTCATTATACTGAGAATTAGTAGAGTTTCCACCTATTTTTCCATATATTCTCATTAAAATGAGAATTAACACTAATATCAGGCTTTTCGTCCAATATTCTCATTTTAATGAGAATTAATGGATGTTAATAGGGCAACACCGTTTCAATGTAACTTTGATTGTCATCCACTTAAAGCAAAAAAAAACGCCACATCTCTGTGGCGTTTTTTAAGTTAAGGTTTGTTTAAAACTATCTATAAACTTTTGCTGAAATTTCGTATTTTCCTCGACTTCCAAAAGGATTCAGAGTTTTAGAAACTATTCTTATACTGTCGATGTTACGTCCACCTAAAGATGCACTTTTAGTTCTTCCGCTTTTAAGTTGTCCCTCAAGCTCAGGTAAAGATTCTGTTCGCCCATTTCTGTACTCAACAACTGCAGAGAGAATTGTAAGTCTACGTTTTGTGCCCTTTAATATAATAGACTGTGTTTTTTCTCTAATGTGAAAAGTCTTAGCAGAGTTCCCAACCTTAGTAGCTTTGTCACCACCTAATACTTTAGTGAAAACACGCCCTCGAGGAGGCTGACGTCCATTACCATTTTTTTCAGAAATAACCACAACAACTTTTTTAACCTTAACGTTTCCGTCAATATGTAACTGCCAGTTACCAGTAGATCTGCGGCCAAGATGCTGTAATACAATTCTATGAAATGTTCTTGGCAAATTGGATCTAAATTCTCGTGGGCTGCCATCAATTCCGCTAGATTCTTGAGGCCGGTTGTTTACCATTAACTCAGCAAAACCTCCGCCATGTTTACTTTTAGCAACTAATCTTACTTTTAGAATTTCCATCCGATTTAACCGTATATTAGGATATATATTTTTAATTTCTTGCTTAAGCTTTATAACTCCACCGCGCCGAAAGTGTTCATCTAATTCAATCTGTATTCGTTCATTAGCCTGTGCAAAAACACTCACCAATAATGTAGCCCATACTATAAAAATTAATTTCACTGTTTTCATAATTCCCCCTGTTTTTAAACGACAAAATGTCCCCTACTGAAAACTCATTGTGCATAGGTCATGCCAAAACAAAACCTTTAGTTTTGCATTAAACATAAGCAAAAACTGCAAATAGTGGTGCTATTTTGACTCTGTTTCTGAAGACTGGTGTTGTTATGGCTTAAAGAAAAAGGGACTCAGTAATCTACTTTTTTTCTATTTTTTTTTGTTAAGGCATCTTTTGTTTTGGAATCTAAACGTCGTGTTTTCGAATTTTTACTTGGTCGTGTAGGCACTCGACGTTTCGGTACTATCAGTGCCGCTATGATCAGATCAATAAATTTTTCATAAACACTCTTTACATTATCAGATTGTACGCGTGAGGTCTGATTAGATATCACAAGTTCATGTTTAACAGTGAGTTTATTTGACAACTTTTTATAAAGCACATTTTTCAAAGCTTCTGGCAACTTGCTCTTCAATAAGGACCAGCGAAGAGTGGCCTTTGTACTATTTTTATTTACATTTTGTCCACCAGGGCCTGAGCTTAAAGAAAAGCTTATTTCACACTCACCCTTAATCAACCCAATTTGATGTTCTGACAGTCCCATTTAATCGCCTTAACTTTCATTAACTCTTAAATTCATAATTACGTAAAAAGCATAACCCGTTTAGAACAGCTTTACCTCAAAAATTCATTAAAATGCATAACTCTACGCATTCCATAAAGCAAAGAGTTACCTTTGCCCTTACAAAATTGTTAATCTATCCAAATGAATGATAAAATCTCTATCCATAATGCCGTTGAGAATAATTTAAAGAATCTATATGTAGAGATTCCTAGAAATAAAATCACCGTAATTACCGGATTAAGCGGCAGTGGAAAATCCTCCTTAGCCTTTGACACAATATATGCCGAAGGCCAGCGCCGTTATGTAGAGAGTCTTTCCACATATGCTAAGCAATTTATGGGTGGATATAAAAAGCCAAATGTGGACAAAATAGAAGGGCTCTCCCCTGCCATTGCCATTGATCAAAAAACAATTACAGCTAATCCTCGTTCCACAGTGGGCACTCTAACCGAAGCTTATGATTTTTTAAGATTATTAATGGCAAGAGTGGGCACCCCCATGTGTCCCACACATAAAATTAAAGTCTCCGGGCAAAGTTATGAAGAAATTGTCACCTCAATCTTAAAAATGAAGCCTAAAGAAAAGTTTTATATACTAGCACCCATGGCTAGATCAAAAAAGGGTGAGTTTACTAAGGAAATCCAAAACTGGATAAAAAAGGGGTATATTAAGGCTCACGTTGATGGGGAGTGGAAAGAACTTCATAAAATAAAGAAACTAGCTAAAACAAAACCCCACAGTATAGACTTGCTCATTGATCGATTAATCGTGGAAGAGAAGTATAAAACACGTATAACAGAAAGCGTTTTATCAAGCCTAGACCTCACTGGTGGCTATGTAAATATTGAGTTAATAAGTGGTGAACTCATCACGTTCTCCACTAAAAATGCCTGCCCTAAATGTAACTTTAGCTTCCCTGCACTTGAACCTCGAATTTTTAGTTTCAACAACCCTCAAGGGGCCTGTGCTGAGTGTAACGGCATTGGAGCTATCGAATATGAGTATGAAATTGAAGAAGGTACTGAAGAAAAGGAATTTCTATGGGAACCCTGTCCGCAATGTCATGGGGCACGACTCAAAAAATCTTCTTTAAACATTTTTCTAGATAATAAGAATATTTTTCAATGGTCTCAATTGCCAGTGAGTGACCTTGAGTCTCAGCTCAACAAAATTCATTTAAAAAACCGTGATGCCATAATTGCTGAAAAAATATTAGCTCCTCTATTTCAAAGACTGCACTACATGAACGATGTGGGCTGTGGCTACCTTCAGTTATCGCGCCCTACCAAAACTCTTTCAGGTGGAGAGGCTCAAAGAATTCGCTTAGCCACTCAGCTGGGTTCCGAAATGATCGGAGTTTTATATGTATTAGACGAGCCTAGTATAGGCTTGCATCCAAAAGATCATCGCAAGTTGCTTTCAGTTATTCGTCAAATGCGTGATCGAGGAAACACTGTGGTGGTGGTGGAACATGATGAAGAAACCATCTTGAAGGCCGACTATCTCATTGATATGGGGCCTGGCGCAGGAAAGCTGGGTGGAGAGATTTTAGTAAAGGGCCGTCTTAATGATCTTCTTAATAGTAAAAAAAGTATTACCGCCCCTTACCTAAATAAAACCATAAACGTTTACAAACCTCCGCAACGGAGAAAAGCAAATGATCAATTTATTGAAGTCAAAAAGGCACAAGGCCATAACTTAAAAAATATTTCAGTAAAAATCCCACTTAAACTGCTAGTGGGTATAAGTGGTGTCTCTGGTAGTGGAAAAAGCACATTAATCCACCAGACATTATTTCGCAGTGTGCAAAAAAAATTGGGACTACTTGGGGCTGAGCCCGAGCCCCATCACTCCATCTCAGGTCTTGATTACCTAAACAAAGTCATCGAAATTAACCAAAGGCCCATAGGTCGAACACCAAGGTCAATACCGGCCACATACATTGGTTTGCTCACTCATATTAGAAACTTAATGGCCAGCCTTACCGAATCAAAAATTCGAGGCTTTAAAACATCACACTTCAGTTTTAATATGAAAGCTGGACGATGTGAACACTGCCAAGGTGCTGGTCAAATTAAGATGGAAATGCATTTTATGAACAATGTCTATGTGGATTGCGACCACTGTCATGGACAAAGATACTCCCCAGAAATCCTTAATATAAAATTTAAAGAAAAAAATATTTTTGAGATATTATCTATGACTGTGGAAGAGGCTTTTGCATTTTTTAAAAACCACAAACTCATTGCCACAAAATTGGAAACCTTAATGCGTGTGGGTCTAGACTACTTAACTCTAGGACAGTCTTCAGTGACCCTATCTGGCGGCGAAGCACAGAGAATCAAACTCTCTAAAGAACTGTCTAAGAAAGCCACTGGTGATACTCTTTATATTTTGGATGAGCCCACTACAGGTTTACATTTTGCAGACATAGACAAACTCATGCAACTGCTGCATGAACTTGTGGATCAAGGAAACAGTGTTTTAGTTATTGAACATAATGTGGATGTATTAAATAACTGTGACCACCTCATTGATCTTGGGCCAGAAGGAGGAAGTAAAGGGGGACAAATTATGGCTATGGGGACTCCTGAAGAAATAAAGAAAAATAAAAAATCTCTTACAGGTCAGTTTTTGTAAACTCTGCCCACTGCTTTTCTAAAACCTCAGACTCCACTTTAAGTTGCCTCACAAACTCTTTAAAATCAGCTCTTAACTCAATTTTTTCCTTAGCAGTGAGTTGATTATCTTTGGTATACTGGATCATCTTGGACATCATTTGTCCATAGACCTTACACTCTTCCCCAACTTGAATACAGGCTATAGCACGTGACTGCTGAATGGACACTGCCATCTTATGCATTGTATCCACAGACCTCTCACTCAATAACTTAGATGCAACACCCACTAAAATAACACTTTGTTTTTTGTATTCAACAACTGTTATTTTAGGCTTTTCTTTTTTTGAAGTGCAAGAGACTAATGAAGCTATGAGCAGAAATATTAAAATATAAGCTCTGTAGCTCATTGGTTGGCCATATTCCTGACAGACTCTACAATTTCAGAAATTGTAGCTCCTGGGCCAAATACCTTAGACACACCTTGAACCTGAAGATCATGAGCATCATCTGGTGGAATAATGCCTCCAATAAATATTGGCTTTTCGACTCCCTGCTCCTTAAATCCATTTTGAATCGCTGTGACTAAGGCCATATGAGCCCCCGATAAAATAGAGATGCCTACAACATCAACATCTTCTTGAATGGCTGCAGAGATAATCATATCTGGTGTCTGGTGCAGGCCTGTGTATATTACTTCAAAACCAGCATCACGTAATCCACGGGCAACAACCTTAGCCCCTCTGTCGTGACCATCTAACCCTGGTTTAGCAATAAGCACTCTTATGATTTTTTCCATTGACTAGAGCCTATACGAGTCCTACCACTTAGTAAACATTTCTCATACATTTTATGTAATTAAAAAGGAGTCACCTATGTCGCATCAAGCGCTCACCACATTAAGCGAAGACGAACAAGCTTTCCAAGAAGCCATCAGAGATTTTGCCGAAAATCAAATCAAACCTCTGGTGCAGGAAATGGATAAAAATGCTCAAATGGATAAAGGCATGCTTAAGCAGCTTTTTGAAATGGGGATTATGGGGATAGAAACTCCCGAAGAATATGGCGGCACAGGTAGTAGTTTTACTGTAGCATGCCTTGTTGTAGAGGAGTTGGCTCGTGTGGACGCCTCCGTATCAGTTCTAGTAGATGTTCAAAACACATTAGTTACAAATGCCTTTTTAAGATGGGGAACAGAAGATCAAAAGAAAAAATACTTAAGCCTTATGGCCACAGAAAAAGTGGGTGCTTATGCTCTTAGTGAAAGTGTCAGTGGCTCCGATGCCTTTGCCCTACAACTGAAAGCGGAAGACAAGGGCGACAAATACGTATTAAATGGCCACAAACTATGGATCACTAATGGCAACGAAGCTGATATATTTTTAGTCTTCGCAAACATTGCTCCAGAAAAAGGCTATAAAGGTATTACTGCTTTTATTGTTGAACGTGAGCACAAGGGATTTTCTGTGGGTAACAAAGAAGATAAACTCGGAATACGTGCAAGTTCTACCTGTGAACTAATTTTTGAAAATTGTGAAATCCCAAAAGAAAATGTTATTGGTGAGGTCGGTAAAGGCTATAAAATTGCCATTGAAACATTAAACGAAGGACGTATAGGAATTGGAGCTCAAATGTTAGGAATAGCACAGGGAGCCTATGAAGCTGCTTTAGGTTATACCAAAACTCGTGAACAGTTCGGTAAGGCCATTTGCACCAACCAAGGCGTTCAATTTCAATTGGCAGAAATGCGAACAAGTATCGAAGCCGCTCGCTTAATGGTTTACAATGCTGCTCGCTTAAAAGATAACGGGCAAGATTTTATAAAAGAAGCAGCCATGGCCAAACTATACGCTTCCCAAGTTGCAGAAAAAGTCTCTTCAACAGCTGTGGATCTATACGGCGGCAATGGCTTCTCTAAAGAATACCCAGTTGAAAAGTTTTATCGTGATGCAAAAATTGGTGGTATTTACGAAGGTACTTCCAATATGCAGTTGCAAACCATTGCTAAAATGGAACTGAGTTAATTAGTTTAAATTTACTTTGCTATCTATAAGCCCAAACAAGATCAATCACCTTATGACTTTCTGAAATTCATAAGGTGATAATTCATTTTAATGACAATAAAAATCAACCTGAAACTGACCAACAGGTATAGCTTCGGCAAATTCTAAGTTCATTCCATTTACAGAAAATAAGCCAGCAAATGGTTCGTAAGCTTGAGTATCTATATTCAGTAGACTTACTTGTAAATCCACTTCTCCATCCTCATTATTATCAATGGGCTCACACTCTAGAGAGACCGAGTTTTGCTGGCTCACAATAGCTGTAGCTATGCTTGATAACATAGGGGCGTAGTCTGGGGCTGTAACAGAACCTATTATACCACCTGTAAGACTAGATAAGTCCATATAGTGATAACCAATGTCATTGAAGTTTGCATGACAACCGTTTACATTATTTGTAACATCTGATTCTAAACAAACTATGGAGTGAAATACAAAACCTTTGTTTTCTCCAGTGGGTGCAATATTTTGAACTGCACCTAACAATAGTTGAGCTTTAGTCACATCCGTCCCATCCAAATTCATATTGAATGCAACTTCTTCCTCATCTGAGAGCATTACAATTGCTAAATTAGAGTTTGGTCTAAAAAACTGTGCATAAACATTGTCCATAGTGCTACCTGCAACATTTGCTCGTTGAATATGCTCTATGGCTCGGCGACTGGTTTGCATACCTTGCTCAGAACCTGACCCGTTAGTACCAGTTTTTATTGTGGCGCCTAAAACTGTACTTAATATCTCATCGTCAGTGTTATTAGAAAAATCCGACTGTTTCGTGCTATCTAACACTGACCGGTCTATAACAGAATTTGAAGTCAGGATGTATTTTTGCGCATCAGTGAGAGGGATTATATTCCCTTGTTGATCCAACCGACTATTATTTTGATTGCTGTGATCCATTGAGTTTAATTTCAAAAACTTTCCGTCACAGGAGTCACAAGCAGGGTCAACACTTGGATCTGTTGTGACCACGGCAATCTGCCAGTTGCTTACACCTTGTAAATTACTTAAAAAATTAGCAATTCTTTGATCCATATTAGCCTGTTCTTCAAGCATAGAACCTGAATTATCAACAACAAATAGAATATCTACCGGCTTAACTTCAGGTGAAGTAATTTCAAAATTATAGGTATGTGCAATCGCCTGATTCACTACATTTAGTTCCACAAGTAACACAGTAGTGTTTCCCACATTATCTGTAGCAGAAATTTGGTACGTGTGAATTCCTACTGTTAAGTCAGAAAGAGTTTGTAACTCTACCGTAGCACACGATGTAGCAATATCGTCTACAGAACAAAGATATTCAGCCACACCACTCAGGTCATCTGTTACATCAAAAGCTAAAGTCACATCAGCTCCGCTATAGACATCCATTGGACTTTTAGTAATCGTGATTAACGGACCAGATAAGTCAATGCCCCAAGTATAAGTTTCGATATTTGAAACATTTCCAGCCGAATCTTGTGAACGCAAATAAAACACATGTTCACCCTCTGTAAGTTGGGCATAATTTTTTCCTGTTATACAAGATTGTTCTGCCACAGATCCAAAATTTTGAGCAAATGATTGATCTAAAGAACATTCAAACATTACACCGGCGTTATCATCCATGGCAGAAAAACCAAATTCTGCAGTAACCTCATTGGTATAAGGTTGGGTCGGACCTGATGAAATATTTAAATTAGGCATCACCGTATCTACGATCCATGTATAACTGATGATTTCAGACAAATTACCTGCTCCATCCGACACTTGTGCCAACAATGTATGAGAACCATCAGAAAGATCTGTCATAGGAAACTCGCATTTGGAAAATTCAGCAGTTCCATCCAATTTACACATCACCATATCAACGCTAATCATGGATTGCGCATCAGTAATTTCAAAAGTAAAAGTAGCTGTATTAGACCCATCATAAGGTAGTGGCATCTGCGTAAATGTTAGAACTGGTGCCACACTATCTTTAATCCAGCTATAAGTTGCCATACAAGCATTTCCAGAGGCATCTACAGACCTAAATGAAAATCGATGTTCCCCATCAGCAATTGAGGATAATGAGTAAGGAGAGCTACATGAGCTCATAGAACCCGAAGCATTAACATCAACATCTACCCCACAACTATACATTAAACTGATTCCAGATACATCAGAAGCTGAAAACTCAAAATTTACCGTTGATAAATTATTCAGTGCCATGGGAGATGACGAAATCATACAAGTTGGTAAGGTAGAATCCAAGTTCCATGCAGGGTTAAGAATTGGAGACATATTTCCAGCAAAATCAAAAGCTCTTATATAATAAGAGTGAGCTCCATCAGCGAGGCCACTTTGATTATATGGGGAACTACAATTGCTCCATGCACCTTCACTACCCATTTTGCATTCATATCTGGCAATCCCACTAAGAGCATCAGATCCAGTAAAAAGTATTTGCGCATCAGATTCACTAGTGTTCGCACTTGGCTGGGAATTAATCATCAAAGTGGGTGCTGTTTGATCCACAAGAAAATGGTAGGTATGATCATCTGACAAGTTGCCAGCCATATCCATAGCTTTTATATAAAGATATTTATGCCCTTCCGCCAATTCGCTAAAGGACTGCTTATTTATATCGCATTTTTCAAAAGGAGCATCTAAACTATTGGTGCAGAGTGCTTCTTTCACCCCTGATAGCGCATCATTAATACTATAAGCAACAGAAAAAATAGACTGATTAATAGCCACATTATTTGCTTGAAGAAACTGAACAGAAGGTTTTAAGTCATCGTGAACAATACCATCACTTATACATGAGGAAAGCAGATCTCCATCAGACCTAAACTGTACATATACAGAATTTCCTTGATTTAAATCCTTCAATTGCATTGAAATATTCGATTTCGCACTTTCCCACTCTAAAGAGGAACAGGTATCATCAAATCCAATTCTCATTTCTGTTGCTTCTCCTTTTGTGAGCGTAACATTCACAAGAGATTGGTTGGTGTATTGATCACCATTATTAAGTTGTATACCATACTGAGAATCTTTATTACCAGTGGACCCTGAAACTCCTGGATCTACATTTTTTAATTCAGAAAACTGAACATCAGAGCATGCGTTGTACGTTATGGTAACGTATAACGTCAGAGATAGAGCTATCAAAGCTGTTATGTGGGATTTAATAAATGTTACCATGTCATCCGCCTTCTGAGTCACTGCTAACTCTTCTATATATATTCTGTCTCTGTACCTTTCGGTTCTTAAGCTTAAGAACCTTAAGACCTTGGTCTATGGTTTCATTATGAGACATATTAAACTCATTAACTAAATTGCAATTGACGTGCTAGATATTCGTTCCATATTGAAACAGTGAAATCAAAGCTAGAGGCTTTTCAAAAAAAGTGTCTAATAAATTTTAGACAGTGAAAAAGTGTTGATCAGTGAAAAATTTTTGATCAAATTGTACTATACGAGAACATCGGTAACAGATTCGAGATCGTTTAGAGCCACATATTAGATTTTTGCTTTTGAAGCAGGTAAGACTGAAACTGAAGTACGTTGGCCAACTGTTGATATTCAGAGTCAAACTGAGATGGAGTCAGTATATTTCTATCTTTAGAGTGAGAGTAAATTGTTTTATTTTTTTTAATTTTTACAGATACGTCACTAAAAGTATCTCCCACGGGGTTTTCATCCGTATAAATGCTGAAGGTTCTTTTTCTATATGTTGTTTTCACCGTATTTACAAACTTGTACCAAACTAAGATAGGCCCTTTATCAATTTTTCCCATGTAAGTAATTTTAATGCTTTCTCTGTCTTTCTTGATAATGTGCTTAAAAGAAAGGTTCATCCAAGAATATGTAACATTAACAACTCTAACTCCACCCAAATCAAAGCTAAAGCTGAGAAGATCATCTTTAGACATTTTTTTTAAATCAATACCTTTACGTTCAATGGAAATTTCACCTAATTTTGACTTACAAGATGAAAATATAATTTTATCCATAGTACTGTGAACCACATCTTTTTTAAAAACTTTTTGCAAAATATTTATTTTAAAATTTTTCCCACCACAGCCAGAATGATGCCCTCTAGGGTACTGGAAGTTATACTTACCTGTATTTGAAGGAATCCCTATTTCAAATCTTATTTTTTTTATATATCTTCGAATAGGATCATTAAAAGTAGAATAAATACTTTCAGTGGATTCCACAAATTTAGGAAACTCAAGGTCTTCAGCATTTATGAAGTGATAAAATAAGAGCATATTAAATACAATAATAAGCTTAATCATCTGGTCTTTTATCTTCTATGGTTAAAAGCTCTTCATCCATTGCTTTTCTAGTGTTACGAAAAAAATTTAATACTTTTCTATCATCTGATTTACCAGATAGTACAAGCTTCCGGGCTTCATCAAATTTTCTTTCAAATCTTGTTTTAACATTACCAACCGATTCACTTTTTGTCTTAGGAAACTCTGAAATAAGGGCCTTCATAATGGATCCATATGTATTTCTTAAGGCCTCTCTATAGTTTTGATTATATATTTCCTCAAATTGACTCGGTGAAAGTGGTTGGGTAGAGGCACTCTCTTTGAAATAGCTGATCTCACCGTCTTTTAACAAAGATATTTTTTTAAAAGCATTGTCTGAGGAAGAAAACATGGATTTGTCAATATGAGCGGAGAACTCATATGCGTACTTTGCAAATACAGCTCTAGTTCTGCTAATTGTATTAGGAGTGATTAATTTCAACAATAGATTGTGTCTTAAATAGAATTTTGTGATCTGCTTACTACGTTTATAAGTACTGGTAATTTTAATGAGTTGTCCCTTTTTAGCATGAGTGAGTTTATACTCAATAAGTTCTTCACCAAGCTGCAAATGCCATCTTTTTTTACCCTTGAGCAAATCATTGATTGGATGGGCTTTAACATTATCACCATGTATTTTATGAACCTCAACAAAAAGCGGTTTATCCTCATCACAGCCCATATAAGAAACTGTTTGTTTATAACCCTTTTTAATTTTACGTGTTTTAATTTTAATTTCAGATACATTTGTCAGAACACCTTCTGGCATGTCTTTCCTGCAGGAGTCACCTCCAGAGATACTGTAAGATTTCTTAACCAGATCTTTCCTTCTATTTTCCTTTTGTGCAGGTACAAAATTAAAATCAAATTCTTTTAATTTCGCACGCATTTGATCATAAAATACCTCACCAAGGTCGTTGACTACACAGTTATGATTTCCATAGTACTCATATGGACGTGAAGGATCTGGACAGTCTAATGTTGTTGCTGTCACATCCATACAAGCTAAGAATATTAAGAGTATGGAAAAAAGCTTCATTAACAAACCCTACCTACTGATTTGAACCAACACTATTCATAAAGTAATAATCATCTTCATCCCCTGCCGAGTCATAACTCCAAGAGTTTGATTCTATGATTTTACTATCCATCAAATGAAAGTGCCTATTGCCAATGGACATTTTATATAAATAATTGTAAGTGGCTCCCATTACCCCACTATAATCCTTGGGGAGATAGTCTGGGTCTAATGTAATTTTCACCTCATAAGGCAACACTTCCTTACCTCTTATTTTTAGAATATCAGCTTGAGGAATATAGAATTTTTTATTTAAAAAGTTACTTAAGCTCGTTTTTTTTCTGAGTGAAGATTCACTTAAGTAATCACTTTTGTATTCAACAATAATCTGTATATCGCTTATCAGATCAAACCTCTCCTCATCCGCATCAATAGTTAGAAAGGGCTTAAGGCCAAAAAGATCTGTATAATTTCCATTTTCCAAACCACCTTCAACATCAGATGAGAACAGATCAACTAACTGTTCTTGTACATCCAATGTGTTGGATGCAACGGAAACATTCTTATCCACTTGTAATTCAGCTTGGTTATAAATATCTTTTTTAACTAGCATCGCTGTCACTGTAATATACACAGAATATGATTCTGAGTTCGAACTTTTGGATGTACCATAATAACTCTTCCCATTGAGCTGAGATTCAGAGGTCTCCATATATGTGTGAACTATTTCTGTTTCCCCATGATTTAATATCAAATTTTTTGTGCCCGTACTTTTTGTGTTTGATAGCTTATTACTAATTCCAGCTATTTCATCTGAGGATTCGTCTACAGTATAATCTAATTTAAAACCTCTAATTTGTACTTCTTCTAAACCGTTATTAGTATCTACATTCACGCGACCAGCTATATATACACCTGAGAAATATTCCACAGGATCAAGACCTCCAACTGGTACATAATATGCTTTAGTTTTGTCTGGGTCGAACCACAG
Source organism: Pseudobdellovibrionaceae bacterium (assembly GCA_018663505.1). Taxonomy (GTDB): domain Bacteria; phylum Bdellovibrionota; class Bdellovibrionia; order Bdellovibrionales; family UBA1609; genus JABJQG01. The sequence continues at coordinate 1,515 of JABJQG010000019.1, read as the reverse complement.
GTGTCCCTGATCTACAGTGGGCACCTGTAGTCGTGTATGATGTTTTGACCAGCCATTAATTGTTGAATTATCAAGTTGGAATTGCCAAATAAAGTTTTTGAAGGTTAAACCTATGAGACCAGATGCCGAGTCCTCTGAGCCTGTATTCCTAGCAGAAAGGTTCCCGATGATACTAGAACTGTCAGAAGTTGAACTTAAGTTTTTTTGAAAATTATTAAAACCAAATTCAAAGGCTTTTGCATTCTGTTGCTTAACAGTAAAAATATCCACCACAAGGTTCACTTCTGTATTGTGAGTATTTGGCTCCGATCTATCGAAGCGTTTAAATAGCCTTAACATTCCGTCTTTCACATCCGAGTCTTTATGACTAAAAATCACTGTTCTTTGATTTTGCACTAAAATAATTGGTGCGACCTCAAGAGCATCAACGTCCATAAGCTCTTCAACATTAGAAATTATGGTCTGTACCGTTACAGGGTTTTGAAAAGTATATTCACATATTCTATCTTCCTTATCACACTGAATATCTTGTGGTAGTTTTCCATATCCACGAGGCGAGGCCTCAACAGAAACATAAATATTTATGAATAAAATGATCGCAAAAAAAATAAGTTGATTAAATCGCACTAATGACCCCGTTTATTAGTTTAGTGTAAAATATTGCCTTTGGAGAAATCCTAGAACAGTTATCCACAGACTATTAGATCTAGCACAACCTATGTTTAGCGGCGAAATGATTCTATGGATTGTATATTTTTTTCAATTTATTAAAGAAATATAATGTTAAGATATTAATTTAATTGAAGTATATGGGACTAATTAATTGAAGCCTAGCTATTATTTGGCAGCAAGAGCCATACTAACAAAAGAGGGTTCCTTCCCCACTTACTCTTCTAGGCTTTTTTTGCGTTGATTCATAAGAACCAATGTTTCGTCAGCGGCCTTTGAGACCTTACCCAGGGCTATATTAAGAGCGTCCATATCCGGAGAATCAGTCTTTAATAGACGACTCATCTTTCTCACATTACCGTGAACGACGGCTAAAGTATTTGCTATATCGTGTAAAAATTCATTTTCAGTCATATTAAGTCTCATTATTTATTAACTTTGGATAATTAAACTTTACTTCAACACAAACAGAGTCAGAAGATTTGAATGCTTAAATCTAGACCCACAGCAGTAATTCAGGACCAACATCCTGAGAAAAGGTTCAGTATCCTATGACTATTTGAGCAAGAGTTTTGCAACTTTTAGTGCAAAGTCATTTGCTTTCCATCCATGGGAGATCAGGGGCTAGCCGCCCCTGAAACCCGCAATTCTTCAACATCGTGTTGAAGAATATATAAATAATTAAATTTCTTCAGGTCTCTGTGATTTTATCTTATACATTCCCCCACACGACGTGGGGGAATTGGCAGGTTCGGGCCGCCTTTGTTACTAAAGGAACATAGGTAACATTATCTAGTCACGACATAGGTTACACTTTATACGGATAACTGGAGGTAGTTATGCCGT
>JABJQG010000021.1 GCA_018663505.1 Pseudobdellovibrionaceae bacterium | reverse complement strand
TTCCCATAGAACAGAGCTTTACAACCCAAGGGCCTTCATCACTCACGCGGTGTCGCTGCGTCAGGGTTTCCCCCATTGCGCAATATTCCCTACTGCTGCCTCCCGTAGGAGTCTGGGCCGTGTCTCAGTCCCAATGTGGCTGATCGTCCTCTCAGACCAGCTAAAGATAGTTGCCTTGGTAGGCCTTTACCCCACCAACAAGCTAATCGGACGCGGACCCATCCTCTAGTGATAAATCTTTAACCCCTGTACCCGCAGGCACTGTGGTCTTATGCGGTATTAACCATCGTTTCCAATGGTTGTTCCCCGCTAGAGGGCAGGTTATCCACGTGTTCCTCACCCGTGCGCCACTTTCCACCCCCGAAGGGGCTTCTCGTTCGACTTGCATGTATTAGGCACTCCGCCAGCGTTAGCTCTGAGCCAGAATCAAACTCTTCAGTTTAAAACGAACTCTAAATTTAAAAATAACCTATATAAGTAAACTTATATAAATTGCGTAAAACTATCTTTTGCAAGACTAGTTTGTACTTGAATTAACCCAAATAAATAAATTTATTTGGGACTCAAAAAACAAGTTTTTTATTAGCTATTCAGTTTTCAAAGAGCAATAATGCGAAGCTGGGTTTTAACTCAATTTCGCTGCGGCTGTCAATAAGGTTTTTTTATTTATCTCATTTTTTTACTTGCTGCGTAAAAGCCTGAAATAATTACATTTTTTGGTGGAGGTAACAGGGATCGAACCTGCGACCTTCTGAATGCAAATCAGATGCTCTCCCAACTGAGCTATACCCCCAAAAAAGGTAACCTTATATTTTCAAAACGCGAGCTACCGATACTGCACCAACGAAACTCACGGGTCAACTTTAATTTTAAATGTATCCATAATTGAATACTTTATGGACAATTCATTCAATAACTCTGAGTATTCTCAATATAATGCAGGACGATATACTAAAACCAAGGAGGCCTTTAAAGTTTCCAATGCCTAGGCTCGATAGAGATACATATGGTGATTAACTGAGTTAGCATGTGCTGCTACCTTCACATTGATCACCATTTAAAGAGCTACGGATTGTTTTATTTTATTAATATGCTTGTGCCTAGATGGACTCAGTCACTGCCGCAAACTAAATAAAAAGCGAGAATACAGTGAACTCAAGTAACGAACCAACAGAGATAAACTACAACTTACTTACCGAATATATATTTAACAGCACTGGGCTAGATTTAGTGGTGCAAAGCGAGATTGAGATTCAAATAGAGCAAAAGGCCGATAACAAAGTTTTGCTACTCCCTACCCACAAAATTGAAACTATACTTACTCGATTTGATGAAAAGGGCGATCGCTTTCTACAAGTTAACTATTTAGATGGATGCAAGATATTAGTTACAGATAGGCTAATTGGCTTTAAACCAGATGACGCCGAGGACTCTGAGGGACATGGCGTTCAGCTGCCAAACGTTGTCACTACACCAGACATTATCAGTGTCATTGAAGCTATAGAAAACTCAATGTTTAATGATGAATTTAATGAAAATGAAATTCGCTCGCTGAAAACTCTTTATAATAGCGTGTTATCTGGAGCTGAAAAAGCTGGTTTTACATTATCGGAGGAGAGAACATGGCTCTCCCGTTTAAATCTTACTTATTATAGAGGAGCCGCGTAGCTCCAAACATAAGGGACATTCTACCAAGGATACTCAATATTCTTTGTACAAAAAAAAAGGGCTTAGAGACATAAATCTATCTTAGATTGACATTTTTTCATGGGAACTTTGCATCTGAGAAAATATACCGTTGCATTGATCACTTGAAATAAGCTCTCAATAAGACTCTAAAAATGTTAAAAATAAGAGCTAAATAATAATCTTCACAATATCTATTGTAACAGATATTATTTTCTTGCATTCATACACATTTTATTTTTTAAGTAACCGGTTGTAAACCTTCGCCTTTAGGCGGAAAACTTGAATGCGGCCCCGAATATTGTAATTTTATTGGAAACAAAGGAGATTCCAATAGAGAATTACAGAAAAGGTGCTCACGCAGTGCATGACATAAAGTATCATATAGTTTGGGTAACGAAATATCGTTATAATGTGCTTCAAGGGGACATAGCTATGTGTATACGAACAATAATTCGTGAAGCTCGTATGTCTTATGTCATTAAATTATTGAAAGGTGTGGTGAGTGGAAATCATATACACTTGCTTTTGTCGACACCACCAAAGATAGCGCCTAGTAAGTTGGCGCAGCTATTAAAAGGGAAGTCGTCTTTTAAATCCAACAGGAATTTCCAGAACTAAAAAAGAGATATTGGGGACAGCACATATGGGCTAGAGGTTTTTTTTGTGCATCCTCTGGAAATATAACAGACGAAATAGTAGAGGAATATTTGAACAAACATAATGAAAAATCAGTGAATGATGATTGTGTAATAGAGTAATTGGCTTTAGCCAAAAAAGGCTTGAGCCTTAAAATCAAACTGCCTTTAGGCGGCAAACAATTCCTCCCACTTTAGTGGGTGGTTGTTTTAATTTTATGAACATGGACTTAGTTGACTGCGCAGTTTTACAATTTTATCAGTTTCAAAACATACCGCGTGCCCTTAATTACCCACAAAGTCTTAACAAATACAGGAAAAAGAACAGCCGGCCTCCCAAGCGAACCCGCTCAATGTCTTTTACTATCCCATATACTATCAGACTTAATAAAAACGAATTTTTAATGCCAGTGATGTCAAACATCTATTTCACACATTGTACAAACACATTGAAAACTATAAAAAACCTGATAAGCTGAAGCTCAATTTATTTTTCCAAGGCGCACTAATGATTGTATCTAGATGGCAAGCTCAAATTATACCCAACAAAACTCAAATAAAACTCATGTTTGAAGCAGAGGGGCTCACTCCATTTACAGAAACTCTAAATGCCCACATAAAAATCCCCGACCATCGACATGCTTTTGATGAAGTAAGAATGGTTGTTGAGGGCGAGCTCTTGCTCAATGTTGCCGGAAACAAGCTACTACTAAGGGCTGGAGATAAAATTATTATTCCCTCAAATACGAAACATTCAAAAGAAGTAAATACTGATGAAAATTGTATTTGCATTTGTGCCAATCGCACATTCTAATAGAGTGTATGTTTAATAAAGATACTAAAATACTTATTGTAGATGACCTAAAAACCATTCGAAGCATTCTAACTGAAATTCTATGGAAAATTGGCTTTACCACCATAGATGAGGCTGAGAATGGAAAAGAAGCCCTTAAAAAGATTCAAGAAGCTTATGAAGAAGGAACGCCTTACGGCCTTATATTTTGTGATTGGAATATGCCTGAGTACACAGGTATTGACCTTCTGAATGCAAAAAACTCCATCCCTTCAATCAAGGACACCCCCTTTATTATGGTTACCATTGAAAGTGAAAGATCGTATGTGCTCAAAGCTGTTACTTTGGGTGTAGATGACTTTATTGTTAAGCCTTTTGATGAGGTAATAATACTAAAAAAACTTAAAAGCGTTTGGGAGAGGCTGAACGAGTAAAATTTTATTCCCTAGCTGCTACCACAGGTCGCATATACCTCTCTACTCTTTTTTTCCTAACCATTTCATGTACTCTAACATGTGTTTTTCATACCCAATTTTTTTTGGAGAGTAAAATTCATCTGTCTGCAGGTCCTTCTCTACACGCTCAGGGAGATAAGACTGTTTTACGTATGATTTATTATAATCATGGGAGTATTTATATACTTCGTTCGTTTGTCTAATGTGCCCCTGCGATGAACTTAGCTTTATTGGGATAGGGATAGCCCCTGTGTTTTTAACATATTTTTGCGCTTTGTTTATAGCTACATAAGCTGCATTTGATTTTGGAGCGCAAGCCAAGTAAGACGTCACTTGAGATAGCAAAATACGTGCTTCTGGAAATCCAATGGCTTTTACACCCTCAAGACCAGAAACGGCTAAAGTCAGTGCCTTTGGGTCTGCGTTCCCCACATCTTCTGAAGCTAAAATAATCAAACGTCGACAAATAAATGCTGGGTCTTCGCCGCCCTCTATCATTCTAGCTAAATAATAAAGTGCCGCATCAGGATCACTACCTCTCACTGACTTAATAAATGCGGAAATACAATCATAATGATTTTGGCTTTTTTTATCATAATAAACCGGAGAGGCTTTAAATATATTAGTTAAATCATTTAATCCAAGCTGAACCTTACCAGCATGGTATTCTTCAAATATTATTTCTAAAAAGTTCAATACTCTCCTAGCATCACCGGAAGCTACTTCACAAAGGTGCTTAGTCGCCTCCTGTGACAACACCTTAGATACCTCAATCCCTCTTAAACGAAATGCTTTTTCAAGAATTCTTCCCAAGCTTCCCTCATCAAGAGGGTCAAAAACTAAAACACGGCAACGACTTAATAAAGCCGAATTAATTTCATAGGATGGACTTTCTGTTGTCGCACCAATTAAACTGAAATCCCCACTTTCAGTAAAGGGCAACAGCATATCCTGCTGAGATTTGTTAAGTCTGTGAATTTCATCAATAAACAGAACTGTCATTCTCTGAAACTCAAGCTTTTCTCGATGAGCCTTCTCACCTATTTCTCTAATTTTTTTAGAGCCAAGATCTATTGCATTTGACGAGATAAAATGAACCTCTTTTAAATGTGACTCTAGTAGATGCGCAAAGCTAGTTTTTCCTGACCCAGGGGGTCCCCACAAAATTAAGTTCACAGGGCTTGTGTTATACTGCTCTATAAATTTTTTAAGATCTCCAAAGGCTGCATATTGCCCATAAAAATCACTGGCATTTGCTGGTCTCAAAAGATCCGCAAGAGGTCTGTGCACAGCACTTGCCCCCATATCACTTTTTCTATCCGAAGCTGCTTCAAATAAATCCATTCCTGCTATATATACAAACATGGACACTTTGTCCAAACCTTTAGCACTATAGTTAGGTCAGGTGCTAAATCCGTTGGTAAAATCGCAAAGCCTTTTGACACTAAAAATTCGGTTTTAGTTGGGTGAATAAAAAACATTTGGAAAGTAAACCTCATGTATAAGAGATTATGGGACCCTCAACACAGATATTTATAAATTTGCTCCTATTGTGAGCCTTTTGTTGACCCCACTGGAACCTAGCTTCTATGGTTAGTGAAACCTATGCCCCCAAAATAAAGTGTATCCCATATCCCAGGTTGTTCCATGTTCTACTGAGTTGTGAAATTTAAAACAGAGGTCAAGCGTGCCTCCTGCTTATCTAATGTACCATACCAACCCACGGCCTCTATAGTCACTGAGTAGTTAAAAGATTCCGCAGAATTCCTGGTTATGGAATCAACAAAGAAATATTTCTTTAAATCTGAAAATTTTAAAGTGGGCGAGAGTGTGTCTGCAGTGTTGTTGGTATCACAGTCTTGCTCAACATCTTTATCATCTACATAGTTCAGGTAAGCCACGTACTCTGTCCCTAAAAACTCAGTGGGCTCCACAACAAATGTTTTAGCACTTTTACCGTCAGGTCCAAAAACCTCTCCTTTAATCACCATAATTATCAGACAACTACTGCTAGTATTACTTAAAGAGTACTTAAATTTAAACCATGGCCCTTGGATTTCTTCACCAAGAGAGTTGGTCGCGACACTGTCAATCACCAGAGGCTGGTTTGGCGAAATACTCATTGTCAGCCCCGAGACACCCTCATCTCCGCTACACTGAAGTAAAAAAAATGACCATATTAGAATCATACCTAACTTAAATTTATGCTTCACAAATAGCCCCTAGCTTTATTTCTCATTGCTTCTTATCGGTTAAACTCCACCTTAATAAAGTTTTTTCACCAAAATTGTCTCAGGTTAGAACAGTTATTTAATCTCACTTTCTATGGACTCAACTTCATCAGCTGAGTTTTTACCTATGTCATCTTGAAACTCTAAATCACTACTATCAGTAATCACGCCATTTGCATAAGATTTATCTAGTGGCATAACTCTTGGAGTAACAAAAATTAAGAGCTCAGTCTTTGTTCGATCTAGTTTTTTATTTTTAAATAACCAACCAAAAAATGGAATGTCCTTAAGCCCTTGAATTCCATTCTCACCTTTTAAATAATCATTTTGAAAAATTCCACCAATTACCGCCGTCTGACCATTCTGAACAAGAGCTTTTGTTTTTGCAGTCCGTCCATTAATCGGACGCTCCCCTGAATCCAATGCTCCAGGGAACTGCCTAGCAACATCAAGTTCTAGTAATACGCTTCCACTTGCCGTCACTTGAGGGGTCACTTTCAAAGTCATTGCAAAAGTCCTAGGAGTAACTGTAACACTCTCTCTGCCATCCGTGGTTACTTCAATTCTCTTTGTTAATACTTGCCCAGTCTGTGTAATCTCTGCTTCTTCATTGTTTAAAGCCATAATTCGTGGAGATGAAATAACCTTAACTGTATTTTTCGTTTCCTCTAATGCAATTGCAGCATTCAAACTGCCCAGGATGTCAATTTGGCCAATATTCAAATTAAAATTACCTACTCCTGATGTTCCAGATACGAATCCAAAATTAGATGTTAAATTGACATCTGTACCAGAATTTGCTCCAATTTTTTTGGAAGCACCAGAGTAGCCCCAGCTAATACCAAATGTATCCACAAAGCTTTGTGTGGCCTCTACAATTTTAGCCTCGATCATCACTTGTGGCGGGGGAATATCTAATTTCGTAATTAGGCTCACCATATTTCCAATAACTTCTTCAGTGTCTTTTATAATTAGAGAACTTGTGCGCTCGTCAGCAATAACATGCCCTCTCTCTGGAGTAGAAAACTTACTCACTTGCTTTTCCAAATCTTCAACTTCTGCATAGCTGATTGGAACAACCTTAACCTTAAGTTTAGACAATTGGACTCTCGACTGAATAACCCTCTGAATAGCTTTGTTTTCAGCCTCTAAATCATCCAATGTTGAAATTCTTAAAACATTATCTTGTCGTATATAGCCCAATCTCTTTGACCTTAAAATTATAATTAAAGCTTGATCCCAGGGTATATTACGTAATTTTAAATTAACAGTGCCCGTTACCTTATCAGATAAAACAATATTTGCTCCACTTTGCTCTGAGATAAATTCAATTATATCTCGAATATCAGCATCTTTACCTGTATGAATATCAATTCTACGACCATAATACTCACTGGTTCCAAGAATAAACTCTTCAATAGTTTTCGCCTGAAGTGCATGCTTTTCGTTTTGTTTTTTGAAGTTATTGGCCCCTGGTCCTTTAGGGCTATTAAGAACAGGTAACTGTGCTGCAACATTAGCCGTAACCAGCTGTTGTACATGCTCTCGAGGAATAATCAATATTCTATTACCATTCTTTTGCACAGTTGGCTCAATGGGTTTGGACATCTGCACAACAATTCGCGTTACTGATGAATTTTGAGATTGATAAGCATTAATTGCCGCTATAGGAGAATTAAAGTCTTTTGTAATAAGTGGACGTTTTAGCTTATCATCTAGATATGTATTTTCTAGTTCTAAAATAAATTGATTTGTTTGTGGATTAAATCTTTTTTGATACTTTAAGTCACCGCTTCCTTCAACTAAAATGCTTCCGCCCATCTGATCTGAAATAAAGTTGATTTTTGTGACCTGAACTTCACCTTCTCCACCTAGGTTTGATACGGCTTCTTCCTGAGGTTGTTTAGCTATTTCTGGCTCAACAGCGTCTTGCGGTTCGTCCTCTGTAAATTCACTGTTTTCTGCGAGACTCTCATCCGAAGCCTCTCCTTCTTCTAGGTCTTCCTCCGCTACACTCTCAGCCTCTTCTCCACCAAACTCTTCTTCCTCTGACAAGTCTTCAGAAGCTTCCTCTTCATCAAAGTCATTGTCATCAGCGCTTGCCTCTTCGCCAACTTCTTCGTTGAGAGCTTGATTAATCTCTTTATCATCCTTTGTAGGTGCTGACGAGCATGATACTATCGCCCCAGCTAAACCTAATAAACATAATCCTGCTAATAAATGTCGAATCATCCTTGATCCCTTCTCTATTTAATTTTTAATACCTGAGTAGAATACAGCAAATCCCCGTTATCCTCACGAGTTTCTACCACTACAATTTCACTTTCTCTAATGTCAGCAATATAACCTTGATTTCTGCCAATTCGCTGGTCTTTTGTTAATACATGCACCTTGCCCGTAGGGTCTTTAATCATAATTCTCGAAAACCCTTTACTCTTTATAATACCAAGAAGCTTTAACTGAGAAAGCTCAAAATTTTCTAAGGGCAACAATGGTCGTTGTGAATTCCCCGCTTCTGCAACAATATTGTCTATTCTTTGAAACGGATTTCTACGCCCTGTTGGGTCATAGTTATAGGGCTCTAAAAATAAATCAAAATTATTATTCGAATTCGCACTCTCTAAAGGATTAGCCTGAGCGTTTGCCTTCTCCTTTTGTTTAGCATCAGGAGCACTGTTATGCACATCAGGTTTTGCAGCATCAATTTCATTGACTAACTGCTGAGAGAGAGCCTCTTTCTGCTCTAGAGTTTTATTAAGTTTTGAATTTTCATCTAACTTGACACCCTCAGCCGCAACATTAGCTGATTCTAACACACCTTCCTTTGAAGCTCCATTATTTATGGATTGAGTTGATCCCGTTTTCTCATTTTTTGGGGTCTGAGGTAAAAGTTCTTCTGAGTCTGCCGTTCTTAATATTTGTTGAGATAGAAAAAAAGCCAAAGCCACGCTTCCAAATCCTACTCCTAAATACACAATTACTGTTCTAACAAGATTCATTAACTACCTTTTAGCCTCATCTGCTTTTTCATTGATGTACCGGTAACCCGTTACACGACCAGAAAATCTAATTTTAACAGGCTCTCCGCCCTTTACACTGCCTAAAGTGCTCATGTTCATTTCTTTCATCACTAAAACTTTATCTAATTTAGTTAAATATGACAAAAATAAAACTATTTGCGTGTAAGTTCCTACCAAATTAACATTAACATTAAGCTCTTGATAGAAATTAAGTTTCTCCCCCTCAGTTCCTCGACCTATCTGCTGTATGTTAGTACCTGCAGCCTTAGCTTGCTTAGAAACAAGTTTCATTTGATCAATAGCTGTAAAATCCTCTGGTATATACTTTACCAGTTTTTCAAATTTATCGCCAAGTGCCTCAACCTTTCTTGCGAAAGCCTCCACAGTCTTAATAGCGCGTTCCACATCGGCAATAACTTTTTTATTGGCAACAATAGTCTGTTTTATAGTATTTATCTGGCCCATCACTCTTTCTCCACCATCATACATAGTGAAATAATAAATAGCAGCCATTAGGATGCCCACCAGAACAGCTCTACTCATAGTTAACTTTTCTAACTCAACCATTAAGTTCAATCCACAACTCCCAATTTGGACTCTACTTCAAACACCTTGATGGTCCCCGTTTTAGATTTTTTCTCAACTGCTTTTATTAAAATGACTTCTTCAAACTGAACACTCTTATCCAGCCCTTCAACAAAAAAGTTCATATCCTCGTCGTTAGAGGCCTCAGCTGCAAAAAAAACATTTTCACCATCGTACTTCATTGATTTTAACCATACACTCTCTGGAATTAAGTTTTGAAGAAAGTCCAAAGCTTTCAGTTCTCTTAATCTTTTTTTAGACAAACCTGTGACAATTTCTAATTTCTCTTCCATTTTTTTAACTTCTTTTTCCATTTCTGGAGCTCGCCCAGCCTTTTTCTTTAATATAGCAATATTTGCTTTCTGACTAGAATCTTCTGCTCGAAGCTTTCTTAACTGATCTTGTAAATCATCCAGATTATAAGATTCATAAACCATAAGCATGATAGAAAACATCAACATATATACAACTTTTTTTATAGCATCCTTACGGTCTTCCGCACCTCCGCTAGTATCAAAGGTAATTCCTTGAGCTGCTCCGCCAAAAGATGAAATCCTAGAAGTGAGCAAGTTAATTTTAATCATACCGTATCACCAATTTTTCTTAACCCCAGGCCTATGGCCACAGCCGCGTAATCTCTAATTTGAGATTGAAATTCAGAGCCAATAAATTTTGAATTTACATGAATCTTGTTAAACGGGTCCATCGTTTCGACTGTCCCAATGCCAAGAGATCGTGATAAATACTCCAAAAGCCCTGGTGTTCTACTGGCTCCACCTGTAATATAACAACTCTGAATACTCAAACCATTAGCTGTATTAGAAAAGAACTCAAAACTACCTTGAATTTCATCGCAAACAAGCTCATGAGCCCCTTCAAGAGCCTGAGAAAGCTCACTCGGCACGCCACCACCAACATCAACATTTAATTTCAAAGCTTCCGCTTCGTCAAAATCAACATTCATAACTTTCTGAATTTCAGCTGTATACATTATTCCACCAATTGGAATATCTCGACAAAAAATAACATCTTCACCCTTTACCACAACAAAGTTTGTAAAGTTGGCTCCAATATTTAAAAGCGCAGTCACTGTTGCATTATTTGGCGTATAATTATTAAAGTAACAATTTGCTAATGCAAAACCCGAAACATCTAAGTGCGAGCACGTTAAACTTGAGCTCTCGGCTATCTCCACCATTTTAACTATTTGATGATGCCTTGATGCAATAAGCAGTACATCCATACTTCCTGGCCCAACAGTACTATTATTTAAAATATGAAAATCAACATTTACTTCAGAAAGTTCAAAGGGAATATATTGCTCAGCTTCCCAACGTATTTGCTCAGCAACCAAAGAGTGATCCATCTCTGGGATACTAATTTTTTTAACCACTATTGAAGGGCCAAATAAGCCTATGCAAACTTGCTTCCTTTTAGATTTCAATTCCTTTAGCATCTCCATGATTACTTCTGATATTGGAAATACTTCCGTAAACTCAGCACTAGCAACTGATTCAATTGGTGTAGACATTATTGAAAAGCGATTCAAAGTTACTTTACTACGAGAGGAGCTTAGCTCTGCAATTTTGATAGTACTCGTACCTATATCCAGCCCGAGAATATTTTTTGATGGAAAAATCACTGTTGCACACCCTACCTAGAACAAGTCCAGATTAAATTAAATCTAAAGGCGAGTTTAAAGTCAATGTACTAGACTTTAAAAGGGGTGTTTACAGACAAAAGGACTAGTTTAAAAGCTCTAAAGTTATTATTATAATTAACTTTTCTAGAAAATGCTTCGTAAACCTAAACTCCAGAAATAAAAATATTCAGGTACCAATGCGCTAATTCTTGTCCCCAAAAAATATATATAACAGCTGCCATGGCAAGATAAGGTCCAAACGGAATCACGGTTTTCAACCCTTCTTTAGATTTAATCAGAAGCGAGACCCCGACCAAAGTCCCGAGCAAGCTCGATACTAGAATCACGAAAGGGATAGCTGACCAACCCAAAACCGCGCCAATCCAAGCAAGTAACTTTATGTCACCTCCGCCCATTCCATCCTCTTTACGAATAACATAGTAAATATATGCAATAGCCCATAAGAAACCACCACCCACCAAGACCCCAAGTATTGATGGCACAAAAGATCTTTCAGGATTCAATGCACCCCCCGCCAAACCTAAAACTATACCTGTTAAAGTAATTTTATCGGGCAGTATCATATGGTCCAAATCAATAAAACTCGCTACAACCAATGCCCATGAAAATATTAAATACTCAATCAGTGTCCAGCTTACACCTACCTTCAAGAAAACACCCATAAATAGTAAGCCAGTAAGGAACTCTACAATAAAATATCGTATTGAAATACTAACTGAGCAATACCGACACTTACCTAATAAAAAAAGCCATGATAATAGTGGAATATTATCATACCACTTCAACTGAGTGTTACATTTTGGGCAAGCTGACCTAGGGTGCACAATGGATTCACCTTTTGGACAACGATAAATCACCACATTAGAGAAGCTTCCCCAAAGTACACCAAAAATAAATATAAAAACTGCCATAACCTGTTGGGGAACTGCATAAAAAACTTCAGCCAAAATCTTTTCTCCGTAGCACTATTGTTGTTATTGTAAGAAAAATTGCAAACCACGTAAAAGAATATAGGGTGGCATTAAATACTTCAGAAAAAGCAATGCTTTCTTCATAAATTGGCAGTGATCGCCAGTTAAAAACCTCTAAATTTGGCAAAGTATTACTGATAATTTTTGAAAAATAAATAAAGCTAATATTCTCACTTTTTTCAGCAAAAAACTTTAAGCTTTCTAACCAATGTCCAATTAAAAATAGTCCAACAGAGTAAGATACAACTAAAATTGGTCGCGAAAAACTACTGAAAGCAAGACTCACTCCAAGCAACACAAGTGCTTCCAAAAAAATTCCAAATAGCGCAACAAAGAAACGATAATCAATGGCCATATTTAGGTTTAAAAAAATAAATAACATAACTATGGACAGAGAAACTATCACACAAATAATAATTCCCGATAGACCAAAAGCTTTACCAAGTAAAAACTGAACACGAGTGATTGGGCGCGCTAACAGCGTAAGGATCGTTTTTTTATCAATTTCTTTCGTAACTAAAGTGCTTCCAACAAAAATAGCTAAAACTATTGAACTTAAATGAATCCCCGTTAATCCAAAATTTGCCGATATCCGAGATTGTTCTTGAAAACTTAACTGCCCCAAAGCTAGACTCATTCCAATCAGCAACAAAGCAAAAACAACTAAGCCGTATAGAACCCGGTCTCTAATAATTTCTCGAAAAGTATTATAAGCAATGATAGATATAACCTTCATCTTAGCTGTCCTTTCTTAAAGCCGTATTTACAAAGGCCTCTTCCAAGGAAATTTTATTTTCTTTAATTTCCATAATATCAAAGTTACTCTTCAGTAACTCTCTAATTTTCAATTGCAAAGCTTCCCCTTTAGGCACACTACAGGTTTTTCCCACTCCAGAATCAACATAAGAGATATCAATAGAAGGATTCATACTTTCTAAGAATTTCTGAGTCAGCCCTTCATAAACCACGTTCCCTCCAGTGAGCACCACTAAATGCTCACAAAGTTGTTCTACATCATGTAACAAATGGCTACTCAAAAAAACAGCGGTTCCTTCACTGGCTGTTTCTTTAATGAGTTCACTTAGGTAGTAACGCCCATCAGGATCCAAACCTGCCATGGGTTCATCCAAAATAACAAACTCAGGGCGATGCACCAAAGCTTGAGCTAATCCAATTTTCTGCAACATTCCCTTTGAATAATCTCGTAATGCTTTATCTTTAGCATGAATTAAATCAACCCTCTCTAGTAAACTCAAAATTCGCTGATTCAAATCATGTTTTTTTAATTTTGTAGAAATCTGTCCATAAAACTTTAAAAATTCCATCCCTGTCAAGTACTCGTAAAAGTACGGACGTTCCGGAAGAAAACCAATTTTTGCTTTTATCTGAGAAGTGAGCTCTTTCTGACCAAAGTACTCAACTTCACCACTATCAGGGAATGCCAAACCCAGAAGACACTTCATGGTCGTTGTTTTTCCAGCGCCATTTCCCCCCAGGAATCCAGTGATTGTTCCAGGCTGTAAACTAAAGCTAACGCCCTTCAAAACTAATTGTTTTTTTGGAATAAAACCTTTTACATAGGTTTTCCTGAGATTCTTTACATTTAATATTTCCATGCTCTCATCCTTGAAGAGTTTAAACTTGAAGAATAAATTATAACCATGAATTCAGTAACATAAAAGCTTAAGGCTCAAATTCGGGACTTATAGCGTTATCATATTATAATTTTAAGATGTCACGCCAAATTCATTAAATAAATCCTATTAAACTACCTCTTGGATGCTAACCGTAAACCTTTTGAAACCAGTAACTTCTCCAGCAACCCCAACATTTTATCTACTAAAATAGCCATAGCAGCTGCTGGAATCGCACCAAGAAGTATCAGGTTATTATTCACAGTGGCAACTCCACGAAAAATTGGGTCTCCCAAACCTCCTGCTCCAATCATAGCAGCAAGAGTTGCCGACCCGATAACTATCACAGCTGCTGTCCTAATCCCTGCCAATATCATAGGCAAAGCAATGGGTATCTCTACTAAGTACAACACTTGAAAATCAGTCAATCCTACTCCTTGTGAGGCCTCAATAAGGTCTCTATCTATGGAGCTAATCCCCACATAGGTATTTCTAACCAAGGGTAGTAACGAATAAATAAACAGAGCCAATAAAGCCGGCCAAAAACCAATTCCCATTATTGGAACTAAAATACCAAGTAAAGCTAAACTGGGTATTGTCTGCAAACTATTTATTATGGGAAATATTATTTTAGCCAAAGTCACATATCTGGTTAGTAAAATTCCCAGCGGCACAGAAAGTAGTAAGCTTAGCATAAGAGCTAGCAAGGATAAAACTAAATGCTCTCTACAGATTTTAATCAAATACTGTCTTTTGCGTATTAAAAAAGCAAAGAAATTTTCGTCCTTACTCTGATTGAGCAATTCGGCCTTAATAACCCCTTTGTTAATTAAAAAATTCCATGCCACAGTTTTTGGGTCAAGCTGTAAATGATCCACTTTATTATTCAAATCAACCATTTCAGATTCAGTGATCAAACCTGAAAATAACTTGTAAAGCTTTCTTAACTCTGGGTATTTCTCTAAAGTGACTTGTTTGGCCAAATAGGATGCATGGTATGGAGGAAAAAAATTTAAATTATCACTAAGTAACTTAAGGTCAAAGGATTTGATCCTACCATCAGTAGAATAAGCAATAATAATATCTACCTTGCTGTCTCTAACTGCTTGATACATCAAACCAGCTTCCATAGCTAAAGTCTTTGAAGAAGAAAATTTTAATGAATAAGCATCTACCAAATTATCAAAACCATCATTACGCTCCATAAATTCATGACCACTAGCTACATACAAATTTTTCCCGTTATTAGGAAGTTGTGATATTGTATCGACTCCAATAAATCTTGAATCATTTTTTCTCACTGCCAATGCATATGTGTTATTAAAACCAATGGGCTTAGACCATTCAATTTGCCAACGTTCTTGGAATTCTTTATTTACTATTTCATAAACTGCATCCGCATCAGTGAGCCCACCCTGCTTAAGCACCATAACATAACCCGTCCCTGTATATTCTGGGTATAAATGAATACTGCCTGATTTAAGAGCCTCCAAAGTAATCTGAGTCCCGCCCAAATTAAATTTTCTAATTACCTTAATGTTAAATTTTTTCTCCAACACAAGAGCACTCAACTCTCCGAGAATCACTGACTCAGTAAATTTTTTAGAACCAATGACTAGTGGCCCCCTAGATGCATAAATATAATCAGAAAAAGAAAAAATAAATAACAAAGTTAAAAAATACTTACTCACTTAATTGTCCCTTCATAAATTCAGTGACAAATAAATTTGCAGGGTTCTCAATAAAATCATTTTTCTTTCCTATTTGCTCAATAGTCCCATTATTCATTAAAATTACCCTGTCAGATAATTTAAATGCTTCCCTAAGATCATGGGTAACAATCAAAATAGTCTTTCCCAAGGATTCATTAAGGTGTAAGAATTCATCATGCAAATGTGATTTAGTTATTGGATCAAGGGCTCCAAAAGGTTCATCCATTATTATTAAAGGAGGGTTAGCCATTAATGACCTAGCTATACCCACTCTTTGTTGCTGACCACCACTTAGCTCTATGGGGTAACGACGAGCGAAAGTAGCATAAGGTAAATTTACAATATCCATGAGCTCCCGAGCACGTTCTTTAACCATTTTCCCATTACCGCCATCTACTTTTGAAATAAGGGTTATATTATCTTCTACAGTTAAGTGAGGTAACAATCCTGATTTCTGAATAACGTAGCCAATTTTACGCCGCCAAAGTACGGGGTTAGTGTCAGTAAAATGCTGAGCATTGATATTGATTGAACCCGAAGTTGGTTCAATCAATCGATTAATCATTTTTAAGGTAGTCGTTTTTCCACAGCCACTGGGTCCAACTATACTAACAATTTCACTTTCTCCTAAGGAAAAGCTAATATTGTTCACAACTAATTTTCCATTGTTGCCATAACGCTTACATAATTTATTTACTTCAATCAAAGTGAATTCCTAAGGTTCATTTATAAAGCAGAAACTGAAATTTCACCAATACGTTGTTTTTTTAAGGCTACAATAACCTGAATAGCTGCATCAGACTCAGTAATACAAGGGACTGAATAATCCACGCAGCTTCTTCGAATTCCAAGACTAGCTTCAATGGACTCTCGGCCAGAGGTTGTATTTACAACAAAGTTGACCTTCCCAGAGCGAATTCTATCCACACAATGTGGTCGACCTTCAGTAACTTTTTTTACCTTCACCACATCTAAGCCATTATTATATAAAAAATCTGCTGTGCCTCCTGTTGCAGACAAAGAATAGCCCATTTTAGATAACTCCTGAGCCACTGGCAAAAGTTCTTTTTTATCCTTATCTCTTAATGAGAAAAACACTTCACCTTCTGTGGGTAAATTAAAGTTGGAGGAATAAAGAGCTTTAAGCAAAGCTTCAGAATAATCCTCGCCACGCCCCATAGACTCCCCAGTGGATTTCATTTCTGGACCCAAGATGGAATCTGCTTTTTTAAACTTCTTAAAAGGAAACACAACGCCTTTTACACAAACACAATTAATATCTTTCCAACGATAGCTTTCTGGGTTCACATCAACAGCCTTCAATCCAGCAATAGCTTGAATACCTAAATCTACAATAGGTACACCTCCAGCTTTTGCAATAAAGGGGACAGAACGTGAGCTTCTAGGGTTGGCCTCAATCATATAAATTTCATCATTTTTAATGGCCAGTTGTAGATTTAAAAAACCAATGACTTTAAGTTTGTCACCAAGCTGTTTAGCCAGGACTTCAATTTTATTTAACGTCTCTGATTTTAGTCTCTGTGGAGGCAATACGCCCATACTATCACCACTGTGAACACCCGCTGCCTCAATGTGCTCAATGACTCCACCAATCACTGACCAGTCTTCTCCTCGAATTAAATCTACATCAACCTCAATGGCTCTTTCTAAAAACTGATCCATCAGGCAAGGTGCATTTTCTGAAATGTAATCAGCATGTTTACTAAAATAATTTTCAAGTTCTTGTTGGTTTTCTGCAATCTCCATTCTGCTACCGCCCAAAACATAGCTGGGGCGACACATAATGGGGTAACCAATTTCCGTTGAAGCTTTAAGAGCGTCTTCAACACAAGGAACTATTGCTGATTTTGGAATTAAAAAATCAAGGCTTTCGCATATCTTAATAAATAGGCCTCTGTCCTCAGCCTTATCCATTACTTCTACCGAAGATCCAAGAATATTAAAGCCCTTTTTTACAATTTCAGGAGCCAGCATAATTGGAGTTTGTCCACCTAACTGAACAACTACCCCTTTTGGCTGAGTCACTCGCAGCACCTCAGTAACATGTTCTGGGTGAAGAGGCTCAAAAAATAAAATATCAGCAGTATCGTAATCTGTAGAAACAGTTTCTGGGTTCGAATTAATCATGACAACTTCGTGACCCAGTGCCTTGTACTGCCTAACGCCTCTTACACAACTATAATCAAACTCTATACCCTGTCCAATTCTGTTGGGACCACTACCTAAAACTACCACACGCTTTTCGTTCATAACAAAGGGGGTCGCTTCACTCCAATATGAAGAGTAAAAATAGGGAGTATTTGATGCAAACTCCCCTGCACAAGTATCAACTTTAAAATAACAAGGATGTAGATTATGCTTAGCCCTGTCTTCACTCACTGCATTAGTAGGTTTATTCAACAACATGGCTATTCGTGCATCCGAGAAACCATAGCGCTTTGCCGATAGAAGAAGGTCAGGATTCAAAGATTTAGCATCCGTTAATACTTTTTCAAACAATACTATTTGCTCGATTTGCTCTAAGAACCACGGTGTTATTTGTGTTTTAAAAAATACATCCTCAACACTCATTCCCTCTCGAAACGCTTGAAACAAATGATATATTCTTTCTGAATTTGGGAAAGAAAGTTTCTCTTCTAAAAGTTTAATGTCAAAAATGCCTTGATCATTTTTTTCTAAGGACAAAATCGCCTTCTGTAAGGATTCTTTAAACGTTCGTCCCATGGACATCACTTCACCAACACTTTTCATTTGAGTACTTAACTCATCCTTGGTTCCTGGAAATTTTTCAAAAGCAAATCTTGGAATTTTAGTCACTACATAATCTAAAGCAGGCTCAAAACAAGATGGGGTTTCCCCTGTAATATCATTTTTTATCTCATCAAGAGTATAACCAACAGCTAACAAAGCCGCTATCTTTGCGATGGGAAATCCTGTGGCCTTACTGGCAAGGGCTGATGAACGGCTCACCCTTGGGTTCATTTCAATAACAATGCGTTCCCCAGTTTCTGGGTGCACAGCAAATTGCACGTTAGCTCCGCCCGTCTCAACTCCTACACATTCAATAATTTTTTTAGCCTCAATACGCATTTCCTGATATTGTCGGTCAGTTAAAGTTTGCTGTGGAGCTACAGTAATACTGTCACCAGTGTGCACCCCACATGGGTCAAGATTTTCTATAGAGCAAATGACAACAAAAGTTCCATCTTTATCTCGCATAACCTCCAGCTCGAACTCTTTCCAGCCCAGAATACTTTCCTCAACCAAAACCTCTGAGGTAGGACTTTCATGTAACGCATGCGCAAGCATCACCTTATACTCCTCTTGAGAGTAGGCTATCCCACCTCCTCCACCACCAAGAGTATAGTTTGGTCTTAATATAATAGGAAAACCAAGTACCTCGGAATATTCCATTCCATCTTTAAAAGTAGTAATCATTTCGCTTGTTGGGTACTTTGCCCCAATACTGTCAAGAATTTTCCTAAATAAATCTCTATCTTCAGCAGCTTTAATCACCTGACTATCTGCACCCAATAAACGAATTCCAAGTTTTTTCAAAATCTGCTTTTCTTCAAGATCTAATGCTAAATTTAAAGCTGTCTGTCCCCCAAGGGTAGGGATAATAGCATCTGGTTTTTCTTTTTCTAAAACTTTTTCAACAAATGGAACCTTTAATGGCTCAATATAAACTCGAGTTGCATTATCAGGGTCGGTCATAATAGTAGCTGGATTTGAATTTATTAGTATGACTTCTAAACCTTCAGCCATTAAAGCTTTGCAAGCCTGTGTTCCCGAGTAATCAAATTCACAGGCTTGGCCAATGACAATTGGGCCACTACCGAGGATCACAACTTTTTTTATACTTTTGTCTCTCATGAATCTACCTTTACCTTATTCTCACAGATTAAAAGTGATCTTCCTTGATAAACATACTCTATTAGCAATAGATTCTTTCTAAAGCTACATGGCGATAATGATCATATTTATTTTTCATTTGAAATAGCTTAAGCATAAGTTCATCTTGCTTCCTTCGACGTTCCTCATCGCTATCATTTTTCATTTTGTTAATTAGCTTAACCTCATTTAAAATATACTTAGTTGCATCTGGTGGGTGAAAGCAGAAGGCTGAAGAAAAAATAAAACTGTCTTCGTGAGGTATTAAGCGAGCTTCAAAGACCTCTCCCTTATTAAAACCCTCTGTAACTGGGGAATCTTTAATAATTAATTTGTATCCCGAAAACACATCTTTAATATACAAGTCACTTTTAGACAACTTTCTGAACTCAAAGAGACTATGTCGAATAGCTAAAAGATTTTGATAAAAAATTTTCTCATTACTATCAAATGTATAGTCCGAGTTATTAACGACATACTCAATTGGACGAATTGCATGATCAATAAGTGGTCTTGTATACAGGAACCAATCCACAAACTGATTCATCTTAATTTCAAAATCAGGTTGAGATTCATCCATAATCCCCGCCACTTCAAAAAAACTTTTCTTAGCTGTAGCAATATCCGACTGAAACTCTTCCTTGGAAAAGTAACTCATCACCTGATCTGTAATCTCATTATATTTCATGATAGTTGCTCTATAAAATAATCAAAAATAACATCCGATTCTCTTGGTCCCGGATGACTTTCTGGGTGAAATTGCACACTCAAACAATTTTTTGAGGGGCACGAAATACCAGATACTGTATTATCGTTTAGATTAGTATGTGAAACCTTTACTGCTGATGGCAATGAATCATGCTTCACAGCATAACCATGATTTTGGCTAGTCATGTAGATTTTATTTAAAATTTCATCTTTCACTGGGTGGTTACTCCCTCTGTGGCCAAATTTTAGCCTATAAGTGGATCCTCCGAGCGCTCGACACAAAATCTGGTGACCCATACATATTCCAAAAATAAACTTTTGTCCTAATAGTTCTGACACTGTGCTCACAGTTACTTTTACTTCGCTGGGGTCACCTGGACCATTAGTTAGCATAATGCCATCTGGTGACCATGCTCGAATTTCCTCCGCAGAAGTTCTAGAGTTAAATACTTTGATTTTTGAACATCTTGTTTTCAATTCTCTAATTATATTTTGCTTGGAACCAAAATCCAAAATCGCAACTTTAGGTCCCAAAGGTTTCTCACCCTCAACCTCAAAAGCTTCTTTAGTACTTACTTGGTAAACCCAATCGGCATCTTTATTTTTTTTTGTTTCAATGAGTGCATTTGCCAAAACCATTGCTTTTTCTTCAGAATCAGCCTGTACCATAGCTCCCCACACTGTACCGTGGTCCCTTAAATGTAACACAAGTTTACGAGTATCTACTTCTGAAATTACAGGGACAGAAAACTCCTCTAACTTATCCAGCCAAGATCTATCTCTTATGGATTTTTGCATTTCTAAACAAACAACACCTTGAAGATGAATACTATCAGATTCCCAAACAGCACTATCAGCTCCGTAATTACCCTGCATGGCAGAGGTAAACACCATAATCTGTGAAAAATAAGAAGGGTCAGTTGCAATTTCCTCATAACCACTGTGAGAAGTGTTAAAAACAACTTCACCGGCGGCGGGTTCTCCTCCCTGCCATTTTCCAGGGAAACATTCTCCTGTTTCTAAAACAATATATCCGTTCATGATATTACCGCCTCCATTAGTGCAGCTCGTAAATACACACCATTTTCCACTTGGTCATAAATTTTTACTCTTGAGTCGTTTAAAACTTCTGAAGTTAATTCTACCCCAAGGTTAAAAGGCCCTGGGTGCATTATTATTGCATTACTACTCAATACACTTAGATGGTTTTTATTAAACTGATACTTTGCTAGATATTCATCTTTTTGAAATTCATTTTTATGACGTTCCAGTTGAACTCTCAACCCCATGACTATATCACACCAGCCAATACCCTCTGATAATTTTTCAAATCTTTCAGCTCTTTGCCACAAGTCTTGTTTTGGCAAAAACTCATCTGGACAACTAAAACCAACTTCTACACCCATTCTTAGCAGAAGTTCAATGTTGGATTGAGCCACTCTAGAGTGCTGAATATCACCATAAATAAAAAACTTCCTCCCCTTTAGTGGACCTAAGTTTTCCTGCATTGTAAATATGTCTAATAGGGCCTGTGTGGGATGTGATTCGCAAGAGTAACCAGCATTAATCATAGGAATAGATAATTCAACAGTCCGCTCCCATAAGTCACTTGGGGTTTTCCAGCGTTGTATAATTAAATCGGGCTTAAGCTGAGCAATATTTTTTAATGATGTGAAAAAGTCCTCACCTTTGGAAATACTAGAAGATCCAGCATCTGAAAATTGTATTGGCTTCATTCCTAAACGATGAGCAGCTGTTTCAAAACTTAAACGAGTACGAGTACTGGGCTCAAAGAAAGCTAAAACCACTATTTTTCCACGAGTATTTGTCGCTTCTATCAATCCAGATTGATTGAATTGCTGTTTGAATTTTTCTGTCCTTTGAAATAAATTTTCAATCTCTTCGGTAGAGTACTGTGAGGTACAAAAAAACTGACTTAAGGCTTTTGACATTAAGGGGAACTCTAGCAAAAAGTAGCGTAAAATTCAATATTTCTATACAGTATCAAAGCTGAAACATTATGTTATTGTAAAGTTTACTTTTACGCACCTTAAACTCATTAACCCATGGGCTTAAGAGTGGGTCCTAAACTCAAGAGTGCAAAGTTTAAGAAGCTCCACCTAGTTGTTCCAAAAGTTTGATTTGAGATACTAAAAAATAGACTTAAAAACACGAGACCAACGAACGTTTGATGACACACTGTCATCAAAGATATTGGCTAATGACAACCAAACGAGAAAAGCTCTGCCCTGGAGGTCATCTTGATGAATAGCCCCCCAGTCTCTAGAGTCTTCACTCAAGGTTCGATTGTCACCAATGACAAAAAAGCTCTCTCTGGGAATAACCATTGTAGCTAGGCTCTTTTTCTCTTTCCCGGCCTCATAAGCCACCTGAGTAACCCTCGACTGATGTTTTTCTGAATAAAGCTGACCTTGAAAAAAGGAGCTGGGCTGTAATTCCTCAGATTCTACTCTAAAGTAATTAGATTCCACACCATTAACCTTCAATATGCCACCATCAATAGAGAGTTGATCACCTGAAACTGCCACCACCCGCTTAATGCAACTCACGTCCTTATCCTTTGGGCATCGAAACACAACCACATCACCAACTTTTGGCATCTTAGAAAAAAAAACACCATCAAGAAATGGCAGCTTGAGCCCATAAGCCAGGCGATTAGAGAAAATAAAGTCCCCGGAGTAAATACTTGGAAACATGGCGTCCGTAGGTACCCTATAGGCCGTAAGCATAAAGCTTCTTATGACGAAAGCCAGCACTATGGCTAATAAAAGACTTTCTGAGTATTCACGCAGTATTTTTGTAAAATTATCAGAAATGTCTCGAGTTTGTTTTTTAATTTTCCCAAATAACATACTCATATTTTGAGCCTTTTTCAAAACTCGAGCAAGGAATTAATAGGAAATAGTAAACTTATAGCCCTCATTGCAAGACATGACTTAATATCCATAAAAGACATTGTTCCTTAGAATTAATGCATGCATCACAACTAACGAATTTCTAGAAAAGACCGTGACCATCGAATTGTGAAGGGATCACAAAATCCTGAAGACTCAGGTGATAGTTTAACACAACTTAACCAAACATTCCCTGCGCGGCCAATAAGTTGCTCTACAGGTAAGGAACCCCAATACCTACTATCATGAGAATTATCTCGGTTATCACCCATCAGAAAAATATGCCCCTTTGGAACCTTCGTAGAAAAATCCTCCCGCTCTCTGTTTTTTCTTAAAATTATTCTACGCTCAGTTGTTTTATCAAAATTTCTCTCTTCAGAAATATCAATTTCGTTCAAGGAAATACCAAGGTCATCTCCGCTTAGCCTATAATAGTTCCTGGCTCTTTCTTCAGAAACCTCAGTTAAAGGTAATGCTTTTCCATTGATAGTAACTTGTCCATTGGGTTCTATGACAACCGTATCCCCCTCAATAGCCACAACCCTTTTAATGTAACTAATATCCATATCCACAGGTTTAAAAACAACCACTTCCCCTCTCTGAGGCGGACCAAATTTAACAATCCAATTTTGGGTAAATGGCCAACGCACTCCAAAAGCTAATTTATTTACAGTAATATAATCATTAATCAGCAGCGTAGGGATCATACTCCCAGAGGGAATGACATAGGGCTCCACCAAAAGCCATCGCACACTTAAGAAAAGTGTTATAACAAAAAATAAAGACAGTAATGATTTAAGAAGTTCTTTCATTAATCATGTACAGAATGAAAAAACCGCTTCCAGCGTATGGTCAATGGATTACAAAGGAAGTTTACAGATGGAATTTTTTTATCACAACTTAACCAAATAAACGCAGCTCTTCCTACTAAATACGAATGGGGAACAAACATTTTGTCAGGATCCCAAAACCTAGAGTCTTTTGAATTATCCCTGTTATCACCCATAACAAAATAACTATCTTTTGGAACAACAATAGGTCCGAAGGAGTTATTTAATCGCTCACCTTTTCTAAGCAGAGTCGAGTAATTCCGACTCCCCAGCTTCTCCTCCCAATGAGTGTAATTGTCTCTAGCATTGGGGCCTTCACCACGAAGCACATCATCCGTAAGCCAGTCAAATTCAGATTTTAGCTCGTTTGGAACTTTCTTTTCTATAATCTCACCGTTAACGTATAAATTGCCATTTTCATAAAAAATTCTGTCACCAGCCGTTCCTACAACCCGTTTAATATAGAAAATATCAATGTTTTCTGGATACTTAAAAACAATCACTTCTCCTTTTACTGGGTTGTTTGCCCTAAAAATCCACTCTTCAGTAAAGGGGTATCTTAAGCCATATACAAATTTATTTACAAAAATATGATCATTAATTAACAGTGATGGCAGCATACTCCCAGAAGGAATGACATATGCCTCCAGCACAGCCCAACGAATAGTTAAAGCAATTAAAATAGCAATGGCAAAGGACCCTGGCCCTTCTTTCCAAAAATGCTTATCAAACAACTTCATAATTTCTCCAATGCTTAGTCATCTACTTTTAGAATAGCTAAAAAAGCCTCTTGAGGAACTTCCACAGAGCCAATCTGCTTCATGCGCTTTTTACCCTCTTTTTGCTTTTCAAGTAGCTTTCTCTTCCTTGTAATGTCACCACCATAACATTTAGCCGTCACGTCTTTTCTTAAGGCGCCTAAAGTCTCTCTAGCTAAAACATTTGAGCCAATGCTTGCTTGAATAGCAATTTTAAACTGCTGGCGGTGAATGACTTCTTTTAATTTTTTAGTCAATTGTCGGCCTCGATGTTGTGCCTTAGACCTGTGAACCACTATGGACAGGGCGTCAACAGGTTCACTGTTGATTAACATGTCTAATTTAACAAGGTCAGCATCTTCGTAGTCCATCATTTCGTATTCCATAGAGGCATAGCCTTTTGAAATAGATTTTAATTTATCATAAAAATCCATTACCATTTCATTTAATGGTAATTTATATTCAATAATCACTTTTTTATCAGAAACATATTCCATTTTTATTTGTACACCACGACGGTCTTCACAAAGTTTTAATAAACCTCCGATAAACTCAGAAGGGGTATGTAGCATTAGTCTTACATATGGCTCTTTAAATGACTCAATCAATGTGGGGTCAGGGAGGGCTGATGGATTATCAATTTCCAACTCTTCTCCTTTATTGGTAATGACCCTGTACACTACTGAAGGTGCTGTTGTTATTAAGTTTAAACGAAACTCTCTTTCTAAGCGTTCTTGAATAATTTCCATATGTAGCAGGCCTAAAAATCCGCAACGAACACCAAAACCAAGCGCAGCCGAACTCTCTACTTCCCAAGTTAAGCTAGAATCATTTAATGAAAGTTTACCTAAGGCTTCTTTCAGTGCTTCATAATCTCCAGCATCAATAGGAAATATTCCTGAGAAGACCATGGGCTTCACTTTTTTAAAGCCCGCCAAAGGCTCTGTAGCAGATTTTTGCCAAGAGGTCACCGTGTCTCCAAC
The DNA here is from genome assembly GCA_018663505.1 of Pseudobdellovibrionaceae bacterium. Lineage (GTDB taxonomy): Bacteria > Bdellovibrionota > Bdellovibrionia > Bdellovibrionales > UBA1609 > JABJQG01. The sequence goes on along the minus strand of JABJQG010000021.1, from coordinate 30,421 downwards.
TCGAACATCTCGAATATCTTTAAGCCCACAAACTAAGTAACCCACCTCACCTACGTGCAAACACTCTTGTTCTTCAGCAAATGGAGTAAAGGCGCCCAACTTTAGCACATCATGCCCCTGCCCAGAGTCCATAAATTTGATTTTGTCCCCTCTTTTAACCTCACCATCAACTAGGCGAATTAAAATCACAACACCTTGATAAGGGTCAAACCAGGAATCAAAAATCAAGCCTCGGAGAGGAAGGTTTTCCACCACTTGAGGAGGAGGGAAATTTTTAACAATAGATTCTAAAATTTCTTTAATACCAATGTTTTCTTTAGCTGAAGCTTCGATGGCATTAGATGTATCTAGCCCAATACCATCTTCAATTTGCTGCTTAACCCCTTCAACATCAGCTGCAGGTAAATCAATTTTATTGAGTACACAAATAATTTCTAAATTATGATCTAAAGCTAAATAAACATTTGCAAGCGTCTGCGCCTCAACACCCTGGGCGGCATCCACCACCAGAATTGCTCCTTCACAGGCCGCCAAAGACCTTGATACCTCGTAGTTAAAATCCACATGCCCAGGAGTATCAATTAAATTAATTTGGTATGTTTCACCATCATCGGCTTTATAAGTTAGGCGAACAGTTTGCGCTTTAATTGTAATACCGCGTTCACGTTCAATATCCATGTTGTCTAAAAATTGCTCCTTAGACTCTCTGTCCGAAAGTGTATTTGTATATTTTAGCAAACTATCCGCAATAGTAGACTTCCCATGATCAATATGGGCGATAATAGAAAAATTACGGATGTTTTTTGGATTCATATATTAGTAATAATGCCTAACTAACCTAAAGTTTTAACCATATCTCTTAGAGCTTCAACTTTATCAGTTTTCTCCCAAGTGAAATCGGGTTCTGTTCTTCCAAAATGTCCATATGCAGCTGTTTGACGATATCTTGGTTTTAACAAATCAAACTGAGTAACAATATCAGCAGGCTTTAAGCTCCATATTTCTTTCACAGCCTTTACCAATGTTTCCGGAGAAACCTTTGCTGTTCCATAATCTTGAATCATTAAACTCATTGGATCAGCAACACCAATTGCATAAGCCACCTGAACTAAACATTTTTCAGCTAAACCTGCGGCAACAATATTTTTAGCCACATGTCTTGATGCATAAGCCGCTGATCTATCTACTTTTGAAGGGTCTTTACCTGAGAAGGCGCCCCCACCGTGAGCTCCGTGACCACCATAAGTATCAACAATTATTTTTCGCCCAGTTAAACCACAATCACCCATTGGACCACCAATAACAAAACGGCCAGTTGGGTTAATATAATATTTAGTCTTATCGTCCAACCACTGATTAGGCACAACTTTCTTGATAAGCTCTTCTCTTACATATTCTTGAACTTGATCTAAACTCACATCGTCAGAATGTTGAGTAGATATAACTACAGAATCTATACGACTGGCTTTGCCATCTTTGTATTCAATAGTTACTTGAGATTTGCTATCAGGTCTTAAGAATGTTCCTGTTCCGGTTTTTCTTAGCACTGCCAATTCTTTAACTAACTGATGAGATAAATGAATAGATAAAGGCATCTGAACGTCAGTTTCATCGCAAGCATAGCCAAACATTAAACCTTGATCACCAGCGCCTTGCTCGTGTTGGTCATCATTTACACCCATTGCAATATCAGGACTTTGTCTGTCTAATGAGGAAAATACAGCACAAGTTTTATAGTCAAAACCTTTATTAGAATCGTCATAACCAATATCTTTTATGGTCTTTCTCACAATTTCAGGCATATCCACTTTTGCATTTGTGGTAATTTCACCGGCAAGAGTCACAAACCCTGTGGAAATCATTGTTTCACAAGCCACACGACTCTTTGGATCTTCTTTCAAAAGCGCATCTAAAACAGAATCACTAATTTGATCTGCCATTTTATCTGGATGACCTTCGGACACAGACTCACTGGTAAAGAAATAATCTTTCATAAAAAACCCCTAATAGTTGTAGATTAGGGGTCATTTCTATCAAAAATAGATATTAAACACAACGAGGAATTACTACCCTGCTTTTCTTACATAAAAACCCTCATCAAACTCCATATCTGGCCGTAACTGGAGAAGCTTCCCCTCTTTGGAACGATGAAACTTTTTGTGTTTTTGTACTCGAGATTTACTTTTTGCCATTTGAATGGTCAATTTATGCAAAACTTTATCTACAGAATCATAAAAATCTTCTGTAAATGCCTTTGCTTGAAACTTTTTAGTTCCACCTGTAATGGTCACCTCCACAAACTTTTTGTGGCGCTGCGCGCTAAATATAATCTGCATACTCATAGCCTTCAGCTCATATTTTGACAGCTTAGCCATTCGGTCTTCCGCGTATTCAACCAGAGCCTGTGAATGATCCAAACTCTTGAATTGGCAATCCAACTTCATAAGTTCTCCTTAATTTTAGTGTTTTTATTGAGCCTGATGGCTCTATATGATTTTCTAGATAAATAAACCATATAAACCTTTCGGCAGAACCTAGGCCTTTGTGGAGCTTTTCTTACGTATTTCTTAATTTTAGACTATTTAATAAAGCTGTCCAGAAAAATACTATGCTATCTCAAAATAAAACACCCGTGTTCGACCACTTCACACCAGGGTGGGAATTTTTGTCCGACAAACTAATCTCTGAATTTTCAACAATATAAGAACTAGAACATCTTCTTACGTTTTGAAGAGGGTAATATCTTTAAAACATCACGATATTTAGCTACAGTCCTGCGAGCTATATTGATTCCCTCTTTTTTTAAATGGTCCACGATTTTTTGATCGGACAAAGGCTTCTTTGGATCCTCATCTGAAACCAAGGCTTTAATTTTTAATTTAACCGACTCTGAGGCTAAACTATCTCCATCTGTGCGACTGATCCCTGAGTTAAAAAAGTACTTCAACTCATAGATGCCCTGTGGGGTGTGCATATACTTACTGGTTGTCACACGAGATACCGTGGATTCATGCATGCCAATATCGTTGGCCACATCTCTTAAAATCATAGGTTTAATAAAGGCAGAACCCTTTTCAAAAAAATCATGTTGGTGCTTAACGATACTTTCTGCCACTTTATAAATGGTTCTTTGTCTTTGGTGAATAGATTTTATTAACCAAACGGCAGACTTTAATTTGTCCTGAATATAGTCACGAGTTTGTTTATCTCCCTCTGAGACATTACCCGCTGATTTATCACTGCCTTTTGTCGTTAAAATATTTCTATAAAGGTTCGATACTCTTAAGCGAGGTAAGCCTTCTTCATTAAGAGAAATCATATACTCATCATTCACTTTATATACATGTACATCCGGAGTAACAAACTGTGTGTCTGAAGAGGCAAAAACTCTTCCCGGCTTAGGGTCCATAGAGTAAATTATTTTACAAATATCAATCACATCTTCCAGATCAATGTCCATGGCCTTGGCTATTGCTCTATAATTTTTTCTTTCCAATTCTTTAATATGGTTAGCAATTATATGAACCATATCATGAGTATCTTCTTCAAGATGCTTGGCTTGAATTAACAAACACTCCTGCAGATTTCTGCAGCCTACCCCTGGAGGGTCCATTTCGTGAATGAATGGTAAAATTTCCTCTAATTCCTTCACGTCAATGTCTTCCGTTTTTGCAATTTCCTCTAGTGGTGCTTTTATGTACCCATCATCTTCAATATAACTAATGATTATTGAAGCAGCTAACTGCTCCTCATCATTAAACCCAGACAAACCCATTTGCCACATTAAGTGATCAAATAAGTTTTTCTCCACAGATATCATATTTTCATAGTTTATAATCTCATCATCGCCGCCACCTAATGCCCCAGATGGTGGCTTGTACTTATTGTCTAAATAACTTTCCCACTCAAACTCATCTTGTTTAGTTGGGTCCTGCATATTTTGTTCGGGTACAGCTTCTGGAGTATCCACTCCTTGTGTTTCACTAGCATTTTCAGCACTCTCACTTTTAGATTCAGAAGCCTCAATAGAATCTTGAACTTCTTCTAATACAGGGTTTTCAACTAACTCCTTTCGCACTTCGGTTTCTAATTCCATTCTTGAAAGCTGTAATAACTTAATGGCTTGCTGTAACTGGGGAGTTATTCTCAATGACTGAGATAACTTCATAGATGTTTTTAAATGAATTGCCATTCAACTTCCCTTCGTGACACAAACCTAATGACTAAGCCGTGTCTCATATTCATGCACAGTAACTACCTATCGGAGTTTGTTGCAAAATTCTATAAAGTAAAATTCTCGCCAAGGTAAAACTTTCTGGCCGTTGGTGAAGCCGCAATTTCATCCGACGTGCCCTCCACCTCAATCTTACCTTCTTTTAAAATATAAGCATAGTCACAAATCCCTAAGGTTTCCCTCACATTATGGTCAGTTATGAGTATCCCAATATTTTTTTCTCGTAGTTTAGTAATAATTCCTTGGATCTCACCAACAGCAATGGGGTCAATACCAGCAAAAGGCTCATCTAAAAGTAAAAACCGAGGCTCCCTTCCTAGGGAACGAGCAATTTCCACCCTACGTCTTTCCCCCCCAGACAAGGAGTAACCGTAATTTTCTTTAATATGTTCTATGGAAAAATCGGATAGTAGCTTATTTAGCCTAGATGTTTTTTCGTTTCCTGTGAGTCCAGCTGCCTCCAGAGCAACAAGTATGTTCTCCTCCACGGTCAGCTTTCTAAAAATACTGGCTTCCTGAGGTAAGTAACTTAAGCCGTATCTCGATCTTTCATACATAGGCATCTGGCCTATTTCTTGTTCATCCACAGAAACTTGGCCTTGATCTGGCGTAACCAGTCCCACGACCATATAAAAACTTGTGGTTTTCCCCGCCCCATTAGGACCCAAAAGCCCAACCACCTGACCGGAGGAAACAGAGAAGGAAATACTGCGAACAACTTGGCGCTGCTTGTATGTTTTGGATATTCCTTTAATTTCTAACTGGCTCATATAGCCTATTCTAGCGAATTTTTGATTTTTTTCCTATTAAATTATTCTTCAGAAGACTTTTCGTTGTTGAGCTTCATATTTGCGCCCTTAACCTGGACCTCTTCGCCACCTTTTAGGTAAATAATTTCCTCACCACGAAGTTCATCAGCTCCCTGTACTAGTCGTGGGTCACCTTTAAAGGTGAAACGATCTTCCTCCAAGTATGCAGTTGCAGTTTCTGCAGTGGCCCATTTGTCTTTATCACTAGCGCGAATGTTGCCTTTCATAAAGATGGATTCAACAAGTTTTTTATCATCAGAGTAGTTAAATTTTGCGTTATTCCCAGAAATTCTTAAATCATTCATATCCATAATCACATCTTCAATAAATTGGACAAAGTCAGATGCTCCACTCAGCTGAGCTCTTTTTGACTTAATATTAATAGTTTTGTCTTTATTCACTGTCTTAACAGCCTTAACATTACCTAAAATTTCAATAAATGATGTTTTCACCAAGGACTCAAGGCCATCCCCAACAAGGTTCATTCTAAATCCACGCTCATCCTTTGGCCCAAACATTTTAACAGATGTTGGACTGATAAGCTTCTTCTGTTTAGAGATGTAATTTGTTTTTTGAGTATAAAATACGTAACCATTCTTCGAATGAACCTCTACATCCCCATGAACTTCCAAATCTTTTGTATCAGTATTTATGAACCCCTTTTTTCCAGTTACAGTAAAGTCACCTTTATCAGAAAAAAAGATAACCTTCACTTTTTCTAACTCCCAGCGATTTGCAGATTTAAAGCTAATTGCTGTATCAGACCACAACTCCCACTCTCGATGGCCCTCACTAGCTTCCATAAGGTGTACACCACGCATGATCTGGTCCGCGCTAGCGTTATTGCTCATAAGCCCTTGTCCATCTTTCTTATCCACAACCAGGTCTAAATCACTAGGAGATAATAATAGTATCTCTACAATTAAAAACACAAATAAAAGGCCTAAAAATATGGGAATAATTTTTTTCATACGCACTTCATCTTTACCACCTCTATCCAGAGTGTCTAGAAAATTTTATAGCATCTCGCATTTAAGAGTGAAGCTCCAGAAATTGCCCAAAACCCAAACAAGATTAAACAACCCTCTACACAGTCAGCTTAACAGAACTAAAGTCTAGCGACTAAAGCCAAGTAAAAAGCAGCATATAGTTATAGTTTTCCTTAATAAGAGCCGATAGCCTAAATATGATTAAGTGGTTTGTTTTAGACAATAATTTAGTTTCTGGCCCTCTAAGTTCAGAGCAAGTGCTGGCACAAATAGATGAAGGGTTCATTCCCTCAGATGCTCTCATATGGGGACGTCCACAACAAGAGTGGTTCAATATTGTAGATTGGACATCAGCTCTCAGCAACATTGGTTCAGAACAGGCTTCTATCAATCAAAACACATGGCATTATGCGTTTAATGATGAAAGTTTTGGACCATTTACACGAGCCGAATTGATTAAAAAACTCTCACTTATGAATACACAGAATCTAAATATTTTAATTTGGACAAAAGGAATGGATGAGTGGGCTTCCTTATTTGATTTCCATGACATCGTAATGGATTTAAGTATTGATGTACGAAAGCACCCACGTATTCCAATTTCTGGAACAGCCACATTAAGTGTCAACGACAATAAAATAGTTGGAGACCTTTGCTCAATAAGCGAAGGCGGAATGGGCATTCGTGGTATTAAAAGCCTAACAACGGGACAAGAAATATTACTTGATATTGATAGTTCACAGTTAAACAAAAAATTTAGAATCAAAGCCAAAGTAAAATATATTGGTGATAATCATTATGCGGGTTTGCAATACGACGGCATCAGCGCTGAAGCAAAATCTAGTATTATTGAATATATTAAAAACTCAGTAAAAGAATCAAAAATGGCAGCTTAGTCGCAACTTATACAAATCATTTCTTAGTTTAAAAATTAAACTTCATCTGGCTTTGGTCGCTTCACAACAGCAAAGTTTATTTCCACAATGCCGGCCTCGGTGATAGTATACATGATTTTTTTAACTGTTAGAAAGTCCACCTCTTCATCTGCCTGAATGGTAATTTTTAGAAACTTTTCTACAGAATCTTTCTTTTTATTTTTCTCTTCAACTTTGGTTTTTATTTTACCAACAAGAGTGTTTTTCTCTCTCTTTCCTTTAGCAATTAGCTTTTCTACCTGAGATCTTAACTTATAGATCATCCAATCTTTTTGTTCTCGAATATTTAAATAAGAATCTATATCAGCATTGTTTAAAGTAATTCGATCTCTTGAAACTACAATTACATTCGATGGTTTAATTTCTTTTACAGCAGAGGCTTGAGGCAAAACTACTCCATTTGGAATCTCTAAAACCTCTCCAGTGACCGCATAGTTTTGTAATAAAAAAACCACTAGCACCGTAAACATATCCACCATGGCCGTCAACGATAGCGTTGCAACAACAGAACGTTTTTTATTCAGTGCTTTATTATGTCTATTTCTTTTCCCAGGTACGTAAATTGCCATTATTCATTGACCCCCGAAGTTGCTACGGATATTTGTGGAAAACCTGCCTGAAGCAAACCATCCATTCCCTTTATCAAAGAGCCATAAGGTAACGAATCTACAACCGTAATCACTGCATCTTGCTTGTCAGGATATTTTTGTTTTACACTTTTTAACTCTACAAGAAGCGCTGCTACGTTATACTCACCACTCACTTTAGGAACCTTAATTACTTGTTTAGAAAAAACAATCTGAAAGCCACTAGGTTGCACATCTAAGCGAAAAGGGACCTCAGCTCTAGGAGGAGCCTGAACTACCTTATCATCTGATTTTTTACCATAGATAGAGCTACCAATTTGAATCATGGAAACCTGTGACCAAACCGCAGTGATCAGTAGAAATATAATTAACACACTCATTAAATCAATGAATGGAACAATATTTGGCTCTACCGCAACTTCTCTACTATGACTATCTGATACCTGCATAACTCTCTCTTTATCGTTACTAAATCTTCATTTTATCTCTATTAGCCGTAACTAAATTCATTAAGTTCATACTGCTTTCAAGCATGTCATTAATAATTCGACCAATCCTTACTTGAAAAAATCCATATGCAACAATTGCAATAATCGCTACAAATAGGCCAAAAGCTGTACAGTTTAAGGCTTCTGAAATACCACTTGCGAGCTTTGCAGCTTTTGTGGCTGCATCTGCATCAGCAACCCCACCAAAGGATCCAATCATTCCACTAATTGTTCCAAGTAACCCAATTAAAACGGCTACGTTTCCAAATACCGCTAAAAACTGTGTCCAGCCCTCTAACCTTGGCGTTTCTCTGAGTACAGAAGCATCCATAGCAACCTGAACCTCTTCATCAGGTCTTTTATTTAACACCTGAATAAGTCCCGCCTTAAGTGTATTTGTTAACGGCGTGGATTTGGATTCACAAAATGCTATGCTTTGCTTTACATCACCACGCAATAGCATGGAAAATAAATTTTCATTCAAATGTGACTTATCTATGGAGAGACGATGTAATGTCCACAGCCTTTCAATAATTAAAAATGTGGTTAATACACCCACAACAGCAATCACATACATTATTGGTCCACCTTCACAAAAGGATCTTCCAATAAAATTATCATACTGCTTGCAATGCTCTACAACCTGTCCTGCTATTACCTCTTCCACAACCACTCCTCCTTATTATTGTGTCGAAAATACCCAAGGGTAAACCACTGTTGCCTGCTGATCAGGCGGTGGCTCCGGAAACCTTAAATTTTCCAATTTATTCATCATACATCTAGCAATTTTTTTACTACCAGTTGTGTTAGATACTACTTTTACTTTTTCAACCTCTCCCCCTTCAATAATAGTCCATTGAAGTTTGAGCTTTCCATATACATTAGAATTTTTCTTTAATTCCACATTATAACAATGAGCAAAAGCTCTTTTTTCGGCATTTAAAACACGACGAATAGCTTCACGGTCAATAGTCCCTATAAACTCAGCTTCATTACCCGCTAATTTTACATTTACTTTTTGATGACTACCAAAACCCCCTGTACCAGTTCCAGAAATCCCTGTTCCCTTCCCTTTAGTGCCAACGTCGCCAATAGCTACCGTTGATGATGTTTTCCCAGATACTCCTGTAGCTTTGAGTCGTGAACCTAAATTTGAACCTTTTCTCTGGCTTTTCTGCCCACTAAAACCAGTGTTCGTACCACTTAATCCACTAATACCACCAGCACCATCAAAAACTTTATCTAACTTCGTATTTGCGCCTTTGCCACCAAAAGCTCCAAACATTCCAAACTTTTTTAAATTACGCGTTTTAGTTTTTGCTGTTGATCCACTTTTACCTGTCTTAACAGCTCCACCCTTACGGGCTGATCCCCTTCTGCGTCTACGTTTCTTTGGCTTTGAACTGGCAACCTTAGCTGATTTTCCAGATTTCTTTTTAATATTTTTTACGGAGGTCGCCCGTAACTTAGTCTTCTTAGGTTTGGGCTTCCTTACAGCTACTCGACCAACTACAGCTTCTTTTTTTGGTGGAGTAGGGGGCTTAACCTTAGGCGGCCTGAATGTAACTACGGCCCGACGAATAGGTTGATCTTGCTTCAGCTCTTCCTCTATATCAGGCGAGTAAATCAGCATATAGAGCCCAAATATAGCAACAGTCAGAATTGCAAAAATAATACTCGTAAATTCTGAAAAGCTTAAATCAAGAAATGGTCCAACAATAGGCTTTGTAGACTCTTCGGCATACTTTATATAAATATGCATTTCATCACTAGCAAAACCAATTTTTAACATTTCGTTCTGAGCTAACTCAACCTCAAAAAGCTCTCCTTTTTTGGGAAATGCATTACTCATCATCAGCTCAGATAAACTAAGATTATGACCATGCTGTGTATATTCCCCCTTCATCTCAGGGCTTAGGTATACCTTCAATGACTGTTCAAAACTAAAAAGTTTAAATGAGGTTTTTGAAAAGCCAACCAATGGTACAACTATATCGTTGGCTGGTGAAGAGCCAATGCTCACGGATTGGCCATGATTGTAGTAATAAGTACTTAATACTCTTTCTTTCCAGGCAACAACGACCTGTACCCGAGATCCAGTAGCTGGGCTAATGACATTAGATAAGTCTTTAATTTCACTAGCTGGAGCAAATGTTCTTTTAGAGAATTTATTGGGATCAAATTTTTCATTTTTAGACCCCTTGATGGGTGTGTTTTTTTCCTGAACAGCGGGTGGTACCTTAGTATTCACTTTTTTAGTAGTGCCCGAGTCTTTGTTCTCAATTGTATTCTTTTTTGGTGCACTCCCAGTAGTAGTTTTAGGAAGAACAGGGGTCTCAACACCAGTTGTTTTTTTTTCTGAAGATTTTTCTTTAATCGGGCTAGCTACCTTAATTTCTTTATTCGTAGGTAAAGATGGCGTTGCTGGCTTCGCCTTGTCTAAGTGTTTTAATAGAGGTGGTTTTGATTGTAACTTTGAGGGCTTAGGTACCCCTATGAAAAACTCAATTGTATATGAACCAAGACTAAATGAACTACCCGTTTCAAGTTTATGTTCAACAATTTTTTGTTCTTCAACAAAAGTTCCCGATTCAGAACCTAAATCAGTAAGATAATATCCATCAGTGCGCTCCTCAATCATAGCATGAAGTGAAGATAGTCCCTCTCCTTCAAGTTGAAGTTGAGCATCATCGCCACTTCCAATAATAATCTGAGCATCAGGAAATTGTTTTATTTCCTGCAATTGTTGATTAGAATAGATTCTTATAAAAACAGGCTGCTTCAATCACTTCTCCCATCTCGGCTGTAGTCTTCACTGGTGTTTCTAAGTTCGGGTAAAAAATGTTCTCTTAACTTTATTAACTTTTTATAATTATATTGTTTTTTTTGCAGAAGGTAAAACAATTCTGGCTTTTGGTTCTCACCAACGATCAATTCATCGTCAAAATTGATAACTGTGTTCTTTTTACTAGACTTTTTACCTGTAGCTTTACCTTTCGGCTTAGACCAAAGGCTAAGGGGTAAAAACAATACAATTAAAACAATAATTAAAAGCTTACTATTTATTATCTTTTTCATAGATCTTCTCTTCAAGTTTTTTGGCCTTATTTAAAATTTGTTGGTTCTCAGAAATGAATTTAAGCTTACTTATTACTTTTAAAGCATCATCACTATCATCCATGTAATTAACAACTAAAGTAATATAATTGATATAAATGGATTCTTCACGAGCTCCATAATCCATAAGTTTTTTTAGTAGCCTTTTAGATTTTTCAAGCTCTCCTTTGCCATAAAGAGCAATGGCGTAGTTATTAGCAACTTTGAAAGCACTTAAATCTTTATTTTTAAGTTTCCCCTCTACAACTCTAAATCCATTTTCTAATGGAGCATAAGCTCTCTTATAGTCCAAGTACTCAATATAAATTGATCCTAAATTAGCAGAAGCTACTTGATAATCAGGGTTATGCTTTAAAGACTGTCGGAAATTAAAAAGAGCTTTTTTAAAATTACCTTCAGCTAAGTTAACTACCGCCAAATTATTATAAACTGAAGGCTCTTTCGGAAACGCTTCAACGATTCTGTTCAGTATAATTTTTGACAGACCAAAGTACTTCTTATTATAGTAATGCAAACTCAAAGTAGTTAAAGTGTATAAGTCACCAGGGTGTTTTAATAAAATTTTTGCAGAGGCTGCAACCAACTGTTTCTCATCTGCACCCCCCTTAGCTTTATATAACGCCTCAATGTCTTGAACTGGAGCTTTTGATAGTCCTTTTTTATTTTCCAAATCATCAGGAAGGCGAGTAATATACGCTTTAAAATCAAGTCCTCTAACTTTTTCTGGGTGAAGATTCTTCAAATTATTAAGCGTAGCCGACACCCATTTTCCATAAACTTCAAACTCATAGGCTTTTGCAATAGTCATTTCATAATTCTTAATAGCTTGTTCTTTAAACTTATCAGCGACTTTCTTTATTTCTAACTTATAAATTTTCACTTCTTCTTTATTCAAACCTTTTGGTAAAGGTGCTTTTATTACAGATGCCATCATATGTTGATAAGATTGCGCAATTAAGGACATAGACGCTATGGTTTGGTTTCCGGCTTCATACTTAATAGTTTTTTTAAGCTGTTTCGTAAGGTACTCTATTAAGCTTAGTTTTTTAGCAACAGCTTTTTGTTGTGCTGCGGGATTTTTTGGTATCTTTATAGCTTTAAATTTTAAGTATATTTCATAAGTTAATTTAAACTGAGATTCTGCTGCATACTCTTTCGCTTCATACTCAACCCTATTTCTCAGGCTTTTATAAACTGCAATAGTTTTACCATACCATTTTAAGTATTTCTTTTTATTTTTATTTTTTTCATACAACTTAGCAATTTTAAAAGTGGCCGCAACTACGTAATTTGGATCTTTGGGGTTAAGATTCATATATTTTTTGTAATTCTCGATAGCCTTAGCTGTTTTACCCCGCTTATTCCATATTTCAGCTATATAGTAATATGCTTCTTCTTTGTTTTTATTTTTTGTTAATTTGTAGTAACTCTTATAATTATTAATGGCAGCGGAATAAAACCGCATCCCCTCTCTTAACACAGCTGCATTATAGTAAAAATCAGCACCGTATGAGTTTTTTCTATTTTCTGCAGCTGACTTCTCATAAAAACTTGCTGCTTTTTTGAACTGGCCAGAGGCTTCATACAAATATGCTAAAATTTTCCTAGATTGTGAAACTAATGGTTTATTAGAATTTCCTGCTTTATTAACAACTAGCTCATACATCACTATGGCTTGGCCAATATCACCAGATCTTTCATAGTTTACAGCAGCATTGAATCTTGCGCTATTTAACAACTTTGACTTTTTATATTTTAGTGCAAATCGCTCATAAGCTTTAGCACTCTTTACAAACTCTTTATCCGATTCTAAATCTTGAGCTTGTTTAAAGGAACTACGTTGTAAAATACTTTTAACCTCTAAACCAAATTTAGCTTTTGCAATACTTGGGATTTTCAACATAGCTTGAGCTGCATTTTCTAAAGCAATATAGTCTTTCTTCTTATTGTATAAGTCTAAAATTAGATGGCCTGAGCTCGATGCATATTTGCTTTTTGGATGTTCTTTCACAATATTTTTATAGCCTTCAATGGCTTCGTCTAGATGATTGTATGCATAGTACAAACTTGCTAATTTATACTTTATATCATCCACATTACTTGCTTTTGGTTGCTCCTTCACAAATTTTGATGCTGCGATCACAAAGCTTTTAGTAACCTTATCTAAAGGTATTTTTGCTTTGGATTTACCTACAATCTTAGATATTTCTTTATCCGTTGGTAAATGTTTTTCTAAGGCTAATATAGAGTTTAGTAATGATTTTTTATAATATTTTCCCTTTTTCTTTTTGTCGTTTTCTACAACCCAAATATAATGTTTCGCTGCGATTTTATATTTTTTTAAATCAAACATCATTTCACCAAAAAAGAAATGCATATCCCCTAAGTATGGAGTGGACACAAATGTTTTAAAATATAACTCATAACCATTTTTTGCTGCACTAGTGGATTGAGCTCCATGTGAATTTTGAGCTGTTTGGTGGTTTTGTAAAGTATATGCACGTAAACTTGCCTCAACAAGCTCTTTTGATTTATTAACAAGGGCCTTAGCTTTTGCATTTTTCAAAGCCCATCGGCCTTTAGGTCCATAATATTCTACCCAATGATACAGTTCCTGTTTGAATATTTTTGATTTTGTTGCAGTTAAATATAAGTTAACAATTTGATTCTGATATTCAAATGACTTAGGAGCATTAGGATTTTTTCTTATCATCTTCTTAAAGTAGAATCTCGCACCTTTTTTATTTCCAGTGTCGGCATAGTAGTAAGCCAGTCGCTCTATCATTCTATCAATTTCGCCACTTCTTACCACTTTTGAAAAGTAGGATTCGGCATTTTTATATGCGCCTAACTCTGCAAAAAATGGAATAAGGTCTTTTTTTGCTTCATCAGCTAAACGAATCTTCCGTGCAGAATCACTAGTTTGATTTCTACCTTCACGAATAACTCTTTCAAGATAAGCCATAGCTTTTTTAACATTCCCACTTTTATAGTGACACCACGCTAGTTTATATAACGCAAAGGTATATAGTCGTGAGACTTTGATTTTAGACACAGCATAATAGCTTTTCAAAGCATCCTGCCACTTTTCATTATCAAAATAATATTCGGCTATGGCAAAGTAGGCTTCAGAAACATATTTACTTTTTGGAAATTCTTTTGTTAAACGTCTGTAATATCCAAGTGCTTTATCAATTTTATACAGTTCAAAATAATTGTAACCTAGAAAGAAATAAGCCTGATCAACCTTAGAATCCTTTGGAAAATCCCTAAGAAACCATTCATACAATTTAATGGCCTTGAGGTTATATGATGACGCTTCTTTTAGACTCAGTTTTGGTCTACGCTTTAATTTACCTTTTTTATATTTAATAATGTTTTTATCATATTCATTTTGCAACCTGTACTCTACAATTTTTGATTTATCTACATATGCTTCAGCAAGCCTTAACCAAATCTCACCTCGCCTCTTGCTCCGTCTATACTGTCTAGTCAACACATACAACTGTTTAATTTCTCGATCGGTGTATTTTTCAAGCTCAGCCTCTTGTGAATTCCCTTTTATAAATTTTGATGAGCTTGGTGGCTTAATGGAACGTAACTCGGTTTTTTTTATTTTTGTTTTTCTTGATTTTTTAATTTGTGGCAATGCTGTTTGAGCTTTTTTTAATTTAACTTTTTGAGATTTTTTTTCAATTTTTTGAAAAATATCTCCAATAGTTTGAGTTTTATATACCCGTTTTTTAGCTTCAACATTAACGTGTAAGACGGAAATAAATAAGAATAGAAGAATATATATATATTTCATATTATTGACAACTTTGTGTTCCTAAATAGTGATAGTTACCTAGTTCATCCAACCAATATTCACCTTTAAAAGGCCAGTACTCATACCCATTTTGAATATAATAATCACGTTGATTATCATCATCGATCTGCACGTCAGCAATTGTACTTCCACTTATATCTTGCTTAACAGATTCTTTTTTACCCTTAAGCATTTCAAATCTAATAAAGCCTTGCTGTTCAAATAAGTCGAAGATTTCTTCTTTAACACTAATAAGTTTGTTTCTTACAATTCTACCTGTTTTTTGCTTAGCCTTCTTAATACGTGTTGAAAGAACTTTTTTAGAGTATCTTCCCAAAGCTGATTTCTTCCAAGATGCAGGCAACTCATTCATCAATTTGGCTTCCTTATGAAGCTTTAAAATATATTTGTAATTATTTTGAAACGAGCCATCTTCAAAAATATGTCGTTGAACTATTTTGGACACTCTATGAGATGTTAATTTTCTTGTTAGAATATAAGGATGATTCTTTAAGTCATACTGTGCAATGAGATTAAAATTATCTTCATCTGACTTCACCTCTTTAATAAAGCGCTTAACATCTTTATACACAGGTTTATAAACACGTTTAAATAAATTCAGGACCTTGTCCATCTCTTCGTATTTACAGATATATAAATACACAATACTTCTTAATAATAGAGATTCTGGCAAGTAGTTTTCTTCATAGTATTCCGAGTGCAAACTATGCATATTACTTAATGCCGACCTAAATCGCCCTGATCGTAGCATTGTCCAACTTGATTCAAAGAGAGAGTTATGCCAATATTTTGTATCTCTCGGCACATCCCTATATGTTTCTAATGAATCTTCCCATTTTTTAGCATGATACTGAACTCTAGCTTTGCCAATAATAGCCCCAACAGTTGCCTGGTCTGTGACTGCTTGATCAGATCTATTCATTATTATTTTGTCAAATGTGGAAATAGACTTATTGAATTTTTTTAATTCTGCATAAGATAAAGCTTCCATATACTTGGCTTTTGAATAATAAGGGCTAGAACTATTTACACGTTTAAAACTGTTAATGGCACTTTTAACCTGTTCATTTCTCATTTGAAATTCACCAAGTCTATAAAACAGCATATTCCTATGTTTTTTGGGGAAGGAACTCACTTTAACCTTTGTAAGAGCATAGTTCAATAAAGTGTCATCACCCAAATAATCTGCAGCTAGAGATAATTTCTCTAAGCTTTGTTTAAGGTATTTCTTCTTCCCATTTTTTATCACACTTATAAATTGATATGCTGATATTTGATTCAACTTCATTTGGTATAACATTAAACCTAATATATATTTGATTTGATCTTTTTTGTCTGCAAACCTGGGGCTATGAGAAAGCTGAAAAAGCTTCATTGATGCTTGTTGGTACTTACCCTGTTTTGCTAAATTTAATGCCTTAATAAGTCCAGATCTTGCCTTAGCTTTTTTTGCTCGCCTCTTAACCGAGCGTCTTTTTTTTCTTTTCTTAGACTTCGCTACAGTTGGTCCCTGTGTTAAATTCAATTCATTAATAACATTTACCTGTGACCCTAATACATACAAAGGTGTAGAAAAAATGGATATCATCAACATATATATAAATAGCTTTTTCATCTATACTTTGCCTCTGGGAAATAAAAGCTCCAACCTAAGCTAAAAAACAAATCGCTTTGATTTTGCTTTATAACTTCACTAGTCAGCGTGGAAACAATTTCTGGTTGATAAAAATTCAATAAAATATCCCATCTTACTGACATACCTTTACTTAATGCAAATGACTGACCACCTCCAACATGAAATGCCGGAACATCTTGATCTTCAGTAGACGCCTGACCAGCACCTAAGAGAAAATGCATATCGAAAGGAACAATGGATTCATTTAAAAATGACACTTTTCCGTATATTGGAGACCATTTAATTGAAGCGCCAACATAACTTTTTGCTGTGACTATAGAGCTCGTTCTTACAGAGCGGCTCTCGAGACTCTCTGTCACATCCCTTTTTGATGAGGAAAAAGCAAAGTATTGTAATTCCACTCCAACCTTTTCAATAAAATGATAGCCTAATCTTAAACCGGCTCCTAGATTATTAAAAAAGGCGTTGTTTAAACCTGACATACCAGATATTGAAAACTCAAATCTCTCTGTTTTTGGTAGGTACCTTTTCTGAATAACAGCAATATCTGAAAAAGGTTCTAACTTATAAATTGAAGATAGGTTATTGCCATCTATTTCTTCGAATTTTTGCTTTCGTTTTCTCTCTTTTTTCTGTCTTTTTTTACTTTGCTTAGAATCGAATTGATCATATAAGGATTCAACGTCACCGCCTCCACCCTCCTGCGCTTGCGCGTCAGTAGTTACGATCATCAAAGATAATATTAATATAATTGTCGCTTTAATTTTAAGTTCTCCCATGTACATCCTCTAAAAACCTATAACTACTAAGATATAAAAGTAATTACACATGCAGTAGTCCCCATGGAAGGATCTAGTCTTTAGGCAACTAAGACCTTTATACGGTAAAGGACAATCTTTACTACTTAAATCCAGCTACTCTAAACTTCCCTAGCCAAATCTACCTAGTAAATAATAAAATGAACTTATGAAAATAAAAGCGAAAATCTATTCGAAAATCATTTTACTATTAATTATATTCAATCCTCTTTACTCTTTTTCTGAAGTTATTGAGTTTGCCACCGAAGAGCTGGCCAGAGAGTCTGTGCTTCCAAAGTTCAAACACTCCAAAAGTGTGATGAATAAAAATGTACCATTAAGTGGACGCTTTGAATTAAATATTGCTGGTGGTTATGCTCTCAATGAAGCTTACTATAACCCAGTATCTTTTGGTGGTGGTGCTACTTACTATTTAAATGAAATTCATGGAATAAACTTTAGCTTTAACAAATGGGCTGATGGGCTTACCAAATATTCTGAACAATTAAGAACTGGAGAGGGCCTAAGTAATGGCGAAGATTTTGATCCAAGCCTCGCACCTCATGCCGAACAATTGACTCTTTTCAACTACCAATATAGTGCCTATTACGGGAAAATCAGCCTCACTAAACAAGGCGTTATGAATTTAGCTATATATGGACTTCTTGGTGGTGGAACAATAAAAGTTGGAGAAAAAAGTTCTTTTGTTCTAAATGTTGGATTAGGTCAAAAATTCTATTTTTCTAAACACGTAGCTCTAAGAATGGATCTAAACCTCTACTCTTTCAATGCTCCCGATCCAGCCAGTATTCCTTTAAGAACAGGTACAGCAATGAAAGATTATGATGATTTTGAGATTAAAAACTATATTAGCTCCAATTTATCTTTTGGGCTGTCTGTTTTATTTTAACACCTCTCTGATTGAATTATTCCTTGGTAAAGTCTGATCAGAGTTCAAATAGAATCCCACTCATTTTCCTGAAATCCAACTAGCCCCCTTGTGCTTTATGTGACTAAAATTGGCATTTAGACAGAGACTCGGTGGTGAAACCTCATATTCTTCAATTATAACTGGCACATATGTTGATAGGTTATACACGACGTCTACTAACATACAGGGATTGTGCCTTTGAAGTTCAATATTATTCTACCCATTTTAAGCATAGTTGTTTCTACCTCCCTAAATGCAAAAAGCAGATCACCGGAGCAAATACTAGAGCAAGCCACTGTGTAT
Source organism: Pseudobdellovibrionaceae bacterium (assembly GCA_018663505.1). Classification (GTDB taxonomy): domain Bacteria; phylum Bdellovibrionota; class Bdellovibrionia; order Bdellovibrionales; family UBA1609; genus JABJQG01. Next base: position 11,766 of record JABJQG010000021.1, on the reverse strand, counting down.
TTATTTACAAGTCCTCAGTGCAAAGTATGTAATCAGCTCAATAAACATATGACTGACTCCAATCAACTAAAACACATCAGGGTGACTTATAATGGCCATCTGTACAATATGCCTTTAACCACCATTGACCCATGGGCTAATAATGCACAATACAGTAAATCCCTTGGATTTTCAGACTCAATTTTACCTCAATTTTCTCTAGTTATTGATGGTCAAATTTTAGCTAAAAAAGAAATTAAAAGAGTAGATTCAATACCCTACTTTAAAGAAAAGGACCTCCTCCCTATGGATCAAGAGTCCCACCATAACTATAAAACAAGAGTACGTACATTTCTTAACAGCCCAAGAACTCAACTGGATTTTTCTAATTTAATTCTCAATAGTATAAATGTGAAATCACCAAACCAGACTCCCAATCTACAGTTAAACAATGATATTAAGAACATTAATATCTTGCTTATTGGTACTGCTAATTTTCCCACAAGCAACCCCATATTCACTGGCATCACATTACAAAAAATTAAAAAATATCTTGGGGGTATTACAAAAGTTGAACCAATAACACTCTATGGTACTGGAAAAAATCCTACGAAGGATACTACATTTACAACCCCTGACTTTTATAAACCCATAGCTGCAATAGACCCAGAGAAAAACTCTGTCACTGAGTCGGCAAATCATAAAAAAAGTTTTACAAAGTTCAACCTAAAGGCTAAATACACTCCTTCAAAACAAAATATCAAAAGCTTCTTTGAACACAGTAAAAAAACTAAAACTGATAGTAACTTAATTGTTTTAGCTGGTCACGGTTCTCCAACAGGCTTTTCCACCTGGCTAAATCCTACTAATAAGTTTACCCCAGATGATTTAAAAAGTGCTTTAAAAAATACTACCAATCAGAATATTCTCGTTAGTGGAAATTGTTATGGCGGAATTATGGCAAAACATGTTACCTGCGGTTTTACAGCTGCAAGACCAAGCTCCACATCCTTAGGCTGCTGGGAAGATACGGAGGTTGGGAAAGATCTACCAGACTTTCTGAGTTTGTTTTTTAAAAGTTTAAATGACATAAAAAATGCAGATCTAAATTTAGATGGAAAAGTAAGTTTTTCAGAAGCTCATACTTATGCAGCCCTTAATAGCCATCATCTAGAGCAACCTTACACCACAGTAGATGCTTTAGCTGATGAGTATTTTGCCAGTAATCCAAGTGAACTTAGCAGTTCTATAAATATAAAATATCTGAGAAATGATTTAGTCAAAAATCATGGATCTGTGGCGGAGAAAGCCCTTGTGGAACAACTCACTCAGTCTCTTGATTCTAAAACCAACATTACTCTTAAAAAAATTCGAAGAAGTGTAAATATGGGTCCTCTAACTGCTACCTACACTTTTGATCCCAATAAAGACTCTCATAACTTTTCAAATGTTAAACTTTTAGATTTAAAGAAGCTTCAAAGGTGGGGTCTACCTAACTACGTAGATCACCTTGCTATATCTTATGAGCACTCAAGTGGTCACAGTAAAGTTTCTCTTGTGTACGAAAACACCGATCCATTATGGCCCGTGGATTTAAAATGGCCCAGTAAGAAAGATTTGGAAAACATTTTATTTGAGCAAAATATTTTTCCAGATCTTCTCCATACCCATAATGGTGGTACCGTAAAAATTGGACCTTTTTCAGGTACCGTGCTTGCATACTCCACCATCTATGGCCTTCAAGTCAGTAATATTAGCGTCCATGACCATGAGGAGTTTCAACTATTTTTAGATAAACACAAACTTCATAATGACGTTGAAGTAAAAGAGATCAACTCTTTTGCCTATTCAGACAAAATACAATTATTATACAAGAGCCAAAGAGAATCCGAAGATTATGCTTCTTTTTCTAAAATTAACCCACCAGAAAATGAGTTTAATTTTGTTCCTGATGAAACAGTAAATATAAAACTGCTCTCTCTTGCAAAAAGACTACTTTTTAAAAAAATCATCGCAAAAAAACCACCATCTTCACTAAAGAGTCGTTTAAACCAAGTTTTAAAATGTGAGCAGCAGGGCATAGCTGAGTTCCTTAACAAAAAAAAGAACTAGCTCATCTATTACCTCGCAGTTCACAGTATTAAATAAATTTACAAATCAGCCCAAGACCCAGCTTTTCATTATGTTCTCGAACAGGTGTGACATCAATGGGCGTTACGTAGATCTCAGCAGTAACCGCAACTGTGGCCTCAAATAGGTGCCCACCAAATACCTTAAAATCATGACCACCAAAGGAAGCATGAATATGCACAAATGGAGTTCCATCTTTTAAAGACAAATTACCATCCAGAGAAATTAGCTCATAATCAGTTTCCGTAAATACTTTGCGAATGTAATCCTTATTTCCTAAGTCATATGCACCTAGCTCTACATCCTTAGCCGCACCAATTCCAGAAAAAACAGCACCCTTAAGTTTATGTTCAATGGCAAAATTGGTAAGAGATTCAATAATTTTATCTCCCACTTCTAATACAACCACATAGTTATTATTTTTTTCTTTAACTAACATTGATCCCCTCACTATATTCTATTTATCGGCAGATGATTTTTCTTCTGACATGAGTCAACTAAAGAGATCGGGATCACAAGATATAAGATTCAAAATGAACTTTACACAAACTCCCAATTACTCTCTAGCATTTATAATTAACGCCACCATAACACTGCCACAGTCCCCTTTCATTGCTTTTTTGCATATTTCAATCCAAGGAAACCCACTGAGTTCCTGTCATATTTACAGGGTTTTAGATAAAAGCTTAATATAAGGCATGTCCGTGGTACTCTGCGTAAAGTCAAAAAATACATATCTACGTTTAACGTTTTAAGGACTTGTTGTGAAATTTATACTCTTTTTTTCAATTCTGTTATTATCTCTCCCATCCCTAGCATCTGTTGATACTAGCGGATTTAGAACACACCCTGAAAAAGCTAACAAAAAATCCTGTGTAAGTATCTTCTTCGCCGCGAACCTCTCTCAAACTAGTAACACAACACAACTTCCCAATTTAAAAACAATTAGACTCACTAAAGCAGAAATATCTTTAAATCCGACTTTAGCGATTTATACACCAGCTGGGTTTGAAACTGGGTTTGGTAAATTTATTATTAAAAGAGGCTCTGTAAGTGACTCCAAACTACAAACTAATAATATAGTACTAACAGCCGAACACGTAATCACTCGTGGTTCATCTTATGTAAATAAAGAAGATAGCCAAGATTTAGGAAGCTGGATACTTAAAGAAGGCCAAAAGTCAGTTCTAAGATACGAGAACCTGAGTCCCGAAGTTTATCTAATATTGAGAAATGCAGAAGTTTTACAAGTAAAAAATAATAATGGGAAATTAATGTGGAGACTGAGTTTACGTTCTACAGATAATGTACCTATCTCTAAAGACCTTGCTTTTCTCGTATATAATCACATCGCTGATATATTTGCTGTCATTGCTAAAAATGATCATTACCGAAAAGGAACTATCGAAGATTCATATTGGGGCGAGTTCATCGAACATTTTCCTGATATGCTAACAGCTCTAAGAGCGATCCAGGGTGAAATAGTTAGCGAACACAATTCCAATCAAGATTTTTTAAAAATCAAAACTGAGGGCGATGAAGTATATCTAAACGCTGTTAACCAAGACCTCAACTCCGAAAACCCATTTCGTCTTTACGCGAATGACAGCCTTCAAATAGATAGCTCCAACTAATTCACTGCTCTCCGAACTTAGGTCAAGAATTACTACAAATTAATTTACACTACATTCTTTTGAATTTTGAGGCAATTCCTGGCTAATTTCTCCCATTGTCATATATGTATGAGACTCGCAAGAAATTGTTTTACCATTTAAATTCAATTCAAATATCATCCATGAGTCTCGTAAATACTCGTCACTTACAGCGGATTCATTCGTGGAAAAACTATCGTAACTCATATACTCAACAAGGCCCTGGCTCTCTAATTCGATAATGTTTGAAATCAGCTTATCTGCTTCAGCACCAGTATATTGTGTTTTAAAAGTTTCAGATTGAGCAGCTTGTGCAAAGCTAAGGGTTAACAGAATTCCAAATAGTATTTTCATAAGTTCCTTTTGTGTTAGAAAACACCCATATAGCATGACAGAATATGTTATAGTCTCATATAATCAGTGTTTGAAATATATATACTGCTTACAACACTACACAGATACTGTTTTATAATAAAATGTTTTGAATCAGAAATTTTATTCACAATATGGATTTATTAGACATTTGGCTTTCTAATTAAACCTGAACTTTTTATTGATTATGATTGTAAAGATGTATATCTCGTTGTGGAAATGGAATTTCTAGTTTATTTGCGTCTAATGCCTTTTTAACAGCTTCGTTGGTATCAAAATAAACACCCCAGTAGTCTTCACATTTACACCATACACGAAAGGTAAAATTCACTGAGCTATCACCCATTTCTGCTAGGCCAACAAATGGTTCTGGTGTTTTTAAAATACGAGCATCTTTTTCAGCAAGCTCTAATAAAACTTTGCGTGTTTGATCAATATCAGAATTATAGCTCACTCCCACAGCAATATCCACACGTCGCGTTTCCTCAGCTGTAACGTTAATGATTGCCCCTGAGGCCAATGGGCCATTGGGTAGTATCACTCGTCGATTATCAAGTTTATTGAGCCAAGTAGTAAATACATCAATTCTTTGAACAGTACCTTCTTCACCTTGTGCAATAATGTAATCACCCGTTTTAAATGGTCGAAAAGATAAGATCATAACACCACCAGCTAAGTTGGAGAGACTCCCCTGAAGCGCTAAGCCAATGGCCAAACCAGCAGCTCCTAAAATGGCCACAAATGATGTGGTTTTTATACCCACCATATCAATTACAGCGATGACTAGAACTAACTTAAAAGCAATACTTGCAAAGCTAACCAAAAAACCTCGAAGCGAAACATCTACGCGTCTTGCCTCTAAAACTTTTTCAAGTCCACGAGAGAAAACTTTTATAACCCAAAGACCTACAAAAAGGACGATCAAAGCCAATAACAGCTTTGGAGTATATACAATGATCATTTCTATTGCTGTATCGTAGTGTTTACTAAATTTACTCGCACTGCTAATGAGCTCATTTTCCATTATATTTCTCCCGTAGAATATTTCAATTTTAAATGACATATATAATAGTGAAAACCACACCTTGTCACTCCTCTAATAATATTTTCTTAAGGCTTGCTCTCTACTTTTGGGTTTTCACTATTCATTGTGTTTCTTACAGAGGATCAACTTGCATCTTCGCCTTAAGAGGTCTTAGTGCCCAAACTCCTGCACCATTATATAGTCTGAAAATTTAGTAATTAAAGGCATTGTCACTTTTAGTGTAATTTCCTCAGTGTCATTTTTTGCAGGTACGCCTTGTTTTCTTTTATTTCATAATCACCCTACTCACTAGAGCCACAATTAAAGCAACAGCCGTTCCAAAAACTGCAATCGTGGGGACAATTGCAGACATTACCTCATTGTATTTTTTTAGTTTATTAGGCTGCACCTGAACTCCAATTTATGGATGGGTATACGCTGCTATTTTGAGAGCTCATTCAGTGTTACATGAAGCTTGGGTTCCCTCAATATTCCACGTGAAAGATGTTCTAGCTAGAATTAAGACCTAATTGCACCCGTTAACACACTTATATTATAAGAGATCTATGGACATAGTGCATATTTGAAGATAGACTTCAGATATGCACTATGTCCATAGATCTCTTTTTCCATTCATCAAAAATCAACTTAAGAGTAACCCCGTTGTTGCCTTATTAGGGCCGCGGCAATGTGGAAAATCTACCCTTGCAAGGGAGCTTCTAAAGAATATTCCAAATACTGTTTTTTTAGACTTAGAAAAGGCTAGTGATTTAAATAAACTTAATGATGTATGGTCCTTCTTTAATGCAAATAAAGGACGCCTCATTTGTCTAGATGAGATTCAGTTAAAGCCAGAACTGTTTCGCCAAATGCGCTCTTATGTGGATGAGGTTGGCGAAAATCAGCAATTTTTGGTATTAGGATCGGCCTCTAGGGATTTAATTAAACAAAGTTCTGAGACTTTAGCTGGCCGAATTTCATACATAGAAATTACTCCGTTTATGCTTCCAGAAGTGAAACAAATAATGAGCGTGGATAAACTATGGCTCTATGGAGGCTTTCCAAGAAGTTGCCTTAAAGCAAGTATTGAGGAAAGCTCTATATGGAGAGAAAATTATATTAAAACCTTTTTAGAACGTGACCTTCCTCAGCTTGGTTTCAGAGTGCCCTCAATGGTTCTAAATAATTTTTGGAAAATGTGTGCACATATTCAGGGGCAGTTATTAAACTCAACAAAACTAGGAACATCACTGGGTGTAAGCTCCAATACCATTAAAAATTACTTACATATATTAGAAGAAACATTCATGATTCGGCTATTGCAACCCTATCATGAAAATTTAAAAAAGCGCTTAGTAAAATCTCCTAAAATCTACATTAGAGACACTGGTATTGTGCATACACTTTTAGGTATTGAAAATTTCAATGACCTTCTAGGCCACCCAGTCTATGGCTTTAGTTTTGAGAGTTTAGTCATTGAAAACCTTATTCGTCTTTATCCAAGACATACGCCCTACTTTTATAGAACTGCCAAAGGCCACGAGTTAGATTTAATACTCTTAAAAGGTAAAGAAAAACTGGCTTTTGAAATAAAAGCATCTACCACACCAAAAGTTGAAGATGGATTCTGGAAAGCAATAGAAGATGTTCAACCAACCAAAACCGTGGTTATTGCGCGTGTTGATGAACCATACCCTCTGCATAAAGATATAATGGCATATAATATTTTAGATTATATAGACTCTGTTCGTCCTGATACATAATGTATACTTAGAGTCTTAAGTAGCTTAAAACACCAACCACTCCTAAATTCACAAGTGGTTTTTATATCATTTTAATTTAAATTGGCATTCCCGACGGGAGTCGAACCCGTGTCTTCGCCGTGAAAGGGCGATGTCCTAGGCCTCTAGACGACAGGAACTCAAGACAAAAATGGTGACTCGTCATGGGCTCGAACCATGGACCCTCTCCTTAAAAGGGAGATGCTCTACCAACTGAGCTAACGAATCATCTGAAAAATCAGAAAACACAATCTCTAAAATATTCAGCTTTTTGTCAACTGTGTTTTAAAATAACATGATTTTTTTTGATTTTTGCCATAAATAAAGGCGCCAATGGTACTTATGCTGAAAAATTAAGGATTTTAGATCTTTTGCCCTCTATGGAAGATCTTAAACTCACCTAAAATTTGACGATTTTTACCCTCAACTACGACTCCACTGCCATCATGACAAGCTATTATTGGGTACTTAGACTGTAAGGAGTAGTCCTTAAGGGCCTTATCCAGGCGTGGAGAACTCGTGTAATGTGGATAGAACTCAAAGTTTACTAAATTTAACCCACCTTTACGCTTAAGACCCACTTCATTCTCATCGGCATGGTGATCAAAGCTGGGGTAACCGGCTAATTCAATATGCGGGGACATAATAATCCCTCCAGCACTTAAGCCGCCCAGAACACCACCATTTTTCACATAATCACGCAAACTGTGAAACACCTTAGACTTTCTTAAATACTTTAAAAAATAATAAGTGTTCCCACCAGCAAGATAAATAATATCAGATTTTACTAGCTTTTTAATTTTTGCGGGACCCACATGTATATCTACAGGTAAGCAATGAAAATCAGTAACACCAAACTTTGCATATCTTTTTATTGCCCGAGCAAAGAATATTTTGTGGTTATCATGGCAAAAAGGGACGTAGGTCATTGTAATCTTTTTCTTGTTTCCTACTAAGCGAACCAGCTCTTTATGAATGTGTTGATTTTTACTGAGTTGGCCACCGGAATAAAAAACTAATTTGCAATCCTTCATTATCTATCAACAACCTAACCTAAAAGAGCACTCAAAAAACTGCATTTGTTTTGTGTTATTTATTTATTTTTACGTTTTTACTTTACTTTATTTTACTTCTTTACTTTCTTTTTCTTTTTTTCATTTACCAGGCGATTTACAAAATCATTATAAACATCCATATCTTCATCACGTTTTTCATCAAACATTTGTTTCATTTCCCTGGGCTTTCTGCCATCGGAAAGGAGTTTCTTTTGGTTGATTTTAAACTGCAATACACCATTAATATGGTCTGGCTTTACCGGCTTATTAGACTTTGGGTCGATGCTAAATTTACCAAACACATCTACGGTTTCGTGCTCTAAGCCAACCTCAATTTTTCTTGAAATTAAATCTAACCTTTTTTCAGATATTTTTTTTGCCGTAGTGGACTTGTTGTCAGGGGTTCCTTTGGTATACATCACTGAATTAATATATACATTTGAGTCCTCTAAACCTTGGGTAAGACCTTTTATCTTCTCCATCACTGCTACAAATTGCGAATTGGGTTTACCAGTACCGTCTAAAAACATTTGATCTGCAGGGATTGAAAACTTAATGTTATCACCATAAACCTGAACATCTCCAGCAACATCACCTAGCTGATCCGCAATCTGATGTAAAACCATTTTCCGTGATCCTGATGACATTATATTTGGAGTTAAATCCGCAGGTTTCATAAAAGCCTGAAAGAAGTTAAGGGGCTCATTAATTAAATCTAAAAAAAGTTTTTCTAGAGTGAGCTCTGCACCATAGTTTGAGAAGTTATATTCAATAACACTTGGAGTAGAAAAATAATCGGATACATTTTTTTTCACTTCTTCAGATTGAGCAACAAGCCACATCACCAGAAAGAAAGCCATTAGGGCTGTCATAAAATCCGCAAAAGCCACCTTCCAGGCTCCCCCGTGACCACCTGCCGCAACGACGGTGATCTTTTTAATAACTACCATGGGTTCTTTATCTGCCAACTTTTAATCCTTTAAAGTTAATATTATATCAAACAATTCCATTTATTTACATGCGCTAAGCTGCTTTCTTGCCTTCTTTAGTAGCTTTGTCCATTTCGTCAAAGGTCGGTCTTTCTGAAGGGTATATAGAACGACGTCCAAATTCCACACAGACTAAAGGCGGGGCCCCTCTTTGTAAGGCCACTAAGGCCGATTTAATCACAAATAAATAACGTCCACTGGCAGCAGCATCATTTCCCATTTTTGCAGCCAAAGGGCCTAGAAAACCGTATGACATTAAAATCCCCAAAAACGTACCAACAAGAGCGGCCGCAACCAAGGCACCAATGACTTGTACACCCTGATCTAAGTAATCCATTGTATGTACAATCCCTAGTACCGCCGCAACAATCCCAAGACCCGGCATGGCATCACTCACAGAAGCAACAGCATGCTGTGCCGCATGTTCTTCTTCATGCATTACTTTTAAATCTTGATCTAATAAATCATCCACATCATATTGGGTCAGATCCGCTGATAATGTAATCTTCATGGTATCTGTTAAATAATCCATGGCATGGTGGTTTTTTAAAATTGTAGGATATGCCTTAAATATTTCACTACTAGAAGGCTCCTCAATATGCTTCTCCACAGCTTGCGGGCCATCTTTTCTAAAAATCTGAAACAAGGTAAACATCATTTGCAAAAGTTCAACGTATTCCGTTTTTGAAGGTGGCTTTGCAAAAACCGCTGCTATAGCTAATTTTATAGTCATCTTCATAGCAGGAATTGGATTTGCAATAATAAACCCACCTAGGGCCGCACCACCGATAATGAGTACCTCAAATGGTTGCCATATTACATGGATATGTCCACCAGCGGCTAAAAAACCACCGAACACACAAACTATAACTATTAAGGCTCCTACTATTCCCATAAATACTCCTCTTAATACTTTATATCGGAGCTCAAATGGCCAAATGTTAAAAATACTGATTAAATTATAGATTTCTCGACCATAGTCATAGAATTAGCTATAATTTTTTTATTAGATTTAAATTAAGGAACCTGCTTATGAAATTGATCCTCAACCTTTGTCTTAGCTTCTTCTGTTTTTCCCAGATTATGGCAAATGCTGTTATTAATGAAAACCCGCTTTCGGCAAGTTTTATAGGTGAAAAAGACAGCTTCCACGTGGGAGAAAACACCAGCCTTGTTTTTCAATTAGACCTCGCCCCAAAACATCAAGCCTATGCCGAAAAGTTTAAAATAAGTTCACCCACACATCCAAACATTGCCCTGGGGGACCCAGAAATTGATCCCATTATTGAATTCATGGATGTATTCTCAAAAAAAATAAAAAAAGGCATAGAGGGTAAAGCTACTCTCACCACTCGTTTTGAATTCCCTGTGGATATGAAAACAGGAACTCAAAAATTCATTTTTAAAATTCAATACCAAGCTTGTACAAAAGATTATTGTCTACTTCCAATTAAAGTCCCTGTAGAAGTGAACTTAAATATTTTGCCCGAGGCAGAACTCAAAGCCCCTTTTGACGCCAATGGAACAACTGGAACCATTGTTAGCAACGCCATTCCTCTCCCTGAAACTAAACTCACTCTGGAACAACGTATACATAAAATGGGATTATTAGCTGTCTTTTTATTTGTATTTATGGCGGGCCTCTTAACCAGCTTCACCCCATGTATTTACCCTATGATTCCCATCACTATGGCTATTCTTGGTAACAAAGCTCACGAAAGAAATAAAACTAAAAACTTCTTACTCAGCTCTGTTTATGTATTGGGAATAGCAACAACCTATGCTGTTTTAGGCTTAGTGGCCGCAAAAACCGGAGCTTTATTTGGAGGATTTTTAGGACACCCTGCAGCCGTTGCTGTAATCTGTATTATTTTTATTACCATGGGCTTGAGTATGTTTGGCCTCTTCGAGCTTCAACCCCCTGCTTTTATTCAAAAGAAATTAAACCCAGATTCTAAATCAAAAGGCTATAAAAATGCTTATCTTGCAGGAATGGCCGCCGGTATTTTGGCAAGCCCATGTGTGGGTCCAGTTCTAGTGGGTATACTCACCTATGTGGCTAAAACACAAAATATGACCCTAGGTTTTTTCTTACTGTTTACTTTTGCTCTTGGCTTCGGACTTCTATTTTTAGTTTTAGGAACTTTCTCGCATTTAGCTAGCAAGTTACCAAAATCAGGTGCATGGATGAATATTGTAAAATATATTTTTGGAACGGTTATGTTTTTTATGGCCTTCTATTATGCCTACCCACTTATCAAAAGATATATTCCATCAAACACCACGCAACAAGTTCAGAGCAAGAACCATTCTGATTGGCAAAACTATAGTGAAAAACTTTACGAAAAAGCCAAGGCAGATGGAAAAAATATTATCATCGATTTCTGGGCCGATTGGTGCGCAGCTTGCATAGAGCTAGAAGAAAAAACATTTACCAACCCAAAAGTAATTCAATTACTCAAAGACAAAGATGTTGTTCTCTTTAAGTTTGATGCCACTCTACAAGATGGTGATTTTCAAAACCTAAAAGAAAAATACGGTATCATTGGGCTACCTAACCTGATCTTTTACGACAGCAACGGTAAAATTCGCAGAGACCTCACGCTCACAGGCTTTGAGTCCGAAGAAGATTTTATACAAAGAATAAATATGTTGAAGTAAAAGAAAGTAAAAGTACGCCGTACCTTTTGGTTTAGCTAAGCGTCATTTTATTTATGACTATGAAAGCCCCCCTTAATTGGACTCTACAGCTTAAAAAATTAACGTACGTCATAATCGTCTATA
>JABJQG010000014.1 GCA_018663505.1 Pseudobdellovibrionaceae bacterium | reverse complement strand
GCATATGGAGTTTATATTTTAGGCAATACAAACTTGGAATATTAGATGAAAGAAAGCAACGATTTATAGGTAAAATGATGTTATAGTGTAACCCATGTTGTGACCAGAAAGTGTAACCTATGTCGTGACCAGTTACACCTTAGGCCCGATCTCCCATGGATGGAAAGCTATTAACATTGCATTAAAATCCTATGGTCCCTTGTGTGGTCATCTAATTTTATTAAAGATTACGGCGATACTGACCACCCACTTCGTTTAAGGCCTCGGTCATCTGATACAAACTACAATACTTTGAGGCCGTCATAAGAGCTTCAAATATATTCTCGCCACCTAATGCTGCTAATTTCAGCTCTTCTAACACTTTAAAAGATTTATCTTTATTTTTTTCCTGATAGGCCAACACATTATCAAGCTGCTGACGCTTCTCCTCAGGTTCCGCTCGAGCCAATTCAATATTAGGTGGAACATATCCTTCTTTTTGTGTTTCAGGGTTTTGAAATGTATTCACCCCAACAATTTCTAAACTCCCAGAATGCTTTAGATGCTCATAATGCATGGACTCTTCTTGAATTTTAGAACGCTGATACTGAGTTTCCATGGCTCCAAGTACACCACCTCGTTCATTAATTCTTAAAAACTCTTCTAATACTGCGCGCTCTACCTCATCAGTAAGCCACTCCACAAAATAACTCCCCTGAATGGGGTTTTCATTTTTTGAATAACCATACTCTTTATTAATAATAAGCTGAATGGCCTGAGCTCTTCTCACTGACTCCTCTGTAGGCGTGGTTATTGCTTCGTCATAAGCATTAGTATGTAAGGAATTACAATTGTCTGACAAGGCCAATAAGGCCTGCAGTGTTGTACGAATATCATTAAACTGCATTTCTTGCGCATGTAAAGAACGACCACTTGTTTGCACATGGTATTTTAATTTTTGTGATTTATCACTAGCCCCATATTTATCTCTAAGAACAATGGCCCAAATTCTTCGGGCAACTCTGCCGATGACTACATATTCAGGATCAAGGCCGTTAGAAAAGAAAAAAGATAGGTTGGGTGCAAAATCATCAATTTCTAAGCCTCTAGATAAATAATATTCCACATAGGTAAAAGCATTTGAAAGAGTGAAAGCCAACTGAGTGATTGGATTGGCCCCAGCCTCAGCGATATGATATCCTGAAATACTTACTGAATAAAAATTTTGAATTTTATTATTAGTAAAGTACGTTTGAATATCTCCCATCATTTTTAATGCAAACTCAATAGAGAAGATACAGGTATTCTGTCCCTGATCCTCCTTAAGGATATCTGCTTGCACAGTGCCACGAACTTGTTGCATAGCCTCTAGAGCACAGTCCTCTTTCTGTTGTTCACTCAGTTCACCACCAAGTTCTTCCCTTTTCTGATCAGTAAATTGATCTATGGCCGTATTTAAGAAAAACGCCAGCATAATAGGAGCTGGTCCATTTATAGTCATACTTACACTGTTTAAGGCCGAGGTTAAATCAAAGCCAGCATATAGCTTTTTCATATCATCCAAAGTCGCAATACTGACGCCGCTCTCCCCCACCTTGCCATAAATATCTGGCCGTGGGTTAGGATCTTGTCCATACAACGTCACACTATCAAAAGCAGTGGATAATCTTTTAGCTTTTTCATTTTTACTTAAATAATGAAAACGACGATTTGTTCTTTCTGGCGAACCCTCGCCTGCAAATTGTCGTCCAGGAAGCTCACCTAAACGCTTTAGAGGGAAAACCCCCGCAGTAAAAGGAAAAAAACCGGGTCTATTTTCATATGAAAAAAAACGAAGACGATCTCCCCAATCTGAAATAGAGGGAAACACAACCCTCGGTATTTTTGTCCCACTCAATGATTCATGAGTTAATGGTTGACGAACTTCTTTTCCTCGTACTTTAAATACAAACTCATCTTGCTCATAGGATTTTTTAATGACTTCAAATTGCACAAGTTCTTCCCATTTAGAGCCAAGACTCTCTTTCAAATTATCAATTTCTTGTTGTAAAAGCTGAGAATCAATTCCTAACTTTTTCTTCATATCACTTTGTTTATCAATTTGAACCAAGCTGTAAAGCTCCGTAGCTTGAAGTGCCTGACTTTCAATTTTTTTACGGTAATCTTTTACCGTACTTACTATTTCCGCTAAATAATTTTTTCTTTCCGTTGGAATAATACACTGCTTTTCAGCACTACGTAATTGAGATTTAATTTCTACTGGTAAATCAAATTTAAGGGCAGAAGTTAAACTAAAAAAAAGTTCATTCACTCCTTGATCGTTAAAGTTAGAAGCTTGAGTTAAAAACACAGGAACCTTAGGGTCTCCTTCAAACAGTTTACGTGATCTTTTATATTGCTTTTTTACATCTCTAAATGCATCTAAAGCTCCTCGACGATCTGCTTTATTAATCACAACAAAATCAGCAAAATCAATCATTTCAATTTTTTCTAATTGCGATTGTGCACCAAACTCTGAAGTCATCACATAAAGACTTTTATCACACACCTCCAATATGGCATGACTGGACTGCCCTATGCCCGATGACTCTACAATGACTAAATCAAAACTATAAGTCTTCACTTCATCAAGTAACAGTGGCAGAGCTTTAGAAATTTCGGTCCCCGACCCTCTAGATGCCACCGATCGCATATAAACACCATCTCTAGACAAAGAATTCATGCGAATTCGATCTCCTAAAAGAGCTCCTCCGGTTTTGGTTTTAGACGGGTCCACACAAATCACTGCAATTTTTATATTCTCAAAACAATTTAAAAATCGAGTAATCACTTCATCCACCAAAGAGGATTTCCCAGCACCGCCTGTTCCAGTGATACCTAAAATGAGAGGTTCTTGTTTTGAAAGCTCAAAAGATCGTAGTGCATTAACATGCTTAATGACGGGTTTATTATTTTCCAGTGCGGTAATAAACAAGCCCATATCTCTGTGAGGTAATTCTGAGGGAGTAAAAATATATTCTTCTTTTTTTGAAGACTTAGAGCCACCTAACTTCTCAGACTGTTCATTAATGTCAAAGTCACAACCTTTAATAATAACTTCGATCATGCCTTCTAAACCTAATTTCTGCCCATCATCTGGGTGGAAGATTTGATCTATACCGTAATCTTCTAATTCTTTTTTTTCATCATAAATAATGACACCACCGCCACCACCGTAAATTTTAACATATTCAGCATCATTAGCATCCAATAGATCTCGCACATATTTAAAGTATTCCATATGTCCGCCCTGATAAGAGCTTAAAGCAATACCCTGCGCTCCTTCCTGAAGAGCGGTGATAACAATTTCTCGTACGGACCGATTATGCCCTAAATGTACCACCTCTGCTCCTGCATCTTGCAGCATTCTTCGCATAATATTGATACTTACATCATGACCATCAAAAAGTGATGTGGCTGTAACAATTCGCACAGCATTTTTAGGTTCATACATAGCTTTGATCCTTACTTTCCAACAAACTCTGGTTTTCTTTTTTCAATAAAAGCTAAAATACCTTCATCATGATCTTGAGTTTCAAAGACATCCTTAAAAGCCTCAGCCTCGATATCTAATGCTTTTTTCATTTTCTTAGGGTAACCCTTGTGCATGGCTTTTTTAGCAATATGAATAGCAACACTAGATTTTTTACTAATACTTTTTGCTGTTAAAGCCACTGCATCCATTAACTCATCTGGTTCAAATACATCACACAATAGGCCCCAGCCTTTCACCTGCTGTGCCGTGAACATATCTCCGGTAAAAACCATATGCTTGGCTTTTTGTAAGCCAATAGCTCTAGATAGGCGCTGAGTTCCGCCATAGCCGGGAATTAAACCCAAGCTAACTTCTGGTAAACCAAACTTGGCCTTACTACTTGCAAATATCATATCGCAACTTAAACTCAGTTCCATACCTCCACCCAGAGCAAAACCGTTTACAGCTGCAATTGTGGCACAATTCATATTTTCAATTTTAGAAAACACAGCCTGACCCAGCTTTGACATTTCATATGCCTGAGCTGGTGAATGCTGTTGCATCTCTTTAATATCAGCTCCTGCAACAAAAGCCTTATCTCCTGTACCTGTAAAAATGAGAACGTTTAACTCTCCAGTATGTTCTTCTAAAAATGTAGCCATTTCTGAGAGCAATTGTGCGTTGAGTGCGTTCATAGCTTTTGGCCGGTTAAATTTTAATAAACCAATTTTTTTATCTTCATCCAGGTGTTCAAAACTAAGTGTTTGCACAATAGCTCCTTATGTTTGTTTATATCTAAAATCAAAAAAGATTATTAATCAGCATAGTTGTAAAAACCACGCCCTGTTTTACGACCAAGCCATCCCGCTTCTACATACTTAACTAATAGTGGGCAAGGACGGTATTTGGTATCCCCTAAACCTTCATGCAATACATTCATAATAGCTAAACAAGTATCTAGACCTATAAAATCAGCCAACGTTAAAGGCCCCATTGGCTGATTGGTTCCAAGTTTCATGGCAGCATCTATGTCTTCCACACTTGCAATCCCCTCGTGCAAAGTATACACAGCTTCATTTAACATAGGCATTAGAATTCTATTCACCACAAAGCCAGGCATATCCTTAGCTTCTACAAACACTTTTCCCAGCTCTTCAGTAAAAGACTTCACTTTTGCAAACACCTCCGGCGATGTTTGCAAACCACTTATACCTTCTACTAATTTCATCAAAGGCACAGGGTTCATAAAATGCATGCCCGCCACTTTTTCAGGGCGCGTGGTGACTCCTGCAATTTTAGTAATGGATATGGAAGATGTATTTGTGCATAGAACAGCATCTTTGTTGCACACCTCATCTAATTGTTTAAAGATCTTTAGTTTTAAATCCACATTTTCTGTGGCCGCTTCAACCACAAAATCACAATCTTTTAAATCCGATATATTTGTGGTGATTTTAATATTTTCTAACAGTTGATTCTTAGCCGACTCATCCATTTTCTCTTTCTTAATTAGACGATCACAACTTTTAGCCACAGTAGCCATACCTTTTTCCAAAGCAGCTTCACTCACATCCATCAATACTACAGAAATGTTTTTAGCAGCCACTACCTGAGCAATCCCGTTGCCCATTTGACCAGCACCCACAATACCAACATTTTTAAAACTCATAATTCCTCCTTCAGAAGTTCAATAACACCGCCAAACTACCTAATTTTATTGGTTAATACTAGAAAATAAGCTCAAATTCTGATTTCTAAGTCCCATTGCATTAGAGAGCCGAACAAAGCTGAGTTCAACTACGAACCTATTCCAAAACTTACTCCACCACATTCGTTGACACCAATACACACAGATTTCTATATAGCTTTAAATTGTTCCCTACATGCTCTCAAGATTAGGGCGAGAGCTTCCAAGCAATCATAACTTCGTTATTATCTATCTCTAATTGCTGTTCTTCCTTTTTTACTAACACAAGGCTCACCACAGAGTTCATGTAGGGGCTTAAGTAACTGATGGCCAATGCTGTTTCAATAAATAAATTCTCGTCTACATCTGTGCTTGGGTCATAAGCATCTACCCGTAAATCAAACCAAATATGCTTTTTCCACATATGTGTAAATCCCAAAACCCCAGTGGCAAACTGTCCAGTATGATTTTGTTCATCTCTGATCTCACCAAAGTGATATTCCACATAAGATTTAAAATTCCCAGCATGATCCTCAATAAAAAAACCACCCAATCTAATTTTATTATCTTCAGAAGCATCAAAGCCAGCCCGTGTTTCGGTGGAAGCCACCGTAGATGCAGTTGTTGTTTCTCCTGTCTGTCCAACTAACCCCATATGTAAACGGGAACCTTCATAGGCCCATTTCCCTGTGAGCCAAATACGACCATCTATATTGCTTGCTGTCTCACCATTATGAATTGAAAACTGAGAGTAGAATCGACCTTCACCGATTTTATATTCTAAGCCATAATCCCTCAGGCCCACCACTCTTCGGGTAAGAAGCTGAATTCTCGGAAGGCGGAGCTCTGATTCCCTAAATCCCCCATTTAAACCATAACCTAAAGGGATTAACCCCATTCTTAGCCGACCATACAATCCATGAACCTCAGCATAAGCCTCGAAAAAACCAAAATTTACATGGGAAGTACTCAATTCATTATAAAAATAACTGGGTGTGTTAATCAGGCCTAAAGACCCTAAGCTTACCACAGCTTTTAAATATGGATCTAGTTCATAAGTTAAGCCTAGGTACGACTCTCCAATTTCAAACCCACCTTGCTCTGGCTCAGATAACCTAAGGCGCGGTTTTAGCAAAACCTCTTCCACCTTAAGACTGCCCAGTTGCTGCTTAGAAAAAGCACTTAATGAGAATAGAATAAAAATAAATAAATAAAATTGCTTCACTCTTACATTCTAAATAAAAAAAGGGAATTTCATAAGAAAATCCCTTTTTTAAAACCAAAATCATTACTCTTATATAGGAGTTTTTTGCCCCTCAAGCCAATCAGCTCAGCTTAAGTCTTGTTTAAACTATGGAGTTTAACTTAAGGCCTGTTGGGCTAGGGCTCTGTGAAAAACTTCTGCCATTTTTCGAGTTTCGTTTGTCTTTCTCCAGTATAAATTTAAGTGCACAGAGTACTTCAGATCATCAACTAAAACATGATTTAACCGACCAGTTCTCACCTGTTTGCGAATACAATGAGATGGTAAAAATCCCCACCCTAAACCTGATTCAATAACCCTTTTTAAGGTTCCCACATTGTCAGACTCAAATACTGGGTAGAACTGTAATTGAGTTTCTTCTAGTTTGTTTTCTAGGTTACTTAAAAACTTTGGATACATATTTGAATAGTAAATTATTGGATGATTACTGAAGTCTTTAAATTTAATGTGTTTTTCTATTGTTGAGTCTTTACCAGAAGAAACAAGCCACATATCATCTCTAACTAAAAATCGGCTCTCAAATTGATCTAATTCTAAACCCAACTCTTCCTTAATATCTGGTAGTATTGCTATATCTACTTCACCAGAGTTCATTTTTTGAATAGTACTTTCCACATCCCCATAAAGTAATTTAATATTTAAATTCGAGTTATGTTTTAGAAACAAACCCACAATTGGACTTATTAAAAATAAACCCACAGAATTCTGAGTCCCAATTTTTAAATCTCCAGAAAGTTCTTGTGACATAGTTTGTATGGCCACTTCAGCTTGCTGAGTTAAATTTAAAATTCTCTTTGCATAATCGTACAAAAGCTGACCTTGTAATGTTGTTTTTATGCGTCTCACACCACGTTCTAATAGGTTCACCTTAAGCTCATCTTCTAGATTTCGAATTTGTTGGCTCACTGCTGGCTGAGTTAAAAATAACTTATCTGCCGCCGCAGTCATGCTTCCCTCACTGATAACAGTACAAAATGTTGTTAGCTGTTGATGATTCAAAATTCTCTCCTTTTTAAGGCTCAATTATTTAACTGAAAACAGACGTTCTCAACCGTTTTCAACCACAAAAATATTCGCTTATATAAGCAAAATTTATGACACAAAGCAATGAATTTGTGGTTTTTACCACATTTTATGGTCATTTATTGTGCAGAAACTATTGATTTTCATCATGTTTTGAGGGCCTTTCCTGGATAATTTAAAATTCCTTAATGTTTTCAAGACTAAGGTCTGTAACATAAGTGAAATTTATACCATGTAAAAATTATAATAAATTGTATTAATTACACGATTCTGGAATCTTAGCTACAATTTCATCGGGAGGAACCATACATGAATAAAGCACTAAGGATAGGGATCATAGGAACAGCGCTGCTTCTTGCAGCATGTGGGAATCAGGTAATACCGGAAAATCAAATCCGACAAAAAGCACCCACATCTAAAGACGACCTAGGTATTCTGCTTAAAGCAGACAACCAACAGGAGTTAAGCGCGTTTATCAAGGCTCATCCGGAAGCTAAGTTCAGACCTATACATGGGCAAACATATGAAGTTTTTGCAGTGAGTGAAAAAGATATCCAAAGTTTTTTCCCAGAAGCTCAACTTGAAAAAAATCAATACATCAGCCTACAGAAGTTCAACAAACCGACGTTCAGTCTCAAAGCTAATAACAGCTCAAAAATAAAACCAATGGCTGAAAATACTGAAAATCCTTTTGCTGAGTTTGAAAACTGCCAACGAATTATTCGAACACCAATAGCAAAACTAAAAGCAGATAGAAGAGTCGAACAAGCCAAAACTTACGATGGCGGCCTCCAGTTCACAGCTTTCTTTGAAAAAAACAACTCTTATAATGTAACAAACACACTTTTCTTCGTAGAAGCTCCTTCCGCATCAAGTATGTATGGTGTCACCTCAACAAAACCCCTTTTAAAAATTGATGCTCAAGATATGGGTTCTTACATAGTCCACCTCTACGCAAAATCAATTAAAGATGATGTAGTGTTATGCTCCGACTCTGCAGTGCAGTTTCTAGTAACAGGGAACGATCCTCTCATTGAGCTCACTCAAGAACTTAAAGACATTAACCCAAGCGTCTTAGACTTAAATGTTTTCGAACACCTTAAAGAATTAGGGGTTGAACAAGCTTGGGAGGAAACCACTGGAGTGGGTCAAGTTATTGCAATTATTGATTCTGGTGTAAACTATAATCATCCTTTTTTAAGACAGAACATCAACGAAAACAAAAATGAAATCCCTGGTAACGGTATTGATGATGACCAGAATGGGTATATTGATGATGTTGCTGGCTACGATTTCATAAACCACGATGCCATGCCTTTCGATGACTTAGGTCACGGCTCACATGTAGCTGGACTTGCAGCAGGTCACATTTTTGGTGTTGCTCATCATGCTAAAATCATGCCTTTAAAAGCTCTGGGCCCCATGGGTGGAGACCTTGCTAGTATTGTTAAAGCTGTTTACTACGCCGTAGATAACGGAGCCTCAGTAATCAATATGTCTCTTGGCGGTTACGCTCGAACAGCCCCAGACATATATTTAGAGGCCTTCAAATATGCAGAAGATAAAGATGTTGTCATTATTGCAGCATCTGGTAATGGAGATGACAGAACAGGTCAACCTATAAACACCGATGAACTTCCAAATTTCCCTTCAGCATTAGAAAATGAAAACATTATTTCTGTCGCCGCTTCCGCAAAAGGCAAAGATCTAACTTCTTACTCCAACTTTGGTAAAGAATCTGTGGATGTGGTTGCTCCAGGTGGAAGCTTTCAGAATCAGTTGATCTCAACTTTTTACAGCAACTCAAAAAATGCATTATTTATGGGTATGCAAGGCACTTCCATGGCAGCACCAGTGGTGGCTGGCGTAGTAGCTTTAATGAAAGCAAAAGCTCCCCACCTACCAACAAAAACCATAAAGAGAATTTTAATGTCTGCGGGAAAAGTTAAAAATACTTTAATCGATAAAGTAAAATCGGGAAGACAAATTACTGCTTACGACGCTGTAAGATTGCTAAAGGGACAGGAACAGATATTAGCTGATAACTTATAGACCACATTGCTAATAAAAAAAGAGCCAAAGTCTAAGCTACATTTAAAATGAAGCTTAGACTTTGGCTCTTTTAATTATATGCAAGACAGTTTCACAGTACCCAAATAAGTTAGAATTAAGTTACCGCATCAGACCTTGTTCAAATGAACCTCTTGCCTCGCCTCCTATATTATAAGAAAATTTCGTCAGCTTTGAATTATTACATTCATTATATATAAAAAAATCACATCCACACCACCCAAGGACCAGGGTTTCTTTGAAAATTCATACACTTATCATGGTTTTTTGCATAAAATAGTAATGCACACACCTTGGAGCCAGGACATGTTTAAAAAGCTTAGCATTACGCTAATAGTATTATTAATCTCAAACCTATGCTTTGCTAAAAAATTCAGAAACTCATATATCAGCTTTGACCTTCCATCTAACTGGGACTGTAAACTTGAGGGTACTGAGTCGGTGTGTTTCAGTAAATTCAATAAAAAATCTAAAGAAGCCATAATCATCCTCACAGCTAAAGAAGCTGGACCCAATGATCACCTCAACTATTTTTATACCTATCTTAAGAAACCAAGGACAATTCCTAATAGAAAAAATGTTCCTATTATGAGTAAGGTGGTGCATGTAAAACAAAGGCAAATCCAAAACCACAACTGGATAGACGCCCTACATATGAGTTCCGAGGTTGAGTCCTACTACACTCGTTATTTGTCAACGATCAAAGGGCGTCTTGCTATCCTGGTTACCTTTAGTGCACACAAAAAGTTTTACACTCGATACAGTATGGACTTTTTAAATGCTATTAAAAGTCTAAAAGTTGTAGCTTCTAAAAGCCTACTTACACAGAGAACACAACAACCCACCCACAAACAAGCGCCAATGGGCCAGAACATTAGCATCAGCCAACTGGAAGTTGGTGAAGATGAGTTCTCTAACTCTTCTAAGAATAAATCTGGAGGCAAAACTGAAAAAATTATTGCCTTAGTTTTAATTATCGGAAGTGTTGTTTTATTTTTACTGACTCGAAAGAAAAAATCAAAGAAGAAGAAAAGGTAACTAGATAATATGAAGATTCTAAATATTTTATTATTACTATCCGTTTCTCTAAGTCTGAAAGCTAAAACTTTCGAAAACGATTATCTTCAAATGCTAATCCCCGATAGCTGGACTTGTAATGTACAGCAGAATTCTTGGATCTGCCACGAACCCACTTCTAAAGAAAAAATTGAAGCTATTTATATCCTTAATGCAAAACGCCCTGGACCTGATGATAATTTCAAATCGTTTCACAATGTCCTTGGCACAGCAAAAACAATTCGTGATGCCAGCGGCTCACCAGTGAGCTCAAAAGTACTTTCCAAAAAAGAAGTTTTTATTAATGATCACACTTGGGTCTACGCATTTCATAAAAATAGTGAGATCTATGGGTACAACACACAGTACGTAACAACCCTTGATAAAGGACTGTCAGTACTGGTTAGCCTTTCTTGCACAGAGGAAACCTATTCCGACTACAAAGATATTTTTATGAAGTCCATAATGTCTCTGAAGGTCAAGCAACCAAAGCCCTTAACTCTGGATCAGAGAAATGATATCAAAAAGATAAACCCTTATCTTAGTCCAGAGTATGTAGTTGGAAACCTTGAACCCAAAAAGCCATTTGTAGATTTTAAAAACCCCAAATTTTTAGCACTCATTATGGGAGTATTAGCATTGGGTCTTGTGGCCTTCGCCTTTAAAAAGTAATTCAAGCTTATCTATAATTGTGTAAATACTCAATACGTTCTGGCACCCATGGCTCAAAGTGCCCCTCAAGCTCATAGACCTTGCCATTCACCCTACTTAATACTTTTTTAGGTGTAATTGAGGGTAAGTACTCTTTATGAATTATATTTTTACCCTGAAGCTCTGGTAAGATTCCCTCTACAGTTTCCTCTGAAAGAACCTGTCTTCGCACTAAATCATCAAAACTTTTTTCAAGCTCATCTGAGGTAAACTCGTAGTTGTCCATCAAAGCTCTAGCCACCCCAATAACATGCTCACTATAAAGGCGTCCATCCTGATAAAGATCCAACACGGTTTGAAAACTATTAAAGGTAGGTAAAATTCGACGGCCAAATTTAATGTAATACTCCGCATCCGTATCAATTTCTAAATTAATATAAATTTTTTCCACAGGATCATGCTTGGGTATATCCAAAGCTAATTCTAAAATTGTGTCCACTTGTTTGCCAGTTACATGAAATGATTTTAAAATTTTCGTAATTTCATCCTTTTGCAATCGTTGGGTACATATATCCGAATATAACGAATAAATTATAGCATCAGATTCACTGTCATCACCCCACAGAACCTGTTTCACGTCATCAGGAAGTCGTTTCCTTAACTGCATTAAAGATTGTAACTTAAAGCCTACTTGCTTGGTTAAACGCCATAACCGCTTTGGCTTAAGGTTTTGCATATTATCTTTACAGAAGATTCCTTGTGGATAAATATCATCAAAATTTAATTTTTCAATAATTTTTTTTTCAATTTGAGGTGGGGAAGCGGTAATAAAGTAAAATGCAAAATTATATTTATTATTAGTTTTGTTAAAATCTTTTAGCGATCTAACAAGTTCCCCTGTGCCGGGAATATTTCTCTTTTGTCTTCCTGGCTCCATAGCCGCTCTAATCAAGCCCTTTACAGACTCAAACTTCGTATCTAAATAAGTTTTATCTAGATCCCAAATATAAGTCTCAGTAGTCTTTATTTCTTTTTCTTTATCAGTGTACGAAAAAAAAGCAACATCTTGTTTTATCTCGGCCCTTGTTCTCCACTCTGACAATTTAATCCTCCAATTTCACTATATAAATGTTTACGCTTTTAATAACCATAAGGTTTAAATATAATTGTCTTGTACATTTATTGTGCCTAAAAAGCAATGAGCAAAAATATAGCTAAAGTGCCTAAAAATGATAAAGCTGAAACCAACGGGGTGACTTCATCCTTCTTATTGTAAACATTTTTAATTTTTGGATCGTACACCGCATCTTCTAGAGCTTTATTTTTCTCCAACTCAAAGAGGTCTCTTATTCTTTTTTGTTCCTTGGATATACTTAAAAGTTCCCCCTGTACGATCTGTTCTACATCCACAACTTTGTCTAGTTTTATTTTTAAATGGTTTCCATTCTTATTTACAATATTACCCTCAGCAATAATAACTGATGAATTTAAGGACCCAAAAAGTTGATTAAAGTTATCTCTTCTAATTTTAAGCACTTTTACACGTTCACCCACTTCAATAAACTTTACAACAGGGAAGTAACCATAAAAATAAGGTTCACTATCATCAATACTCACTGTATTTTGATCATTCAATTTATCCACAAATCCTTGATATGGGATACTTGCAATAAAATCACCCACCAGTTTTTTTCCCTCTGAAACCAACTGATCTTTAACAGGTATGGATACATTTAAAATCAACTCTCCAGACCACAAACGGCCGCCATAAACACTGTCGTATACAAACATCTTTAGCACTTGATCATTTAAAATTGTAACCACCAATGCCTGTGCATCAAGAAGCTTACCTAGTATTAATGTGTCCGGTAAATCTAATTCTCCCCGCCTTTGAAATACATCCTTAGACATCATAAAATTTTTCGAGGCTACTACAAAGCGTTGATGTTTAGTCAGCTCACTTCGAATAGCCCACCACGCATCTTCAGCAAGACTTGCTTGTCCAGATGAAATCATTAATGGAAAAACAACAACCCTTTTTAAATAATTATGTTTCATTTCATTTTCATCAATGGATACTTGGGCAAATAGCTGAGCAGGAAAAATATTTAAAAATAAAAATAAAATAATTATTCGCATATAAATAGGATAATTTTATTTCTCAATTCAGGCTATTGACCTTGGGCTAATCATTTATTTTTGTAATTAAAAAACCTACGACTTTTGTCTATGTACAAGGGTGTCTTTCTTGGGAAACTCAACCCAGGCTTCCTTTTTTGGAAAATCACTAGGCTTTTTCTCGGTCAACTTGAGATACTTATATAAACCAGTTAAAGCACATAAATAGGCTTCAAAGGATTCTAAGTGCATAGTCATGGCATGCACTTCTTGACCATAAAAGAAACTTATATTTTTCTTAGAAAATGCTTCTAAAATTAGAGACCTCACATAAACTCCCTCTACAGCATGTTTATGCCTACGTAACTGAACCTTTGAAATCCCTAAGGATCTCCCTATCCGCCAAAGTGTCAATTGCGGAAAGCATTCATATAGTGGCATTTGAATTTGCTTCTGCAAATAAAGTGCTCTGGCCACCACTGGAGCTAAGTTTGCCCCCAAGGCGTGATCTTTGTAAAATGGTTCTTCCAAATCTTGGGTAAATAAAGTCTCCACACACCTTTCAGTGTAAGGTGTAAATAATTTTTTTGTTTTCTTTTTATTTTGACGATATTTTTTCCATAGCCAAATAATTTCTGGTTCTCGACATTTTTCATAACCTGGGCAAGATAAACGACAGCGAATACATTTGGGTAACTTAAGTGGAACATCCACAGTACAACTCCCAGCCGTACTTTTATATTTATCTAGAAATTCACAAATTTTTACATCTGAGGATTTAATTTTATCAGATTGAATTTTTTCATGTAATGTTTTTAGAAAAACTTTTTCTTTATCAGGAAAGTATTCAATAACTGCCATAGCGCTTCTATTGGATTTTCCACCAGAAAGAGACAACCCTAAAAACTGCAAACCTGATGATTTTTTAGCCATTAGTTAAGCCGTCACTGGTTTAACGTCATACACCTTAAACCCCTCTAGCTCCACACCATCAATGATGTTTTGTTTTTTTTGCTTTGGGCACCACACTAGTACGCACCCACCACCGCCAGCACCACATATTTTAAAACCTTCAGCTCCAAGTGCTCCAGTTATCTCAGATAACTTGGTAATCTCAGCAGAAGCAAAGCTATCTGATAATTTTAGACGTTGTGTTTGTTCACGTTGAAAAATTTGAGGTAGCTGATCCCATTGTTTTTTTAAACAAACCTCTTTTGTTTCTTCTGCAATTGTTTTAATTTCCCTAAGGGCCTGCAGTGTAATCTCACAGCCATCAATGACTTTTTTATAAACATCCCAATTATTTATGCCTGAATGATGCGACTTTCCTGTATCTACTAAAAACATACGTTCATGTATATATGTCTTGTCAAATTCGCATGTGCTCTGGGAAACATGCCCTGGGGAATACTCGATAATACCTAGCCCTGGATTTACTGCTGGATAATAATCTTGAGTGCCAGTGGGTGTTTTAAGAACTTGTGCCTCGATGTCATGAGCAATATTTACCAAATCATTATCTGAGCAACTGATTTCAAAAGCTTGATTAAAAGCTTTCATAATGGAGACTGTTAGGCTGGAACTTCCACCAAGTCCACCGCCAACAGGGCTCTCAGAACTAGTAACTAATGAAAACCCAAAGTTTGGCTTAAAATATTTTACAATATTCCCAACTAAAGAAAGTTCTTTATGATTACTCTTAGAGAAGGCATCATAAGAGCTAAAAGTTTCATCATAATCAAGATCCTTAAGACAAATTCTAACCTCTAAGTTATCTTCATCATAAACTTCTAATTCGGCATAGGTGTAAATACTAATAGAAAGATTGACCGTGCAAGCTTGATCAACAAATAAATATAGGGGCCACAAGTCTAAGGTGCCACCAGCTAAATCAACTCTTGTGGGGGATTTAATTTGAATTTTCTTTAACATACTTTCTTCTTTCGTTACTTTTATAAAACTGATACAAACCAAGCAAAAATAATGTAAAAGGCATGAGCAATAGACTGGCTAAGAAGCTCAGTCTCTGAGAAGCGCTTAAGTGCAATCGGTCATTAAAGTGAGCCTTCAATTTGGGCTTATCATTTATATCATCATACAAAAGACTTCTAAATAAATGTAAGCCAAAATCACGATTATATTGTACGTCTAAATAGTGATTTACTAAAAAATCTGAATCCCCTACAATTGCGATATTTAAAAAATTTTTTGGATAATACACAGCAGGTTTTAATTTCAACTGTCCAATAAATGAAACAAATTCATTAGAAAGTTTTGATTTTAGTAAGGGGGATATTTTAGATATTAAAGCTGATAAATAGTTCAAGGATCCAACTCCTGGAAAAACAAAAGTGGCATCATTAGTTTTGTAAAATTGATTAAACTGGTTATCCTCAACGCTAACTGATGTATACATTTTTTCACCAAATTCTGAAGTGGGGTCCAATAGTTCCTTGGTGTTTATACTCACTCCCAGTTCTGATAAAAAACTTAGCTTTTTTGAATTTTCTGGATCCACCGCAAAAAGTAGTTTCCCTCCACCAGAAACGTAGTTTTTTATTAAACTTAGGTGGCCCCTGGGTATCTCTCTATTTATGCCAATAAATGCAAGCAAGCCTGCTTCTTCGGGAATTTCGGGCATATTATCTAAGTAGATCTCTAAAACATCAACACCATCTTGTTTTAAATACCACATCAGTCGACTGAGCCCTATATTAGATTTATCGGTTATATGACGTTCGCCATAACCACGTACAAAGTACACACTTTTTCTTGCATCAGTAGAGTCGATGGCAGGTTGTAGCCCCTCAGAGCGTTCAACATTGGGTGAAGACCCGTCATAAGAAATCAATATATTAGTAGCAAAAAAAACGATGAGTATCAGTAGAGATAAAGCTCCCAATGCTCCTCTTTTATCTTTATTAAAGAAAAACCAAAACTTAATTTCTTTAAAATTAAGAACCATAAAGGCAAACAACATTACAATTCCCAATAATAGTGGAAGAAACATAAGGCTCATCCAAAAACCAAACATCATTCTAAGAAGAAAAGTAAGAAAAATAAAACTAAGCCCCATAAAGAAACTAATCTGTTTTATAAATATCATCGGACCCACTTCTTTAAACTTTCAAAACGATAGCTAAAGTATATAAATAACGCAGTCAGGCCTATGAAAAATGCAAATGAATTCCATACATAAGTATTATTTGAGAATTGAGAGAAATGATAGGGAATAGAGAACTGGGACAAAACATTCTTAACGACATTATCTGTTACTGTTAAATAAAAGTCTCCAGTAAAAAATAATGCATAATTGCTTAATGTGGAAAATAAAAAACTAAAAATCAAACTTTCAGATATAAAAGCAATAAATAAGTTGAAGCTACTCACAAATAAAATGAAACTTAGAAGTCCAGCAAATAAAATCACTAATTGTTGAGCTGGAACGGGTAAATAAACGGCCCCAACAAATAAATAAATGCCGAAAACAAGAGCAACAACCCCCACTACCCATAAAATTCCCAGTAAAACACCAAGTACCCTATCTATTGTTCTTATGTTTAAAAATTCATAAGTTTTTACTAATGGCCCGATGCCCTTATGAAAAAATGTACTATTAACGATTAAAGGAATTAAAAAGCAAAAAATCAACAATGTAATATTTAATAAAGATTGCACCACTTGAATGAAGGGGAATGAACCTGCATTTTTCATACTATTATTTAACAAAGCCGTCTCTACCTGTGTCACAGAGCGCACAAAAACATAGGCACAGATTAAGCTAAACATAAAAAGCACAGCAAAAAAAGAGGGCTTTTTAAAGTACAACTTAAAATGATAAAAACTTATTTTTAGAGCTTTCATAGGTTAATTCTACATATATTCCCTACAAGACCTCAACAAATCAAGAGACTTTTGCTACATTGCGCCTATTGTTTTTTTGCATACTCTAAATCAAATTTGAATGTATAATTCTGATTTTTTGGGGCTTTTACTCTTCCTAGCTTATCTCCTTTAATTGGAGAAACGTGTCGGCACTCAGAGTACATTAAATCAAACTTTAAACCGTCCTTATCTTTCATTTTTTGCGTGAATGTCTCTTTCACTAACCAATGAGCCACGGCCTTCAATGGCAATACCTTAGCACTTTTTGGTACTTGAAGTATACAATGTGCTCCTGGCACATCTCGCAAGTGAAACCACATATGCCAAGCCTTTGAACGCTTTAAAAACTGAATATTTTCTTTCGCAGAACGTCCAATATAAGCATCAAATCCACCGATATTTTTTTTCCTCCCCTTTGCTCCAGTGACATCAAATAAGTTGGTATTTTTAGCCGCAGTGGCCTTGACTTTAAAACCACTGGATTGACCACTTTCTAAGGCAAGGATATCCTGCTGTAGCTGGTCTATTCGCTCTTGAGAGTTCTGAACTTTCACTCTTACTTGTTTTACCTTCTCAAAGGCACGATCCATATTTTCTAGAATTGAAGTCCCTTCCTGCAGCATCCCCATAAACTCACTCGGTACAGACAAGCTCTCTAAGTCCACATGAGTATTTGATCCTAAAAAATGAGCAAAGCCTTTCCAGTCCCACTTATTTTTCTTTTCAACATCCTCTTCAATTTTTAATATCACTTTCTTCTTCTTAAGAATTTCTTTTTGCCTTAATTGCTCTGCAGTTAACTTCTCACCTATCCCTTTTTTTACAGAAGTCGTGTAAAACTCTTCACAAAGTTGCTCCAAAGATCTTACGGAGTAATTATCCACTTCTTTTCCTTCAACCGGGAGCAGAGGTTTAAATGCTGCCAGAGCCATTTTTTTTCCATCAGCTCTCAATATCAAATTCTTCTCCATAGGAAACAAACGAAACTCTAAACTCACCTCATTAGATAACTTTAAAAGCATTACACGACCAAGCTCCTTAAGGACCTCCACTGACTCAATTTGGTTTCCAAGACCATGAGCTTTTGCAAAAAGATAAAATGGCGTTTGCTCAGATTTCATTTTTTTCTTAACAGTCAATTCTTCAACACATAAAAAAGGAGTTTTAAAATCAAAATTCAGCTGAAACAAACGCCCTTTTAAGTAACACTGTATATATATGCGATTATTCTTATGACAAACTCCTTGCCAGGTCGCCCCAACAAGAGTCTGTAGGGACTCCTGAATGTTAACAATTTCGCCAATATTTAATGCTTTCATAAGACACCTTGATTCAAAATCATACATATCTTCTAACAAATTAAAACCATAAACTAGTATTATTTATCAAGACTCAATTATTTGTATGCTCGCCCGATACCTTATTTATGAAACATGTAGACATAGATCCAATTGTAGATATTTTTGAAAAGCACTTCTTCCATAGTGATTCAGTAAATTTAAGTAATGACCTGTTCGTCAACGAAGTCTTGCATCGATACATCCAATACCTAACAGCCAAGGCCAAAGCCCCTACATACTACTTAAGCACAATACAAGCTGATATATACGCCGAAATCAACGAAATGTTGCATAAAAAAATCTATGGCCACAGCTGCATCTCTGATTACTTCAAATCTAAAGAGAGTTTCCGTTAACGTCAAAAAATCCTCTGATATTTTGAATGAGAATCTAAGTCTTTGATTCGGCTGAAGAAAATTACATTTGCGATCATAACTTATACCAGCCTCTTCTTCTCAAAAATTACAAAGTAATTTTTCGAGACAAAAAAAACAACTCATTTATAAAACATATCATATTTATTTTATTATCCCCTGAGCCCAGCTTAAAGTATTTTTTGCTATTTCTACAGAAGCCTCAAGGTCAGACTGATCAAGTTCAATATAGCCCTCTTCGTATCTGCGAATAGTAGCATACTCAGTAAGAGCATTGGCATTTTCTAAATCGGCAAGTTGACATTCCTCTGGTATACGATCCAATAAGATATCAAGATTGTGAGTAAATGGAACTGGAATTTCTAAAAAACAGAGAACGGCTTTCACAGACTTTTCAACCACCTGTTGTGCATTAAAACAAACATTCTCTCGTCGTCCTCCTTGGGAACGGAATAATATTTGCGTAGACTCCATGTCTCCCACAGCGATTTTAAGTAATTCAAAAGCATATTCTTTCTTAAACTTTTGTTGTTTGGTCATATAAAACATTACCTTTATTAAAAATTTCGTGGCATACACCGCCCACTTCAGATTTTTTTAAAAAATCTTCTTTATGAAAAAATAAGAGATCCACTTGAATATCTGGAAATAAATTTTTGTTTAATATCACAGATTTATTTTTTTTAAGCTGTGTTTCTGTGGAAAAAATAACAGCTATATCAATGTCAGAAACCTGGTTCATGTGGCCATAAGCAGCACTTCCAAATACATAAATAGTTTCAATAGACGCTTCAGCTATAAGGCGAGAGACTATAGTACCAAAAATTTCACCCTTCTGTTCATCAGAAAGTCGCATCGGCGTAAGCTTGTCAGCAAGTATTCCCATGATTTCCTCCATGAATACAATAGCTATAAGTACAGCACAATGCAAGTTCTTGAAGAACCCTATTTGTACAATCAAAAGCAAGACATTTGATGTACATATTAGACTTTATGAAGAAATAAAGCCTGCTTATTCATGCAAATAATCACTACACACCATTCATTGGCTCTGGTGCAAATTTGTGGGCCAATATTATATAAATATCAGCAGAGGCTAATGCGGCTGCTGAAACATTCCCTTTATTCATAAAATTTTTCAGCCTTATTTACTCACAAATTGCTGCGCAATTGGTCGAGTGCAGGAGAACGAGTTTTAAAGGGTTAGAGCCACGATGGCTCACTTTTCGCATGAAACACCTATCTCCAAAGTATCCACCTCTCCCAAAAAGATAAAGACCTCCATTCATTTACAATGAACTTAGCTTTTCATCTTAACGGATTAGAATTGGAGATAAAATTGCAATGGTTAGGTTAGAACATCCTATTAACTGCAAATTTGAGTAAAGCCCCCCCTAAGTGACAAATTTGGGCTTATGTTTACGTTTTTTACATTTTCAAACCATGATAATTATACCATGTCTTTACAAGAACTGGTTGAGAAAAATAGCTGGAGAATTCACATGAATAAAATTACAACCCTAATATTATTAATCTTATTCTTTTTAAACAATTCCCTAACTGCAGCACCCATTGATGAGTTTAAAAAAATCTATATAAATGGCGCCAGTCAGCAAATTTGGATACGAGGCAATGACACTAGAAATCCACTCTTAATTTTTTTACATGGTGGTCCAGGCGAACCCCATATGTCCATAGCTGGAGCAGAAACCAACTTGCTAACTGATCATTTTACGGTTGTTCAATGGGACCAACGAGGCGCTGGGGCATCTTATTCTGAAGATATTACGCCCGAATCACTCACTGTTGAGCAAATGGAAGAGGATGCCATAACCCTTATTAAATATTTAACTCAAAAATTTAAACAAAAAAAAGTTTACCTTTTAGGCCACTCGTGGGGCGCATATCTAGGGACTAAAATTTCGCATAAATACCCACAATATATTCGTGCCTTTATAGCGGTGGGTCTACCCGTAAATATGCGTCAGACTTATCCAATCATGAAAAATCAGCTCTTAAGAATTACCACAAATAAGATTAAAAGAGCTAGAGCATTTGGTGATTCAATGGCCGCACAAAAACTTTGGAGGATAGGGGAAGCACTAAGTAAATTCAATATAACCGATATCTTAGAAAACAAAGACTGGGATTCGTTCATCAATTTCTATTTTAACCCTAGAGTTGCACTAGGTTTTTCATCATCAATACACCCAATAAGGGGAGGCAATCCACATATTTCAACTGATATTGATAAAAAAGATTATTCAAACAAACTGGAAAAAAGTATGGATTTATATGCAGATCTTGTTATTCGTTTTTTTAATAGAAAAATTACAGATGAAGTAAAAAAAATTGAAGTCCCTATCTTTGCAATTCATGGCAGACATGATTTCAATGTAGAACCATACGCTGCTGAGGCCTACATATCCCATCTTACTGCACCTTGTAAGATTACCTCTTGGTTTGAAAATTCCGCTCACATGATGACATTTGAGGAACCGGAAAAATTTAAAAACTTTATGATCAATAAAGTCTTAAATTTGAAGGCATGCAAAAAAAAATAGAAAAATAGAAAAATAGAAAAATACAAGAATACAAGAATACAAGAATACAAGAATACAAGAATACAAGAATACAAGAATAGATTTATTCACAATTATTCTCAAAATTTCCAAGCGCTCGCGAAGCCCTGCGTAAAGTATATTTTTTTTCATTTTACGATTGACTGGGTTTTAATTAAATATTGCTCCATACATCTTATGTGTTTCTTATTTCATGTTTTAGCTTTTTAAAGGCCTATGCTCGTACTGTTGGCTCTGCTTCCCTTATTAACTTCACACACCCTGCATTCTTCACAAACGTTTCTTAAACTTGGTTTTATGAACAAAAAATCCATTTTCAAAACCCATGCTAGAATCACATAGAACTTAAACAGGGAGAAATAAGATGCAGCTACATAAAGAACTATTAGTACTTAGAGAAAATGAAAACAAATTAACTTCCGAGATATTAGATAAGTTACAGCTTATGGAAAAATATCGATCCTATCTAAAGCTAGGCTATTCTTCTTTGTTTGACTACCTTGTTCGAGGCTTAAGTTACTCAGAGTCCATGGCTTATCAAAGACAAAGTTGTTTACGTCTAAGTAATGACTTACCCGAAATAAAAGAAAAATTAGATCAAGGCAAACTCACACATAGTAATATCTCCCTAGCCTATAAACTCATTAAAGACCAATCAATCGAGAAAAAACGAGAGGTACTAAAGACCATTGAAAATAAATCCTTTCGAGAAGCCAAAAGAATCCTTGCCCCTAAGGCCCCTACTTTAAAAATGAAACAATTGGTTTATCAGGACAAAGTGTTGCTAAAAATTGAGCTCTCACGCCATGAAAATGATAGGTTAAACAAACTAAAGGCACTATTAGCACATCAGTGTGATTTAGAGGAACTGTTTATGAAACTTGTGGATAAAGAACTCATGCAATACAACAAAACAGATTACAAAACATCACGTTCAAGCAATCCTAGGTACATTTCTGTAAAGTTAAGAAATAGTCTTTTAAAAAATGCAAACTACAAATGCCAATACACTGGCTGCCAGGAAACCCACTTTTTACAAATTGACCATATTCACTCTGTCAGAAAAGGAGGCCTGGCTAACCCTGGTAATTTACAAGTGCTCTGCGCTGCACATAATAGAGAAAAAGGGTGATTCATTGTGAAAGTGTCATTACAAACATCAAAATGAGTTTAAATTTAGTTGTACAGCTTGTGAAACAATGGCATTTAACACAACTCAGAATTCTTGTCGTTCTTCTCAAAAAGGCCGGTAGTCAAAAAACCAGCGTATCTTTGCCAAAAATTATCATATTGTAGCTGTTAAGCTACTTCATCTTAAATCAATCACCTCATAACAAGTATTCATTTTGCAAGTCATAACTCTATGAATTTAAAAATAGTATAGACCCACAAATAGTTTATCGGGAGCAGTTTATGAAACTTATTATAATTATGGCCGTCACTTTAATTGGAGCTCTATCTTGGGCCGAAGTAACTTCTAGCCTACCACAAGGACAATATTCTTCTTTAAATAAAGGAAGCTTACGTTCTCTTGATATTTTAAGTAATCAGATTAAATTAACGGTTGGAGCAGCTGAAATCATAGAGTTTCGTGTAGTTCGCCGCCAAGGACCGACACAACCTGGAGAGTCATTATATCAAGATGATGGAGCAAGCAAAGGTCAACTTGTCGTTGGGAAATGTACAAGCATAAGCCAACACACTTGTTTTTTTGAAATAGAAAAAACGCATTCTGACA
This sequence comes from Pseudobdellovibrionaceae bacterium, assembly GCA_018663505.1. Lineage (GTDB taxonomy): Bacteria > Bdellovibrionota > Bdellovibrionia > Bdellovibrionales > UBA1609 > JABJQG01. The sequence goes on along the minus strand of JABJQG010000014.1, from coordinate 144,976 downwards.
ACAAGAGTACACTTTATGAGGTTTTTGTAGAAAAGCTAGAAGGTTCTTTGAAAGTTAGCTTTGATAAGTATTCTCTTATAGGTGACAAGCAAACTCCCATTGAGACTTGGCAGGAGCAATTTATAAAACAAATCAAAGTAACTACACCTTAATATAGCCAAATAAGTGCTGACGTGGCACATATAGAATAAACTCGGATAGGTCTGGTCTGAAGCGTACTTTTGAAAAAGTCGAGTACACAAAACTTCAGAAAAAAAACTCTAACGAAAAATTTATATCGCGTTCAGGTATGGCTTCATGAGTGTTGAGCTAGAGATATTTTTACTACTATACTGTGCCCGGCAGTATACAGATAGGTTTGTAAATTTTATATCAATAACTCTGCATGTGTCTGAAATTATATCTGTCAATATTGTTTACAAGGCTGTTTAGTTTGCAAGGGCTCTACTTTTAATCGCAAAAATTAGGGGATCATGATTAAATGAGTTTTTGAAGCCATTAGTTTTATGATCGAGTAGAAGGAAAATACTATGAAGAATCTATTGATAGGAGTTGTATTTTTTTTGTATGCAGGCAGTATAAATGCTGCTGATTCTAATAAAACGCTCAAACTGCATGTTGGGCAGGAGGTCTTGGCAAGGTGTTTTTGGGGAGGAGCAGTCAGGGCCGTTATTGAAGGCTTCCATATTCGTGATGGCAATATGTCAGGACATGGAAATATTAAATCAGTGCCTTACCCTAGTGATTATGGATATATTGTTGAGTTATATGAAGATAACTTTTGGATGAATAGGCATCAGCAAAGATTTGTGGAGGACTTAAGATTATGTGATAGTTCAGAAGGTGTGTATGGCGAGGTAGAAGAGGATAGTATTCTTCCCTATAATAGAGCTTCACAACTTGGTTACCATAAATCTGAAGGTATATGGCCATTCAATAATGAATATATAGCATATCGCAAAATAGGTGATAAATTGCTCGCTGAATGTGAAGGCGATCATTATGAAGCTACAATTGTTGATATTACACGCACCGGGCTTTTTGCTCTAAAATTTGAGAATATCCAAGATAAACATTTATCTCATTTAATTTCACAAAAATGTGAAAACGGATATTATAAAAAAGGAATATATAAGTTTCCAAAAGCCTGGAACTTTGAAGAAATTGAGTAGATGGAGAAACCTACATTTTTAGTTCTAGTTTAAAAAACTTTGTTCATCCATAAAAGCTAGAAAATAAATATCAATCTCTTGCAAATAACATGCATCCAGTCTAGCAACCAGGTCTGTATTGGTTATTTGCCATTCCTTCACACTGTACGACAAAATAAATATTTCCTCTAAAATGTAAGACCAAGTATGAACCATTACAGATTAATTTGTTAACACCAAGCAATTCTGTCGTATTAAAACTACAAAAGGAAACTGTAAAAGTCATGAGCTAAAGGTTAGAATAAAGTTTCCTACTTACTAACTGTGGCAGTAGCATCATGAGGATGCAAAGACTCTCTGTGGTCAACTTTTACCAAGTAGTTTTCCACATCAGCATTTTGATCTAAGCCTTGTTTTATTCTTCTAGCTGCATCTTCACAAAACATAAGGTTGCTTGCGTTTAGCCTTGCAAACTCTTGTTCGTCTTCTCGTTTTACTGCGGTTTGAACAGGGGTTTTTAAAACGCCCTCAATAAGATTAATTAAATTCAACCATTGCAACTGACTGCTTTTACTCTCATTAAATAATACTTTAAAGCGGGCCACTGATCTTTGGGCATGGGGTGTGGCGTTTATTGAGCTTTCTTTACCTAACCAATCATGCATTTCTTCAACTGTTGGTGTTTTGCCACTAAAACTATGTTTAAAGTTATCTTGTATGATTTGTCGAGACAAAGCCGCAGAACAAGGGCAAGTGCTGGAATACAATACTTCTCCACCCCAAATAAACTGAAACTGATTTTGCTTCTCATTATAAACAGCTTTTATCCACACAGGGTAAAAGCGCCAACCTTTGGCTTCAGAAATTAAGGCTTTTCTTTTTACAGGTAATTTAAAGTTAATGCGCACAAAGCTTTTGTCACTGAGGCCATCTTGCTCTTGAACAAACTGTTTTAAAATATCCTTTAAATGCTTTATATCAAATATATTTTTCTCAAAACTTTCCTGTAATTTTATATAAAGTCGAGACATATGAATGCCTTTGGACTGAGCATTTGGCAGGTTCACATAAGCATTAATTTTAGCTGGAACCATAAAGGTGCCATAATCTTTAACAGCTAGTTTTAGCGGGACTTCAATGTTGGACATTCCAACTTGATCTAACACGCCTTCCACATCAGCCTTTTGTTCATGAGAGACATCAGGGAGAACCCTTGAAGAAGAGGACCTCTTTAAGCCTTTATTTAAATTTGGTTCTGAACACGCTTGACCCATAACTCCCTTAACCTTTTGCCTGGCCGTGTTATAGCAAAAAGATCATAGAATTCCTAGTGCTTTTTACATCCTCAAATAGTCTAATGAGATCTTTATTACCAAGAGGCTATTATCAATAAAAACAATTATATTCGCCTAGTTATAGTTCTGTGCCTACTCCTTGTGATGAGTGCTTTTTTCTATTTTGATCTGGGTAAATACTTGAATTTTCACTATATCCAGTCTCAGCAGCAGATTTTCCTGCAATATCACACTCAAAACCCAGTGACATCTAGCCTCATATTTTTCGTAATTTATATCATAGCCACAAGCCTATCCCTGCCTGGTGCTACTGTTTTAACACTACTAGCTGGAGCTCTTTTTGGCCTTTTCCAGGGTTTTGTTATTGTTTCTTTTGCCTCAAGCATAGGTGCTACAGTTTCTTTTTTAGCCTCTCGATTCCTATTGAAAGATAGGATTCAAGCACGTTTTGGTCATAAGTTAAAGACCATCAATGAAGGCATGCAAAAAGATGGAGGCTTTTACTTGTTTTCATTACGCCTGATCCCTGTGTTTCCATTTTTCTTAATTAATTTGCTTATGGGGCTTACTCCCATAAAAACCACACAGTATTACTTAATTAGTCAAATTGGCATGATTCCCGGAACTCTTGTATATGTAAATGCCGGCACAGAGCTTTCCAAAATCTCTTCTTTAAAGGGTATTGTTTCACCTTCACTTTTAATTTCTTTTGCTCTGCTGGGACTGCTACCTATAGCTTCAAAAAAGCTTGTGAAAATTCTAGGCAAAGAAAACCAGTAAATACTGTACAAACAACTGCCATATTGCAGCGTAATAATACACCCGATACCTAAAATGGTACCTATTTAATACAAGGCTTGGTAGTTTCTTTAGCTATGATGAATCAGTTTCCAAAAATTATAATGATTTTTAAAGGCTATGTGTTGATCTCTGTGATCCACATATTCTTACGTATAGCCTTTGCTTTATACTACTTTAGCGATGCACAGGGTTTTAGCTCATCTGAGTTTATGAAGGCTTTTTATCTTGGACTTAAGTTTGACTCTAGAATGGCTTTAGTTATTTTACTCCCCCTGGCCTTAATTTCCTTAGCTATATCCCCTCTTAAATATACTTCCATTAAAAAGTTTTGGTCTATATTTTATGGAGCCATGTTATGCCTTTATATTGGTGGCTTTTACTTTGATTTTGCCTATTACAGTTATTTACAAACGCGCGTTAATGGGTCTGCTTTAAAATTTATGGCCACCCCCCTTATCTCTTTACAGATGATGTGGGAAAGTTACCCCATTATTTGGGCTACCATAATCTCGGTCATACCGGGCTTCATTATTTATCACATTTTCATGAGGTGGATTTTCAACTCAAGTGGAGCCGATTCAATACCCATAGGTGCCAGCTCTCGTAAAAGAGATATAAAAACTAAGATTATTATTTCGGCCCTGGTTACCAGCCTCTATGTATTGGGTTTATATGCTAAAATTTCCCAATACCCTTTAAGGTGGTCAGAAGCCTTTTTCTCAAATAACTACTTTATTACAGCTATGGCACTTAACCCTTGGCATTATTTTGCTGATACTTATAAAGTGAGTAAAAAGTCATATTCTAAAAAGAAGGTTACTGAACACTACAATACTATGGCCGACTACTTAGGGGTTAATAATAAGGATGAAAAAACTTTAAATTTTAAACGCCCCCTCGAACTCACTCCCTTATTTAAAAATAAAAAACCTAATGTAGTTCTGATTATTATGGAGTCCTTTGCCGCACATAAATCAGGAAGCTTTGGCCATCCATTAAGTCCAACCCCATATTTCGACAAACTGGCTGAAAAAGGAACTCTTTTCACCGAATTCTACACACCTTCAGAGGGTACTGCCCGATCTATTTTTACCATTATATCTGGCGTACCAGATACCACACAATACAGAACTTCCTCTCGCAACCCTCTTATAGTGGAGCAAAACACGGCCTTAAAAGCATTTAAGGGCTACGAGAAGTTCTATTTCCTTGGCGGCAGTGCCAACTGGGGGGAAATCCGTGGAGTTCTACAACACAATGTGCCCGATCTAAAAATGTTTGAAGAGGGATCCTACTCATCACCAAGTACAGATGTATGGGGTATTTCTGATTATGATTTATTTAAAGAAGCACGCATCGCCATAGAGGCCCGTAATAATCAATCAGAGCCATTTTTTGCATTGATCCAAACAAGTGGGTTTCATAGGCCCTACACAATTCCAGAAGACCATGGTGATTTTGAATTAAAAAGTATCTCCAGCAAGCAAATTAAAGATCATGGTTTCGTTAATGCAGAAGAGTACAACGCTCTTCGATTTGCCGATTACTCTTTAGGAAAGTTCATAAAATCCATCAAAGAGACTTCATACTTTAAAAACACTATTTTTGTAGTTCTGGGCGACCATGGCTTGCCGGAACTCAAAGCCAAACACGTTAGTAAAGGTTTTCAATATTTTGGCTTAGAACGCTTCCATGTGCCCTTATTGTTCTACGGCCCAGGCCTTATTGAGGCTAAAAAAATACATACTATTGCCACAGAGCCGGATGTGATACCTACCTTAGCAGGTATTAGTAATTTAAACTTTACCCTTACAGGTATTGGTAGAAATTTGTTTGCCGAAAAACATAATAATAATAAAATGGCTTTTACTTATGTTTACCACTCTACACCAAAAATTTATCACCTTATGGATGAAGAGTTTCTAATTAAAGGCGACACAAGCTTTGGAGCTAAGGGGCTTTATAAATACCGCAGTGAAACACCACAGTTAGATGTTAAAAATCAATTCCCAGAGGTTTACCAAAATATGAAGAATCTCTCCGAAGGCTATTTAGAAACCTCCAGATACCTCCTCTACTTCAATAAAGAATAGTCCTAGGTCTGGTTTTCTCACAGACCTAGACCATAAATTTAAATTTATAGTTAAGCACACCGAAATAAGACTTAATGAAAAAGTTTTCTACTCTTATATTTTTAATATCTGCTTTTGCTTGGCCCACCTACGCCAACAACCCATTGGATTTTAGAACAAACTATAGCTATCAAAGTATGTTCAACAATGGAAACAACAATCCTAGCTTATTTGGAAATAGCTATTATGGCAGCGGAGCCAATGGTTTATTGAACTATGGTGGCTCTGCTTATAACCCTTGGGGCAGTGGAAACTTATATAGTTTAAATCCAGGATTTTACAATAACAATACTTATGGAATGTGGAATGGTGGAAATTATGCATCTCCATACAGTAATATGTCTTTAGGAGCCATGTTAGGCTCAGATTATAGTTTTATGCCGGGTTACATTCCTGGGTATAGTAATATTGAGTGTGGTTCTGAATCAAACTCAAACGGCACAGTCCCCTGTAATGGCGTTGTACTTCCAAACATCACAGGAAGAATGATTAGTGATTTCCGTGGGCTTGGCGCACTTATTGGCTCACAATTTGATGATGACGATGATGATGAGGAAGACGACGAAGAGGATGAGCCTAGAAAGAAAAAAAAGAAAAGAAAAAAGAAGAGAAAGAAACTTGATAAGCAAAAAGTAAAAATACCAAAAAAACAACCTAGAAAACATAATAAAACAAAAAAACACACAAGTAATGTTATCGTAAAGAAAGTTCCTTATGGTGATGTAATTGAAGGTCATTCAACATGTGAAAAATGTAAAGATGCAAAAGCACAACTTCCTATTGACCCACCTTATGAAGATGATAAAAACTGCACAAATAGTAATTCGTATTTATACAAAGAGTATACGAGAATGGGAAAAGACCATACAGGAAGACAACTTGTATTAGATCAAAATGATGAACTCTCCCGTTACTATCGTACAGATACAAATTTTTCACAATGTATATTAGGTTTTCAAAAAAATGTATATACAGAAAAAGGTTCTAAATCTTATGTAAAGGCATGCAATAAAAAGAAATACACTCTTACTGCAGAAAAACCATGTGTAGATAAGTTTTATCACAAATCTTTTGTTGATAGCTATGAAAAGGTTCAGAAGTGTTTAGGTCTCAAACAATATGATTTAATGAAGAACATAGCCGTAGAATCAGGTTTTCATATTAATCAAGTAAACCCAGTTGAAGCAGCTAAAAGAAATAAAGGTGGCGAAAACTTAGTAAGTACTGGCCCAATACAATTACATTCTGGATACGCCTACAAAGAAGCTTACGATAATAAAACTTACTATAAAAACATGCTTAAAAATCAAATGAACAAAGGAATTAGTTACGGAAATAAATGTGATGACCTGTCAAAGCTTATTGATAAACTTGAAAATCCAAAAGATAACCTCTGCACCTTACTTGATTATTCAGAACTTAAAGATAATCACACCCCTACTAATCCAGAAAAAAGCTTATTAATTGGAGCTCTAAATAGGATTAGAAGTAAAAATACATTGGAAGGTATTATAAACGGAACTCGAGGGCAAAACGACGATGCCACAACAAGAGCTATTAAAAAAGTACATACTGCTAAAAATATTCCAGGTAGCGGTGACAGCTGCGGAGTACTTATTAAAAAATACTTCAAAGATGTAAGTTCAAAAGTCAAAAAGAAGCTCATCAATGAAATGTCAACATATGCTCATCACACAGGGGCTATTGGCGAAATAGTCAATCTTTGTACATTCATCAAAAAAAATAATGGTAAAATTAAGGCTAAAAATTTAGATATTAATGATCCATCATTTTATACCAAAATAAATTCTGGTACACACTCTAATAGTCATAAAGACTATGCAGAAAAACTGAAACGAATCTCAAAAAAAGCTAACAAAAACTGTTTCAAGGAAGGAACATAATTATGCTTAAGCTCAATTCAGTATCAATATTAAAAGTCAGTTTAGTTCTAATGAGTACATGGGTGGTTTGCTTACCAAAGCCTGCCTTAGCTATTACAGACAAAACTCTTAAAAGAAACGTACAATCTCAGTTTAAAAACACAAAATCATTTTTAATATCTAAAAAAAATAAAAAAGATAAGATTAAAAAAATTGAATCCTTTAAAAACTATATCAACAAATACTCAGCCAAAGGTTCTGGCTCTTTCTTTACTTATCTAGAAGGTTTAAAGTACTCCACAGCTCTTTTAAACAAAGAAGATCTAAACAAAGGAATGTGCCAAAAATTGGAAAACTCACTTTATTTCAATTTTGCACCCAACGCTGTTTCTAAAAAAGACCTACCAAAATATGCTCAAGACACAATGAGCTTACTTAAAGCCTACTGCAAAAGGTAAATCTTAATAATTTGATATCCAATTATATCTCAGGTAAAGTATTCGTATGTATTTTATAGATGGTATTCATGCTTTTACTGAGCAACTAAAAAATAAACAGATCGATTTCGGTATCATCGGTGGACTAGCTGTATTTGCTTACGGTGGAGAAAGAACGACTTTTGATGTAGATTTTTTAATTCATGGTAAGTTTAAGCAATTAATTCGAGACATTGCTCAAGACCTACAATTGACCACAGTTAATGAAAACGAAGAAGTACTGCAGCTCTCTGGAGTAATTCAAATAGATATTATATTTGCAAATAGACCCATAGCACAATCTATGCTTAACCGTTTGAGAACAGTTGGGTCTCTCCCCTTTCCCGTGGTGTGCCCTGAAGATTTAGTTGCCTTAAAGATTCAAGCTTTTGTTGGAGATAGGTCCCGCGAGTATACCGACAAAGGTGATATTATGACTATTTTCAAAAATATACCTAACTTGGATTTTAATAAAATAAAGGAATATGCCGATATATTTAAAGTATGGAACGAAATAAGCGAAATAAAAAACAGAATATAAGTTTTTCTGAGTACTGTGAATTAATTGAAGAACTTCTAAAACTCACAGGCAGAAAAATTAAAAAAAGACCTGCAATAAAGCCTGATGGTTTTATTTTATAACAACTATTATATAATCTAGTTAGAACAAAAGTGGATATTAAGACTATCCAGCAAGTTCATTGAGCTCATTTTGGTCTTTAACCTTGTTTCTTTTTAAAATATAAACTCTAAAAGTGACGTCTTTGGTCACCGATTTTGAAATTCTAACAATTCAAAAATACACATAATCTTGTTTCAACCAACCAATGAATAAAATTCATAGTGTTAGTCTTTCTTCACTCATCTGCTTTTTAAAACAGCCATATCAAAAATATGCGGTGTTCAAGAAAACATAATTTTATAATTTACAAAGAACATACACATTTTTTACACATAAAATTTTTGTAAAAATTCTATGTCAAAAAGTTTGGCACCAACAATGCTAAAGGGTCCACAACAAACAAAAACTAAAAACAAAGAATTGCAAAAGCATTCTTAGTTTAAAAAAGGGAGATAAAATGAAACTAACAATAAAAAAATGTGTACTAACAGCAATGTTAACAAGCTTACCATTAACTAGTGTATACGCCGACGGACCAGTAAAAAAAGTAAAGGACAGCGTTGTTCGAGGATCTAAAAGTATATGGAATTCTGCAGATTTTTCTGCATCTGGCTCATTATACTATGGTGATGAAGATGGTGGCTGGGATAGTCTAGACGACAAGCTTCAAGTGCGCCGAGTTAGGCTAGAGGGAAATGCTAAAGTTTCTGAAAGATGGCAAATCCGAGGTGTGATACGTCTAGATGATGGTAATTTAGCAGATGTTTTGGACAACATTGAAGAAGATAATGTTGAAACATTTGTGTTCAACGTTGACTTATCTAACCCAAGTGCTGGACCTGGAGGCCTTAGACTTTCTAGTGTTCAATTAGGTAAACATAAAATTGCATTTCATGCCGGAGCACAAGTCAGCCCCATGTCAGACTACGATTCTAGTTACAACCAGGTCATGGAAGTTTCCAATGAAAAAATAGGAGCAACCATTAGTGCCGCATTAGGTAATGTACAAGCTTCATTGTCTGCCTTTAAAGGTGAAAACAATGTTGTGTCTGAAATATTTGATGACTTAGACACAATGGATTCTATAGCTGCAAGCATTCAAGGAACAATGAATGGAATTAATTGGCAAGCCTCCATGCTTGATGACAATGACCTGGAAGGCTTATCACTTTCTGTAAATAGAAGTTTTGGTGAATATAAAGTGAGTATGTCATCCTTAACAATTGATAATAATGGCAGTGAAACCTCTACCACTTCCATTGGTGTAAAACGTGGAGACACCTATGCAAAACTTGTTAACGAAGATGCCGACGGTCAAGAGTCTAAAGAATCTTTGATCTTAGGAACCAATCTATTAAAAACAAGACATTGCTCCCTAAATGCTGAGCTTGAGGCATCAGAAGACGCTAGCCAAGCTAGAGCACAAATGGAATGCAAAATTGATTAGAATTAACAAAGATGTTCTGAATTAAGAACCCTTCTTAATTCAATACAACCAACCACAAAAGCCCTTGGTGATTTCACCAGGGGCTTTCCTACTCTAAGCTTTTTACACATTGAGCTGAATATGATGAACCGTTTGATACTTTGGATTTTGAGCTTTTAGCTTGAGCAGAATCAGACACAATTTTAAAACTGCATCTAGAGTTCTTTCCCGGCAACAATGAAACATGAATAACACTTTGTGGGTCAGAAAACTCATTTGTGTTAACACTTAGAGATAAATCATATTTATCTGCTTTGCCATAATTAATTGTAGCACTAGCTTCATTAGTCAATTCACCATTAAAATCTACTTTCATTTTCCCAGCAGTGGACACTTTGAGTTGACTACTATTGTAAACATCTTTTTCAAACTGAGAATTCTCATATAACCATTGACCAAGGTCTTCAACTGAATCGATAGACGCAAGCTTTACTTGAAAACTTGTGGAAGATGGAACTCCTTTGCTTTTCCTCTTTTTTTTAGTATCACTATCAGGTTCAGGTTCATTTTTAGTTTTGCTAATAACTACATCGTCCACATAAATTTCTAATTGACCATCCTGTCCATACTTATTAGCAAGTTTGTCAAGGACCTCTATTAGCTCTGAATTTGTTAAATTTTTATGAACAAGCTTGTTCTCTTCACCTGATAAATGTTTATGAGAAGGTACTGCACAGGAAGCTGAGTGTGGCGATACAAACTCAACTACGCTAGCATTTGGCGAGACCTTATAAAGTTTTGAAAATGAAGTCAAAAACACTTGGCTTGCATTATTTCTAACCTCGTCACAGCTACGATAATATCGTATTGGTTCCTCGTCTTTATTTTCCAAACACCCCCACTGCATTGAAGCTTTACTTTGATCTAAATTGCATTGTTCACTCATCAAGTTACTAAATTCTGATGAAGAAACTAGATACTTATGGCACTGAATTTCATTTTTAACATTTATTTCTTTAGCAACAAGGTATCCGTTGATCTGTCCCTTGCATCTACAGGCAATAGCCTGATTACTTATAGTAAATAGTAAAAACAAAACCATAGAAACCAAACTACAATTACGTCTGGCTGGGAGCTCTAATTATAATAATAATTTAAAAATATACATTCATAAGAAGGTCATTTTTTAATCTAATTCTCTTCTAAAGAAAATGACTTATAAATATCTTGATAAAACACAATATCCCTCGCTAGCTTATCTACTTTATCTTTTTCATTTTCAGAAAGTTTTGCCGTAGATTTCTTTCCCTTTAGTTGCTTAGTTAACTCTTTATTCATCGATACCACGGCGTCCTGACATTTAGGATATTTGCTAAATTGAAAAAACTGAAACAGACTCATTAGGGCCTGAAGTTCACTCTTAGTTAAAGCAGATATATCCTTATGGATTTTTTTTGCTATATCAAAATCCTTTTTTGCAACCTCAAATGTTCTCTTTGTTAAGCTTAATTCCTCATCACTTACATTTTCTGTCTCGCCAATAAAAAATGACAAGAGCCCACTTGGTTTATTTTCTCTTTTATCCAAAGCCTCATCATATTTATTTTTACAAAACTCTTTCCAGCTTTCCAAAGACAATAGAAACCTTTCGTTATTTTTTTCAAGTAGGTTAAATAGCATTCTCGGATAAACAGTTATGTGTTTGTTTGATCCTTCTTTTTGAAACCTTACTTTAACAACACGACCATTTCTATAACTCAAAGGCAAATTATTACCATTCACGTTCTTAACAAGGCCAATTTTTTCAATTACAGATGGCAAGCTAGTTTTTAGAGCATTATTTATTGCATCAACCTGCATTGATACCATACTTTTCATTTTATCAATATCAACTTTAGATCCTTGCTGAGAATTTATTTTTTCTTTTCTCTTTAGTGCTGATATATAGGATTTATACATATTTTCCATCACAGGTCTAAGTTCATTCGCTTTATAGCTCTCCGTAGACTCTATCCTATTCACTAATTCATCATAAGAATATGTCTCATCTGGCATGACAACCTTTAGCTGTCCGCCTTGAATCGCTGCAATTTTTTTCATTCGAGCTCTTTCAAACTCATCTGACAGATAGTTTACAATATGTGAAGAGGACACTTCGGCTCTTACTATTTTAGCTTTTTTTGATTGTTCAATAACAAACTGCGGATTAAACATTGAGTAGTCAGCAGAATTCTTAATCAACTCAATTATACCATTTGTTTTGAACTGAACAAGTTCTCGCTTATCTACTTCCGGGCCATCACAACTATTTTTATTAATTTTTTCTATGTCTACATAGTCTGCTTTTGACACTGTAGACATAAGTACAAAGATCATAAGACTTAGTAAGCTAATATTTCTAATTTTAATTTTCATCATTACTCCAATAGTATTTATAATGTAAAATCTAGTAAGATAGCCTTTTCAACGAAGTCTCTCAACTTGCGACCGGAACCTCTTAAATCATAGTCATCTGAGGGCTTATATTTAAATAATTTACAGTTTGGCTCTGACCAGCCTTTTCCTTGTTTAAATAATATAAAATCTCGATCATAATTTTGGTAATAAATGTTATTTTTTCTTAAAATTTTTCCACATAGCAAGTAATCTTTCCCTGGATGAAGATTAAACTCACTTTCAAACCAACCGGTTAAATGTAATGAAGCCGCATCTACTTCAAATACTGCTGTTGATGGTTCTCCACGCTTAACAGCCTCGATATCAAATTGAACTCGTGATAAATTATCACCTAATTCTAATTCGTTAGATACGGGTACATCATACCACCAGTTCCTATTTATCTCTACTAACTGGACGGACACTTCAGTATTTTTATAATGATCATAAACATTTTGTTCTTCATAATATTCAGCAGCAATATCTGTGATGTGATATTCTCCAGGCTCACGAACAAGATCCCCTTTACTATCTGTTTCAGCAAAAATCCAATTACCTTTAAACTCTAAACTATTAGGGGTTTTTGTAACCTTACGTTTGCCAGTTGAAACAGTTGCTTTAATTTCTATATCAACGTCATCACATTGCAAGCTACCGGAACCTCGATTTGTTGTATTTCTCACAATGTATTCATGTCGAGGGTCAGCAATAAAAATCTCTGGATTTATTGTTTCTCGACCACCAAAATTCATCCAAGAGTCCCCAACATTACTAACGCGAACTCTTTCCACTTCACCGGGGAAGAGAAAATACTCTGAAGGTCTTTCTGGGTCAAATTCAAACAATGTCTCTAAATCTGAATTATCTAAATTTAACTCAGGCTTACCATTAGCCATCCATTCTTTTCTCTTCTCTCTATATTTTTGATCCTGTTGCCATTGAGCCTCCCAACTGACTTGCTGATGTGACCACGGCCTATAAAAAGTCTCAAGCTCTTGCCAACTGCATGTGTTACAGGAGCAGGATCGATTCTCACCAGAACCTGAACAAGATTCACCACAATGAAAACAGTCTGTCCCACTTTTTGTTACATACTCCTGCCAAGTATCTTTTACTTGAAAACCATACGACCCCTTAAACTCAGGCACATAACTCGCTACAATAGCTTCTTCAGTATTTTTGTTAAAACGCTGACTATGACGTAACCTCTCGTCCTGTCCACCCCAGCAAGTCAACCAATGTCCCCTTTTTAAATATCTCCCACTAGAAGGGCTCGTGTTTCTAGCATATAAAGAAGACGCCAACAGCAGACTACAGAGCGAAAGCGTGATTAAAATGAAAAATAAATATTTATTATTTTTATTCATAAATTCTCCAAAATCAATTTAATCGAATAGTATGTCAAAAGCTTGATCTACAAGTGATAATCCAGGGTGCTCTTTTTGAAACTTTCTCACTTTTCCCATGAACAAACCTTTTGTTAAAATCACTTTTCCCGCTTCCTTAAATGCAAGCATCAAATCATCTTGTGTAATCATTGTTCCTTCCAAATGTTTTTTATAATTTGTAAGATAGCCGCGGTCTCTCAACGAACCTTTGCCATATCTCATTTCATATCTAGATCGAACAACTTCACAGCCATTTATTTCGTCATTTAATGAAATTTCATCTAGCATCCCATCTCTTAAAATTTTCATAACATTCAAGTATGCCTGAACCTCATTATGCCAAGTAAATGTTGAGTTTACTTTGTTTATGAACCCCATAATACCACCAGCATGATTAAACTGACCACCCTGAGATTTTGCTGAGGTAAAATATAAGTCAAAATCTTTCATGGTAGCTCTAATGTTATCTGTATGCACTTCAGATTTTTGAGCATTAGTCACATTTTTTAACACCCCTCTACTTATGTATGACAAGTTTATTTTTTTGGCCTTAGATACTCTTAAACCAGGAACGCCAACTGGCATACAGTATAAAGCTCGTGTATAGTTTAAAACTCTCGCTTTATTCTCTAGCCCCTCAACCCAGCTCTTCCCATCTTCAGTTTGTAAGTTATTAAACCACTCTAACTTTCCACGATAGCTGTCTATATATTTAAAAGCATAAGTTCCAAATTTTTTAATCATATTTGCTAGTACTAATTTATCTACATCAGATAATTCTGCGTTTTTTTGAAATTCATCCAACTGCTCTCTTAAAGCCTCAGGTGTTTCTGTGGCCTGCACAAAGTCCAACCCCATACCAGGCTGTGTAGTTTCAACACCAACTCCAACGCCAACCTTATACTGAAGTGACATGGCTAATTTATCCATGTTACCTAACTCATCAAGATATACTTTCTCAAGCTTATCTAAATTTAAAGCTCCCTTATTGTATATAACTTGTCTCTGCGACTTTTCAGAACTATCAGAACTAATATTCACACTATTTCCAGCCCAAACATCCTTTAAGACAGCTATTGCCGCTAGCTTAGTCTTAAAAACTTGTTTTTGTTGTTTATAACTTCGAATAGCTTCTGCATGCTCACCGGCTGGTATTTTTCCCACTGACATAGATTTCATAGTGTCTATACTCATTCTTTCCAACAGAGCTAAGCCACTACACTGTTTGTATGAAACTTCAGATACACAGTCCCCTCTTAATTTTAAGTATGCTCTTTCTGCATCTGCTTGTGCTTCTTCATAAGCTTGTTGGTCTTGTTGCTGAACTGCTGAACTCCATTTCATCTCTTCAAGTAAAATTTTTGACTTATCTACAATTTCATAGGTGCCAGCACCTGTTGCCAAAATTTGCGGGTTATGCATTAGTTTAGTATTGCCAGCAGCTAGGGTACTCAGTGAGCCCCCAACACAGGGAATTAGAACTATTAAAGCAAATTTGCTTATGTTTTTGTACTCAAACATATTTTCTCCTTACAATAAAGCTTCCTCTTAGTATGTTAAATCATAAAAGAAATCTCATTTTCTATATTTATTTGATATTTAAAGTCACTTTTAATGCACAAATCACTCCAAACTTAATACGCGAAATTATTTAATTTTTTTAGAATGTGAACTGTTATCTAGCTGTTAGCATGACAAAATTTGTCACCAACCCAGCTGGTTTTTTTTTCACAGCTGGTTTTTTTTCAATACAGGAGGTCTTTATCTTTTTTGTGGAAGACGAGGGGTTTTTGGTGTTAAGCACTTCAGATGTACAGTGAGCCTTTCTGGCTCTAACTCGTTAAAATTCGGGCTATTACCCTCACTTTTTCAGGACGCTTCACGCTTTAAGAAGTCTAATAAAGCTAATTAGTTTTGCCCTTAGTTTCAATTGATTCTTAGCTTTAATAAAAAAAGCCTTTCATCTGAAAGGCTTTTTTTATTCTAAAATGATTACTTAAACCTAAGCTTCTGCTTCTACCTTAGCTTCTACAGCTTCCGTTTCCACCTCAGAGCTTACAGCTTCTTGATTCTCGGCACTAACTTCACCTTCGCTAGCTTCACCATCTCCACCAACAACAAGTCCTTCATTGGCGTCCATGGCAGCTTCACGCTGTTTTAGATTTTTGTATTCTTTAATTTTTGCAGAATCAGAAACTAATAGCAAAAACATCTGACGCCCTTCTCTTTTAGGTGGCGTTTCGATATTAGATACATCGTCCAAAATTTTAGCCATTTTTAAAAGGAGTTTCATTCCTAACTCTTGGTGAGCCATTTCTCGCCCTTGAAATCTAAGATTGATTTTAACCTTGTCTCCATCCATCAAAAATTTTCGTGCTCTATTTAATTTTGTATCTAAATCGTGCTGATCCGTTCTTGGTCGCACTTGAATTTCTTTTGTATTTATAATTATTTGTTTCTTACGAGAAGCGGTTTGTTTTTTCTTATTCTCATACTTCCACTTACCGTAATCCATAATTTTGCAAGTGGGTGGCTTAGCGGTGGGCGCAATTTCAATGAGATCAAGACCCTTATCTTCTGCTATTAGCAGAGCTTCTCTTGGGGTCATCACGCCACGCATGTCTCCTGTGTCATCGATCAATCGAATTTCACGAGCAGTAATATTCCTATTTATTTTAAAACCTTCGTCTCTTTTTTTACCCTTAGGGCCTCTTTGTTTAATAATTTCCTCCTGTGGAATTTATAGAGTTTTTAACAAACAGAGATTAACTTCCCTATCCGTCAATTAATTAATATATCAGCTTATATTGCACATTTCCATATAAAAATAGACACAGCGAGTCTTAACTATATAACCTCTGGATCATCCTATGCTTTCTCACCTTTAATAACATACAAAATGAGAATGAGCTCTAGCTTCACAGAGCTTTTTCAACTATTCAACCACCCAGCTTTCATCTAGGCTTCGAGATTCTTGCTCTTTTTCAATTTTTTCAAAAAACTCACTTCGAGCCACAGCTAACTTTGTTTTACCGTTTTTAAGGCGAATAGAAACTGTATTTGATTCCATCTCTTTTTCTCCAACAACTAAAAGGTAAGACACTCTTTGAGTTTGAGCTTCCCGAATCTTGTAACCTAATTTTTCTGAACGCTGATCTAACTCAACTCTTAAACCAATAGCTTTAAGTTGTTGATATAACTCTTCACAATAAGGTATTTGAGCATCTGTTAAATTTAGAATTTTCACCTGAACTGGTGACAGCCATAATGGCAAACGGCCAGCTGTATGCTCCAGGTACACACCAATAAAACGCTCTAAAGAGCCTAATATCGCTCGATGCAACATCACCGGTCGGTGATCCGTATTATCAGAACCTGTATAGTTTAAGTTAAATGCATCTGGCATATTAAAGTCACACTGAAGGGTCCCTAGCTGCCAGGGTCTCTTTAGTGCATCCACAAACATGATATCTAGCTTTGGACCGTAAAAGGCGCCATCACCTTCATTAATTTCAAAATCCAGCCCCATATGCTTTAAAGCATTCTCTAAAGCTGCCTCAGCTCTATCCCAATTTTCTTCAGACCCCATACGCTTTTTAGGTCGAGTTGAAAAATAAATATGATAATCAGTCATGCCTAAGGTGCTATAAACCTCATTGAGGAGCTTCATAAAACTTTCGATTTCTGTTTGCATCTGATCCGTTGTACAGAAAATATGAGCATCGTCTTGACAGAAGCTTCTCACACGAGTCAGCCCATGCATTACACCCGAACGTTCGTAGCGATGTAGTCGGCCAAAATCAGCAATTCTGTAGGGTAGATCTCTGTATGATTTATGTTCCATATGGTAAAGTACACAATGTCCTGGACAGTTCATGGGCTTTACTGAGAAGTCTCTATCGTCAATTTTAGTGAAATACATATTTTCTTTATAATTTCCATAATGACCCGACTGATGATAAAGGTCCACATCATATATTTGTGGCGTAATCACTTCTTGATAATCAAACTCTACATATTTTTCACGCATATAATTTTGCAATTGATTATAGATCACTGTTCCCTTGGGAGTAAAAAATGGTCCTCCAGGAGATAGTGGATTCAAATAAAATAGTCCTAGTTCTTTACCTAACTTTCTATGGTCACGTTTTTTTGCTTCCTCTAACAACCTTAAGTGTTCTTTAAGTTCCTTTTTATTAGAAAAAGCTGTTCCATAAATACGTTGAAGCTGGTCCTTATTCTCGTCTCCCCGCCAGTATGCCCCAGCGTGGGATAGTAGCTTTAAAGACTTTACCTGAGAGGTCAGTTGAACATGCGGACCTCTACATAAATCAAACCAGTCACCTTGAGTGTATATGCTCACCTCGGGTACATCCAGGTCTTCAATAATTTCCACTTTGTAGTTCTCACCCAGTTTTTTAAATGTTGCTATAGCCTCTTGTTTTGAAAGCACAGATAACTCAATAGGTGCTGCCCGTTTAACAATTTCTTGCATACGTTTTTCAATGAGTTCTAGCTGCTCATCTGTAAAGGAAGTTTTTGCTCCAAAATCATAGAAAAAACCATTGGCTATTACAGGTCCTATGGTCACTTGAATTTCTGGCCACAGTTCTTGTACAGCCTGAGCAAGTATGTGGGCTGCAGAATGACGAATAACCTCAAGACCTTCTGGCTGAGATAATGTCACTATTTTTAATTGAGTGCCGTGAGCAAGTGGGGTTCTTAGATCAATGATTTCTTTATTATCATTAATCTGTGCACCCACAGTGTCTTTAGCTAAACGATCTCCAATACTCTGAGCCACCTCTAATACAGTGGGCTCATGATCAAAGACCTTTTCCGAATTGTCAGGTAAATAAATTTTTACATCAGCCATTAAAAAAAAGTCTATCCATTATAATAGGTTCAATGCGCGAACTTTTAGTAAGTCACGTGGTGATTTAAACTCTCACCAATCCTTGGATCTTTCACAGGGACCAATTCGTTTTTACTTAAAAAACGTGTCACAGTCCACATAAATACAGCAAAGAAACCTAAAAAGATAAGAATCTCAGGAACTCCCATTGTCACTTCATGTTCATTATAGTGTGGGTATACTAACCAATGGAGATCAACAAACTGCATGACTAAAATCAAAACACTTACAGCCACTAAATGTGCCTGAGTTCTTTTTGCCCATCTTGGCAGTAAAGCGAAAAAAGGAACAATAAACTTAAAAAGAATCAATGCCACAGAAACTATAGCCCAGCCACCTTGCATGCGAGGCATAAAAAAGAATGTCTCCTCTGGAAGGTTGGCATACCAAATCAGCATATATTGAGAAAAAGCTATATAGGCCCAAAATACTGTAAAACCAAACATATACTTAGCTAAATCATGAATATGATTCATATCCACATATCCCTTTAATCGACCATTATTGATTAAAGGTAATAGAATCAAGATCATTAAAGCCATAAGAGACTGAAACATACCAGAAAAGGCATAAACACCAAATATAGTGGAAAACCAATGAGCCTCTAAAGCCATAACTGTGTCCACAGAGAAAAAAGAGTAAGTAACGACAAACATTAATATACCCATTACTGATAGGGGTACATTTTTATGAGTCAAATTCTCATCTCCAGTTTCATCTTGCTTTAATGAATTTCCAACTATTTTTTTAGCAAAAGCAATCCAAAGCACAAAGAAAACAATCATGCGAATCCAGAAAAAAGTTTGATTTAAATACCCGGCTTTATGTTGTAGCAAGCTATCTGTGGCAATAATTTCTGGATTTAGCCAATCATATATTGTAGGGGCGCCAAAAAGAAAGCCTATACCAAAAACAAAACCTAGCGGTAAAAATGCAGTAAAGCTTTCACTAATTCTTCTAACATTCACAACCCAACCCGATTTTGTCATATTATTAAGAGCTGTAAAAAAGAACCCCCCTAATGACAATGTCATAACATAGAAAAAACCAATTAAATAAGCATGCCATGCTCTCTCAGGGTTTTTATACAGAGTGAATAAAAAGGTAATTAAACCTGCTGTCATTAGCCCACCCATCCAAACTTTTAAATTGAAAGGTACTGTTAATGATCCAGGATTTGCTGGTTTTTCTTTTTTTGCATGTGACATGTCTAAAAAACTCCTTAATTCGCTTTTCTTTGTAGTGTTCTAATGTAATTCACAACGGCCCAACGATCAGTCTCTTTAATAATCTGACGAGAATAACTCCCCATGATTCCCTGACCCTTTGTGATAATATGAAAAATTCGCCCATCATTAAATGCCTTGGCTTTATCGGAAATCAATGCCGGTGGTTTTAAAATCATATGTTGAGCAATCTGGCCATCACCTTTACCGTCCTGTCCGTGGCATAACCCACAATAGACCTGGTAATGTTCCTTAGCACGCTCCATGGTTTTAGCTGAAAAATCTTTTTTAATGGGGTTTATCAAACCTTTTTCAGCTGCCATAAAATCCAAACCGTACTTATAAGGTTTAAATCCTCTAGGTACCGTGTTTTCTGGCGGAACACGCATAGTAAAACTATCTTTTGAGTCAGGATCCCAATCTTGAAACTTCATAGCTTCTTGATCAAACATACCTTGGAATATTTCCACATTTGTTTTGTTCTTACCTGCACCACATGCTCCAAGCACTAAACTTAAAGCAATGACACTTAATATACCGAATGTGGTTTTGCTTATTTTATTCGTCATCTTTAAAACTCCGAGTGTTTCACTTCTTGAGCACCAAGCTCTTTAAATAAACTTTCAATTTTTTCTGCATTAAAATTTTTGTCATCTTCTGGAACAAAGAGTGCAAAAAGATGACTTGTTAAATCCGGATGAATAATAGGGGGATTATTTTTAGGTAATCCATTTAAAACAATCATTGCTCCAACAGAACTTAATGCAGCAAATAAAATGGTCAGCTCAAAAATAACAGGAATAAATGCCGCTAGAGACCACATCGGCTTACCACCAATATTTAAAGGCCAATCATAAGCTGCCACATACCATGTAAACCATGTACCCACAGCACAACCAAGCAACCCCATCACAAACGTAATGTAAGGAATAAAAGAGCGTGGAATCTCTAAAATCTCGTCAATTCCATGCAAAGGATAAGGACTAATTGCTTCAAGTTTATCAAAACCTTGAGCTTTTGCTTTTTTTGCGGCTTCAATAAGACCCGCTTCAGAATCCCAAATGCCTGCAATAATTTTCTTTGAATTACTCATGGTCATCCTCCTCATATCCAACGTGAAGCACGGGTTTAACTTCAGCAATTGAGATCGCTGGTAGAACCCTTGTATATATTAAGAAGAAGGTAAAGAACATTCCAAAACTTCCAAAAATAGCTCCTAAATCGTAAAATGTAAAATGGAACATTCCCCAACTTGATGGCAGGAAGTCTCTATGTAGTGATGTTACAGTAATCACAAATCTCTCAAACCACATTCCTATATTCACAAATATAGAAACAACAAACATAGCAGGTATACTTCTTCGAACCGCTTTAAACCAAAACACTTGAGGAATAACTACGTTACAAGTAACCATGGTCCAATATGCCCACCAATAAGGTCCAAAAGCTCTATTGGTAAAAGCAAACACTTCATATTTAGAACCAGAGTACCAAGCAATAAAAAATTCAGACCCATAAGCATAACCAACAAGCATACCTGTGGTTAAAATAATTTTGTTCATATTTTCCATATGATCCATGGTAATATAGTCTTTAAACTTAGGAACAGCCTCTCTAATGATTACCATCAAAGTGACAACCATACCGAAACCTGAGAAAATCGCTCCTGCCACAAAGTACGGAGGAAAAATTGTTGTATGCCAGCCTGGAAGATTTGCAACTGCAAAGTCAAAGGATACGATAGAATGTACCGATAGAACTAGAGGGGTCGCAAGACCAGCTAATAACATATAAACCATTTCATAATGATTCCAGTGACGCGCTGTTCCTCTCCAACCTAGAGATAATGCTCCATATACAGCTTTTCTAATTTTATTTTTTGCTCTATCTCTCACTGTCGCTAAATCAGGAACTAAGCCAATATACCAAAATACAATGGAAACCGTGGCATAGGTGGAAACAGCAAATACATCCCATAATAAAGGAGACCTAAAGTTCACCCAAAGCGGTCCTCTTTGATTAGGATAAGGAAACAACCAATAAGATATCCAAGGTCGGCCTGTGTGTAAAAGCGGAAACAGTCCCGCTGTCATTACGGCAAATACAGTCATTGCCTCAGCCGTTCTAGCAATTGAGGTTCTCCACTTTTGACGAAACAAAAATAAAACCGCAGAAATCAAGGTACCGGCATGGCCAATACCAATCCAGAATACGAAGGTTACAATATCAGTACCCCAACCCACAGGTGAGTTTACACCCATCAAACCCATTCCGTACCAGACAATGGCACCCATAATAAAAATGTAGAACAAGAATAGAAGTTTTGATACTCCAAGAAGTGCTAAAAACTTTCCATTGGGCGGCGTTTCTACCATTTCACATATATCGTCAGTGATATCTTTTAGTGATTTATTTCCCAATATTAAAGGGGCTCTTTTAATCATTAGTGACCTCCCTGACCGTGATCGGCGCCGCTATGGCCTTTTAAATTCTTGGTGTTTCTAACTTTTGTAAGGTAACTCACTGAAGGAACTGCGTTTAATTCTTCTAACAATTTATAGTTTCTTTTTTCAGCTTTTGCTATGGAGACTCTAGAGTTTTTATCGTTCATATCACCAAAAGTAATAGCCTTAGTTGGACAAGACTGCTCACAAGCTGTCTGAATATCACCATCTTTTAAGATACGACCTTCATTTGTAGCCAAGTGCTTTTCTTGTTTGATTCGGTTATTACAAAGAGTACATTTTTCCATAACTCCTCGGGCTCTTACTGTTACCTCTGGGTTATAAGCCATATTAAGCGGCTTCTCTACTCCTGTATAATCAAACCAGTTAAATCTTCTCACTTTATAAGGACAGTTGTTGGCACAATATCTTGTTCCCACACAACGGTTATAGGTCATATCGTTTAACCCCTCATCATCATGAGTTGTTGCAGCAACTGGACATACTGATTCACAGGGAGCATTTTCACAATGCTGACAATTTACTGGCATATGAACAACGCCTGGGTCGTTAGGAGATCCTGTGTAATAACGATCCAGACGAATCCAATGCATAATTCGACCTTCAGTTACATACTGCTTCCCAACAACTGTAATATTATTTTCAGCCTGACAAGCAATCATACATGCTGCACAACCTGTACAAGAATTTAAATCAATAGCCATTCCCCATTTGTGTCCAGCGTACTTATGCTCAGACCACATACTGAAAATTTTATGTTTATGTATATTTGCAGCAGGATTTTCTTTAAATTGGTCTAAAGTTGCTTCCACAACAATTTGACGTCCCTCCATAGAGTGATGACCCTGCATATTTGCAAGCTTTGTTGAGCCTTCTACTTGAGCCAATTCAGCTCCAAGACCAGCAAAATTAAATTTACCATTGCTAAATGTAGCTAAATCAGAAGCTTTCACTCCAACACCATTAGCAACTTTACCTGCTTTTGTTCGACCATAACCTAAGGCCAAACCTAAAACATGTGGCTCTTGTCCGGGTTGAATATGAACAGGAACTGTTAAGCTTTCGCCTCCAACCGTTACCTTCATGAAATCCCCTTCTTCAAGGTGCATATCATGAGCGGTTTTCATGGAAACAGTGACATAATTGTCCCAACAAATTTTTGTAACAGGGTCAGGAAATTCTTGTAACCAAGAAACGTTAGCCAAAGTACCTTCTCGTAATCCAGAGGTATGATAAAGTTCCAATTCATAACTTCCAGATATGGATTCAGATGACAGATCAGAAACAGCAGTCGTTAATGCTGTGGTATTAAATGCTCTAGAACCACTTGTGCTTTTTAAATTAGTTTTTGATGTTACAAAAACACCTTCTTGCAAAAGGCCTTGCCAGAATTCTTCAAAATCACCTTTTGCAATGCCAAAACCACGATTTTTTGCATATTGATGGTTCTGCCAGTAGGCTCTTAAGTACTCATACCATGTTGAGTAATTTGACAGCTCTCCGTTACCTGCTTTAGTAGCCCAAGTTAAAATAGAATCTTGAAAGCCACGAGTATCATATAAAGGACGAATTGTTGGCTGCTGAATGCTATGCACTCCACTTATTAATTCAGCATCTCCCCAATCTTCCATAGCGTGATTTGCCGGAGCTAAAACAGACGACAAAGCCCCTGTTTCATCAACACGATCACCTGTGTAAATCACCGATTCAACTTTAGACAATAGATCAACAAAATTAAAACTTTTTGGCACAGAGTAAGCTGGGTTTATACCATGAATGATTAATGTTGTTACATTATCATTTTCAATTTTAGTTTTTAATGCCGCTAGCTGGGATACGCTTCCTGTAAAACCCTTAAGTGGAGCGTTTTTAGCATCAATGGTTTTCCCATCATTACCTAGAACTTCATTTAAAAACTGAGCTACTATTTGCAAATTTTTATCCTGAGCTGCGTGCACACCACCCACAAGAACTAGCGATTTTCCTTTATTAGCCCAAAGTTCATGCGCCACTGCTTTTACTGTGTCAGAACTATTGGCATAAGCTTCTAGAGATTTTTTCACCTTTTCATCACGTGCATAAGAGGAATTTCCACCCACTACAATAATTTCATGAAGTAATCCAAGTAACACGTTTTTATACTCGGAAGGTCTCACCTGATGTCTTTCATCCGCATTGGAACCTGTTAAAGATAACAAACCTTCAAAGACTACAAGCTTATTCATGCTCTGATTAAGTTTACGGCGAACAGCATACTGCCGATTGTAATCCGTGGGAGTAATATAAGTTCCCAAAATATCAGCACCTAAAGAAAGAATATAATCAGCATCTTCTAAACGATACCGTGGCATAACTTTATTGCCATAGGCCGCCTGTTGCGCCTCTGTAATTCCGCTATAATCAGCACCATCATAGCTGTAAATTTGCGCACCAAAAGTTTTAGAAAACTGATCCATTAAAGAATCTTCAGTATCAGATAAAGATGAACTTTTTAAAACAGCCACTTTTCCTTTACGCAATTGAGCCACTATTTCATCATCTAAAACGTCCCATTTTTTTTCTATAAAATCATTACCTTTTTTAACCATGGGCCCTGTGGCACGATCTGGATCATATAAATTTAAAACGTGTGCATGAGCTCGTGCCGACAAACCGCCTTGGTTTGCTGGGTGATTAGCCAAGCCTTCTACCTTTATAGGGCGACCTTCACGAGTCTTAACAACTAAACCAAAACCCTCATTGCCATCTACAAATGAAGAGGAATAGTAATTTGCAAAGCCTGGTATAATTTCTTCTGGACGATTAACATAAGGAATAATCTTCTGAACTGGACGACGGATACAACCAAAGGTTGTCAACGCCATGGAAGCTCCCATTAATTTTAAAAATTCTCTACGAGCCCAACCGCCCTGGTTCTTATCTTCACTTAAAGGTGAAGTCATAAACTCATCTTCTGCTGCTTTTTTAAATTCAGGGTCATTACGCCATTGTTCTAGGGACAACCAGTATTTATTTGAACCCACTTCGTCTTGAGTGCTCATCTTATTACTATCCTTTTGTGTTTGATCTATTCTTTCCATATATATGGTCCTCAAATTTTAATTATGACAAGTGCCACATGTGATGGGCGCATTATTCTCTGGCTTTCTGTGACAGTTCACACACCACCCCATAGAGAGATCAGACCATTGGTACACAACGGGCATCTCTTCCACTGGTCCGTGACACTCTTGACACTGTTTTCCAGCGTTAATGTGTGCGGAGTGGTTAAACTTCACATGATCTGGGAGAAGGTTCACTTTTTGCCAAACCACTGGCTTGTCATCCATAAAATGGCCCTGAAGCTTTTGGACAAGTGGACTCTCCAGTTTTACACTCATGTGACAGTTCATACAAATATTCAAACTTGGAACTGATGCGTGCCGAGATATATCTGTGGTCGTGTGACAGAATTTACAGTCGATTTTTAATTTCCCAGCGTGAAGTTCGTGAGAATAAGGAATGGGTTGGTCGGGTTGATACCCGTCATTATAACCAGCCGATATTTTGTTGTTGCTGTAGAGCTTAATAAATAGTGGAAGTCCCACAAACAATACTAGAGCCACAGCGAGCCCGATAACTTTTTTTGCCATAGTTAAACCTGCTTACTTTTTATTCAATTTTTCATTATGTTTTCAATAACTTATAGTTATATTAGTAAATCCGATTCTAAACTTAGGCAAGAGTACATTAATTTTTTACTCTATATTTGACGCGTATCATAATTACCATTTTCTCCAAAATTATTTTGCTAACAAGTTTAAAGCATTGGCTGGGTTGCGGTTCGTCAACTGGAATGTTAATTAGACTGTTGTCACTAAACTACAGGAATCACTCGTGGCATCGTAAACTACCTTTGCTTTATTACTC
Organism: Pseudobdellovibrionaceae bacterium; assembly: GCA_018663505.1. Classification (GTDB taxonomy): domain Bacteria; phylum Bdellovibrionota; class Bdellovibrionia; order Bdellovibrionales; family UBA1609; genus JABJQG01. Next base: position 118,851 of record JABJQG010000014.1, on the reverse strand, counting down.
CTAAGTTGAGACATCACATGTTCTATTTTTTGATCAATACTATAAGTATTTTGACCATAGTCAGTGCCCTCCCGCAAAACAAACTCCTGCACTAAACCACTCAATGCTTCCTTGCCAATTTGCTGCCAAGGCACTTCTACCCCAACCTCAACATCACGCTCGCTTTCCTTACTCATACGTCTTCTCCAAAAGGTTCCAGGCACCTATTTGCGGCTGCGCCTTAGTACGGCTACTACTGCTACGAATAAAAATTGGACGAAGATGGCGAAAGCCACGTACTCTACTCCGCCCACTCCAAAGCCGTAGGAATGAAGGCCTGCGCCAAGTACGTAGTTCACTCCATACCATGCCATGATAACTAAGGAAAAAGCGAGAATGGAACCTGCACCCATGGCGAAGTTTTTTACCCAGCCAACAAGTCTTCCGTGTAAAAGGGCTAAGTAACCTAATAGCGCAATAAGGGCCCAGGTCTCCTTAGGATCCCAGCCCCAGAAACGTCCCCAAGAATAATCAGCCCAAATACCGCCAAGGATAATCCCTGCAGCCAGTAAAACTATACCTATTTGTAGAGTTTTATATATGGTTTCGGCACTTTCTTTTAAGAAGGCTTGGTGCTTCTCTTCGCCTTTTAAATAAAACAACATCATAATGTTACCAATACCCCAAGCCAGAAAAAAGGCTCCATAGCTAATGGTGATAATTAAAACATGGGTAGTTAACCAAAATGAACTTTTTAATACAGGCTCTAAGGGCTGCAAGGAAGGATCAAATACATTTGGCGCTAGACTGGTAATAATCATACATAAAGTGGCCGCTATACTAGCCACAAATAATAGTAAATTTGTCCGACGTATTTTCTCTAAAATTAATGCGAAAAATATAGCTCCCCAGGGCACCCAAAGTAAAGTTTCATACATATTGGCCACGGGTGGACGACCAGCTAAATATACTCGAATTCCAAAACCATAGGAGTGTAACAGAAAGCCACCAATAATAAATACCAAAGCCGTACTATAAAGATGTTTGTTTTTAAATAAAAAGAATAACAAAAACAAAACTCCACCCAAAAGGTACAAAATCCAAGTCCACATAAAGGGTTGTAAATTATTGTAACTCACTTCTGAGTTCAGTAAGCTTTGGTCAAAATAATTTGCTCTTACATTTGTTTCATTAGCTTTAATAAATTCATTTATGGCAGCTGTTAGCTGAGAACCATCACTGGATTTTTTTGTTTCCTGAGTTTTCAAATTTGAAATCGTAGCCACATAAGCATCGCTCATTTTATAGTAACGCTTTGTCTCTTCTTCATTATATTGCGCCACTGAACGCCAGCGATCTTTTACCTCTGGCCCAGGGATCATTAAAAATCCATGCCCCATACGTATGGCTTGAAAAATTGACATTTGGCTTTGCAGTCGCTGTACAGCCTGGTAATAACCAGACAGCTTATCACCAGAGTTTTGTTTTGAGGCTAACTCTTTAAAAAACAAACTCATTCTTTCGTTCTGCATTAGCTGCATAGGCGTATAATAAGTCTCCTCTTTATCTAACTTTAAAGACTCCCTTAAACCATTATGATTCACCTGAATTACTTTTTCTTTGATCCAGTGGTCTGGAACAAGGTACCAAGTAAAAATAACATCATATGCTGGTTTACCTTTATATTTTTGTTTTCCATATACTAGCTGAAGCGTTTCTCTTGCAAAAGAATCAAATGGTTTAATTCGACCTCTATCCTGCACAGGGATATATTTTAATGACTCGGTCACAGATTTTGCTTTAACTTCCGTCATGCCAATAAACAGGCTGGATACAATAATTACTAACGTTAAAAATAAACTATTTTTTTTCATTATTTTTCTTTACCTTTACTTTTCTTCTGCGATTATAAAACAAATGGATAGAGCCTAAAACAATTAATAGGGACCCTAAGTATTTTAAAAAACGTCCTGGATCTTTATTTACAGATAAAATTGATGCCACGGGATTACCCATATCATCTTGCTGAAAACTGGCTTGATAAAAAGTATAACCATCGTATTTCAGCGGTTCATTCATTGATATATTTACATCTAACTTATTATCTACAGTGACATCCGAGGCATAACTTGCAGCCCGCATAGTTCCTTGGTAACGACCTAGGATAAACTTCTTAAGCTTTATTGGGAAATTTAATTCAATACTGTCATCCCCTAAAGTAACAATATAAGCACGGTCATTTTTAAATAATTTTAATACCGAGTTTTTACCCATCCACTGTTGTTTCCCGTTGAAATTAACTAATAGAGCCGGTTTCGTATAGTTATTGGGGTATACATTGTCCGTATAAGTGACTTTTTCCTCATGATGAGCGTAGAAATTTAACAGCCGAATCTTAAAATCCATAAAACCAGTCACTACCTCGTCACCTAGGCCAACAACTCCGCGTTTAGTGATCATTGCTTTTTTAGCTGAATAAATTTCATATTTAATCTTATTGTCCCCAAGGACTGTAAATAAAATTTGATTACCACCAGGGGTTGCCGCCTGGTGTTTTTTTTGATCGTACTCTTTAGTTAGCACAACCCTTAATGGACCTAAACTTGTAGATACCACTTTTTTCTTATCTGTGAGCGCTAGCCACTGAGTGGAGTTTGCACGACTACCAAAAATTTGAAATCGAACTGCAGGAGGATGCTTTAGGTTTTGTGTTTCAACAAATCTGGATTCTCTTAATGCGAAATGCCAGTAGTCAATAATTTGTAACTCATCTCCACCTAATGACACTTTATAGGGATCTTCTTTACTTGGCGGGTCTGTTAGAAAATCAATTTTTTCACTGAAAAGATTTGTATAGTTTCCACCAAAAGAGGCATAAACAGACAGAATATTATCTGGCAAAGTCACAACATTTGTCTGCTTACCTGATTCTAAATATACAGAACCATCGATACCCACTTTTCTAGTAATATAGGAGCCAACAAGCAAAGTGATTATACCTATATGAGCCAATATAAAAGCCGTATGCCTTTTCTTCCAAGGCCACCTATCAACCATTACTAGAAACAATGTTATACAAAGCAACCACAGGAGCGCATACATATAAGGAGAATGAAACACTAAGGTTTGTGCTACCTTAGTGTCGTATTGGGCCTCCACAACAGTGCCAACAGCAGAAACAATAGCAATACCCAAAATAATAAACACGGCTATTTTTACAGAAATTAATGATTTATAAACTTTATTAATTAGCTTTTTAATTTTAAAGCCTCTCTAGGTCTTCACCCATTTGATATGCTAAGTTCACATATGTTGATATTACCCTTAATCGTGCATCGACAAATGATGACGAAGCCCTTTCAAATCCCAACTGTAACTGTACCAACTGTACTTGTTGTATAAACCCTGATTTATAATTCTTCTCTCCAGAAATTAAGGCCCTATAAGCACTGTCTTTCCAAAGCTGAGATTGCTTAAAAGTGTCTTTAGCTTTTGCATAAGCATCATGACTTTTCACCAGTTCTACTTTTATATTCTTTTTCAGTAATTCAATCTTTTTGTTTTGTGAGTATATATTCTTTTCATCAGCTCGACGCTCATGTAGAGAGGATAATCCCGAAAACAAAGGAATTTTAAAATCTAATGAATATTTTTCGTTTTTAAAATCTTTATCAAAAATTCCACTTGATGTCTTGGCATAGTACCCCCAAGATCCTGATAAATTAAATGTGGGTAAATGCGACCCTCTGTTGATTTTCTTTTGAACCTTATGAAGACTCAGTCCTTCTAGCTGTGCCAAATAATCTTTTCTCTTAGCATAAGCTTTCTTAACTAGCTGCCCAGAGCTCAAACTAGAAACCTTAAAATTTTCCATGACCATAAAAATGTCTTTATTTAGTGCGGGTAAATCAATTTGATCCACAGTGAGGTTGAGCTTACTTTTAACCTTTTCTGTCATTTCTAAAATCTGATTATCCAACATATTTAAACGCGGTCCATAAGAATAGAATTCTGCATAGGACTGATCCAGCTCAAATGATTTAGCATTGCCTCGTTTACGCTTCTTAATTGTAATATCCAATAATTTCTTTTGAATATCCTTAGATTGAAGCACATATTTCTTTTTATCTTGAAGAGCATTCAACTGAATGACCTCTGCAAGAGTTCCAATTATTGCTAATTGCTTTTGGTTCTCAAAAACTAACCGGGCTTGTTTAGACCTTACCTCTCTCAGCTTAATACTATTCCAAACTCTCCCTCCCAAGTAAATAGGTTGAGATACTGCCACACCAAGGCTGTAGGTTTTTTCGGGAAAAATAGCTCCCCCCATAGCTTGAGGCATTTTTTGATTGACCACTTGGCCAACCAAATTAACATCTGGCATTGCTGTAGAGTAACCTGCTTTGAGCTGACTTTGAACACTTTCCCACTGAGCCTTTGTTTGCTTAACAGTTAAGTCCTCTTGAACAATTTGATGAACAAGTCCCTTCAGAGTATTAACTGATGCGAAGGTTGAAGTGAAAAAAATGAGTGATAAAAAAATTAAAGGTAATTTCATCAATTATTTCCTTTTCTTATTTATAAAAGCTCTTCAACTGAAGCAGGCTTTGTGCTGGTTTAAAACGGATGCCAAGTTTTGTTGAGTATTCTTCCAACTCTTGAATAATATATTCAATACCTAGATTATCTGCATACTTTAATAGACCACCACGAAATGGAGGAAAGCCTGTTCCCATAATCATGGCCACGTCCACCTCCTGTGGTGTCTCAACGATACGATCCTCATACAATGCTCTTGAAGCCTCATTTATCATTTGCAACATGCCTCTTTCCACACACTCTTTAGATGAGAGCTTATGCTGAGGTGTTGGTAAACCCAACTCTGCATAAACACTTTGATCCACCTCTAATTGCTTGCCTCGCTCATCATAAAGGTAAAAACCTTTTCTGTTTTTACATCCAAGGCGGTCTGTGGAGGATAGTTTTTCGGATAGTTTAGATATTTCTATACGCTCACCCAAGGATTCTCGAAAAATTTTCAGAACTTTAATACATGTATCCAAGCCCACTTCATCCATGAGTCTAAAAGGTCCCATGGGCATACCAAACTGATGTGTGTAAAAACGATCTACCTTAACAATGTCACAGCCCTCTTCTAATAAAAATAAGGCCTCAGAAAGCAATGGTAATAATAGTCGATTTACTAAAAACCCAGGACCATCTTTCACTACAACTGGGGTTTTACCCATTTTTTTTGATAAAGCAAAAATAGTTGCCGTAGCCTCATCGGAAGTATGTTCTCCACGAATTACCTCTACTAATGGCATTTTATCCACAGGGTTAAAGAAATGCATACCCACAAAGTTTTCAGGATGAGGATGTGCCTTAGCCATTTCATTCACACTTAAAGAGGAAGTATTTGTAGCAATTATACAATCCGCTTTACAATGCTCAGCGGTTTCTTTGATTACTGCTTTTTTAATATTCATATCCTCAACAATGGCTTCAATCACAACATCTTGATGTTTAAAACCACTATAATCAGTTCCTCCTGAAATACGATTCATAACATTAGCTAGTTCAAATTTTGAAATACGACGACGCTTTAGTTTTTTACCTAAAATATCTCTTGCTGCTTTAAGTCCTTTGGCTATGGCATCTGTGGTGATGTCTTTCATTCTAACATCAACACCTTTGGCAGCCCCTTGATAAGCTATACCACCACCCATTACTCCAGCACCAAGCACAGCCATATAATCTACATTTTTGGCTTTAATATTTTTATCTTTAACACCTGTTTGCTTTTTTACATCTTCAAGAGCAAAAAATAAATTCACAAGATGACCGCTCACATCAGTAAGTGCCACATCACAAAAGCTTTCTGCTTCCACAAGTACACATCTTTCTCTGTTAGAAGAGCCATATGTTTTTTGTACCACTTCTATGGCCTTAATAGGAGCTGGGTAAAAACCCTTAGATTGTTTTAAGACAGTTTTTCTAGCCTGTTTAAACACAACGGACCTTCCCATAAAAGAATTTAAAAAACCATCCATCATACTTTTTGCTTCAAAAGTTTTAGACGGCTTTTTGCCTCCTCTAGCAATTTTTTCTGTTACAAAATCAATGGCCCGTTGTTCTAGGAGCTCTTTAGGTACAGCCTCGGAGATAAGACCAATTTTTTTGGCTTTTTTTGCATTCACAGATTTTCCTGCGAGAATAATATCTAAAGATGCAGCTAACCCCACAAGTTTTGGTAGACGTATACATCCTCCGAAACCAGGGATAATACCCAACTGAACTTCTGGTAATCCAATTTTAGTAGATTTATCATCAGAACCCAAACGGTAATCACAAGCTAAAGCAAATTCACACCCACCACCTAAACAGGCTCCGTTAATAGCGGCCACGGTAAGCATGGGTAAATCCTCTAATGTATTTAAAATTTCGTGAGCCTGAGTCACAGCATTCATATAAGCTTCTTTAGTATTTAGCTTTTGAATTTCTTCAATGTCTGCGCCAGCAATGTATATTTTTTCTTTTCTAGAAACAAAAATTGCGGCTTTGTAGCTGGATTCAGCAAGTTCATCAACAACATCTCTTAAGCGTTCCATCACTGGTGAAGAAAGTTTGTTTACTTTTTCCCCTGGAAGGTCCCATTCCACTAAACAAATTTCACCTTTATCTACAATCCTAATGGCATCTTTTATATCTGACATCTTACGCCTCTCTTTCTAAAATCATGGCACCACCTTGACCACCACCGATACATAATGTGGCTAAACCAAACTGGGTCTCTCGTCTCTGCATTTCTTTCATCAAAGTTAAAACCAATCTTGTGCCTGTGGCACCCACTGGGTGACCTAGTGCGATGGCTCCACCATTTACATTTAAAATAGAAGGATCAATTTCTCCCATAGCTCCTGATAATCCAAGTTTTGTTTTACAAAATTCATCCGAGGCCATTGCAATTTCACAAGCCATAACCTGGGCGGCAAAAGCTTCATTCAGTTCAATCAAACCCATATCTTTAAACTCTAAGCCCGCTCGTTTAAGGGCAATAGGTGTAGCATAAGCTGGTCCAAGCCCCATTCTTTCTGGCTCAAGTCCCGCAAAAGCATAACTTCTAATTGTAGCCATGGGCTTATACCCTAAGCTTTCTGCTTTTTCTCGGCTCATTAACAAAACCATGGCCGCGCCATCTGTTAAGGGACATGCGTTACCTACAGTAATAGATCCATACTTTCGGTCAAAATAAGGCTTTAATTTAGCTAATTTTTCTGCAGTTTGACCATCACGAGGGCCCACATCTTGTTCTACAATTTTTTTAAAATTAGGTGGTAAAAACACAGGTGTAATTTCTGCAGCTAAGTTTCCGTTTTTCTGAGCGGCAACAGCTTTGTTATGACTTAGAGCTGCAAACTCATCTTGAGCTTCACGAGTTAAATGAAACTCCTTAGCCAGAGTTTCTGCCGTTTGCCCCATATTTACACCCACAAATGGGTCAGTTAAACCTTCCATCACAGAAATTCTTGGTTTTAAGTCTTTCAATTTTAATTTTTTAAGGGCAGAAAGTCTTTTCCCCATTGTTTTAGCAAATGCAAATTCACTAAATATCTGTTGAAAACGTTGAGTGTGCAGCAGAGGCATTTGAGTCATGCTCTCTGTCCCTCCTGCTATGACCACATCCATAGTCCCTGATTTTATTTTTTCATAACCTGAAGATATACTTTCTAAGGCAGAAGCACAGTTTCTATGAACCGTGTAAGCCGAAGTCTTTAGTGGAATTCCTGATCTCAAAGCTACTACTCGAGAAATATTCACCGCATCCGATGGGCTTCCCGTGTTACCGATAATCACTTCATCAATTAAATCTACATCTAGTTCTGTGCGATTTAGTAATTCTTTTAAAGCCACTTGGCCTAAATCTGCAGGATGAACCTCCCCCAGAGAAGTGCCCGCTTTTGTGAAAGGGGTTCTCGTACCATCAACAATAACTACATCACGTGGATTTCCCATGAAGTCTCCTTAAGTCTGTTCTACACTTCAAATAGTAACTACTTGAAATCGATAAGATAAATCACTCAATAAGTTGCGTCACGGCCTAACAAAAGTCAAATCATGTGCGAATGCTCATATTTGATTCTCAATTGATTTCCATGATTATAATGACCTTATGGCTTGTTTTGTAAGCACTTCGCTGCAAACAAGCCTCTAATGCAGAGCGCTCAATTAAATGTACAAAATGTTCACACCATAATCAAGGTGCTCACAAGTTTCAAATATGTTGGCCTTATATGATTTAGAGCAAAACAAAAGTTATTGTTGCTTGAATTTTGACCATTCAGATGAGCTGTGCTACACAGTCAAAAACCGGAGGGAAAGGAAAGAGGTGCCAGCTTACTTATGGGACTCGGTGCGTTCCATAAGTAAGCTGCCTGGCACCTGTGTTGGGAGAGCCCTCTTTACTAACGAGCCTCCAATAGGTCATTGATTATGAACATAAAAAAAACACTCCTAAAATTGTATTTAAAACTCTTTGGAAAAAGAAGCTTCGACAAGGGACTCATAAATTCTATGGAGAGCAGTACTTACAGTGAATTCTGTAAAAAAGTCTATGGTACAGACCTCTGTCAATTTAACATGCTGGATACGGAACAATTAGAAAAGCTTTTAGAGCTATTGCATTCAGCTGAAAACAAGAGCATCTTAGATTTGGGATGCGGAGCTGGTATTATTTCAGAACATCTTCACCATGTTACCGGAGCAAAAGTAACTGGAATTGACTTCGCCCCTATGGCCATATCATTAGCAAATAAACGAACAGTAAATAATGATAATGTTATTTTTCTTGAAGGTGATTTAAATAACCTCACGTTGCCTAATGAAAAATATGACTACATTATTATGATTGATACTCTCTATTTTATTGCCGACTTCCATACATTCATTCAACGTTTACTATCTGCTCTCAACCAAGATGGTCAAATGATTTTTTTTTACACCTCAAGAATAGATAAAAACAATGCTAACAACTTAACCCTTCCTGATGAATCTACTCTTGGTAAAGTATTAAAAAAAGCAGACTTAACTTTTAAGCATTGGAACTATACAGAGAATGAGATTAGTATTTGGAACAATACATCTAAATACGCTGAAGAACTTAAGGATAATTTTATAAAAGAAGGAAATAAAGATATTTACAAGGGCCGAATTAACGAGACAAAAATAATTGCTCGATCGCTAAAAAAGAAGGATCTCCATAGGTTTCTATATCATGTTCAAACTTAACAATAGGTAAATAGAAGAACAGGTGCCAGCTCACTTATGGGACGCGGTGAGTCCCATAAGTGAGCTGGCACCTGTTTACAGTTAGCACAATAGTTGAGCATTCAATGTGGGGTTGCAAGACCTTTGTCCGTGGAACTCGCTAGTTTCCTCCTATGGTCCGTTGTTGCCCATTCATCGGCTTGATATAATACATAGATGGTTTGCATGATATTCTTTCATAAGATAAAACTGCATAAAACTATGCCCCTAGCACCAAAGCTGATAATTCAGCTAAGATAACCACATCAAGGAAATATTATGACTAAAAATTTTGACAAAGAAGCTCTTGAGTATCATCGTGAAGGAAAACCAGGAAAAATATCTGTGGTTTCACACAAAGAATGTTCCTCCGAACACGCACTTTCTCTGGCTTACTCTCCTGGTGTGGCAGCACCCTGCTTAGAAATTGCAAAGTCTCCTGAGAAAGTTTACGAATACACCTCTAAAGGAAATTTAGTGGCAGTGATCACCAATGGTACTGCGGTATTAGGTTTAGGAGATATCGGTCCTGAAGCCAGTAAACCTGTTATGGAGGGTAAGGGTGTTTTGTTTAAACAATTTGCTGGAATAGATGTGTTTGATTTAGAGCTAAATACAAAATCCACAGAGGAGTTCATTGCCGCAGTACAAGCCCTTGAACCCACATTTGGTGGGATCAATTTGGAGGATATAAAAGCCCCTGATTGTTTTATCATTGAGGAGAAATTAAAAAGCTTGTTAAAAATTCCCGTATTCCATGATGATCAACATGGAACTGCAATTATCACCGCAGCTGCTCTGGTAAATGCTTGCTTTATCTCAAAGAAAAATCTTAAAAAGATTAAGGTTGTATTCAATGGAGCTGGTGCCGCGGCTATGGCCTGTGCAAAATTGGTTATTAAAATGGGCGTTAATCCTAAAAACTTAATCATGTGTGATTCCAAGGGTGCCATTTATGTGGGACGCAAAGAAGGCATGAACCCTTACAAAGAAGAGTTTGCAATAAAAACAGATGCCAGAACTTTAGCCGATGCCTTGAAGAAGGCTGATGTATTCATTGGTCTCAGCGTTGCCGGAGTGCTAACCCCTCCCATGTTAACGTCCATGGCAAAAAAACCCATTGTTTTTGCAATGGCAAACCCAGATCCTGAAATTGACCCAGCACTAGCAAAGAAAACTCGTGATGATGTGATCATGGCTACTGGTCGTAGTGATTATCCAAATCAAGTGAATAATGTCTTGGGCTTCCCGTCTATTTTTCGTGGCGCCTTAGATGTTCGCGCCACGCAAATCACAGAAGAAATGAAGATTGCAGCAGTAACTGCTCTTGCTGACCTTGCACGAGAAGATGTGCCAGAGAATGTTTCAGCAGCATATGCTAATCAGCAGTTTCATTTTGGTGAAGAATATATTATTCCAAAACCCTTTGACCTTAGAGTTTTAAAAAAAGTGGCTCCTGCCGTAGCAAAAGCGGCAATGGATTCTGGGGTAGCTCAAAAACCCATTAAGGATTTTCAAGAGTACGAAAACTACTTAGATAATATTCAAGGTTATCGTAGAGGGTTTGTTAGAAAAATTATTCGCCAAATTAAAACTACACAAAAATTTAGTAAAAAAAGCAATTTAAGAAAAAAACCAATAATTGTTTTCCCAGAAGGCCACAGCAGTAAAGTTCTTAGAGCCCTGCAAATGTTAAAAGAAGAAGATATTATCACTCCAATACTATTAGGCTACCCAGAAGTAATTAACGCTAAAATTAAAGAATTAGACCTTGATAACCTGGCTGATGTAGAAATCATCCATCCCACAGATCACATTAATTTTGCTGATTCCATTGAAACCTTTTACCAAATGCGCCAAAGGAAAGGCATTTTACGAGCCGAGTCTGAACGTCTTATGGCGCGTCCCACTTACTATAGTACCATGATGGTCCACAAAGGATTAGCTGACGGCTTAGTCACTGGAGCTGCACATAATTATGCGGATGCAATTATGCCAATACTACAAATTATTGGTACAGGTAAAAGAAAAGTAGCATCTGGCCTAAATATTGTCTTAGTTCAAGATAATCTCTATTTCTTTGCTGACACCACTGTAAATATAAATCCAACAGCAGATCAACTAGCCACTATTGCTCTTCATTCTGCAAGAGTTGCGGACCACTTTGGTGTGGAACCTCGAGTAGCCCTCTTAAGCTACTCCAACTTTAATGGCCGTTCTGCAGAAAGTAAAAAAATGAAAGCAGCTGTAAATTTAATTAAAGAACGCCATCCTCATATTATTGTAGATGGTGAAATGCAGGCCGATACTGCTATTAACCCCGATATTGTGAGCCGAATATTTCCATTTTGTGAGATTAAAAATGGTGCAAATATCTTACTATTTCCAAATCTTGATGCGGGGAATATATCATACAAACTTTTACAACAACTTGGCGGCGGTGAGGTTTTAGGACCTTTTTTAATGGGCTTAAAAAAACCGGCCAATGTATTACAACGAACTTGTACCGTAGAGGACATTGTAAACACCACAATCTTAACTGCCATGGAAGTTCAGGCGTATCAACAAGTCAATGAGTAAAGATAAAGCCATATTAGTTGGGGTGGGATTAAAATCTGAATCCTTCAAAGATCTAAAAGAAAGTTTATTTGAGCTAGAAGAACTTATTCATACTGCCGGTGGTGAAGTGGCAGGTGTTTTCACTCAACAAGTTGAAAAGTTTTCCCCAGCCACCCTTATGGGTTCTGGGAAAATTGAACAAATCAAACAAGCTGTTGAGGACACGGACGCCGACCTCGTAGTCATTGATCATGGTCTCACTGGCGTACAAAGTCGAAATCTTGAAAAAATTCTTGATGTTGCTGTGCTTGACCGTAGCCAAGTCATTCTAGATATTTTTGCCCAAAGAGCCCAAAGTTACGAAGGACAACTGCAAGTGACTTTGGCTCAAATGCTTGACCAACTCCCCCGAATGGTTGGGGGTTGGATGGGATCTTTATCTCGGCTAGCAGGAGGTATTGGCACAAGGGGTCCTGGTGAATCTGCCTTGGAAATGGATCGTCGACGCATCCATAAACGCATTGATGTGATTAAGAAAAAACTAGAGGTGGTGCGGAAAAACAGAGCTCAGCATAGACAAAAGCGACAAAAAAAATCCATCCCTAGTTTTGCATTAATTGGTTACACTAACGCTGGGAAAAGCACGTTACTCAATCGACTTACACATTCAGATGTTTACGAAAAAGACGAGCTTTTTGCTACTCTGGACCCTACCACTCGGCAGCTCTATCTTAAGGGTATAGGTGATGCTGTTATTACTGATACAGTGGGCTTTATTCGCAACCTGCCTACCAAACTCATTGAAGCCTTTAAAGCTACTCTCGAGGAGTCCACCGAGGCAGATATTTTACTGCACGTTATTGATCTGTCTTCGGAAACTCTTGAGGCTCAAGTAAAAACTGTAGAAGACTTAATATCAGAATTTGGCTGGGAAGAAAAACCCATTGTTTATGTTTACAATAAGTTAGATGCATCTTTGATGGATAATAAATTTAAAGTTAATCATCCTAAAAAAGTATTAGTGAGTGCAAAAACTGGAGCCGGCATTGACCAGCTTAAAAAAATGATGACAGATGAAATACTGGCTATGACTACTGAGGTGGAACTCTTTTTTAATTCACAGATGGAACATAAATTTTATGACCTTTCACGAGTTTGTAAAATTAGCAAAAAAGAAAGCTCCCCTTCTGGAACATTTTGCGTGGCTCAACTCACACAAAAGCAGATTAGTGAATGGAGTGGCTACAAGGCTTAACTTCATATATACCTGAACAAAAACAATTTCATTCCAATTATTTAATATTGCTTATCTAAACTGTACAAATATGCAATTTTTTCAACTAATGGAAACCATAAGTAAATCCTACTTGGTTAACTGGACATCTCATAATAGTCTATTTATGATATCTTAGTATTGGTGTATATTTTGATTTTGGAGACGGGCTTGGGCAGAGAAATAGTAGACACTCAAATTCACGAAGGACAAGAGCAAGAGTTCATCACCCGTTTAAGGGATGAAACAAAACTTCTTAAGTCTCTGTTTGACCATAGAAGCTTTTGTTATACTGAGGAGCCTTGCGTGGGCCTAGAGTTAGAAGCTTGGTTAACAAACAAAAACTTTTTACCTTTACCAAAAAACCAAGAATTTCTAAATAATTTAAACCTTAAAGAGGCCGTTCCCGAACTATCAAAATTTAATTTTGAACTCAATGGTAGCCCTGTAAAGTTAGGAAAAAAAACATTCTCAAAAGTGAATAATGAGTTAACTCAGCTCTGGGATTTTTCGCAAAAAACGGCACAAACTATGGGCGCAAATGCTGTATTGATTGGGATTTTACCTTTAGTTAGAGAGGACATGCTAAAGCTAGAATATATGTCTAACTATAAACGTTATAAAGCTCTCAATGACCAGCTTTTTAAAATGCGAAAAGGTAAAGATTTAGAGTTTAACTTCAAAGGTGTAGAAGAGCTTCAGTTTAGTCAATCCAACTTTATGTTGGAGGCCGCAGCTACTTCGCTGCAAATACACCTGCAGGTGAATCAGGAAAATGCAAAAGACTTTTATAATGCTGCTCTCATTGGCTCTGCTCCACTGCTGGCCATGAGTGCAAATTCTCCATTTTTGTATGGAAAAAATCTATGGGCCGAGACAAGAATTCCTATCTTTGAACAAAGTTTAAATATGGAATCCTTTAAGGATATCCATAATAAAAATGTTGGACGTGTATCTATGGGCACAGGCTACATGCATCACAGTTTTTTAGAACCATTTCTTGAAAACCTAGATGGCTTTCCTGCAATTATGCCATTTCTGTTTGATGAACCTAGAGAGAGTTTAGCACATTTAAATTTACAAAATGGTACAGTTTGGCGCTGGGTTCGCCCAATTATTGGAAGTGATGCACATAATAAGTATCACTTGCGGATCGAACAACGAATTCTTCCCGCAGGACCCACCCTTCGTGATGTCATAGCAAATATGATGTTTTTTGTAGGCCTCACCTACCACCTGGCTAAAATAAAAAACCTGACCGATAGTTTTCCTTTTACTCATTGTGAAAGTAATTTTTATGATTGTGCACAATTTGGCTTAGAAACAAATATACTCTGGCACAAAAAGAAAGTTAATGTTCAAGAACTCTTGTTACACCTACTCCCAAAAGTTAAAGAGGAGCTCTATCTACTAGGCATAGATAAGACGGATGTGGAGCTCTATATTGATGAGACTATTAAACCTCGAATACTCACTGGTCAAACAGGAGCCCACTGGCAAAGAGCTTTTGTGGACTGCCACGGCAAAGATTTTCAAAAACTTACAGAAACCTATTTTAAAAATCAAGAATCAGGGCAAGCCGTACATAGTTGGAGTATTTAAAAGTTTATATTTTGAACATGAATAAGATCAGAACCAATCCTAAACGAAAATTGGGATTGATACTGTTGTACACAATATCAATCCCACTTATAATTCCACAAATTCATTAGACAGACTATTTGTGTGAGTAGGAAGCAGCAATTCTGTTAACGTACTACTGAATCCTTAACTGCTTAAACTTCCAACTCACCCATTCGGGGAATATTTCAAGAATAAAACATTAATTAGATACCGAAAGAAGATCCAGCATCATTACCATTATTACCTTCGTTACCAATGTCACGACGAATAGGTTGTGCACCAGTAGGCATAGTATTGATTGGACCACTTGTTACAGTAGCGTTTCCAGCAGGAATTGTATTTAAATTCTGCTGAGCAATGTTCTGCTGTGGGGCTGTCGCAATATTTTGGTTTACGTTAGCAACAGGCGCCGTAGCTTGATTTGCTTCTAAAGAAGAGTTATCAACAAAACCCATATGAGGTAAACACCACACAATAAGCTGTGCTCTAGACTTAACGCTCATTTTTTTATAAATGTTTGTTAAATGAAACTTCACTGTCTTTTCAGTGACAAACAATTGATTAGCTACTTCCTTGTTAGATAGACCTTTTGTAACAAGACCAGCAACCTCTGATTCTCTATTTGATAATCCTTTTTGGATCAATACATCTCTGAGCATCCTTGCTCCCTCCCCGATTATGGTTTTAGTTTTTTACTCTCAGGTGGCACTCCGTACCACCTATATAAAAGTCTACAGTATATTAGACTTATCGCAAGGTGATTTATTTTTTTTAAAATAAAACTGGACTGAAATTTAGTTTTATTTTTTTAATTAACCTAAACGTAATAATATTAAATGGTTAAAAGTATTATTTAAAGTGCATTTGGGTTTACTTTTTCCTTATGATAAGCCCTTAATCTGACTTTAGTTTTGCCTAAAAATATTTTTTTCAATCATTAGTCTTAGTGCAAAGGTCCTTTGTAACAAAATAAAACTTAACAAAAGTCCCTTGGTATTTTGTCATATTTACAAGGCCTAAGATGCCCCTCCTTACTACCTATCTAGTAAGACCAATGTTTAATCAAACACCCCTATAGTCCACCTAATATTTGCATTATCTCCTTCAGCGATCTAAGGTGACTTTAATAATTTATCACAGAACCCAACAAGTCCTTAACAGTTTAAAACAACGGAGTAAGCATGAAATTATATAAATTAGCACTGATCACCCTAATGTTTTCCTATTTATCAATAGGCTGCGTAGGCCCCCTATTGAGCCATAATACTGGACGATCACTTGGTAAAGGAAACCACTCTTTAAAGCTAATGGGAATGGCAGGTTCTGGCGGATACTACGCTGTTGGTTACGATTATGGAGTTACAGAAAACCTGGATTTAGGTATGAAAATAGAGAGCCTTAGCTTAGGGTACCACGGTAAATACTCTTTCTATAACAACCCAACGGGTTTTTCTTCAGCAGCAGCCATAGGTTATGGCAGCACATTTGGAGGGAGTTACTACACAGCTGATATCACTGGAAGTTACCTTGTGAATAAATGGGAGCCCTTTACTAGTCTTCGTTACACAAGCGTAAACTCAGATAGTAAAGAGTTAAGAGACGCAAGCACAGGACAAGTCTTCTCCACTATTCCAGAATTTGACTTTTCTTATATGCAAATTTTTGTGGGTACAAAATATCGATTTGTTGATTGGTTCGCACTCAGTGTAGAAGCGGCTTCTTTTCTTTCCAGTAGCGATGTGAGCTTTGGTTCTGATATTTATTACTCTATCTCAACTGAATTTACGTTTTAGTATAAAGGCCCATTTTTTAAATCATCCTCTCTTGAATTTGGAACTTTTAGTGCTAAGTTGACGTGCCGTCCGTCCATGGGATATCAGGGGCTTGCCGCCCCTGAAACCCGCAATCATAAGCCATTGTTTTGTAAAATAAGCCGAGGAGCAAATACCATTAATTAAACTTCTCAAAACTCATCTGAGATATTATCTTGAGAAATAGACTCTGCCTTAACTTCAACAAATTTTTCTTCAAAATCTTCATTACTATACACCGCCACAATAATCTCCAGCTGCCGACCCCAAGTGTGCGACCTTGCCCAATGAATAGCTAAGCCCTTTTCTGAAACCTTCTGAATAGCTGAAATGAGGGCTCCATTTTTTTCCGCACAGCGAAAACTTATTACTCTTTCGGCTTCTGTTTCGGAAATCAACCGAACACTATCAAATAAAACAATTTTTAATGGCACTTTCTGGCTAACTTGAGATAATAAGGATATCTTCTTTTGAAACTGAGAAAAACTATTTCGTGTCTTTACTTTAAACCAATCATAAACTCCATAATCATCAAAAGTTTGGATAAAAAATCTTTGAACCTGGCACCCTGACTCAAATAAAATCTGTAAGAATTGAAATACCAAGCCAGCTGAATCTTCTTTGTTAAAAAAACGAACCCAAACCTCTTTATTCTCGGATTCCCATAAAAATGGTTGCTCACTCATTGTTTGATTTTTTAAACTTTTATACTCCTCTACTAAAACCTCTAGAGGCAAAATCTCAACAATAGTTGGATCAAGCCCTTTCAAATAGCCTACACTCACATCAATTTCATTTGCCCGTGATTGCTCTATCAGCTCAGAGGCTTTTGACACAGGACTAGATTCTAGTGTTTGCATAAGCTCAACCATAAGTCGTTCTTTCCAGTCCGTCCAAGCCTCTGGATTAGTGGCATGAATATCAATGAGAGTAAATACACATAACAATCTTAATCTACGCCCCTTAATCCCGCGTTGTGCTAAATACTTCCACACAGAAGGATCCTTTGGATTATGCCTAAAAGCTGCTGTAGATAATTCTAAATGCTTCTCCACAAGCCAGCTAATCTCCAGAATATCCTCCTGCCAAAAACCAAATCGAAGCATGATTTCGCGTGAAAGCTGAGCTCCATCCAAAGAATGTCCCTGTTTTGATCTCTTACCTTTACCCAAGTCATGAAAGAAACAAGTCCAAATTAAAACCTGCCACTCTTTATTATTTAGATCTTCTAATAAATAAGACAGTCGACCAAACAGACTGGGTTTACTGTAAACGTCCTTCAACCTTCTCATAGCTTGTAGCAAATGAGTATCCACACAAAATTTATGATACTGATCATGCTGTACCAAGCCTTCAACCTTCTTTAAATGGGGAAAAATTTCTCGCATCAAACCTGATCTAAACAAAGAGATTAAAAACTGATCTGAAGAACGAATATTAATATACTGATTCAATAACCCAGCAACTTCCAATGGATCACCTAATTCAAGTTTTGAATATTTCTTCGATTTAAATCTACTTCGCACTAGCTCTTGAACAAGAATAGAATCATCAGTTTTTAGGGCTTCTAATATCTGCTTATAGCTTTCAATTTTTTTTTGTTTGACCTTGTCATACCTGCGCTCAGACTCCTTAGCCCTATCAGCCACCCAATCTGTGAAAAAACTAACTTTTGAAAGTGATGTTTGTAGCTTCTTCATAAATGCTTTTAAATCTTTGTACCCAGCCCAAAGAGCCACTTCTTTTTGAAAGTTAGCCACTAATAAGTCCGAGGTACCATAAAAATGTAAGCGCATCCTTAGTAAAATATAAAACCACTTTCGCTTATTTAAATACTTAATGACCTCATTATGCTCGGTAAATTTAGCCGCAAACAAACGCGTTATCATTAGCGCCTGATAAAGGTCCCTTAGAGCCCCAGGGCCATATTTAATATTTGGCTCTAAATAATTAGACACAGAATCATAACGTTGAGCGCGTTCTTTTCGTTCATTAATCATCTCTTTAAAAATCTGCCGTAAAACCTGACTGTTAGAATTTAAAATGGCGTCTTGCTGCTCCTTTAAAACCTGCTGACCTTCATCAGTTAAAGCCTGAGCGTTTAAGAGGGCTAAGATATCAAACCCTGCCACCCCCTGCGTCCAGTCTTCTTTATTTTCAGGCACTCTATATCTAATAAGAAAATTATTTTCCTGCAGCTGACTCACTAGCTTAAATACAACATCCTCAGGACCACAAAAAAGGAGGTCTATATCAGAATTTGGACAAATTTCATTTCGTGCCCAGGAGCCCAGAGCTATAGGACAGGACTCTTCCCAACCTTCAAATTGCTTAAGTTCAGCTAACAGAAAATCACTCATCGCCTGAGAAAAGGCTTGTGCCTTTTCCACATGAAGCTCTGATCCAGTAAAAAAAGATGTGGACTCAAATTTTTCTTTGAACTTTTTAAAGTTATTTTTCTTTAGGAAAGATCTTGTTGCCATTTAGAAATTTTATTCAATGCTTCCAGCGGTGTCATCTGCTGAATGGGAGTTTTTTTAATTTGCTGAACTAATTCCAGCATCTCATCGCTTAAGGCAGGAGCTGATACTGGTATTTCTGTTGTCACCGCCATAACATCCATGAAATCCAGCTGCTTTTGCTTGCCAATATCCGGTCTTTTCTTCTCCAGCTCCCTTAAGAGCACTTGAGCCCGTTTTACAATTGTTATGGGCAGACCTGCAAGTTGTGCTACTTGAATTCCGTAAGAATCATTCGCAGGCCCGCTCAAAAGTGTGTATAAAAAAGTTAGCTCAGAGGACTTCTGATCTTCCTTAATTGCCATATGAACATTTTTTACCAGCTTATACCTATGACTCAACTGAGTTAACTCATGATAATGAGTTGCAAATAAAGTCATGGACCTTTTTTCTGTAACAATATACTCCAAAATAGCCTGAGCTAGGCTCATACCATCAAATGTGGATGTGCCTCTGCCAATTTCATCCAAAACAATTAGAGTGTCTTCATCACAGCTCTGCAAAAGCTCTGCTGTCTCAACCATTTCCACCATAAAGGTAGACAAGCCCTCGGAGAGGTGATCACTTGCGCCAATTCTTGTGAATATTTTTGTATATAAAGGCAATGATGCTTTTTTAGCTGGAACATCAGCGCCCACCTGAGCTAACAATACCGTAACTGCAACCTGCCTCATTATGGTAGATTTTCCGGCCATATTAGGCCCTGTTAACAAAAAACACTCCCCCTTTTGCATACACACATCATTAGGTACAAAGTTCTTACAAACCTCCTGCTCCACAACAGGGTGCCTAGAACTTACTAAATCTAATTCGCCCTGCGTAGAAAAACTAGGCGTTACATAATTTTGCTCTAAAGAGAGCCAGGCAAAGGCACTCAACACATCCCACTGACTCCATATATAAGACAACTCTAATAAGTCTGCGGCTACCTTTATAATCTCATTTTTAACTTGTTTAAATATTTCGTTTTCAAGCTCAAGACGTTTTGTCTTTGCCGATAAAATTTTAGTTTCAAGCTCATGTAAATCTTGAGTTACATAACGTTCCGCATTTGCTAGAGTCTGCTTTCTTTTGTAGTGATCTGGCACTTTAGATTTATGCACATTGGTGACCTCAATATAGTAACCAAAAACATTATTATACCTAATCTTCAGAGAAGGAATTTGAGTTTTGTTTTTTTCACTCATTTCCATGTTCACCAACAATCGTTGAGACTCTTCTGCAAGCACAATGTATTCATCAAGCTCGGGAAAATAACCTTTTTTAATAAAACCACCATTTTTAATCTGAGCTGGTGGTTCTTCAGAAATAGCCTGATCCACAAGACCAATAATATTCTCTGCCGACTCCGTGTTAATTTTTTGATTAACTTTCATACTGGTGGCCATAACCCCAGCCCCAAGACTCTGGGATAAAGCTAATAAATCTCGAGGGTGACAAGTTGGCAACCCAATCTTAGATAGTCTTCTCTCAATGTCACCCAGACGAGAGTATACTTCTCTAAATTTTTTTAAGCGAGCCACATCAGATTTCCAATAAGAAACTTCTTTTTGACGCTTTTCTATATCTACCGTATTCACCAAAGGGAATTGTAACCAATTCTTTAACAAACGAGCTCCAGTAGAAGTCTTAGTACGATTGATGGAGAAAAATAGGCTCCCCTTTAGGTCACCTTTGTATGTTTTGAAAATTTCCAAATGACTTATCACTCGAGAGTTCAAACCCAAAGTGTTTTTATGAGATTTTTTTTCAAAGGCACGAAAACTACTTACAGTACCTTCCCCCTGCATAGAGGCAGTGTAATTCAAAAGTAATCGAGCTGAGGCGGGCAAGTCCTTAGGCTGCTGAGGCAAAATGTGTGTACTTACTTGTTCTTGATTAAAAACACTATGGTGAGTTTTTTCTACTAAATTATCACTGATAAACTGAGCTTTCTGAGCATGGTCTTCATAAACCATTTCCATGGGCTTTAATAACTGAATAAACTTTTTGTACTCATCTGACGAATCCAGTTCATAATAAAAAGCATCGCCTGTGCTCACATCTAAAAAACTAATATCGTTTTGATTATAAGAACATAAATAATTCGCTTCTAATTGGTCCAAGGATTCTGGATCATAAACCATACCTGGAGTAAGAACTCGTGTTACCGCTCTTTTAACTAAACCTTGAGCCAACTTTGGATCTTCAATTTGATCACAAATAGCTACTTTATGACCGGCAGCTAATAGCTTACCAATGGGCCCAGCAATGCTATGATGAGGCATCCCACACATGGGGGTATCATCTTTAGATTTTTTATTTCTTTGAGTTAAGGCAATATTTAACAAAGGGGCAGCAATACGTGCATCCTCATGAAACATTTCAAAAAAATCACCCATACGAAATAAGATGACCTTATCTGCATGTTGATTTTTAGCAGCCCAATACTGCTCCATTAAAGGCGTCAATTTCCCAGACATCTGTCCTCCCCAGAAAAAGGGAAGATAACATGTCGTCCATCCAGCACAAGGTGCCAGGCATCTTTTTCGGATGCATAGCGTAAACAAAAATGCTTTAATGGGCTCCATTTCTTAAATTTGCTAGACTCTTTAAAACGCGAAGCACCCGCAGGGCGAGGGCAGGAGCCCGAGTTTTAACGAGTTAGAGCCAGGAAGGCTCACTGCTTGTTTGAAATTCATAACTCCAGCTAACCTACAGCTCCCACAAAATTAACTCTTCTGTTTATTTTGTAGTCAATTCGCTATCATTTTCTGTGATAAACACTTTCAAATCATCAATACGGTCAAAAAGTCTAAGCCACTGTTCTTTATATAAGGTCACAGGAAATCGACCCATACCATAAACAGATACTGCTCCCTTAGCACTCACTTTAAAAGACAACTCACCAGAGTTCTTTTTTTTAGTATTTTCTGTTTTTAATTTTTCATTTTCTGCTTTTAATCTATCTAGCTCAGCTTGTAAGTCTTCTGACATCTTATTCTCCTGTTAAAAGTCCACACTAACCCCAACAAAGGGACTATATGTTAATTTTGTAATCTTACTATTCGTTGTATCCTCATAACTTCGATGGATAAATGGCATAGAAACTCTAAGTTTCCAGTTACCACCTAAATCAAAGATTTTTCCAGGGGTAAATATGACCCCAACTCCATTCACATCAGCACCAGTGTCCGAAGTAATAGTGTATTGCCCAGCCTTTAGCTCAACAAAAAAACTATCCCCATAGTGCACTGATAGACCAAGAATGCTCTCGTTAGTAGCTGCATCCGTATTTTGCTTATAATAAGCTCCGCCAAATTTCACTTTATCCAATTCCACAAATAAAAAGTCTAAGATAAAGTACATCTCACTAGAGTCAGACGCTGATTTCACACCAGTTGAAGTTTCTGTAGTAAGGGAGTTGGCCGTATAATATATATCAAAATTCAAATTTACATTTGCAAAAGCTGGCTGCGCAAACAAAAGCACAAAAAGCAGTAATATTTTAGATGGCCCAGTAATTCGGTTCAAAAGTAGCTTTTTCATAATAGTATTCTAAGAACTTTTTTCTACAAAAGTATAATGAAAATAAAGCCATTACGCTTCGCCTCAACAAAACAAACTATCTGCACATTTTCTGAGCGGTTTTTCTCCTCTGTTTAGCTCCTTGAACTAGCACAAAAAGCGAATTCGGATCGCAGCCCAAAAGGCGAGAACCGCATGTCTGAGCCTTTTTGGGTTAGTTCAAGGAGCTAAACAGAGGAGAAAAACCGCTCAGAAAATGTGCCTACCCAAATCCCCCAAAGGCAAACCATCAGTAAGCTAGAGGAATATTCTAATGCAAGTCCCTAGGAACTTCTCCACCGTCATCCAAGGCAGCTGCCGGCTTAACCTGCTCTTTATAATGAGGCTCAACTAAAATTTTAGATTTGAAATCCACAGCAACACTCTTATTTTTAAAAATACGCAAGCTGAGCTTAAACCATAAAGACTTAATGTCCTCTAATACTAATAGCAGCGCCGGTAAAAACACTAAAGTAAGTAAAGTGGAGAAACTTAAGCCCCAGCCAATGGAAAAAGCCAATGGCTGAGTAAAGCCCGACTCCCCACCAAAAGAATAAGCCATGGGAAACACACCCAGAAGTGTAGTCACTGTTGTGAGCAATATTGGTCGAAGTCGTGAGGCAGCTCCAACGATAAGCTGCCCCTGGCTAAACACACCTGCATTTTCCTTTTTCAACTGGTTAATATGATCCACCATCACAATAGAAGCATTTACAGAAACACCAATGGTACCAACCAAACCAACTAACGCCATCAAACCAAGAGGTAAATCATGTAAATATAAGGCCCAAACAATCCCCATAACACCAAAAGGAATGGGAAGTCCCACCAACAGAGCCTGAGAAACAGACCCCAAAACCAAGGAGATGACAAAAAGCACTGCTAAAATACACACAAGAGCCACTTGCATAGCCCACGCGGACTGTTTTTTAGCATTTTCATCACTATTTTTAACTGAAATGTCATATGTGGGGTATTTTGCTTTAATACTCACTAGAGATTTTTCAATATTTTGTTTAGCAAGCTCCACATTCCCCTTTTTCTCATCAAATTTAAAATCAAGGTTCAAGCTACGCTGTCCATCATAGTGCTTAACTTCTCGCAAAGTCTGTTTCTCATGCCATTGCCCCAAAAATTTTAGTGGAACACTCAATCCTTTTGAACTCTGCACCTCAAAGGCATCTAGTTGAGCAAGCTTAGGCTTTTTCTCTTTTTCAATTTCAGTATATAAAACAACATTTTCACCATTAATTCTCACCTCATCCAGCCTATCTTGAACAAAATAACTTCTTAACTGCGAGGACAGTTGCTTTGAAGAAACCCCATACCTTAATAAAAGTTGAGATGATGGAATAAATTCCCAGGTGTTAATATACATTCCAGTATTTTCAATGAACTCACTAACAATATCCAAAGGCTGAACCTTGCTTACAATTTCATTTTCCAGTTCTTTAAAATTAACATTTTCTGCACCCTTAACCTTTACAGTGACCAAGTCCTTATTCTCTTTATCATCACCTTCTTTTTCATAATTAGCATAAAGCTTTTCTACATTCTTATTTTTCATTTTATACGCTTTTAAAAATTTTTTAATTTCAGGCAATACTGATTTTTTTGCCTTTGATGGGTAACGATTCGCCTTATTTATGTAAGCACTAATTTTTATATAACGGAATCCCTTTCGTTCACGCCCATGGTCCCATATGGAGCCAACAGAAGAAACCACATCTCCAATTTTATCCTGGGGGAGGGACATGAGAAAATCTTCCACAGGCTTCATGGATACTACAGAGTCATCAAGTGAAGAAGATTTTTTTAAATGTAGATATACAGAAATTTTTTCAGCGTTTATATTTAAATCGAATTTATGCTGAACTTTCTTCGCTGCAATATAAATAGATAGCGCAAAAAAGCCCGTTAAAAAAACTAAGGATACATACCTAAACCTAAGCCCTAGCTTCAAGGTTTTCTCATAAAGCTCACCTAATGGTTTAAAGATATCAAACTTAGGTTTAGGGGCTTCTTTTTTTACAAAATGTGCTAAGTGGTTAGGTAGTATAAAAAAGCATTCAAGATAACTTAAAATCAGAGCTATAATAACTATCAGAGGTATGGAGTAGAGAAAATATGAAAGCTCATTATCTATCAAAATTAAGGGACTAAACGCCACAACAGTGGTGAAGACTGTACCCGTCACAGGTTTAATAAGAGATTTTACGGTTTCAAAAGCCGCTGTATCTGGTGTTAAACCTTTCTTTAAATTTTCAGCATAACGATCGGATACAATAATTGCATCATCAACTAAGATACCAACGACCAAAATCATTCCAATTATTGAAAGCAGGTCTATACTAATACCCATATAACTGAGGACAATTAATGTTCCAAAATACGCTAAAGGCAAGCCCACAGCCACCATTGATGAGGTTCTAAAACCTAAAAAATACCACAACAAAAGAAATACAATAATAAATCCAAGTAAACCATTTTGCTTTAGCACACTCAGCTGTCGTTCAATAAACTGGGGACCATCAACAGGCGATACTATCTTCACACTACCTGGAGCTCCAGCATTAAATTCATCAACAACTGCCAATACCTTAGTCTTGAGTTTTAATATATCAGAACCAATATCTTTGCGAATTCCCAAACTAATAGAAGCTTTTCCATTCATTCTTTGAACTCGTTCTTGCTCTTTCATTTTATAGCTCACTTTTGCCACTTGCCGCAAAGGAACTACAGTGCCCGACCGAGAGCTTCTTAAAGGAATACTCTTAATGTCCTCAATTGTGGATGCAGCTTTAGCGACTTCAACAGCATACTCAAAATCATTTCCATTCACTTGGCCAACAGGGTTAAAGCGGAAAGAGCTATATATTATAGATCGAGCATCAGGTAAGGAAATCTCCATTGCTTTTAATTTTTTCTGATCAAAACTAACCACAAGGTTATTGTTTCTGAAATTACTCCAACCCAAATAAACGCTAGGGATCTTTTTTAATCGAGTTTCAAATTTCTTATAAAATGTTCGGTGCTCTTTATTATCTTCATCAAAATTTTCTATAATAAAGTAATATAAAAACTCATGGGATCGCTTATATTGTTTAATATTAATGTCAGTGATACTACGAGGAAGCTTATAACGAATATTCTCAACATTATTTTTTATGTTCTCAACCACATCGGACATTTTGTGTCGATAACTAGAGTGAAATACAAGGTCAATGCTAGCATTACCCGCCCCCATTCGGGACTTCATATTTTCAATTCCAGTCTCTCCTTTAATCGCATCTTCTATGGGGTAAACCACAAATTTTTCTAGTTCTTCAGCACTTGCTCCTGGTAGTCCCACATCAATACTCACCACCTGATATTCAAGAGCCGGTATCAATCGTACAGGCATCTGTTTGTAACTAAACAGACCAACCAAAATGATAAAAATTGAAATTAAACTCACCACAAAAGAATTTTCTATAAAGTACTTAATAACCCTGTTCATAAAGTGACCCCACACATTTTTAATGACCCCTTACCATACTGAAGTAAGCTAACTTTCATAGACCAAAGCTGAGTTTTTTGTTCAACCCAGCGTAAACGTTCATTATAAAAATTATCCCTAAACCTGAGGTAGTCTTCAAATTCAATACGACCATTTCGTAACAACTTCTCAGATTCTTGAACTTGGTCAGTAAACAAAGTGAGCCTTTGATTAATGTGACTTACTTTATTCTTTGCATCCATAATTTTTTTTATTAAATGCTTAAAGGCTATTTGATCATCTTTCATATTTTGGCGTTGTTTAAGTACTGTAATTCGATGCTGCATCAAAGCTTGATTTAAATTTTCATCGTAAGTTTTCCCATTTGCTAGCCATTCCATATTTAAACTTAATAGTAAATATCGATCTTTGTACCCATCTTCATTAACAAGTTCTCCTTGATTCTCTCCCATAGACAACTGAAGTTGAATATCTACCTTTTTATCTTCCCTTGCTAATTTAACCGCAGCCCAATCACTTAATATTTTAATTTCTGTTTGTTTTAAGGAAAGACTTTCTGTGTAAGTAGTCAAGGGCTCTGTATCAAACATTTCTGTAAATTTTGGTTCCAATAGCTTATCTATAGGTTTTGAAAATTTAAGTTTATTATAGGCTAGGGAATATTCCGTTTTCTGATCTAGATACTGAAGTTCCGACTGCTTAATATCTGCTTGGGCCGAGAGTAAATCAATTTTCCTAATAAGTCGTCTTAGGTAGTGTTTCTCTGACTGTGCCAAGGCCTGTTTGGCACCTTCATGTTTTTCTTTATATATATTCAGTTGCTCTTGTAACTTAAAAGCTTGTAAATAATCATTAATAACTTCTGTGCATGTTATTAAATCATTGTACTGCTTCTCAATTTTTTGCATTTTATAATTCTGTTGTGCTCCCTCTACAATATTTTTGTCTTTTGATCCCAAAGCATTTCTCCATAGACTTTGTGATAAAGTAAAGTTGTAGTTTGTATCCACATCCAGATAAGAACTTTGCGAATTTTGAGTGTATTTTCTAGAATTAAAAGAAAAGCTCCCACCCCAAGAAAATCCTTGCTGTATTTTTGCTTCCATATAGGCAGGGCTACTCTCATAGCCTTCTATATTTAAAGACTCGTACTCCCTCTGAGTTTCACTTTTACTATAACTTAACCCTAAACTTGTCTGAAATAAATCCGAAGCTGAATAAAGCTGACTTTTTCTAATATCTAATTTTTCAGATTCAATTTTTAGGGATAAGTGTGTTTTAAGCCTCGCATTTAAAAATTGGCTTAAGTTTAAAGTGCTAGCCTGAACAGGTACCACACAAAGAATTAGAGATACATATAGTACAGTTTTCAAAATCCCCCCCAGGTTTCAAAGAGGGTATATCATAAAGTATTTATTCAGAACAGTAATATTAACAAGTAAGGTTCTCCATAGCGCTGTAAGGAGAATATGCAGAGGGTAACACCAGGTTCCAATCCTCAAAAATTTCACTTATAATGTTTATTAATGAATACTATTACAAGAAGGCTCTTATTTTAGAGCCCTATTAAGACAATCAAGCCTTAGTAAAAGGAAGTTTTAAATACATTGTCCCGTTATCCTCAGGCTCAGGAAATAATCCTGCATTTATATTAAGCTGAATACTTGGTAAAAGTAATTTTGGTACATCTAGCTCAGCATCACGTTTCTCTCGAGCGGCTACAAACTCAGCCTCAGTAGTCTCGGCTGTCAAACGAACATTATTAGCCTTAGATGCTCCAATTGTTGATTGATACATAAGTTCTCGACCGCCAGGCTGATAATCATGACCAGTGTAATACTTTAAATGATCTGGTAGCATGTACAACTTATTCATTACAGAATTATATAAATCTGTTGCTGAGCCCTTCGGGAAATCACACCTTCCAGTACCATAATCAGGCATAAAAATAGCATCCCCGGAAAACAATGCCTCATCATTTATAAGGAAACAGGCGCAGGCTGGTGTGTGGCCAGGTGTAGCTATGGTTTTAATTTTTAAAGACCCAGCTTCTATTAACTCATTATCTTTAGTTAAATGATCAAATTGAGATCCATCGGTCTTTAAAGAACCAATATTTAACACGCCTTTAAAAACCTCCTGTACACTTTTGATATTTTCGTGAATCATTGTCTTTGCTTGCGGAAATTTTTCTTTAACATAAGGAGCGCCGGAAATATGATCTGCGTGTGCATGCGTTTCAATGATGTAATGTAGGTTTAATGATTCATTTTGTAGGAACTCCACAACCTCTTTGGTTGCTTCGTAACTATATGAGGCACTGTTTGCATTGTAGTCAATAACAGGATCGATAACCACAGCATCTTTGGTCTCTTGATCATAGGCAATGTAAGTTAGTGTGAAGGTCGGTTTGTGAAAAAACACTTTAATATCCATAATAATTCCTTGCTTCGTAGGTTACCTAAATGTGAAAAAATAAATTATTTGTTACATTATACTATGAGTATTAAACCATTTAAAAAAAGTAAAAGACAAGCTCTAGCTTAAACGAAAAACAAACATTTTTTAAACATTACATTTAGATAATATACGGATTCCAAGTCCAGTGCAACTATTTAGGCACTCTTCTTGATGGGTTGAATCAATAAAGGAAACTTCAGGGTAAAACAAGTGCGCCCAGCATTCTCTGTCAGTAAGATTTCTCCATTATGCTTATGCATAATACTTTGTGATAAACTTAATCCAAGACCTGTACCTTCACCCACTGGTTTTGTACTAAAGAAAGGTTCAAAAATTTTGGCTTTTGCTGCTTCTGAAATACCATAACCGTTGTCAATAATCATCAACAGCACATGGCCGTCCTCAACTTCTACGTGAACCTCAACTTTTTTCATACCTTTATTTTTCTCCACAGCATGCAAAGCATTATTCAGTAAATTAACTATGACCTGTGAAATCTGCACAGAGTTACAATGAACTACATAGATTTCATCAATGGGCTGTATAACCAACTCTATATTTTTTGCCACAAAACGTTCTTCACAAAAAGACAGAGCCTCTTTTGCCAGTTGAGATAAAGAACAGTCTTGACTTTCTACAGACTCACCGTCACGTGAAAGAGATTTTAGGTTATTAACTATTCGACCAATTCTGGCGACTGTTTTTGTTATCTTTTGTAAGTTGGCTTTAATCTTTCCAATAGCTACATCTTTATCACCATTCAACAGTCTTAAACTCAACCTTGCGAACCCGTCAATCACAGTGAGTGGATTATTTATTTCATGAGCAATCCCTGCCGACATTTCCCCCAAGGTTGCAAGTCGAGCACTACTTGCCATTTTTACTTGCTGATCAGTAATGGACCTCAGTGCTCTTTCCCTCTCCATCTCCATTGATGAACGTTGACCTAATATCTTTAATACCTTTAAATATAAATTATTATCATCATCATTCATTTCCTTATCATCAATAATCAGAATAAGTCCTGTGCCTTCTCCATCAGGTCCAAAAAAGGGAACACCCAGGTAACTCACAGCATTTAGATCCACCAAGTCTTTATCTTCAGGAAAGCGATGCACCACATCTTTTGTACAACACAGAGGTTTGTTATTCACCACATGAGCACAAGGTGTACCTCGTAAAGGGTAGGTCATATTTGGTAAATCCCGTCCTTCACGAGAAAAAGCGAGAGTTTTAATTGATTGACCATGATCAACAATTTTTCCCAAGATACAAAATTTGACACCCAAATACTTTGTCACTCTTTTGGCAATTTCCGAATAAACAGTAGGGCCACTTATATTTGCTAATTCAAACAAAAGATTATAAATGATTTTCTCACTTTTTTCAATTTGCATGTTTGATGTTAACAACGCCTGATTTCCTTTTTTTAGTTTTCCCACCAAGATTAATCGACTGTGCAGTATCACATAAGCAATGAGTCCTGTATTAATTGTGCCTAATATTAAATATGTAGGTTTAACAAATGTTTCGATAAAAAAGAAAGGAATATTTAACAATAAAGAGTAGGCAATATAGATGGCCAATGGTTTCTTGTTTAAAAAACTCAACGTAATTGCGAACTGAATCATAGCATAACCAAAAATAGTTTCAACAGTGAGCTGATTGACATAACAGTACCATAGGTAATGTGTCATATAAACAAATGTAGAAAAGTAAAAAAAACGATCATAATACTTTTTCACAAAATCAGACTTAAAACTTAACACAAGTAACGATGTCATTAATACAGATAAGATCAAGCGTTCTGTGACATCAACTATAAGGTTGGGTACCAAAAAATACACATACAAGCCAAGAATTGGATAGACAAATATGGAAAATAAAGAATAAATTCTTAATACCCTTATATCTTGTTTAGATAAATACATACTAAATATATCGGCATACATTAAGTATATTTAAATCCCAATATTATAATAAACCAATGGTCCTGAGTTTTTAGAAATACACATCACATAACAAAACAAGCTTATGGTCTAGGGTCATAAGTAATAACTTATAGGAATATAAAAAATATCCGACTAAGTATTGCACACATATTCAGGAGAAAATAATGAAAGCAGCTATGGTCCCATTCATAATTATTTGTACAATGTTTCTTGCATCGTGTTTTGATGCAAACACAAACTTAAAATCTAAAACTGGAGTAGAGGAATCTCATAACAACGAGGGAGACACCCCTCCGCCAGATGAAGTTGACCTCAATGAGCACTCGTTTGTAGGCCAATGGAAAGGGGCTTGTTATACATATAATGACTCTGAGAATACTCATGTTTTAAACTTTCAAATTGTAAATGCAAATATGCATTATGGAGAAGCTAGTTCCATCACCATCGATTTCCACGCTCCCTTGGGTAATCTACCTGGCACTGATGACTGCACAGGGCCCGCCTTATTCTCAGTACGAGCAAAATTTAATATAATAAAAGCTGACGGTTCACCAACAGTTACAAAAGGGACTGGTGAGAACGTAGATATAGACATCATTAGCGTTGAGCTTTCTCCAAACAGTACCCTGCTCGCTCTAGATTTTGATTTAAATAGCGAATGTGGACTCACAGATTGGGATAAGGATGTTTATCAGAATGTTTCTGGAAGAACTTGTGGTGAAACTCACGGTGCTGATCTTGTCATGCCACCTGCAAATCAAGTTTTTCATTACCTCTTGTCACTTTTCAAAACGGCAACTTCTCCAGTGGTAACACAAGCTTTTCTTTCCTGGTGTAGCACGGGTCAATGTAACGAAAATACTGATTCGAGACCAACTGATATAGCAGCCTGGGGCTTTTGTGTGGTTAAAGATAATACTAGCGATTCAGGGTTATACTGTAATATGGATTAACTAAATTCAAAAACTCAATGGACCTCTAATCGTCCATTAATCAAAGAGAAAAAGGGAGTTATCTAGACTCCCTTTTTTTTACCTCTAAGCTGTAATTGCATTTATAAATTTAGCTAATTGAATATCCTTATCTGTAACACCACCCGCATCATGTGTTGTAAGTTGAATGTCCACTTGGTTGTAAACATTGTACCACTCTGGATGATGGCCTTTTTGCTCAGCTTCCAAAGCCACTTGGGTCATAAAAGCAAAAGCTTGTTTAAAATCATCAAACTCAATTTCACAACTCAGTTTGCCGGCCTCGTTTAAGTCCCAACCGTCTAAATCAGCCAAAATAGTATCAATCTCACTGTTCTCTAATTTTTTACTCATAAATGTCCTCTCACGAATATTTGCAAATTGTCAGTCAAAAGGACTAACTTTCATTAACCTAAGTTGAATCAAACCATCTCTAGCTTCAACCTGTAACTCACTTTTTGTAATAAATCTAACACTTGAGGAGGGGAGCTCCTTTTGTAGCTCACAGGTGCTCTTTAGCCCCATAGTATTTACCCCATAGTATTGAGTCCCATTAGAGCTTTCTAAGACAATTATAGTCACTTTTTGCCACTTACTAAAAAGAATTGTCGCCCTACAGCAGTTGAGTAACTATACAGCCCTGCCCTTTTGGTACAAAATGTGCTTTAGAAATGCTTGATACGGAGTGATTAACGCATTTACTAAAGGAATTATCAGTGAAAAACACCTCTCTATATTCGTTGATTTTATTAATATTTACCTCTCTCATCCTCTCATGTGCTGACAACAAAACCAAAAAAGGTAATAAAATTTTTCCAGAACAGGGAGACGTTGAAAACAAAACATACAACAAGCTCTCCATGCAAAAAGATTTTTCACTGCTCATTAGTACCCCGAAGTGTGATCTTAAAAACAACTTAGCAACTGTTCAAGTCTATGAAGCTGATCTCCTCTTTGATAACGAAAAATCCAAAAGTAAGCGATGCCTAGAGGAACTTAACAAACCCACCTGCCATCAAAGTTTTTCCCTGCATACCTATGTGTACATTGATACTATAAACAAAGGTCTGATTTTTCTCTCTTCGGAGGCCAAGTATGAAAAAAATACGATGTGGAGATCTAAAAATATTAAGTATAGAAAAAAAGCACGTTTAGTGAAGGATTACAAAATCAAAGATCATCAAGTGAATTTTTCTAAAAAAAGTTTTATATCCACTGACCCGGGGTCCTTTAAGTACACCATTAAGTTAAATCACACTGAAGAAGAGTCTTTATCAAAAGTAGAGGAACCTTTAGAACTTTCATTAAAGGAAAACCCTACATTTTTCAATATGGTTTGCGATATTCAGCCTTAAGGGTTCTCTTGTTTTATCAATCATCATGACAAAAGTGACTACCTATAGATGTTATAATTTTTTTCAAAAAAACCATCAGGATTTTTTGGTCCAACAGCCTTCACTTTAATGTTCCATTCCTTATTACTGTTAACCTGAGATTCTATAACTACAAAATTGTAATCTTTAACAGCGACCAACCTTTTTGGGTTAGAAAAAAACTCGTCTGCTTTCTTCTTTGGGCGGAAAATAAAACTATGCATGGGGCTAGATGTTACCTCATAGCTTGTATAACCCAACTGATCTTTTCCAATTTTCATTATTTCCGTATAATGTATATCTCCAGATAAAAATGCCACTGGGGAATTGGAAGTCGCTAACTTACTCACGAACTCTTGATGATTACTTTTATAATCCTCCATAAAAGTTTCGTTCACTTGTCGCCCATTTTTTAACAAAAATTGAGAGGAAAAAAATTGCCCGCCTGAAACAAACCATGTGGGAAGATCCCTCTGATTCAAACTATCAAATGCCCACTTGTTTTGCTCTTTACCAAAGTGGCCATTTTTACTACTAGAACCTGGTTTTTCTCTATAAAAACGATTGTCCAAAAATATAAACCTCTGGCCAAAACCCATAAATTGAAATGAAATATTATTTTTAAAATATTCAGTAACACCCTTAATGTTAGGACTACTATAAAAAGCTCTAAATACCTTTTTGGCTACTTCTTTTTTATGGAAGTTTTTATTAGAATTATTTGTACCAAAATCATGATCATCCCAAGTTGCAAGTATTGGAACTAATTTTCTTTGTTTATAAATTGGTAAGTTTCTAATGGTATCAATGTATCTTTGCCAGATATCTCTTGCACTCACATTTTGATTTCGCCTCACTAAATCAAATTCATCCACATAAACATTATCACCAATGAGCAATAATAAATCTGGATTTTGCTTATTTACTAAGTTCCATATCTCTGGAATTACATGTTGAAAAATATGGTTTTCAGACATGCATGAACCAACAACGAACTTTAGTTTTTTCTTACTAAGATCTAAGGTATAAAACTCGCGCCGCTCTATCTCTGTTTTAAATTTGTTATGATAGACTACAAGCTCATATTTGATGTTGGGCTCTAATTGGGAAACATGAATTTTGTCCACAGCCCATTGATAATCAGCTCCAGGAACAACCTCTGAGTATTTGCGGAGCATCCCCGTTCTTTGTCCCTTCGTCTCTACATAATAGCTGTAATTAGCCCAGCGACCCCTTAAAATATTAATATAAGTCTCTGTTGCCCCTGTAGCTGCCTGTATCATGGAGACGTTTCCTGGCATTGGATTAATATCAGGAATCTCTTTTTTATGACTACTGGAACAAGCCGTAACAACAAATAACAGACTCACTAATGTAAATTTCATAAACATCCTTTTTTTTCTGAACTCATATATACACATAACTCTGTATTGGTTATTAAAAATGAACACTAATCTCAATTTCCACATGAGTTGATTAAACAAATAGTTATATTATTTATTTTTTGATATCGTCCACAGGAGTAGGAGCTTTAAATCCAGCTGACACACTTTCGTAATGCCCTTCATTACCAACAAATTTAAACTCCACAAATAAATTTTTTCCAAATAATACTGTGGGGTGAATGTTTAATTTTAAAATCTCCCAGTACACCTTTTTTTTCACTTTATCAGACACAGACTTTTGTTTACGGTTGTTATTAAAATACGCATAAAAGCTCGTAAGAATAAGTAAAGGATAGAGAGGCAAACCCATTAAAAATGAGGACCAGCTAATACGTACTGGTAAAACACGGGTTAATTCTAATCCGCTTAGGGCCGCAAGGGTTCTTAAACGTTGAATACCTAGTAAAAAAATATGACCAAAATAGACCTTCCCGTCCTGTGCTAACCATATGTCATCTAACTCATTTGCTGGTAATCGTTTATACAACTCACTTTCAACCAGAAGGTTACTGATTCGGGCTCTCACATGGGAAATATTTGGGGTAGTCACATATAAAATTCCATCTTTTTTTAAAACTCGAGCAAATTCTTTTAGTACTTTAAGCTGATCCTGAAAATGCTCAATCCCCTCTTGGCAAATCAGCCTATCCACAGAGTCATCATCTAAGGACAAGGGTGGGTTATTTAAATCAGCAATACTGCAACTTAGCCCATCCACCTTAAAAAAATCGGGAAATAAATCAAAAGCCAATACTTGAGCTCCATGGTCTTTCAAAATCTGGCTTGTTACACCTGTACCAGCAGGTAGATCCACAACGGTTTCCCCAGACAAGTCCCCTACAGTATCAAAGTGGTTCTTTACAGCTTTTTTAATATCTCCAGATCCAAATAATTTTAGCATTTCGAGCCCCTTTGAACTGCAAACTGTTAACGATTATACTGATTGATAACAATGCCGGCAGTAGAATTCCTAAATTCTGATTAATAGTTTCTTGACCAACATGAGGCAATTAAGTAACTGATTTCACATTGTTTGTCAAAGCCTGTAGTAACGGCACAGGGATGGAAAATAGTTTTTCTAGGTGAATTTGATCAGTTTTTTGGATTTGAGATCTAATCGTCTAACACCTCTTCAATGGAAATAAAAACTGAGTTTCACCCCCGCCTATAAGGAGGTTTATTATTATTTCTTAATGTACATAGTGGCATGCTAATATTTGATCTTGGTACAATAATTGGAGTGATTAACTCAAAAGGTATACTTTTGAGGTGCTTTGTGATCTACAAGAGTTTGAACAACAAATTATGGCTAAATATATAAGATTTAAACACTTTTTTACGTTAAACAGCTCTTTTTTTAGAGTTTTTTTATTAGCTTATATTGGGCTAAGTATTAGTGTGCAGTCCAGTGTGAGTATTGCCCAAGGTAATAGCTGTGAACTTATCTTTTCTGGTGAACTTACTTCAAGTTTTTCTAATAGAAATGCACCGGTTATTAAGGTTGCTAGTGGCTTAACAGGTGTAAATTCTTCATTATCAAAAACTCCTCCATTCCCTGTGGCTAAGTACTTCCAAGCAAAGTTAATAGAGGATCACTATTTAAATGAAGCTCAAGCACTTCTAATTGGCATAAACAAAATTGGCGCACTTAAGATTTTTAAGTACCTTGCCGGTGGTGAAAAAAAAATAAAGCTAAAACAAACTAAGATTAATAATTTCAACCAGCTTCGCGCTCAAGCACAAAAAGTAAGAGGGCTCATGAAGTCTCTAGGGGTAAAAAATAAAAATGGTACTCAAAATCAACAAACTAAGGATTTTAAAATTGCCCTAGAAATTTTTAACGATTTTGTTACAGCTTGGGGAAAAATAAAAGACCAGTTGCTGGTTATTGGAAAAAAATCAAAACCTAGGGCCTCAAACAAACAATCTAAAAAAATTGTTAAAAAATCTAATAAAAGCCTAGATATATTAAAAAAATACTCCCTAGAGGAAATCTTAGGTACATTTATGGTCACAGAACCTCAACAGCTACATGAATACCTTAAAGAGATAAGACACAAGATTCATAATTATTTAAACCAGCACACATTACTCACTGGCTGGGAGTATCATGATTTGAGAAAAGAACTAAAAGTTTTACGTTGGCTGGTCATGTACATTCAAAAACAAGACCCTAACTTTAGTTTTAAAGAAGTCCGCCCACAGCTGTCTTATGAAAGTCAACAGCACTTTGATAGAGCTATGCACACCAGTGGCAAGGGCAGGGTTACCTCTCTTCCTCACTTGCTTAAATCCTTAAAATCTATAGTTGCGGCCTTAGGCAAGGTACATAATGGTTTGGTTGAACGCAAAGACAATGATTCAGATTTTGACTATCACAATCACCCAGTGGTTGAGATTTCTCAAGAAACACGTGTAGCTATTAAAAAAATAATTCCTAGAATAGATATCCTTTTTAATACACATCTAGAATAAGTCTTTCCGTACGTTAATTCACAGTATACTCATAAACCATTTCAGTCAGTACTCAACAGAAAGGACTGAATAGAATCTAAGAACTAATAAACGGACAAACAACATATTGAAAAAAGCCACATTAAAAGTTAAATGTATAAGAAGCTGATGCCAGTAAGTTAACACCACCAACAAAAAAAAGTGCATTTTTCACACCCGCTTGCGTTTGAAGAGTTCCATTGTAAAGATTGACCCCTGCCACCAAGCCATGTGTAATTGCTTTAATTAGCCTCTCTTGTTTTCGTTTTTTCTTCTGTTGAAAATAAAATGCTCGTAAAAATATTGTTTTTTCTTTTGGGGTCAGTTCTTTTGCATGATCTAAAGCATCATACAGTGATCTCTTTTCTCCACCAACCTTCCAAAGGTACGCACCGTACCCCACTGAGGCAACACCAATACTTTGAAATACATTATATATACCTTTTTCCACTGCATCGTCAGAAATATTTTCTCCAAGCAAGCCACCTGTCAAAGCTATGGTTCCACTCACTATGTAGCTAAGCCCATTTTCATAATCAGATTTTTTTATAGCACTCACTTCTTTGGAAAAACTGTTCCAACGAATGTTATCTTTGCTTGTCGTCCCCTTTGTTTCTCCAAAACCAAGTGGGGAAATACACAAAAAGGAAATTATAATAAAAATTTTAAATGCGCCAACCCAATTGCACATATAATGTTTGAGTAAAATAATCTTCATCCTCGTTAGTGATTCTTGTTGTTGAATACATCACTCCTGCTGTTGCCTGTTGAAGGCCATAAAAAATACCGCCAGAAACCCCGTTTACATCTAAACCCGTAGCAAAATGCATGGCTCCAAAACCATATGTACCGCCAAATCTAAATTTAGCTTGGTCTGCTTCCACTAATGTTAAGGATTTATAATCCAAAGCAAGTTGCAGCTCCCCCCATCTTATGGGTGGAGTTATTCCAAAACCCACTTGATAATCTACAGGGACATTGAGCTCATCATGTTTGTCAGAAACAAAACCTAAATTTGCAACCAAAACCGACAACCTAGGGTGCCAATTATTTGATATCTCCCAAGTCATTCCTGGCTCAATATAAGTAACCTTTTGGCTTTTTGGACTCAGCAATTGATCACCTGCTGGAGTCCCCATTAAAATAAGTTGGAACTGTTGACGAACAAACTTACGCTCTAAAAACCGTACTTGAACACCTATTGATAATCCATCTATAACTTGATAAGCACTTTGCAGGGCAAACCCTTTTTCTTCTACTGCAGAAAGCTCTACGTCAGGGTTAGCCTCGTTTCTCACCACCGAAAAACCTTTCACAGTAAACGGTGTGTAGCGGGCATTTATATATTTTGATTTAAAATTAATATCAACATTGGCCTCAATTTGAATAATTTTGCCTTCAGTAAAAAGAGTATCCACTAAACCCTGGCTAATCTCACCATCCAATAATTGTCGAATATTCGATAAGGCAGAATGACCATTTGATAGCAAAAGATCTGCCCCCAATGTGTTCTTATCTTGGTAGACCATGTTTGCTGGATTACAGGGGAGACTATCTGGACTTATGGTAATGGATAAGCAGGCATGGCCAAGGCTTTTAACAAATAAACTGGAATGAACGCTTTCAAAGGTACGAGCATTTCGACTAAATGCTAAGGACTGGGCAAATAAGTATTGACTGAACAAGAGCTCAAATAATACGAAACCAAATAATCCTAATCTGCACCACATTTAATTATTTTACCAAAACCGTTTTCAATAATAGACCTTCTAAAAAAAACACTTGAGGCCTCATCTATAACAATTAATGATGTTGTCCCAAGTGTCAAGCTCGAGACCATTTCTGCCGTTTTTTCGGATAACACCCTCATATCTTCTGCAAGGGATCCATTAGCAAAGCCAATATCATTAAAAACATCAATGAGAACCTTTCCCAGCTCTATGATATCATCATTCACAGCACCCAAGTTTATACGACACTCTTCAGCAGTGTTCTTTGGTTGGATAAATTCACCTAAAAGATTTTCTGCTAATAAATGTTTAAATAATATAATTTTTATAAGAGCTCTATAAAGAGCATCTTCGGGATTTACTGAACTCCCCGGCTCTTCGAGAATTTCAATGGCTTTTCTTATATAGTTAGACTTCATAACAGAAATCACTGGTATACTCGCATAAGCCTCAAAGGCCTGAGAGACTTTAATTAATGAATAAGATACTCTTCTGGCTTCCATATTCACTTCAGCACTCGTAGAATTGTTCTTGGGCTCATCACTAAAGGTCTTTTTCAATGTGTTTATAGTTTCTGCTTTCTTTAAAACCGGTATCAGAGACTGTATGTTAATTCCTGACTTATGAGCATATGCTGATGCTAACGCCATATTAATGTCATATCTAACCTTTACTGAAGATTCGGTCTCTAATTCTGCTTCAAGCAACTCAATGGCCTCATTAGTACGTCCAGAATCGATGAGGCGGTAAGAACTAAGAACAACAGATGTATTGCCCGTCCTTTTGTCCGAGCAGCTCGTAGTTGCGACTACAAGAATTAAAAACATTAACATAACATTAACTTTAAAGTTCATTTTCATCGACCTTAAATTGCCTGAACTTGTGGGGGTACAGCCTGCTCAATTTTTTCTAAGTCAAAGTCAATATCACCATTATCAAAAACTTTAATTTCAGAGGTGGCCTTTTTAATGTTATTCTCGTAAATATCGGTTGATGATTGAAATCTAATCACACCCGAATTACTGAATAACATATCTCTTACCAAAGCTGTTTCACTTTTAGAAAGTGAGACATGTAAGTTTTTACAACGTACTTTCTCAACAATCTTCTTTTTATTCTGTGTCACCTTACACTCTGGGCTATTCATAATCTCTGTGGTCAAAATGTCCTTAAACAATGTATTTAAATTTTCATTATTTAATTTAAACTCCAATGATATTCCAACCCACTCTGCTACAATTGCTACAATATACTTATCATCAGATGCACAAGATTTAAAAAAATATGTTAGACGTTCTCCAATAATTTCTTTTTCACCTAATGTGGCTTCTGTTTTACTACCTAGTTCCTTACTCTCATTATAAATTGGCTCCGTTTCTAACCGTAAATAAACGACCTTGCATTCCTCTGAAAGCCCTTTTAATGGTAATTCTATTTGTCCGTATCTTACGACTTTATTTCCTTCGTTTTTCGGGATTTTTGTTTTGAGCTCAGCATTTAAATCAATAATAAAATCAATGGGTGAATAAATATCTTTATCAAACTCAGGGTCTTGAACGTTACGAAACATCTGGATAATACGATTTATCTTTTTTGCCCCTGCTTCTAGCTGCTCAATGTGACCGTCAATACGCTCTTTTTGTTCCAAACGGTCATCTAAAGACAAACCCTTTATTGGAACCCTTTTTGGTGGTTTCTCAACAAATTTAGAATCACATCCAATTATTACTGTAAAAAGGACTAATACCAAAAAAAATGCCTTCATTATATCTCCATAAGTTAGGGGGCTAGAAATAAGTTAGTACAATTCCTATGCCAGTAGTTCACCCACTGGCTCAAATTAGATGCACTTCTGTGGGATATAAAGCAATTTATGACAATCTGGGCTAGTCAATCATGTAAAAATGTAAAAATTCTA
Source organism: Pseudobdellovibrionaceae bacterium (assembly GCA_018663505.1). GTDB lineage: Bacteria > Bdellovibrionota > Bdellovibrionia > Bdellovibrionales > UBA1609 > JABJQG01. The sequence goes on along the minus strand of JABJQG010000014.1, from coordinate 78,394 downwards.
CATATTCAACTCTAAGGAAGTATAGTACTCCCCACTACAAAGTGTAACATTTAAATTAGTGAGGAGATTTGAAACTCTTGTGGCAAAGATTCAATATGAACTTATTTACATCTTTCCTGTCCCCCTATGAACGTGCCCAAACTTCTTGACTTATAAGGTAAAGTCTCAAGTTGTACAATTATAAGTGAGTGTTTACACAAAGACACTCTGAATTGATTGTGAAGCATCTCGAAAATACATTTTGTCTATTTTTGAGGTTTCCCAAGTGGGGTAATAGCTCTCCTCAACAGGTGAACTCCATTTTACTATTGATTAAAACATAATTTTTAAGCTATCGTATGTGTGTATAGAGTGAATAAACACAGTTCTCTTAAAGAAGCAGGAGTAATTTAGCATATATGAAAAGTTACTCTTATAAGAAATTCATTTTGTTATTATATTTTATTTTCTTAAGTACTCATTTAGGAGCGTCTATGAAACCACCCGGAAATTCTGAGAATAAAATTCATTTAGTATTTAAATTAAATAAATTTATTTATACACTCAACGAAGAAATAATGTTAACTGTTGCCATTCAAAATCAATCAGAAAATACCATTGAATTTATGAATTTTAAAGACGATGCCTGTTTTGCCCACTTCTATTTAAAATCTAAAATTTCAAAGAGTATTTCAAGTCAGTTAAACCAAATTGAATCTCCTCAGCCTCATTGCAATACCCTCAGCTGGCCTGGTTCTGCGCAAAAAATTAAACCTAACGAAGTTATAGAAAAAAAATTAGCATTAGCTACGTTCATTCATGAGAGCTTAGAAGTAGGGCTGTATAATGTCCGCTTTTCCTGGAATGAAAAAATGTTGGGGAACCTCTTTGAGAAAAAATATAACTTAAACTATAACGGATCGTTTTCAAACAAACCTGAAATGTATATCGTTAAAAATAAGAAAATAATTGAACTTGAGTTAAATAAATTAGTTAAACTAGATTCTGGATTTGAATTAGCATTAACAGGTCACACACATAAAAGAACTCGTGTTGGACAAAAATCCCCATTAGTAACCAGTTTTAGATTTAAAAAGAATAATCAAAACACAGAGGGTGAAGCTCGAGTGAATGTATTTCCACCAGAACAATTCTCTATAGAAGGGCATGGTTTTGAGCCAATAAGTCATAAATACAATGAATCTATGAAGCTTATTTATCTTGGGGTCCTCCCCAAATAAATAGAATTTTATCTTGAATTGCTCAACTACCGACCCAGGGTTCTAAGTGTTTGTATTTTTTGATGTACGCGTTGTGATATACAATTATATAGCCTTTCATGGGATTAAATAATGCAAGGGGGAATAAAGATGTCAATTTTAAGTGATTTATTTAGAGGGTTTATCATATTAAGTATTATAGCCTTGATACAGAATGGTTGTTCAGTGAAAAAGATGGCTGAAAGAGCGGCTGGAGCACATAAGAGCGGGTTATCTTCCTATGGTGCATATTCACGAGCCCTAACTGGATATCAAGGTTCATGGGCTAAACCTGCTTAGAAATAGTCATTAATTCACTATAGATTAATCTGAGATTTGGTGAATCTAGGGTAATGCACTGTCAAAATGCTCTTATTTAGGTTTTGAAGATTTGTTTTTGATCGTGAAAAAAATATTGGTGGGCAAGCCTGCCCGCAGTTTATTAGAAGTAGATCTACTAATTTATGTCAATGAGTGTTAAATACCATTTCGTCTTAAACTGTTTTCTAGAAAAGGAGAAAAACATGAAGGCTCCGAGATGGAAATTATTATTTTTGCTTATTGTCTTACCTATTCATTACACAATGGCTCAGCCTTCAGACTTTGTAAAAGTTCCAAGTGGATTTCTAGATAAGAATGAGAAAAAAACATACGTGGAAGGTTTTGAAATTCAAAAGACTGAGGTCACACAAGAGCAATTTAAAAAGGTTACTGGGTTTGTTCCATATAAAGACCCTCATGGTGAATACAAGAGCCATCCAATTAAGTTTACTTATAATTATCCAGATTTGTACCTTTGCTTAAAAAACAATACAGATCCAGACTACTTATATAGGTATCCTACTTACGCAGAGTGGGAATACATGGCAAGAGCAGGAACACAGACTGAGTACTCATTTGGTGATGACCAAAATGAGTTGCCAAAATTTGGTTATTGCAAAAATCACAGTGCGCGTTCGCCAGGTCAACCTGTTGGTTTATTAAATCCAAATCTATGGGATATTTACGATGTACATGGAAATGCGGCAGAATTGGCGACTTCTGAAGTCCATCTTCTTATGAATAGACGAGGTTATGGACTTGGTTATTCACCAAAGCTAAGAGCATTTGGTGGAGGAAGCCATAGCCAACCTAATGACTGTAAGTCAGATGCAAGTTATGATCCTGTTAATAACTTTTCAAATGTAGGGTTACGATTAATTAGAGTTCCTAACAACGCTCCAGCTGAAAATGATAATAAGTGTAAGTCAGAATTTTTGGCAAACTTAACAAGAGGGATTTGGGTAGATGAAGATACTTGGGGTAGTAGCTCTGAGACTCATGTTAAATTCACTCTTATCGAGAAAGAGCCAGGATGGTATGCTTTTTTTGATTCTACTACTTATTTAAATTGGGTCTCCTTTTCAATAAAAACTGGTGAAGGATATAGGCGCGATAGGAAAATTGAATTATATTGCCAAGGAAGTAAAATTCAATTTAAAGACGAAAGATTAGAAACTGAACTAAACTTAGACTTTAAAGGGCGATTACATTTCAAAGCAGTTAATCCTGTTACTGGACAATTAATACTTAATAGAAAGCTAAGAAATAAGCTTAGCTATTCACTAGCTATGGAAGTTTGTAAATAAAAAAAGTCTAAACCACTTGGTTTCGACTTAATTTTGGACCGATGAGCTCAGTCTAAGTGATTGGTAGTTAAGGCTCAGGCCACGTATACAAACGTGGCCATTAATCAAGGGTTTTAATATTACATTAATAAATTCTATATAATGCTACTTTAGGCTTATAGGGCACTGTAATATGAAAAGAACCCGTTGCAAGAAAAATTTGATCCCCAATAACATAGACCTCTTTTATAGTAGCAAGACCAGAATTAACATTTTTTTGAGATACAAGAACTTCACCAGTCAAAATATCATAGATATGTATGTCCCAGGTATTGGCTATTTCTCCGCCTTTAATGTCAGTTGTTTGATAAAATCCAAAGGCGAGTGATTTACCCTTATACTTAAAAACCTGCTCAGCTTGGGGACGTGAAACAATACTATCACTGACAAAATCAATTAAAAAAGCATCTTGACTCCACATACCAATGTCACCTCCAAGCACAAATGACGTATTTGGCACTGAATATGTTGCGTGTGAAAACCAAGTCCATGACTCAGGTTCTTTCGCATAAACGATCTTACTAATCTCTAGTGTCATAACATCTATTAAAGCGCTCCCTTCTTTGAAATTAAACCTACTATCTTTTAGATCAATTTTATCTCCACAACCATTTCCTACAGGTATAACGGTTTTTAAACTGTTTTTGTCTTTGTATAGGTTTTTAGATAACGCTTTGATATGACAAGAAGTGTGATCTCTTTTTGTTATTACCTTACCACTTGTTAAGTCTAATGTGTAAAGAGAGTAATAATCTTCATTTCTTGTATTCCTCTTTAAACCGGCAACCATTATCAAATGATTGTTTTGTCTTGAAAATACATTTGACTTAAGTTCAAAACCTTCATCAAGCTCAATTAAACTATGCATTTTACCAGTATTAAGTTCATATGTTGCAACAAATGATTTAATTTTATTATTAACTCTGTCGTTATGAAGTATTATCGCAAAATTTTTCCCGTTATCATTGAAAAGATCAAAAGCGGTTCCGTTCATGCAGCAGTAATTGTATTGACCATAAGGGAAGCTAATCTTTTGAACAAACTCCAAGCTGTCAAGATCTAAAATTTCAATACCGCCATAAACAAAAAAAGCGAGTTTATTTGTCCCTGTAATTCTTTTTGTTTTGCTATAAGCGTAAGTAGAGTCAATAGGAACTTGTTGTAATAGTTGGCCATTAATGTCTAGTTTAATTAAGCGAAATTTATTATATTTATAGCCCGCATTGAAAAACTCAATTCCTGAGATAAATATTTCGCCTTGTTTTTGCCAAAACTGCCAATTATTTTTATAAAAGTTTCTTTCTTTAAATACACTATAATCACCTGGTGCCATTGCCCAGTTAGCTGTAGCTCTAGCAAAATGACTAGCTATTATCATAGCAAATATTAATAAAATTTTATTCACATTTCCCCCTTAATTATTCAAAACATATTTAGAGCTTGTAACTTAAATACTCAATTTCCATAAAAACAATGTTTAACAAATTACACCGCGTCTAGAATTACACTAGTTGTTGAAAAGAAAAGCAAGTCAAACAAATGAAATATAGACAGATTTTGACTTTTAGCCTCTGAGATAGTGATATTCTGACATACCTCTGATTTTAAGATGAGCCTTTCGATCCAAAATCACCAAAACTGGCCTCGTTCACTAAAGCTCCTTAGATTATTCAAAATTTTTCTCGATTTGGCTGAAAATAGCTTAAAGCACAGGAATTCCGTGAGACCAGGAATCTTTAACATTGTTTTTTTGATCGTGTAAGTTTTATACGTGGACAAATCTGCCCACACTAAAATTATAATTTTTTTTAATTAAACCCTAATTTAGATCAATTTGTGTTAGTTTCTTTTAAGAATTTTAAATCGAGGAATTTATGAATATATTTTATTTTGTACAATTATCTTTATTTTTCGCCTTTCAGTGTATCTTAGCTCACGCAAGCTCTCATGAATATGTTAAAGTTTCTACAGTCTCTGCTAAAAGCGTACAGAAAACTTTTCAGGATAAACCCCAATTTAGATTTAAACTCAATTATAAAATGTATATTTTAATCTCTGAAAACTTCTGTCAATCAAAAGAACCTTTAGTAGATAAAGGCTGTGAAAAAATGAAAACGGTAGGGCAGTTCCCTGTTTCCTCCTATCCAAGTGAATATATCTTTACTAAAGATTCGGATCTTTACGATGTTTATGAAAGGGCTACAATTGGGCACGCTTTACATTTGGGCAAATATGAAAATAATCAGTTAAGTTTAAACTTTAAAGGGCAAGGGAGCCTTAGAAAGGAAGAAATCGCCCTTTTTAACGGTACAAGTAAATTTAACTCTTACACTCCTGGCTGGTTACGTCAAAGGGAGTTTAAAGTGAATATACCAAGTTTTGATTTGAATAAGCCAATCTTTGTTCAAATATATAATGACGGATTTAAGCCCGTGCATCACCCAAGATCAATGGGACTGAGACAGATGTTTTATAATGGGATAAGTCACTTTATAAAATCAAATGAATCTAAAGGAATTATTCTTGGTAACTCTGCCGATTGGCCAACAAACTATCCAAGATACGTCAAATACGAGACTCTTGATGCCAGGAGCCTATTCAATAAAAAGTCAGTCATATTAATTGATAGTAAAGCATTTGTTGATATGGGAAAATCTGAAAAATTAAAAAGAGTTCAAATCAAGCTAAAACTTGTATCTTGGGTAGATTGCAAAGACAAGTATATCTATCACCAGCCAAGTGAAAAGTGTTTATTAGAATTACTGGATTAGATTTCCAGTAAGAAAGTAAATTGAAATTTGACAAACATATCCATTGCCCCAATTTTTGAAGCTTGTGCAGGTTAAGCAACTTGTATGGCTTACAGCCCAAAGAACACCCGCCTAACTCTAAACTCCAAAGGCAGATTAATCATTTTTTTGAAATTTAAACCCCTTGATTACGAGCCACAATTTTTTTCGTGGCCTGTGCTATTCGGTCCGATCACTTTTGCTTAAGTCATCGGTCCAAACCTTGGTTTTAAAGTAGTGGTTTGACCTGCGCCCCTCTGCTGAGACAGTCCTCATATATTTAACGAGCAAAGATTTGTCCTAACACAACTCTTGATATACACCAGTATTTTAAGAGGTTGGGAGATATTTTGGATATATGAGGAATCTTAAAATGGTGAACTACCAAATGAATGAAGGTATTCGCTACATTAGATATACTGGCAAAGGACAAAAGGTATATAAGCTACCGGTCCACCCAACGGCAGGTTATTACGTTGATGAGTACGTTAAGTGGATGGAAAAAATAGGTAGAAAAATATCTGACGAGGACTTTTAATTTCAACCTACAAAAAATTCACACGGTGGTGAAATTAAAAAGAGACTAAGCCACACGGCTTTGGGGTATGTCGTTGGCAAATGGGCCAAAAAAGTGTGTAAAGAAAAAAGAATCACTCCACATAGCGCCAGAGCCACACTTATTAGCTCCTTAATCGAAAATGGTGAGGATATTTACTATGTCTCTCAGCTAGTAAACCATGCTGATATAAGAACTACACAGCGCTATAACAAGAGGAAAAGAAACTTCCGGCGTAACCCCATATTTAACCTCAACTTCTTCTGAAATAGCCACTGTGTCGCTCCTGGCCCTTTCTCTAAATAATGGAAGTCTGACAAGACTTGTTTCAGCTCATTATGGGGGCCTAGTCTAGAGCGTTTTTTGATATAAATACCAGACTAACTAAATTGGCTTAAAATTGGTTTTTCAGAAAATTGAACGTTAGAGTGCCACTTTTTGCACCTACATTTACACACCAAAAGGTATCAAATATCCATATTTTAAATCTGAAACCGTTTATTCTAGCATAGTATTTGCATAATTGAGCTATAGGCTGGCTCTAAAAGTAGTTAAGTTGAGTCGAACGAATATTTTGTTGAAAGGTAAACTTTGCTTATTAATTTTAAACAAAAAAATATTTTTCTACTGCTTTTAATGTTAAGCATTTCCCGGTTTGCACATCCTATGGGGCCAAGTGTGCGAGTTCATGATTTTTCTACACAGGTGCCTCTAATATATAAGTCCCTCGACAACCAATTTGTAGAAGTAAAGTATAAAGGAACTATAGGGTCAGTTTTAGACAATAGTTTAGTTGTCACTTATTTTCCAGGAGGGCCTGGACTGACTATCAAAGGGTCAAAGCCGTTCACCAATAGCATTTTTTCATTCTCGGAACTTTATTTTTCTTGGTATAGAGTTAAACAATACCCATTTTTTCAAGTTGATCATCGTGGCTCAGGAGCGTCTTTTCATCTTGGACTTGATGATTTTTACCCCTATTTTCGGTACGAACATTTTCTAAGCGAAAGTTTTATTGAAGACGTAAATTTAGTATTTAAAGATTATAAATCAATGCTGGTACCGTCTCCCAAACCCAGAAAATTAATGATTTTAGGTCACTCTTTTGGAGTACGACAAGCATATCTGTTTAGCCTCAAACATCCCAATTTAGTTAGTCATCTAGTTTTATGGAATGGACAATCTAGTCCATATTTTTTTGCAGCTGACTTAGCTGATGGCAAAAAGGAAAATTCCGTTACGTCTAACGAGACAATAGATATTAAAAGTTCAAGTATTGAAAAATATAGCAAGACAACTAAAGATGGGAAAAGAATTTTTAGAAAATCTGACACTTCTAAATCCGTGGGTTATTTTTTAAATGATATATACATGTGCAAAACATTTCTTCATGATAAATTTCTTAATGGAACACCTTTTGAATCAAACCAGTATATTAAAAAATACAAATCAAATTTTTGTGTTAATGATGACTTAAACTCATATAAAGCACCAATCAAATTAGATTTAAGTAAAATAATAAATCCTGTATTTTTAATAAGTAGTGACTTAAACTCTTCACATCGAAATTTGATAGAGCAAGACATCGAAATTTTAAAGAAGCGAGTTGCCCAAACATGGGTTATCCGTGTGGAAACTAGTGCTAAATTAGTAGGCTCCTATCACTCTCACTTACCCGTTAATCGAGATGTTCTATTTGACCTTATAAATCTTTTCAAAAAAGGCAATCTCAACCTTTCAAAACATGTATTTAGGGGGGAGTTTGGGAGAGAACTTCAGAGAGATTCAAAGTCAAAAACCAAAATTACGTTAAGTGTCTACTCTAATAGTGATACTTTAATAGATAATTTTGAAGTTAACTTCTACTGACATCCTTCAAATACAACGCTTTTTGATCGATTAAGTTTACAAAAACACCTTGGATTATTAAAAATTTAATTTTGAATTTTGAACAGTTGATACCTGAAGAAGTTTTTGTGTAACCAAATTGATTTTCACTTATAACCAAAGCCTTATATGTATTTGTGTCGTAATTGTAAAAGCTATATTCTATATGTTTTTAGTTGTTAAAATTTTTCTAAATTGCTAGATTTTAGGGTCTATTAAAAAAAGGTGAAAAAATGAAAAATATTTTAATTAAAACGTGGCTCCTCCTCAGTATATGTTTTTGTTCTTTTCAGTTATCAGCCGTAGCAAAAGAAATTCAAGTTAAGCCAGGCGATGAGGTTAGTTCCTCTAAATGTGAAGCACTTTGTATTACAGTATGGAAAAAACCAAAAGAATTAGATGGTAAAAAACATTATAAAGTCATTTTCACAGAAATATTTAAAGGAACATATAAAGAAATACAACAAGAGTGTAAGTGGTCAGGTGAAGCAGTGATGGACTCTGAGTCATATTTAGTTCATAGATATGAGCCATACGAGATCTATACGACAGATTCTTATTACCCTTCAGCTTCCCTTCCAGAAAAATATTTTAATAACCCATTATTAGTCACAGAAGAGTCGTGTAGTAATTGATCTCGTGCCTTTAAGTGCCAAAATAAATTGACTTTTCTTGTAAAGAATCCCAGGGTAGATGTGGTATAAAGTATGGCCCAACTAATCTGATTATTCCATATTAGCCCAGAGTAATTTTAAGGTTTGGCCTTAGTCGCTCAGCATAGTCAATGAGTCTGTCCACAGTAAAAAGGTCAATTTTATATTTCACAATTTCATTGAGTCGAGCTGGTGGAATATCAATTTCCTCTGCCAGCTCCTTCTGGGAGAGTTTAGTTTTTACAAGATATTTCACAAACTGGCGACACAACTCATACTTAAGCTTTTCAGCTTTAGTTGCATTTTTAGGCATGGGCATAGTGGGCTCAACTTTGGCCAGCTTTTTCCTGATTCTTTCAACTTCTTTTTGACTTGGAAAAGCCATTATTTCTTCCTCCGATTATCTCTGTAAATAGTAACAATACCGATATAGACCTTACCTCTTTCTATAAGCCAAACTACACGGTATCTTTTATCATGCAGGTCAAGAAAGTTAGCATAGTACTCAAAGTCACCACTTAAATCATCAGGAGGTTGTCCGTACCATCAAGTTGCTTCAGAAGGTCAATAATTATGTCGTCCGTGATGTCCTTATGTTTTTGCACATGAGGATCAACAATAATTTGTTTAATAGCCTTGCCATTAACCATAATTCTTTTGATGATGAAATCTCTACGCTACATACCTTAATATACCAAAATTACAGAATAATGTAATAAAAATAACATAATTATGTAATTTTAAATAACCGACTTCAACTCCGATGCGTCTAAGTTAAGAGAGCAGGTAGATCGAGGAGGGTTTGTATGGAAGATAGTCAGATTAGAGCAGGAAAAATCGATGGTGAGGGTTCAATTACAGCCATTCAAGCTTGTTACAATGTTGTTACAAATGGAAATTTCATCACATACAAAACCTCTCAAAAAAATCTGAAGTTTCGTAAGCTACTAAAATTATTAATGAAATGGTGCCCCGGGCCAGACTTGAACTGGCACGTCCCGTAAAGGACCCAGGATTTTAAGTCCTGTGCGTCTACCAATTTCGCCACCAGGGCATGGTGTGAAAAGAGAAACCAATATTGACGATTTTTTTCAAACTTGCAATCACATAATCTTTTTTTATAATGATTTTGTGACTTTTAATTAATTATGAGGATAATTTATGCATTTACCGAAAAACAGTGGCTCTTCAGGGGTCATTATCCCAGCACTTAATGAATCCAATCGTACATATATGTACTGCCTGCAGCAATCATGGCTCTCCATAATCATTCTGTCTTTTCTGGTGTTTGGGCTACATGGCCTATTTGACCTAATGCTGGCTCAAATGCCTAAAGATGAGTTTATGCAACTGAACAGCAAGCTAGGGAAACTGTTTACAGACCTTATGCCCACAGCTCTGTACATATTTACAATCCCCTATTACTTACACCGTAAAAACCACCCCAGTTCCTACACAGAGAGCCTAGGTGAGTTCACTAAAAGAACCCTTCTACCTCTCATTGTAGCCTCCATAAGAACCTTTGTTGAGATCATTATTGGCCTACTTTTACTAATTATCCCTGGCATATACAAAATGGCACAACTGCAGTTTGTTCCATTTGCTGTGTATTTTAGTACAGATGATAAAAGTGACCCCCTGGCCCAATCTAAGTTACTCAGTAAAAACACAATTCTAGTTTTACTATTTGTGGTTATTCTAGAACCTCTACTTGGGCTCATTTTTCAAGCGGCTCCCGGGTATATATTTGACGCACCCCCCAAGGTACTTCCAATTGTTATTACAACTTTAAAAATCGCTATTTCAATTTACACTTACTCTTTTCTATACTACCTTTACAAAGCTAAATTACACAGCCTGAAGGGGAATCAATGAGCCTAATTTTTAACTGGTCCAACATTAAAGAACGTTCAAAAGCATACTCCTATGACGACGTACTCATCGTACCCAGCATGTCTAACGTTAAGTCGCGAAGAGAACCTGACCTCAGCTCACAGTTAACAAAAAAAGTATCTTTAGGATTACCTTTTATTAGTGCAAACATGGACACTATTACCGAAAGTGATATGGCCATCTCTATGCACAATCTAGGAGCCATGGGCATTCTTCATCGCTTTATGACCATTGAAGACCAAGTGAATGAAGTTAAAAAAGTCGCTGATAAAGGAATTAAAAATATTTCTGCCAGCATAGGAGTTAACCAAGATTTTAAAGAGCGAGCACAGGCCCTTGTGGAAGCCGGTGTAAACATAGTCACAGTGGATATTGCACATGGGCACAGTGTTTCAATGATAGAAACTTTAGATTGGTTAAAATCAACATTTAGTCATGTTGAAGTTATTGCTGGTAATGTAGCAACCCCCCAAGGTGTTGAAGACCTTATTAACAGTGGCGCCGATGCTATTAAAGTTGGCATTGGACCAGGATCAATGTGCACCACGCGTGTGATTACAGGCTGCGGAGTTCCTCAACTCACAGCTGTTGCTCTATGTGCAGAAGTGACAAAAAAACATAATGTTCCTCTGATTGCTGATGGTGGCATTAAAAACTCTGGAGATATTATGAAAGCCCTAGCCGCTGGTGCCGACACCGTAATGCTAGGATCCTTGCTCTCTGGAGCCATAGAAACCCCTGGACCAATTAAAAGCGGCAAAAAACAATACCGTGGAATGGCCTCCAAATCAGCGCAAGTGTCTTGGCGCGGAGGCGTCCCTAAAGGCATGGCTGCAGAAGGGGAATCCACTATGGTCTCCATTAAAGGTCATACGAAGGATGTGGTGTTTGAACTGGCTGGTGGCATCCGATCTGGAATGAGTTATATTAATGCCATGAGTATTCCCGAAATTAAAGAAAATGCTCAGTTTATTGAGATGAGTGGTATGGGCCATTTCGAATCCAACGCCCATGGACTCGGACAGAGAGTTTAATCATAGGCTCCAGTACTAAACCCATTGGTATATTTGATTCTGGCCTAGGTGGGCTCACCGTCCTTAGGGAGCTTATAAAAAAAATGCCTAATGAGGAGTTCATTTATCTGGGTGACACCGCTCGATTACCCTATGGATCTAAATCTTCAGAAACTATTTCAAAGTACCTGCAACAAAATATTCGTTTTCTAAAACAATACGATGTAAAAGCCATTGTTGTTGCTTGCAACTCTGCAAGTAGTGTCATTGATGCTAACTTTATAAAATCTATGAACATACCTATTTTCGAGGTCATAGGACCAGGCAGTGAAAACGCTCTAAACATTTCAAAAAATAAGCGCATTGGTGTGGTTGGCACCCTAGCCACAATAGGTACTCACGCTTATGAGAGTAAACTGAAGCAGCTCTGCCCAGATGCCATGGTCTTCGAACAAGCTTGCCCTCTTTTTGTTCCATTTATCGAAGAGGGGTTACTAGATGACCCTTTAACCAGCCTTGTGGTCTTCCGATACCTGCAGAATCTATTAGTTAAAGATATCGATACTCTCATTTTAGGTTGCACTCACTACCCTATGCTAAAGAAAGTTTTCCAAAAAGTAACAGGGTCTAATATTCAGTTGGTGGACTCCTCAGAAATTATAAGTATCCAACTTTATGATTACTTAACCAATAATGAACTTTTTAATATTCAAAATAGAAATGATTCCCACCCAGCCAATATTCAACTTCTTTGCACGGATTTAAGCGAGCGATACCTGCGGCTCGCTAGAAAATTTTTACACCCTGTGGAATTGGACAATATTGTGCTTGTAGATATTTAATTCAATTCAGGTACAAACTAAGTACTCAGGTTCCCGTTTTATCAGACCTATCATTCACTATCTCAACAAGCTCTGTTTGCTTAGTATAAGAATTAAAAATAATTGGTTTAGAGACTAAGTCTTCAATTTTTTGAACAACTCCCCTAATTCCACCCAAAGCCTCTTTGCACTTTAAATATCTCTCATTATTTAATTCATCAAGAGAATCTCCTAACATACCAGTAGCTGTAGACAAAGGAGCATTTAATTCATGGTTGTAGGTGGTAATCATAGCATGAGCGGTTCGATACCTCTCGAGCTCCACTTGCTTTAACAAAAGTTCATGTGTTCTCATTACTGCACGGATTTTACTAACAATAATTTCCACATCAACAGACTTACCAATAAAGTCATCAGCTCCACAATTTATTGCAGCCAAAAGATGTTCTTTAGAATCTTTACTTGTAAGTACAATAATAGGGATATCTTGGTACTTAACGTCTTGCTTCAAGCTTCTGCAAATTTCAGGTCCTGTAACATCTGGCATCTCATAGGCTGTTAAGATGCAACTTGGACGAGAAAATTCTAGTAATTCTCTACAGTCTTCAAAGTTTTTGGCTTTCAACACATCAAAACCATAAGGTGATAGGTTTAGTTCATAAAAATTTCGTGCAACTTTACTGTCATCAATATATATAATTCTGTCTTTAGGTTTGTTCATACATATAATGATCCCCTAATCTCGCCATTTTTAATAACTATTGTTCTAAAAGTAGACCATAATCCGTGACCTTAATAGCGTTTAATTTATTTACAAAAAAACAATAAAGCCTTAATTTTCCTGAGCATTTAGCTAGACCAAAGTTTAGCCACTTGCTGATAAGTTTCATATTAGAACAGATTTAAGTCCTGTAAATTGCACAAAAGTCTTAACACTACGTAGTAAATTTTATTTTTATTGTCTGATTTTTTTTCAGGACCATGGACATGTACAAAAAATAGATAGTTTCCTCAATTTTAATGGAGATAGAGCTGGCACACGCCTTGCTCTTTAGTTGCTTGTTAGAATTATGTTTGAGTTTAAAATCTCATTTATAAATTTAATTACAATATAGTAATAAAATTTTTTGGGGTTTTAGACTGTAATCTTAAAACCCATGGTCCCCAAAAAAAGAAATAAACTAACCGTTATGCTCAAGGGGGCGTTATGTTGAACAAAAAAAAGAATACATTAGTGTTGGCTCTACTACCTTTTATGTTAGTAGCCTGCCAAGGAACAGGGTTTCAAGTTGCAGACAAAACAGTAACAGAGCTCACTCAAGACACTCCATTACAGGATGATAAACAAATCAATGTTATTGATGCCGAAACTCAACAGGCACTAGATGCTATGGAAAAGGCAGTCAGTGAAACTGAAGCTAATGTAGATGTGGATCAATCTATTTTAGACAAATTAAATGCTGAAGATAGTATACGTAAAATCAAAAAGTTACTGGAAGGTTCTGTAAATAAACTCAGTGACTCTGTCTTGGGCGCAAAAGATAAAGTAGCAAAATTAAAACAAGAACTTCAAGATAAAGTAGATAACCTAAGTCCTAATACACCTGGATACGCATCTACAAAAGCCAAAGTTGAAGCGCTCATTGAAAAGCTTAATTTATTGGAATTTAAACTTCAATCCGTAGTTGATAATGTTCAAGAAAAACTAGACAAGGTTTCTGCAAAGCTAGATAGACTTTTAGAAAGACTTGCTGATCGACTTACTAGGTTAGACCCTACCGGAATCACAACTTATATTTTAGAAAAATGGTTAATAAAGAAAAAAGACAAAATAATTGATAAATTAATGGATAAATTACTAAGAATTAAAGGTTAATAAAATCATACCCCAGAAGAGTACCAAAGGAGAGCCCAGGCTCTCCTTTTTTTATTACAACAGTTTATAAAATATCCCCACTCATCAATCTTCTGACCACTTAAATAAAAAAGCAGAAATAAGCACAAACACCACTGTAAATCCAAGCATATAAATAATATGAGGTAAAACATCAGCAAGGCCTTTGCCTTCTGTGATAATTGAGCGAGATCCCTTAATCAAATGAGTTAAAGGTATAAATGAAGCAATATTTTGTACCCATTGAGATGCATCTTCCAGCGAAAACCAAACCTCAGAAAAAAACATCATGGGCCAAGAAACTACATTTAAGATACCGTCAGCAAACTCTTTCGATGTAGTTCGTGTTGCAACAATCAATCCTACGGCAACGAGGCTAGCTACGCCACTTAAAAAAACCAACATCAAGTTAAAATAACTCCCTTGCATGGGAATACCCAACACATATAATCCTCCCAAAAACAAAATGGCTGACACTCCAATAGAAATCACAATGCGAGCCAATAATTGCCCAGTTAGAAACTGCAGTGAAGACAAGGGGGTTGCATTTAATCGTTTTAAATAGCCGTCCTGACGATACTTAACAATAACGTATCCCACTCCCCATAAACAAGAGAACATAAGATTCATTCCTATAATTCCAGGAAATACCCACTGAATATAGCTAATCTCTTTGCCCGCAACCTCAGCTTTAACAACTGGTTTCTTAACATGTGATTTCAAAAGCAATTCAACAAAATAGGTTTTAGGGGCTTGAGTATTCACCCAATAAGTCACCTTTTGCTGATCTTCAAATAGAACTAAGTCAATTTTGTGTCGCCTTAGTTTTTCAACAGCAACTGCCTGGCTATCATAATCTATAAATTTTATATTTTTTAACTGTTTAAACTCTTGTTGAAAGCTATCTTTAACAACCCCGACCTTATAAACAGGTTCCGGATCACCAGTAAAAACAAAGTAAAATCCTGCTAATATAAATATTGGAAAAGCAAAATTCCACATTAAAGAGGCTCGATCTCTATAGAATTCTTTCAAACGGGCTACTAAAATATAATAAATTGCTTTCAAAAAGTACTTCCTGTTAATTGTATAAATAAATCTTCTAAATTCTGACTTCTCACTTCAATATCATCTAAACTAATATCAACTTCCATAAGTTGCCTTAAATGAGCTTTAACATCAGTGGATAAAATGTGTAATTTTCCTTTTACCTCGTTAAATGAAATATCAGATTTTTCCAGGGCCGTTTTCTCGCTCTCAGGTAAAATCAAAGTTCGCTCCTTAAAGTGAATTTCCAACAACTCTGCTGGAGAACCCTGAGCAATAATCTTTCCACGATCCATAATAATGAGTTCATCACAAAGACTATGGGCTTCATCCATATAATGAGTTGTTAAAATAATGGTCTTTCCCAATTTTTTAATGTCATTAATCAATTCCCAATATCTAATTCGTGCATAAGGGTCTAACCCTGTTGTAGGTTCATCTAAAAATATTATCTCTGGGTCATTAATCAAGGACAAAGCAAGTAACAACCTTTGTCGCTGCCCACCAGACACGCGCCGGTGCTCCTTATGTAGGATCTCTTGTAAGTTGCAAAGTTCAATTAAACGATCAATAGACATAGTTTTTTCATAAAAGCTTTGAAAAGTATAAAGAGCTTCTTCTATAGTCATGTGATCCTGCAAAGCAGTGGACTGAAACTGAATCCCAATACGCTGTTTATAACTCTTATCTCGTACTAACCCCTGAAATAAAATCTCCCCAGAGGTCTCCTCTTTAACTCCCTCTAGAATTTCTAAGGTAGTCGACTTACCTGCACCATTTGGCCCCAATAAACCAAAGCAAATCCCCTCCTCAACATGAAAGGAAACACCATCAACAGCCTTCAGATCCCCATAATACTTCTTCAAATTATTAATACTTAAAATCATAAAATTTCCATTTAAAAATTATTGGCTTTTAATAAGCTTCAATCTTACCCAAGTATTGCCTGATTTATTAATGTAAGACCTTATTTATGTTTAAGCCCTGGCACAAAAAACGAGTTCAGCGCGGAAGCCGAAGGCTGAGCACTGCCTGTCTGAGCTTTTTTGGGTCAGGGCTTAAACATAAATAAGGTCTTACATTAATGAGTCAGGCCTAATGGACACTACGACTATCACAAATTAAGAAAATAGAAAATAAACTTAACTAAAGATGTGTTTTAAATTGTGGATTTGCGTCAAAAGTATCTGTGTCTGCTCTGTCAACTTCTTCAATTTCGTGTCTGAAGCATTACGAGCAGCCTTAGCACCAGACTTTTTATATCTCTTCAAAGCAGCACGAGCCCCTTCAATAGAAAAACGATCACGATACAAAAGTTTTTTTATGATTAACAAGTTTTCCACATCTTTTTGCTCGTAAACACGCTGATTATGCTTTGATTTTTTTAATTTTAAAACACTAAATTCAGTTTCCCAGTAACGCAAAACATAGCTTTTCACTCCAACTATTTTAGCTACATCACCAATTTTAAAGGCCAAGCGGGAAGGAATATTACGAATTTCGCTAGCAAGAGTTTCATCCACAATTTCTAAGCCAAAATTTATAGGGGCAGGAGCCTCTGTAACCTCATCTTTAGTTTCAAAAATAATTTCGTTTTCTATCATTTTTTAATCCTAGATTAATCTTTTAAACCTTCTGTGTCTTCACCATTTAAAACAGCTTTTAACACCTGACTGGGTTTAAAGGTTAGAACACGACGAGCTGTAATTGTAATTTGATCACCAGTTTGTGGATTTCGACCTACACGGGCTTTTTTCTCTCTTACGATAAAGTTCCCAAATCCAGAGATCTTTACCTTATCGCCATTACATATGACTTTTTTCAGTTGCCCAAAAACCATTTCAACAAGCTCAGAAGCTTCTTTTTTTGAAAATCCAATCTTATCATAAACTTTTTCTACGATATCAGCTTTAGTCATCGTGGAACGTGAATTATCATCTACCATGCATCTCTCCTAGAAAAAAAATAGATCTTCTTTAGGCTACCAACTCTTTAAAAAGATTCAACAATTTTATAGATTTAGCCCAATAGATATGACTCAACTAGACTTAAAAATGTAATCACTACTGAACTTTCGTCAATACGCGTCAAAATCCCTGCTAGTATATTTTTATAGTGAAAAGCTCAAATAATATACTTGCTCTCCCTTAAGAACAATAATGCTTTGGTGCGTGAGAGCTGATTATCACCTGAAATATTAAATATTAGATTTTAATAAGTTTCATATTCTGACTAGCTCCTTCAGGCCACAGGCTAAGCACATAGCCGCCACCGCCAGACCCTGTGGGCTTAACAGCTATAGCTCCCGCATCTTTAAGCTCCTGCAAATGTCTGCCAAGTGCACCTTCTGTGAGTTGCCACTTTTTAAAAACATCACAAGCCTCATCCATAGCTTCCTTTAGTTGATCCACACCAGCTTCACAATTATCTAACAATGCCATTCTTGCAAGCGCAGTTGAATTTTGCATTTTATTATCTAAGCTCTCGCCTTTTTTTGGGTCTGATTCAATGATGCTCTTAACTTTTCTAATGCACTCCGAAGTCACTCCAATTTGTCCCGAGTAAGACAAATACCAATTCGGTTGCCAGTTTAACTTTAAGGGCTCTGCTGGTTGTCCTTTTTTAAAACGTATACCTTCACCAGCTAATGTAACAGCAATATCTACTCCGCTACTTTCACCATGAAACAAGTCTTCTAAAGATCTACAAAACTCATATAATGATTTTTCCTGCACATAATCCAAATGTACAAACCATCTACCCATGGCAACACAAAGAGCTGCCGAAGCTCCAAGACCAGCACCAACCGGAAGGTTTGCTTTCAAGTAAATTTCACCACAAAGATTTTCCTTGGACTTATTCACTTTCTCTAAGGCGTGATCTAGTAACCCCCAAAAAAGTAATTTATAATCTTCACCACACTCGCCCTCTAAATTTAAAGAAAGGTATTCGGGATTATATGTATAAATAAGCTCTAAGCATTTAGATTTTACTGGAAAGACCAAAGCTTCACCTTGGCGTAAGACAGTGTGCTCCCCACTCAGAATCCACTTTCCGTAGGTAGTACAAGAAAAATTACTCATTAGATCCAAATACCTTATACTTACCACTAAATTTTAGCCTGGTTTCAGCATATAAAGACTGTTGATCCTTTCGATATATTAAGTGAACATTTGCACCCGCGTCCATGGTAACCAGTGGACCATCTTTTTTAACAAGCCATTGTTTTTCAGCGAATCGCAACACTTCCAAAGAACCAGAGGTCATATAACTAAAGTGAGGCTCTGCCGTTTCAAACAAAACATGCATGTCCCAAAACTCGGCCCATGTAATTTCATAAGCTGCTTTCCATTTTTTTTGATTCAAAGCACTTAGTAAATCTAAGCATCGAGTGTTTGCACGATCCACCCTATTATTAAATAATGAGCTGGATGTTACTCTTAAATGAGCTTCAGATGAGGACACCGATTTAATCTTATCCTCCACAACAATAACCATATGTAAAAGTTGGTCATAATCAATGGACACTTCCTTGGCACCATCAGATTCCCAAATTGACCAAGGGCTAAAAAAAGATCGACATGAAGAACCTGAGCCCCTTTGGCTTAAGTTTGCTAACTGGTACACTGTCAAATCTGCAGCCACCAACTCTTGTGCAGCTAAGTACACTGCCGAAGTTAAAGCAGCAAAGCTTGATGCAGAGCTAGCAAGTCCACAGTCCTGTGGGAATAAATTATTTGATTGAATTTTAAACTTGTAGTTCTCTAGGCCCAATTGTGTTTTTAAAAAATTAAGATGTTTTAAAAAACGGGCTTGTCCTTTTTCGGAAATTTGAATATCAGAAAATTGAATTTCTTTTTCACCATCTATAATGGACAATAGAGGTTCCCAGGAATCTTTCTCACACAGACTGATATGAACATAACTCAATAAGTGACCTAAAGTGTAAGACAGAGATTTATTAGTAGGCGCATTTACAGACGCATCTATTTTCCCCATATACTTAATGAGAGCAATATTTGACGGGCTTTTAGCAAACCAAGATCTCACACTCACGCAGGTTCCTCAGGTGAAAAATCGGGTATAAAGTCAATACCCTCTACACCATATCCTTCTACAGGTATGGGTTCCACTCCACTATCAACTTGTACATTATTCACTTGAGTGAGCTCAGCTTCTTTATTTAATAACTGTTGAGTCATACTTTTTTTAAGAGCCCGTTTGTTTTTCTCTTCCTCAATTTTTAAATCATAGTTTAGATCAATCTTAACCCCCTCAAGACTGGCCTTCATCTCAACACCGGTACTTAAGTTCTTTTCTGTGGCAACCATCTCTAAGCCCACAACTTTAAAAAAGTTCTGTAATTGATCCAACTTTTCTGTTTCACAAAGAACCCAGATAACATCCGCACCCATTGCCCCACAACCCTTTGCGCCCAAAATACTCTCCGCAGCTTTTAACTGCTTAACAATATTCTGAGTATTTTGATGAACAAGCCCCCTTGCCATCAAAGATTGATAATAAGTTTCTAAACAAACTAGTAGATGAAAAGCATCATTGTTCTTAAAAGCCTTTTCAGCCTTGTTGACAACAGATAACAAATCGGAAAAATCATCACCCTTAATATCTAACTGAGCTAAATGTTCGTGGGTATTCACTTTTTTTGTGGTCTTTAATAAACAAAAGCTTTGGCTTTCAAAGTTCCAGTTCAACCTGCCCACTTTTGTTAACCGACCCTCCTGCCATTGAACCTTAGAAATCCCACCAAGCAACTGGCCTATAACATCTATACCACTTGGGGTGACAGAGGCACCAGACTCTAACGAGAGCTCCCTATATGAACTCCACAAATGTTGTAAATCTAGTTTATTTAAAAAATCACTTTGATTCTTTAAATACTCACTCCAAATATATACTAACAAAAATTCTGCAGAAGAAGCACCAAAGCCGCCTTTACCTTCATAAGGATCAATAAATTCAATATCAACATTTGAAAAATCAAAGGCATTAGCCCGCATCCACAAGCCAGCTAAACTTTTAGGATGAATGTCATGACAGAGTCCTTCTCCTTTAGATACCTTTAATTCAAAACGAGGGCCAGTAGATGCCACAATTGCAGGGCCACCGTTTAAGGCCAAATATTCTCCAAATAAAAAAGTTTTTCCTGGTGCCGAGAAGACGTAAGACATAATTTAGTTTTCTTTATGTGTTAAAATAGAGCCGCTGGCTTGATCACGAATTTCCTTCAATACATCAATGGCGTTAGATAAGGAAATTCGTTTTCTTAATGCTAATATTTCTTCTAGCTTTTTTTGTACCAATGGAATCTCTTTTTCCATGGCCCCTGCCCCTAAAGTTAAGTTCTTAATATGTAATTTCATATGTCCTTCAATTATCCCCACGGTAGCCAATGCTTTTATGGCACCAAGGTTTTGAATCAACCCTACTGCAGCACAAATTCGAGATAGCTCTTCTGCAGAATCCACACCCAACATCTTTAATCCCAATTGAGCTGCTGGATGAAGCTTTGTAACTCCCCCCACCACTCCTACAATAATTGGAGCTTCAAATTCGCCAATTAATTGCTTACCTACTTTTTTCCAACGAGTCACTGAAGAATATTGGCCATTTTTGGCTGCATAAGAATGAACACCAGCCTCCACTGCCCGCCAATCGTTGCCAGTAGCAATTAAAATTGGATCAATTCCATTTAAAACGCCTTTATTGTTTGTAGCTGCACGATAGGGGTCTACTTGTGAAAAAAGTGAAGCCTCTTCAATTTTTTCAGCTAAATCTTCATCAATATTATTTAAAACAACTTTTGCACGTGTTACTTTTGTATCTACTAAGTTTGATAAAATACAAATACCAACTTCTTCGCCAGAAATACCTTCTATGGGGAATTTTAAATACTCTACAACCTGATTCATAATATTCGCGCCCATAGCTTCACACGGATCGGCATAAACATGAATCACAGCCATAGCATCACCATCTCCACGCTCAACATGGCGAAGTGTTATATCTTTCACTCCACCACCTCGTCGAACAAGTCCCATAGCCACAACTTGATTTACTTCATCAATAAACTCCTGTTTATGTGTTGCTAACTGGTCTTTTAAATTTTCAAAATTTTTCACTCTAGGAATCTGTATCTGACCAATAATATTTTTACCTACAGATTCAGTTGTAATTGATCCATTATCACGAACCCATTTTGCAGTTTTACTTGCTGCTGCTATAATGGAGGTTTCTTCCACAGCCATTGGTATGACGTAAGGTTTTCCATCAATAACAAAGTTTGCAGCAACACCCATAGGCATTTGATAAAAACCAATTACGTTCTCAATAAATTTTTCTGCTAAACTAAATGAGGTATTACCTTCTTTTGATAGAAATTGAACATCTTCTGAAGATAGAGCTCCCATTGACTTCAGTCGTTCGAATCTCTCCTCCTTAGAAAGTTTTGAAAAGCCCTGAAATAAACTTTTATGTAGCTCTAATAACTCTTCTTCCACGCCCATACCTTTTTAGTTCTCAAATCATCAATAGTCCCACAGTTTGTGCAAAACATTGCTATTTTTAACTCTAATTCAAATTGTTCCATGGTTTTATCCAATTGTTGCTCAGATTGCAACGCCGCAACTAAAATTGGACGAGCAAAACCTACTAAATCTGCCCCCAAAGACAGCAGCTTCGCCGCATCTAAGCCGGAGCGTACTCCTCCAGAGCCCCAAACCTCGTATTTTGGCTTCATAGCAGATGCAATCATCACTGAACTTAATGTGCTCTCGCCCCAATCGGCAAAAGTTTCTGCAGCTATTTGAGAAAAACTACCCGAATTAGCCCGTGCCCCCTCTATTCGCCCCCAATGTGTTCCCCCTAATCCACTTACATCCACAGCGTCAACTTCGAGCGAATTCAATAGCTCCAAAACAGGTTTACTTATACCGCTGCCTGTTTCTTTTATTATAAGGGGAACAGTTAAGTGCTTTTTAATTACCCTTAACGCTCCTATGCCTCCCTTAAACTGAGGAGTCCCCTCCATTTGCAAAGCTTCCTGAAGAGGGTTCAAATGTACAATCAATGCTTTTGCACTTAAATTTTCCACGAGCTGTAAAATTTGATCTGGCGTAGATGTGATCAACTGTGAGATTCCAATATTAGAAAGTAAGTTCACATGAGGCACTTGCTGAACAAGATTTTCCCATTCCACTTTAGCCTCTGGATTGGTTAACTCTTTTCTTTGAGATCCAACTCCCATAAGCCAACCGCGCTGAGCACAAACTTTTGCTATTTTCAGATTAATATCCACGGAACCAGGAAAACCACCAGTCATTGATGCCACATAAAACGGAGTTTTTTGCTCAAGGTTTAATACTGTTGTATTAATTTGAATGTCTTCAAAATTCAGATCTGGTAAAGAATGATGCACCAGTTGAATGCGATCAAGATCAGAAAGCCCTGTGGCCTGACAAGCTTCCCCTAAGGAGTGCTCAATATGATCTTGTTTACGATTTTCAAATGTGGGCATCCAAGTCTCTCTTTAAGCTCCTGGGCCAGAGGGCCCAAGCTACTTTTAATTAAAAAAGGCCAGGCTTGTACAACAAACTTGGCCTCTCCTAAAAGTTCAAATGATTTAGCCTAATTGAGTCACTAAATCTTTAAATGCAGTCATATCATTTACAGCCATATCTGCTAAAATCTTTCTGTCCATAACAATTTCAGACTTATTTAACGCACCCATAAGGCTTGAGTATGTGGTTCCACACTCACGAGCAGCTGCATTAATACGAATTGTCCAAAGTTTTCTAAACTCACGTTTTTTAACTTTTCTATCTCTATAAGCATAGCTTAAGGCACGATCGTTTTTTTCGGCAGCCACAGAGTAAACACGACTATTTGCGCCTCTGTATCCTTTAGCACGATCTAATACTTTATTTCTTCTTCTTCTGGCTTTAAAGCCTCTTTTGACTCTCATCTATAACTCCTTACAGTACCAGCTGGCGTTTAACTTGGTATAAATTTGCTGAGTCAACATAAGTTAACTGACCAAGGTGTCTCTTTAATTTAGACGAGTGAGGAACCAACAAGTGACGAAGTCCTTGTTTTTTTCTTTTAATCTTACCACTAGCTTTAGGGCGAAATCGTTTCTTTGCCCCAGAATGGGTTTTTTGTTTCATGTCTATCTCCTTCCTGAAAGGGCGGTCATAACGAATTAAGACTCTTTTAGGCCGTTCTCAGCAAAATTCACGAACAGCTAGAATTAAGCAATTTCAACATTTTTGTCAATATTTTAAAGATATTATTCTCAATTAACTATGGTTTTACACTTTTTTCAAATATATTGTCATTATTTTGGATTTGAGACCTCTACCTAGATGATAAACTGCAGGTCTCAACCTATAAACTCACTGATCAAACTTTCCTGGCTTTCAATTGAAAAAGGCCCATCTTAATTAGCTAGGCCTCTAAGTCGTCATATGTCATATGTCGAAAAGAAATAAATGAGGCTCGGTAACACAGTCCAAATGCAACACCACATTCAGCATTCGCTACCATGCTCACTTGTGTGGACATATTGCATATTAACATATGCTACCCAGCAGATTTGACCTAACCAATTACCATTTATTAGATTTTATCGTTAATTGAAGCATGACATGTTCTCCTAGCAATGGCTTATTAACTCCAGAACCTGAACCATCTTCATCTGCAAATTCAGCTCTAAGGGAGACTCCAGATTTATTATTTTTTGGCACATAATTATAACCCAAAGCTGTTCTTTGAATATCAAGGGTCCCACCACCAGAACCCTCTTGAATATCCATATATGCTAAATCAAATGCTGAATCATGACTGCTAGTACTCAATGTCTCTACTTTAACATCAAGGCCTGCACCTAATAATATATGAGTATCTGATTTACCAGTATCTGAATTTTTAACACCTCCTGCATTAATCATTAAGCGGGCAGTTAACATCTCATTTAAAAACTGCTCATTCAGAGAAAAATTAATTAAATTTGCCATTTTTCTAGGCTTCCGAACTTCACTATTAAATTCTGGAATATCGCGAACTCCCAATGTGAGCCACCTCATCGTAATCCCTTCATTTAACATTACGTCATCTACTTTTTTACTTGAACTAATATACTCTACAAATGCCACAGTAGCTTCTTCAACACTTATGGGCCCTCCATCTTGTCCTGAAATCCGAAGACGTGTATTTGATAAAGTCATCTCGTCGTTCATTTCATCAAAGTAACCTTGGGTTGTGAAAATATATTTTCTAACACCGTCAGTTTGCCTTACAGAAACCATGCGCTCAACATTTTCCATATTATGACCAAGAAATGCCATAGGGGCATCAAACACTATAAATTTTCCAACATCATATACTATACCTGAAACTACATTAATTCCTGTTGCTAGTTTGTCACTATTTCCTGTGGTCTCCCCTTTTTGATAAGCGTCATCTGCATTTTTTGCAGCAAATACTGGTACAAAAAACAATGCTGTTAATGCTAAAGTTATCGATTTTTTTATGAATAATTTATTCATATTATCTCCTTTTTTAGTAAGTAATACTGTAGCTAAATATATGTATGTACATTCAGTGGGCCGTAATTATTTTTAATGAGCCGAGCCTAACACAGTAATTATTTTATATTTTCAAAAGATGAGCAATTGTAACAATTATCCAGTTATTGTAATAATTCGTCTGCCAAATTATTCACAAATGAATCAACTAATATATAATTTTTTCAAAAATTGGGTTTCGTTTCTGAAGCTTATCACCTGCTGTAAGACTTAACATCAAACAAGAGTCTTAAAAAGACTCTTTAAAAATAAATTTTTTCATCATAGTTAGCTTTACATTTGAGTAACATTTCAAAAGACTTAATCACACTCAGTTTACTTTGTTAGTAAGTCCTCTAATTTGCCACCGTCGCTCAGGATCTCTTTTTTCAGAAACCATTGAAGGTAAACTTGGGTCACCCATAGCTGTAAAGGTATTATTCTTTAAATTAATATCAACAATGGTCCCAGCCTTAAAGCCAAATTTAACAACATCTATGCCCTCAGAGTATTTTTCATCATAAATGCGTATGACACTAAACTCTGGTCGTGAGGAGTCGCCTCCAAAGGCAAAGTCAATTGATCCAACATAATAAACTAATACTAAACTTTTTTCATTGGGAAAACTGAAGATTTTAGGCGGTCTGGAGAAACTATAATAAACATCATCTGTGAGCTCCTTTTTAGACAATGTTTCACGCTCCACTTGCCATAAACGAGAGTCTACATACTTAGAACTCTCGGGGTCCCCTACAACTAAAAAGAACTTGTTGTTTAGATTTGTTGCGTGCCGAATAACCTTTAATTTGGGGTTAGAATATTCACCTATTTTTTTTGATTTTTTGCTATCACTTACTTTAAATACTTCATTCCGTTTAATCATTAGTGCCGTATGATCTCTTAAGGCCTCTAAGACGTACACTTCTGTTTCATCGTTATTATCAAAAACCTTTCGACCCTCACGAAGGTCTCCATTTTTATCAAGAATATAATCTTTTCCAGCAGGAATATGACCTGTACTCACCTCATGGGAAGTAGGTTTCGCATTTTCAGGTGTAATTTCATTAACAGTAATGCCGTCAAACAGTTTTACATAATCAACAGAGGATTTTAACTTTCTCTTAGAAATGTCACTAATGAAAACCATGTTGTACACAGTGTACGCAACAAATCCCAAAGTAATAATGACTACAGCACCGATTATTATGCCAACAACAATTAAAAAAGTTTTCAAGGAGTCTCCTCATATTAGTTTCGCTCAAAAAATCTTATAGGTAGTTTGTTCTTCAAATAGTTGTTCAATAATAACTATATATTATACCTATGATAATCAGCAAATTTTGTCATGAAAAACAGCCGACATCAATGACAAAAAAATCGACCTTATGCTCTATTTACGGGTCGCCATTTAACTAAAAATGAGGGCAAGCTCTTCTCAATCATGAGTTCAAATCTTTTGTGGTTCTGTTGGTATTTGACCCCTAGAAATACAATTAATAAGCCTAACAAAGACAAAACTATTGGAAAGCTGTAAGAACCTTTAAATACACTTTCTGCCAAGTGAGTCAGGTAGACCATAACCCCCAGAGAACCAAAAACAATAAATACCTTACGTCGAAAATACACTGATAAAAATACAAAGCCAACATTGAGCAAGCCATACATAAATTTACTTAACTCACTATAGCTATCCATAAAGGTAAGTCCTACCCAAAAGGCAAGCATGCCGTATAAATATGTCCAAAAAGCAAAATCATTTTTTTTATATTTTCGATCGATGAAGTATGACCCTGCCAACATCAAAAACCCAAAAATACAGGAGACCATTTTTCTTTCATCCCATCCCCACTCATGCTTGCCAAAAATTAAAGGAGTCAAATCCATGGACATATACCAAAGTGTTAGTGCCAGAGGAAAACTAATAAAAGTGAATTTAAAAAACCTTAGGGCTATTACTGCACTCAAAATAGTTCCCAACTCCATAAAGAGCCAACTTCCTTTCACCCACATGTGGTAATTGGCGTAGCTCCCAGGATTGCCACTTGGCCAAAGCCCCGTGGTTTTCTGAAAACCATAAATAAATACAGGAGTAAGGCCCACTGCTGCAGTGATTAACAGACCCCCGGGAATCTGTAAATTCGACTTACGCCACAGACTTTTTCCAATCAGAAAGTACAATAAGGCAAACACACCCGAAATGGCCATTATTGCCCCCCCATTATTCCAAGCTGTGGTTAAAAACCAAGACATTGACGCTAAAATAAGGATACCACCTAGATAATAAGTCACATGAAGCCCCCGCATTCTAGCGTCTTCAGGCCTCTGACTAGATAAAAAATTCCATAGCTGTGTTACCTGTACTTGAGTGATAATTCCATTTTGTGAAGCTTTATCTAAATCTGATTCTAGTATTTTCATTAGGTTCCTTAGATGGATGTATCGTTACAATATGTGATACCCTTAAAAGGAAAGCATAAAAATCCTGAGTCATAAAGATATTACTGTAATATATATAATTCTTACCCTATGTTTTCAACGCAGTAAGTCCCAAAAGCAAGTAAGCCCCTCACAAACTATTCTCCAGTGCAAAAATGTTATAGAATCTCTATATGAATATTCTTGTGGAAAAGCTATGGCCTGAGCTTAAGGTATATAAGGGCCGTTTAGTTTATGTTTTATTATTAGGGATTTTTGTCTCTGCATTTAAGGGCGCAATTCCAGAGCTTATTAATAGGCTTATTAAATCTTGGGAGAATCAAGATCAACAATTAGCCTATATGATTCCTGCAGCAATAAGTATTGTATGGATCCTTAGTGGTGTGTTTCGTTTTTTTCACCTTTACTGGATGAAATATATTTCAGATCTTGTAGCAGTGAAGTTAAAAAAAGACCTTATTGATAAATACCTAAGCCTTAATCTTGGTTTTTTAGACAATTTCTCTCACGGATCTGGCGGACTCATAAGCCGATTAATCAATGATATAAAAATCATCAGAGAAGGCATAAACAAAGTTTCTGATTTATTAAGAGAGCCCTTTATGACTGTGTTTATGTTGGGGTACCTTCTTTATTTAGACTGGACCCTAGCCCTTTTTATCTTATCAATGACCCCAATTGTAGCAATAATTTTAAAGCAAATTGCTAGAAGCTTGAGAAAATATGGACATCAGAATCAAGAAAGCTTTGAGGGACTCACTAAAATCCTGAAAGAATCCTTAGACGGCTCTCGTGTTATCCAGTCTTTTAACTTACAAAATATCTTAAAAGAAAAGTTCAACAGTCAGGCTAATGTGTATTTAAAAACACGAAAAAAAATAATTGGTTATGAAGAAGGTGCGGGGCCCATAACAGAATCAGTATCTTCCATCTTCATTGCCCTCCTACTCACGTACATTTCTTTCCTAGTATTTAAAGAAAAATTCTCTATTAGTGAGTTTACAAGTTTCATGTTTGCCATGGGTCTACTATTAGACTCAGGTAAAAAGATTCAAAATGGTTATGTAAAAATCCAACAGGCCTCAGTTGCCACCACACGAATCCATGAAATTCTATCCATGGAAAATCCCATTTCAGAGCCTCAAGACCCTTTGAATTTCCCTAAAGACTGGTCTCAAATTAATTTTAATAATATTGATTTTCATTTTAACCAAGAGGACCCTTTACTGAAAGGTATAAATCTCATTGTTAAAAAAGGTGAGACCATTGCCATTGTTGGCGCTAGTGGTAGCGGAAAATCCACTCTCATGAATTTATTGACTCGATTCTATGACCCTGTTCGTGGCGATGTGTGTATTGATGACTTAAACATTAAACAATTAAGCCTCAAAGGCTTAAGGGACAACATAGCATTAGTGACTCAAGATGTGTTTTTATTTTCTGATAGTATTGAAAATAATATTCGTCTGGGCAACTTACAACAATCCAGCCTGGACACCAAGCCAGACGCCATTCATGAAGTTTCCAAAATGGCAAATGCACACGAATTTATTGATTCTTTTCCCGAAAAATACCAAACACAAGTTGGTGACCGTGGCAGCCTATTGTCTGGAGGCGAAAAACAGCGTGTGAGTATTGCTCGAGCTATTTACAAGAACGCCCCTATTCTAATTCTAGACGAGGCCACAAGTGCCTTAGATTCGGTGAGTGAGAAGGATGTACAAATGGGCTTAAAACACCTTATGGAGGGACGGACCACATTTATAATAGCCCATAGGCTTTCCACAATTATGAATGCAAACCGAATATTGGTTTTTAAAAATGGTGTCATTGTTGAGGAAGGCACACACGAAAATCTACTGCAGAAAAAAGGTGAGTATCATAATTACTATGAAATCCAGAAGGGGTAACTCCAAATTCCAAAAAAAAAAGAGCCTTTCGGCTCTTTAGATAGTAAGCAGGGCTTCGTTTTTTATGACTAAGCTGCCTATTATTAATACAAGATTAATGCCAACAATAAAAGCTTAAAACCTCAATAGCCTTTACTTGAATAAAGGAAAAGTGCATAAGCTGTTGATATTGCCTAGAAGTTTATCAAAATAATGTTCTTCTACTTGCATGTTTTTACTCATGAACTTAAACCATTACCCTGCCCCCTAAATTAGCCCCCAACCATTATTTGTCACTGAAAGTATCTTTTTTACAAAAACAGACTTAACTTTTTCAATCACACTTTGCTTATATTATTATTTTCTAATCATCTTATGTTTACGGAGTTTAGCTTTGAGAAAAATAATTATCTTAACTTTTAAAAGAATAATGTTCATCACTTGGACCTTAACGCCCTTGCTAGTACAAACCCATCACATCAATGCTGCCAACAAAACATGTTTGTCTTATTTTAATAACCAAGTGAAGATTTTTAAAAGAAAAAATGTTAGCTATGATTTTTCTGACCCTAAAAGACTTAAAATGACACTACATTTTAATAACCCAAAAACATCCAGAGAACTCATGCTTGCGCAATTTAGGAAAGTTCTTTGGGGCATGCTTAATTTTGAACTTAACAGCTCTCAAACAGGAGGAAACCTCCCCAAAGCAATATATGTCCGTCCCAATGAAATAATATTTTCTGGACTAGATAGAACCTATTTATTAAATCTATTCCATGACGCCTTAAATCAGGCCTCTTCCATCAAATTTTCCAAACCTTTAGCACTTACAAAGCAACAAGCCGAATTTTTTAATTTTATATATTCTAGGTATCAGTTTGATACTGACTTATCTAATAGAATATTTATGAGAAGAATTGAACTAAATGAGCTCTTTGAAGTGATAAATACTAAAGAGAATAAGGAAGTAAAGGTGTAATAAAAAAATGGAAGACCTGTCATTCAATATTTCATAAACAATATTTATGATACCTTTTATTTTTTAATGATATTAAAATGCATATCTAAAAATAGTAAACAAGTAGTAAACCCGACAGAGAGGAACACTAATGAAAAAAACAATACTTATCTTTTCCATTATTACATTCTCATTAATTAGCCATGCTTCACGTTCAATATTAGAGAGGTCCTCACACTTTTGCGAAATTTTCCATTCAAAAAGTCTGGAGCTTCTTAAAAGTGCTAACCTCAACCAAGATTTTAAATATGGAAAAAGCGAATTAAAATCCACCCACCAGGATTCGTTAATCTTTCATTTCCACAAACTTGAAACAAAATATTTTATTTTAGTCAAACAGGGTTCAAACTCGCTTGCTCGATTCACGTTCCCTGAGTTTCGAGAACAAGCAGTAAAAGTTAAGAAGCTTCCTTATAAAGTTCTATGTTATGACATAAAAAAATCCTATAGTACCACCTTAAATCTGAATGGAACTTTATATAGAAAAAAAATATCTGATTTTGCAGAGCTGAGTAATGCCTTCGCTGAGATTACAGAAAAGGAATTAAAGCGAATATCTATTATAAACCAAAATATTAAGCCCACAGTTAAATCGACTATCCATACACCTACCCTCAAAACAATAGACTTTCTTAAAACTCTCTCAATTGAAACAAATCCTAAGGATTATCATGAGGCCCTATGGCTACTTGAAATTGAGCTCAACAAGCCTGAAAATGAGCAAAGTCAGGATATAATAATCGAGCTTAGCAAGGCCATACATAATATCATCTCTTATGAGCGAATGAGCTGGTACTAAATCATGGATTTTAGTTATTCCGTTAGAAACTAAAGCCGAACATCCATGGCACATCGAATATAATATTGAGAAAATGACCTCTGAGGAATTGTGCTAAAGCGGCCAGTGCTTCCATTAAAAACTATTCGATCAGTATCTGAAAACCCCTTTACCCAAAGATCTGTGAGCTGTAATCCGGGAAGGCAGCTTAATAAACCAAAATTTGAAGCTTTTCTATATTCCCATTGCCTTGGTAATTTCCAATAACCATGAATATAGGCAGTTTGCTCTCTGCCAATAGCACCTGTCTCACAAATATTTTTTGAGTTCTCGAAAGTGTACCTGTAAGAACTTTGGTCACTCCATATTTTTTGATTTATAGGGTCATACCAAACTTCCTTACCCCAACTTGTCCTAGCCACTAAATGCCAAGAGATAAATTGTCTATTAGAAGTTTCAAAATCACAAGTTTCCTTACACTGCTGAATACGTTGAGCAACGCTCCCGTCAGTTCCACAGCTTGTCCCTGCCTTAATACTACCCAGTGTAGCAGTCAAAGAGAATGCAATAAAAAATAGTTTAGCTTTTTGTATTGAACCCACCGCAATATCCTTCCGAAGATTGTGTTCACTTAGTTAAGCTTCAATTTTAAGCAGTATTTTGTCAACAACTAGCCAGAATTATCTTTAGAATTTTTATTCATTATATACATTGAATAAAATGCATTATCCCTTGTCTTAGCAACTTGTGGTTTATCCAAGAACACACAGCGTGTACAATAGGCTCAGCTTAGAGACAATGGCTTTTAGCTAAGGGGATTACAAGTACAACATGAAGGGGGCAACATGTTTAGAGTTCTGTTAATACTATTAATATGCACACCAATTATTTTTATTTCAACTCACAACGTAATAGCTTCTGAGGCAGAGAGCTTTACTCTTCCCACAAGTGTTCACGCTGAAATTCTTCTTTATGAAGGTGTACAGACTTTCCACGTAATGATGGAGTCCCCTAAATACCTTATCGCTGGAGAGATAGACCTTGGACGTATGAAAAGCGCGCTCAATCCCATGCATATGTTAAAAATAAGAACTAAAAGAGGTATGAATGGCCGTGGCCTGATACTAAAAACACGAATATACCAGAAGTATCCGGGGAATTCCTTTTATTTTGATTTTAATTTGCGAGATAAAGAGAATAAGAAAATTACCGAATGCTCTGTTCAAACTGAATTACGCGAAGATAAGCTAAGGGACAAAACAGATCCTTTAAGAGTAATGATGTGGATTAAGCAAGAGCCTACCTGCATAGACGATATGGAAGAGCTAACTTTTGAAAATGATAATGAGGAGTAGCTGCCAAAGGAACCCATATAGTAACTCTCTGCTGCAATTCAGAGGAAGAAAAGCTCAATTATTTTTCGTGTTTTGCTGTTACTATGGTTTTAATGTTGCCTCTCACTGTAAAATCACCAACAACTTCAATGGACCATGGATCTAACAACTGAATTAAGTCATCAATAATAGTATTCGTCACATCCTCATGAAATACTTTTTTATTTCTAAACCCATTGATATATAGCTTAAGTGACTTTAGCTCCACACATTTTTTATCTGGGACATATTTTATATTAATTGTGGCAAAATCTGGAAAACCACTTCTTGGACACACACAAGTAAATTCGGGGCAACTAAATGATACTTCGTATTTTCTTACCAGAGTTCTATTATCAAAGCTTTCAAGCTCATTATTTTCAATTGCCAGTTCTCCATACAATTTTTCATCACTCATGCCATTTCCTTTCTATCACCCCTTCTTTGAAAATAATATGGGGTCTCACAACAGTCTTTTAAAACACTTTACAAAATTAGAAAAGCTGATTAGTTTTAGATGTGTATTTTTCTCACTGACTCTCTTTAGGAATTAGTAAATGACTCGTTTTTTTGTAATTTTTTCTTTGATTTCGCTAATTTCAGCCTGTTCAACTGGTTTTTCTAACAAAGAAAACTGCGACCACAGAGACTGGTTTGAGGTTGGGCGACAGGATGGGTCAAAAGGGGCTCAGTCTGATCAATTTAGAAATCATGTAAAATCATGCAAAATGATAAAAAAAGAAACTGTTTCGTTGTATAAAACTGGCAGAAACGCTGGATTGGCGATCTATTGCCAACCACAAAACGCCTATGAATTGGGAAAACTAAACCAAGCTTACCATCATGTGTGCCCCAAAGCTCTGGAAGAAGACTTTTTAGCTTCTTACAAAAAAGGTAAAACTACATATCAAAAAGAACGTAGTTTTAAGAATAACACTACCAATAAAGTGGTTAAGTAGCTTAGTAGTTAACTGGCTAAGTAGCTGAGCTTTCTCATAAACCTATGGGGTTATGAGTGGGTGGCTTTGAGGTATGGGTTTTCATTTGGCACCTTTCCATCCATGGGAGATCGGGCCTAAAGGCGGCCCGAACCCACCAACTCCCCCACGTCGTGTGGGGGAATCTAATAAAAGAAACTCATCGTGACCTGTGTTTTTTTAATTACCTATAGATTCTCCCACACGACGTGGGAGAATTGCGGGTTTCAGGGGCGGCTAGCCCCTGATCTCCCATGGATGGAAAGCTATCAACTCGGCACTAAAATCTCCAGAACCACCCACTCATAATCCCATAGTAATACCAACTTCATTCAATAAACCATACAAGCTAGAGGATTCTTCACAGAACGAAATAAGTAGTTGGCTAAAAGTCTTTGTTTTTGGTCTTCAGTTAAATCACCATTACAACCCATGCGTTCCATACGGTTCAAGTAAGCATGATAAAAGCTAAGTGCACCAGCCACTGAAATATTAAAACTTTGGGAGAAGCCCTGCATAGGAATAATTACAGCCCCATCAATCAGATCCAGCATCTCCTTCGATACACCTTCTCGCTCATTGCCAAAAACTAAGGCTGTGGGAATAGAGAAGTCAATTTCTGAAATAGGCTGAGCCGCATCTAAATGGGTCGCAAAGATTTGAAATCCCTTTGCTTTTAAGGACTCCACACTACTTTTTGCCGTTT
Organism: Pseudobdellovibrionaceae bacterium; assembly: GCA_018663505.1. GTDB lineage: Bacteria > Bdellovibrionota > Bdellovibrionia > Bdellovibrionales > UBA1609 > JABJQG01. The sequence continues at coordinate 44,175 of JABJQG010000014.1, read as the reverse complement.
CATGAATGGAAACATTAAGCCACTTATCCGCCCCCTGAGTCACACGACTTGAAGTTTTAAAGGCTTTGCTCTTTTGTTCAATGATATGCATATTATGAAAGCCAAAAGCTTCTGCTGATCGCATCACAGCAGATACGTTCCCTCTATCATAGATATTCTCAAGAATAGAAACAAAGTTATCTGTACGATTATTAATGACTTCATTCAGTTTATCTAAACGTTCCTCTGTAACAAGATTCTCTAATTTCTGAATAATATCATGAAAGCTAAGCTGAACCTCTTTATTTTCTTTATCAAAAAATGAAACAGGTGAACTTGCAAAAAAATCGGTTTTCAGAGGGTTTTCCAAGATCAGCCCTTGATCCAATTCATATTTGGCCATATCTAACTGACCTCATGTGTATTTTTAACAATATTTAATTTTACAGAGTTATCAATGAGCATGGTTATCTTTCTTATAACGATCTAGGTTTTTCCTCATAAACTGAGGAAGAACAAAACAGGCGTTATGTATATCGTTATTATAGTAATTAAACTCAAGCTCTGATGATGTGACTCTTTGCTCATCTTTGTCCCTTATGGGATGATATTTTTTAGAAGCAAAAGTAAAACTCCAGTAGCCCCCAGGATAGGTTAGGTTTGTGAAGTTATAACTTGTAACTATAGGGAAAAACTGTCCCAAAACTTTGTACATAGACTCTTGCATATCTTGATTATAAAATGGAGATTCCCCCTGAGAAACAACCAGCCCATCCTCATTGAGGCAGCTAAAAACATCATTGTAAAACTTGGGGCCAAATAAGGGTTGCGCAGGACCAATAGGGTCTGTGGAGTCAACAATGATCACATCATATTTTTCTTTTGTTTCGGCAACATATTTCACAGCATCATCTATTACTAATTCAAAACGTGCATCCCCTTGGGTTAAACAAGCTGCGGTTTGAGGAATATGTGCCACACAGGCATCAACTACCATTTTGTCAATCTCCACCATTTTACAAAATTCCACTTCATTATGTCTTAGAACTTCTCTGGCTGTACCACCATCACCACCACCTATAACAAGAACTCTCTTGGGTTTTGGATGTGTAAACAATGGAACATGAGTTATCATATCATGATAAACAAATTCATCGCGCTCTGTAAGCATCACTAACCCGTCGTTTAGTAACATTTTACCATGCCCACGCGTTTCTACCACATCCACAGTTTGAAATTCAGACTTCCCCGAAAATAAAACATTATCCACTCGGTATCGCATGCCCATAAAGTCTTCTATTTGTTCTTCTATCCATAACTTTGAATGTACCATGCCGTTGTTATCTTCCATCATTGATCCTTATGGTAATGTGCATACTCCAAGTGATAACCACATTGAAGCTGTTGAAATTCACTGGCTTTAATCTGAAAACCGTTAGTTAAAAAATCATTCACACAGCTTTTCTGCCCCTGGTTAGCTTTGTGAGAATCCTGCCTAAAGTCAAAAACATCATAAGAGCTGGGTTCAAAAATGCTCACTACTTGTTGAACTAGCTCTATGTTTCCATCTCCATTAAAGATATTTGTCTCAAAGCTCACATAGGAAGACTGGCTTTCTGGTGTAACATGTATAGTAATATATTTAGAGCCGTTCAAAGCATTTAAAGAGTAGCCTGTGGGCGAAAATACATAATCATCCACAGCAAACTCGGGAAAATGTTCTTCAAAATTCAAAAAACTTCGAATTCCTGTGGCAGTATGTCCCTCTTGGTTAAATACCTTCAAAGCCCTATGGCCAATTTCATACATGAGTATTTCTAAGGTTGTATCCTCTGGTGCTGGAATAAACTTATGTTGATAATTATACAATTCAATAAAGTGGTCCTGTTTGGAGCCAAATTCAAAGGACACACCCTCTCCATTAAAAACTTCATTCAACAAGCTCACATCTTCCGAGAAACTAGAAAATTGTTTTTCCGGAGCGTATTCATTTTTACGTTCATAGATAGCTGAAATAATTTTAGCAGAACTCACTGTATTTTGAAATTCCAAAAATGCTTTTGCCAAGGTGGTTTGGCCACAGGTGATCATGGTGAATTTGTCGTCCCATACAAAAAGACTAGATTCTGAAAGTAGGTAGGCCACACAATTTTCTGATTGAATTTCAGAGAGAATTAAAGCTTGAGAAGCTTCAACAACCTTTGACCAAAATCCCCTACCCAGATTTCGTAAAGACCCTTCTATTAACTGAGAAGAATCAATAACTACCTCTAATTTTTTTTCTGATCCCTCAAAAAAACTCATAAACCCTCTGAATAACTCTTTGGCAAAATTAAAAAAAATCTGTTACACACCAAGCAAGTAACTGGAACGTTGAAATCCCTTAATTAGCTAGAATTCTAAACAAAATCAAATAAAAAAGGCTTAATGAAAGCTTTTACAAGCTCCTAGAAAGGTCTCTTGTAATATTTTTTTGATGCGCCTCTATAGTTCCACCACCTATTTCTAAGAGCTTAGCATCTCTCCATAAGCGCTCCACATGGTACTCACCAACGTAGCCGTATCCACCCAAAACCTGCATGGCTCTATCGGCTAAATTCTTACCCATAGTTGAGGCCACCAGTTTTGTACCGTCAGAGTCCATACGCTGGCCCCCTTTCTGAAGATTCAAAACTCGGGCTGTGTTATATACATAAGTTTTTGAGGCCATATATTCTGCATAGCTATCACCAATATACTTTTGAATTTGACCAAAGTAACTGAGAGATTTCCCAAAGGCTTCTCGCTCTTTAGCATATTGATTCATCACCTCTAAAGAGCGTCGGCCAATTCCAAGGCTCATTGCCGCCAGAGTCAATCTTTCGATTTCTAAATTTCTCATCATATGGTGCATAGAATCCCCTTCCGCACCCACAAGGTTTCCTAAGGGAACTTTACAGTTTTCAAATACCAATTCAGCAGTATTTGACCCTCTCATACCCGTTTTGTCTTTAATCTTTTGGCCCACAGTGTAGCCCTCTGTTCCGTTCTCCACAATAAATGTAGAAACCTCAGGACGGCCATTTTTTTCTCCAGTAATAGCATAAATTAGGACAACATCAGCAGGAGTACCTTGCTCGTCAATCACACCATTAGTGATCCACATTTTTTGGCCATTAAGTACATAGTGATCCTCTTTTTTCACAGCAGTTGTCTTCATACCAAGAACGTCAGTACCCACATGTGGTTCACTCATAGCCATACAGCCTACCCACTCACCAGAACACATCTTGGGAAGGAACTTTTTCTTTTGATCTTCTGAACCATTAACAGCAAGATTATTCACACTCAACATGGCATGGGCTAAATAAGCTAAAGCAAACCCTGGATCTGATGCGGAAAGTTCTTCATGTGCAATCACAGCGGCTAATGCGTCCATTCCAGAACCGCCATACTCATCGCTCACTGTGATGCCCAATAACCCAAGCTCCCCAAGTTTTCGAAATAGACTTAAATTAAACTGTTCTTTTCTGTCATATTCTAGAGCCTGCGGCTCCACTTCATTATCCACAAACTCCTTCACCATCTGACGTAACATCAAATGTTCTTCACTGGGGTTAAATAGGTCGAATTCACTGAGATTAACGTCGCTCATAGCGATCTCCTTATGCACATTAGGCTGTACAGTATTTGGTTAGTATTTACTTATAATATCAAGACCTTAAAGTGTAGTGGGCTTTTTGCTGAACCGCCGCGTAATTTCACATTTTTTCACAACTATGGAGCTAACAATTGAATTTTTGGTGAATTTGTAAGATCTTAGGAGTTTGTACTATTAATCTTTAATATCGTGAATGGAAGCCTATGCCAGCCTCTCTTACTCAAAACCTCATCTACTTCGATAATAACGCTACAACACCCTTAGACCCTAAGATCTATAAAGCCATGGAGCCATATTTAAAAGAAAGCTTTGGTAATCCATCTAGTGCTGGGCACGCTTATGGCTGGGAAACCGAAACAGCACTCTCTAATGCCAGAGAACAAGTGGCAAGTCTCATTGGTTCTGAGGCCTCAGAAATTTATTGGACCAGTGGTGCCACAGAATCTAACAATATGGCTTTATTAGGAATTTGCCGAAAGATTTTAAAAAATAAAAAGCCCGTACACATGCTTACCTCTCAAGTGGAACATAAAGCTGTATTGCAAGTGGCAGAGTATTTAGAAGATCTAGGAGTAGAGGTTACCTATTTATCGCCAAACTCTTTTGGTCAAATTGAACTCAGCGATATTGAAAAAAATATCAAACCCCATACTGTTGTTATGAGCTTTATGTTTGCAAACAATGAAGTGGGGTCACTAAACCCTATTTTTGAAATGGGCCAACTGGCTAAAAAACATAACATTTTATTTCATGTTGATGCCGCACAAGCCACTGGCAAAGTTTCAATAAATGTAAAAGAAATGAATATAGATCTACTTTCCATATCTGCACATAAGCTCTATGGGCCCAAAGGCAGTGGTGCGCTTTACGTGAATGCCCAAAATGACAACCTAAAGCTTGAACCTTTATTTTTTGGCGGTTCACAAGAAAAAGGATTACGTCCAGGCACACAAAACGTAGCGGGAGCAGTAGGGCTTGGTAAGGCTTGCGAGCTATGTGAAAAAGAGCTCTCTAGAACCGATGTTAATAAAAGTAAAATGCGAGATTATATGTATGAGCAAATCATAAAAGTGGCTCCAGATACAAAGCTCAATGGACATGCTTGTAACCGGCTCCCCACCCACTTAAGCCTTACATTTTATAATGTGCAACCATTTGAACTCACCGCTGGTCTTATGGGAATAGCTTGTAGCTCAACCTCAGCCTGTTCCTCTGGACAAAGTAATATCAGCTATGTGCTTGAAGCCATTGGCTTATCGGCCCAAGAAGCGCGTAATACTCTTAGATTCGGCCTGGGACGCTTTACAAAAATGGAAGAGATTGATATACTTGTGAGCAAGGTTAAAACTATTTATGCCAACAATGCTTCCGGCAATAAGGATCTGAAGATATGATTAATGTAAGTTCTAGTGCCGCAAAAAAGCTCTTACAGCTTAAAGAAGAAGAGGAGCGTTCTGATGATGCCTACCTAAGGGTCTATGTAGAAAAGGGTGGCTGCTCAGGTTTTAAATATAAAATGGATTTTGAAGATGGCGAACTCAAAGAAGACGACAAATTATTTCAATCTGATAATGCAAAAGTTGTGGTAGATTCTAAAAGCCTACTCTACTTGTTAGGTATGACTTTAGAATATGAAGGTGGTTTGAACGGCAAGGGCTTTATTTTTTCCAATCCTAATGCCAATAAATCTTGTAGCTGTGGTATTTCTTTTAACGTATAGTTTTGTTACTTCTCAGTGATGGTGAGTTCTGCATGTCACCAAGACTCTATAAATGATTTCGCACTAAAAAACAGTAACTGCCATATCAACTTAGTTAAGCCTTTTATGGCAACTCTACTGTTATGTATTCAAGGCCATACTCTAACAAATAGTCCAAAGGCATAGTAATGACTTTTTCCGAGTGAGACACTCTAGACGCCCCCCAAGATGTTCTAAGTTTTAAATTTTTAATACGTCCATTTTCGTGTAATTGATAACCCACGATAACGACAGCATGATACGCATTATTTTTATTAGCATATGTGTCCTTATCAAAGAATTGACTTTTATCTTTTGGCAACACCAGGTGTCCTTTGTATTTTCCATGTCGCACCAAGTACTCAACAACGCTTAAGTAGGTTAAGTATATATCTACTTTATCCCTTACTGATTTTTTAACTAAATTTTCAAAGGACTGATCAAGGATTAAATCTTCTGTACCAAGGGATTTTGGTTCAAATTTTATGGAATAAGTTTTTGTGTTAAACTGTTGATAATAAGGGCCCTTTTTAAAAAAATTATTTTGTTCAAGTTTTAATAATTTATTATGTATGTAAACTAATGTTTCTTTTAAATGTTCATTCACCAATAGTTTCTCTTTGTTAATAATCTCTAAAGAAGTCTCGCTTGAATGTTCAAGTTTACGCAACGCACTCTTTAAACTATTTAATCTAAGCTCTACATAATCTAGATGTTTATTCATTTCCCTTGATTCTTTATACACCTGAGCTGGAGACATACTGTCTTTCAATAATGGCTTTAACCCATAAAGATGATCTAGTAGACTCTCCAATCCACCACTCACTATAATTTTTGAGTTAATTTTTTTGGCGTCGTATTGCAACCCTCTTTTATTTGATTTTTCGGATAACAACTTCAAGGATTCAGCTTCGTTACTTAAGTAATCTAAGGGACCCATTTTACTATCACCTTGAGGATTTATCTCTTTAAGTTTAAATTGGTCAGAAATTGACTCAAGCCTAACTATTAATACCTGTAGAACGAAGTACTCCCGAGAAATATAGACTTGTTTACCTAAAGACTTCCTAATAATACTCTGCAAACTTCTTACTGTGGCCTCAAGATAACAGCTGCCACCACACTGCTGAAGTAAACTCGGCTGATTAAGTTTAATGTGGGCAAAAACGCGACGGCACTGATCTTTAGCAGTTACATACAGAGGAGATGACAAAGTGACAAATATTGCTAATACCAGTCTAAGTCTTCGCCAGAAATAGCGTACACCACTTAATTTGCGCCTAATGTCCCTCATAATAAGCATTAGATTGCAAATAAGAAGCCAACTCTACTGTACAACTAGCTCAGCTGGGTATTTTTTCCTAAACAATTTGGAGAGACTCCTTTTTCCTGATTTGCCTTCCAAGCCTCAGGAGTTCTTGTGACAATAGCCAGGGCGTGAACTCCTTTTTTTAAAAACTCATCCAAAGTTTCATTTACAAGCATATGCTGCTTAATGAGAGAAATCCCCTTAAACATCTGAGATACTATAATTACACGAAAATGTGTTTCTGAGTTTTCAGGTACATGATGATTATCACTCTCGTTGATGACTTCTAAATATTCAGGATCAAACTTTAACATTAAGCATTCTTCAATTAAATTTTGAAATGTCATTTCAACACTACCTATGGGTCTATGGGTGAATATAAGTATCTATACTTTTATTGCCAACTATTTTTAATATACAGTTGATGTTATTTAAACTTCTGAATAACAATGCTTACTAAACTGGAACTAAAAATTATCTAACACAGTAAGCTTGCATTTTCACTTTATTAGTCCAAGAAAAGAATCCGTGAGATGTACTGAATCGAGTATTATTCCCAACAATTCTACCTTTTCTACATTTACGTTGCAGCTCCTCAAAGGCCTCATTGACATAATTTGTATTATCAGCCATCCAAAAGACAACCGCTTGCTGTGCCTCAGATTTAATTCGTTTCTTATTTTTGCTTTTTCCTAAAAATCTCTCTGCAGAAACATGATAGTTATGTACAGAGTGAGTACAAGAGATCAGTGAAAACAACATCAAGCATATAATTATTAATTTATTCATAACAGTTTCCTTAATTATCTTTTAACGCAATAGCCATTTGCAGAAACAATATTTTTGGTGAAAAACACATAAGAAATAACTTCATGCTTTGTTAAAATCCCTTGAACTTTCCCTTTTGGGCACTGATCTGCAAGATCCTGTACAAGTCCATCTACATAGCTATTGCTAAAATTAAACCCTAAAAAATAAAACTTTTCAGCTTGAGCCGAAACTTTATTCTTTCTATTCTTAGGAACACTGGTTGTTGATACCGATCTTAAAAAAGCACACCCTGATGTTAACTGTAGTACCATTAGAATTAATATAATTTTTTTCATTTCTCTCCCTATATTTTAAATATCATAAATTTTAAATTTTAATTTCGTGTTGAAAATTTACTTAACCGCAATATCCGGTGATTTTTACGATTTCTCCACTTACCACAGGATATTTAGCCGTTTCTCTAATTGAGGTCACACCACTCACTCTCCCGCTAGGACACTTTCTACGAATGAGCTTAAAAACTCTATCTGCAAACTTATCTGAAAAAACATGATTTCCTGTTACTGGTCCCATTTGAAACATACTTAGGATAGCTTGGGCGTCTCCAAGGTCTTTCTTAGTTTGTTTGTTATGAGTCAACGCCTGAGCTACCTGTGTTCCTTCTTTAAAACTAACTCCAGTTTCTGTAACAAGAATTTCAATCTTCTCACCTTTTCTAACAATTTTTGAGTCAACTTCTCCTACTTGTACATGGTGTAATATGGCACACCCTGCAAAAGTGAAAGATACTAACATTAAAGTTATTTTAGTAATCATATAAGCCTCTTTCTTTAGTCCTTGTTACTTTCTTGATTATTGTTTGTAGTGCTATTTTCTTTATTTTTTAAATTCTTATTTCTATTTCTATTGCGATTCCTGTTTCTATTGCGATTATTGCTTTTCTTCACACCTTCACCATTCTGCTCGCTCCCACCTTGTGCTGTCTTAGCTTCGGTTGCTGCTGGTGGGCTCATATCTCGCTTTTCGTGATTTTTCTCTTCGCCACTAGAATTATTTTTCTGGTTTCTATTTCTATTGCGATTTCTGTTACGGTTTCGGTTTCCCTCTTTAGATGAGTTGGTATCCCTTCCACCATCCGATTTCTTCTTATTTGTAGAATTCCCCTTTGATGCTCCTCGATCAGATCCTTTTTTAGGATTACCTTTTTTCTCCTGGGCTTCAAGCTCTTCTAAATCCCTTTCTGTAACACTAGCTTCATTCACTAAATCTGTATTTTGTTCCAGAAGACCACCAGACAAAGCATGAGATTCACTTTCATCCACTCTTACGCCAGCTTTCATACGTTTTTTCTGATGTTCAGAGCCTTGTTTTGCTACTTGTTCATGGGTAGACACAGATATATCTCCAAAACATCTCATCTGGCAGGCCAAACGCCTTTGGTCAAGAAAGTGTGCTGTACCAATTAAAGCAATTTCTTTCTTTGAAGGGGGGAAAATATTATGCTCCCCTTCAACCACCTGAATTCGACATTCAGCACAGTTTGGTACACCATTACAAACGGACTTAATATACACACCCTTTTCCTGTGCAAGCTCTAATAGAGTTTGGGTGGGTTGTATTTCATATTCTACTTCATCTGGTAAAAACTTAACTTTCACTCAATACCTACTTTGCAACTAGCTGTACAAATTTCTTTTTTCCCATTTTTAATATCACCTTTTCTGCTCCTTTGAGCTTAAGCTGAAACATGGGATCACTAATTTTTTCGCCATCAATTGTTACAGCCCCGCCTTGAATTCCACGGCGACCTTCTCCTTTTGATTTGGAAAAACCAACTTCTATTAATAAGCTTAATATTTCTAGATCCACTGAGGACTTAACTTCATGTTGAGCCAGGTCATCAGGTAATCCTTTATTTTTAAAGATGTTCTCAAATTCTTTTAAAGCCGATTCAGCCATTGTGTCATCGTAAAATAAACTCACAAAGTATTTTGCTAAGTCTACTTTCACATCTCGAGGGTGTAATTCTCCACCCTTAATACCCATTTTTAAAACTTCAATTTCCGATACGGTTTTATCCGTAAGTAATTCATAATAGCGAATCATTAGTTCATCGGAAATTTTCATGGTTTTACCAAAAATATTTTTAGGCGAGTCCTGGATAGCAATATAATTATCATTAGATTTGGACATCTTCTGAATGCCATCAATACCTTCTAATAGGGGCACCGTTAAAATACTCTGTTGCGCCATTCCTGAGGATTTTTGAATATCACGCCCCACAAGTAGATTAAACTTTTGATCTGTTCCACCTAACTCAACATCAGCCTTCATAGCCACAGAATCATAACCTTGCACTAAGGGGTAAAGAAATTCGTGCAAATGAATAGGAGTTCCATTTTGATATCGCTTTTCAAAATCATCTCTCTCTATCATTCTTGCCACAGTATATTTAGCAGAAAGACGAATAAAATCCGCCGGTTTAAAATCATTAAACCAATGAGAATTATACATGACCTCAGTTTTCTCTCGATCTAAAACCTTAAAAACTTGTTCGGCATATGTTTTAGAATTTTCAGCAATCTCCTCTTCAGTGAGCGGAGGACGTGCTTCATTTTTACCCGTAGGGTCCCCTATAAGAGCTGTGAAGTCTCCTATTAGAAACTGTATGTGGTGACCCATTTGCTGAAACTGGCGTAACTTATTAATTAAAACAACATGACCAATATGAAGATCTGGTCTTGTGGGGTCAAAGCCTGCTTTAATTTTTAAAGGAGTTTTTGTGTCATAGCTTTTTTTTAGTTTAGCTAAAAGCTCCTTTTCAGAAACTAAATCCACAACACCTTTTTTTAATTCACTTAACTGCTCTTCTGGAGTTAAAGAAAACATAGTTACCTCTAATTTAAATCAATTATCTTGCGTGTTCCACTATTCGAGTTTCTCTCACCACTGAAACTTTTATTTGCCCAGGGTAGTTCAACTCTCGTTCCACTTTCTTAACAATATCTCGTGACAGCATTTGTGCTTGTTTGTCAGTAACCTTAGAACTGTCAACAATCACACGCACCTCTTTACCAGACTGAACTGCAAAAGTCCTTTCCACTCCATCAAAACTGTTACCCACAGATTCTAAATCTTCTAAGCGATTGATAAAATTTTCCATTTGCGACCGACGAGCACCAGGTCGGGCCTTAGAAAGATTATTTGCCGCTTGCACTAGATGACAAAGCAATGATGGTCCTTCTTCTTTTTCGTGATACTTAATAGCATCAACAATAAAATCTTTTTCGCCATTCTTCTTTGCAAAGTCAGCTCCCACATCCGCATGGTTGCCTTCAACGGTGTGATCGATTCCACGCCCAAGATCATGCAGCAAACCGGCTCTTCGAGCGGCCTTTTCATCTGCGCCAATTTCCGCTGCCATTAGACCCGCCATATAACCCACTTCAATACAATGTTCTAATACATTTTGAGTGCCTGTTTGACGATATTTTAAGCTTCCTAAAATTTTCAATAAAGGGACCGAGACCCCATGTACTCCTAAATCAAAACAAGCCTTCTCCCCTTCTTCTTCTAAAGAATTATCAAGGTCCCGTTTTACTTTTGCAGCCACTTCCTCAATACGAGCCGGGTGCACTCGTCCATCTTCCATCAAGCGTTCAATCACTTGTTTGCCAACTTGGCGACGAATTGGATCAAAACTTGAAATAATAACAGAGTCAGGTGTTTCATCAATAATAATATCAACTCCACATGCTCCCTCTAGGGCTCTAATATTACGCCCCTCACGGCCAATAATTTTCCCCTTCATTTCCTCGCCAGAAAGTGGAAGAGAGGTTACTGTACGTTCCGTTGCAACCTCTGAGGCAAAACGAGAGATAGCTTTAGATAAAACACTACGTGCTCTTTTTTGTGACTCACGTTTTACTTCTTCTTCAATTTGAGTCAATGACTCGTTAGCCTCTCTTCTAGCATCATCCTGCAGGGCCTCCACTAATCGCTTGCGTGCTTCGTCTTTAGATAAGCCGGCTACTTCTTCTAATTTTTTTTGCAAATCATGAATACTCTTATTTGCTTGGACCTCAAGAGTCTCAATCCTCTTTTCAGCTATAAGCATTTTTCCTTTTTGATCATTAACCTCTTCAATTTGAGAGTCCATATCTTCAGTTTTTTCTTTAAACTCTCTATCCAAGCGAGCTGTCTTATCTTTATAGCTTTGCTCTAAGCTGGTTATTTTTTGTTTTTCCTTCTTCATACTGCTTTCAAGGTTTCTTCGGGAACGATTTTCGAAATCTTTCGATTTAGCTTTTGCATCTCGCTCTATTTTAGAAGCTTTTGATTTTGCACGATGAATTATGCGTTCAGACTCTTTTTCTGTTTCTGATTTTGTTTTTTTATCTTTGCTTTTTTGAATAATCATATGCCCTCCTAGGGCAACAAATAAACCACCAAAAAAACACACCAACCCTATGAGTATTGCTGTAGTGCTCATTGTAAATTCCTTTCATGCCCCTTAGCTGGGCCAAAAATATAATCTTCGCAAACTATCAAATCCATGGATAGATCGTGATCTTCACATGGTAAATCTTCATTTAAAATCTGTGGTGTATAAGCCACGCCAACTTTAAGACCTTTAAAGTCCTTAAGTGCACGGTCATAAAAACCCCGACCCTGCCCCAAGCGGTTAGCTGAACGGTCAAATGCTACTCCTGGAACCAGGATGCAATCTAAGTCATTTATGGAAATCCTCTTACTGTCATCAGCCTTAGGTTCTGGAATGCCAAAAGCTCCTGGCTTGAAATCTCTTTGATAATTGGGCACTTTATAGAACTCTAAGCTCTCGCCCACTACAACTGGATAGCTCCACTGTAGGTCTGGCCTAAAATTTCTAAGGCCGTTAGGATCTGGTTCTCCCAAAATGGGCATATAAGAACCTATATTAATAATATTTTTTGAAAGTCCAACGTCCAAATTCTGAGCAATTGCCTCAGTGATCTGATCCATATCTAAACTTTCAAATAGCTCTCTACGCATTACTTTATAACGTTCACGTAGTTCAGCTTTAGATTTTTGAGCCAACATCTTTACTACCTATTCAAATGTATAAACGAAACTAGAGGTCTAAACCTAACTGAGTTTCAGATGATGACTCTAACTGAGTTAATATTTTAAGAGCTTGGTCCTCCATGGACTGAATGTTCTTTTGTGCTTTTTGCTTAAGAACTACAACGTCTTCGGCAATATGAAGCGCCGATAAAAGTAATGCATTTTGAAAGGACATATTTGGGCTTAACGCCATTGCCTCATTAATTTTATCATCCACAAGTGTTATTAATTTCTCAACGGTTTCTAAATCATGAGAAGACTTCAATTTTAAAGTTAATCCACCAACTTGAACTTCGTAAAGATTATTTTCTAAAACTATTACTTGTGCCAAAGGTCACTCCGTACTCAAATTATTATCATCATCAAATTAAAAAAAACTTAATATATATAGTAGCATATAAAGTTTTGTTAAAATTGGCTAGTCATAGAAAAAGGGACCAGACTTTGGGACTCAGCGTGTTAGGTAGCATCTGCTCCTACTAGTAGTAGAATTGATCTCAGGACCATTAGTCTTGCTTTTATTTTGAGCATTAGCTTCTTCCTCTACCTCACTTAATTAAAGATAAATACAAATTGGCTACATTTAAAAAAAGTACACACCCGTACCCTTAAACCAAAATAATCTAGCCAGTCATAGTGTTTAAGTTCAGTATGGGCAAATGTCCGATATTCTTAACAAAAACATCTCAAGGATTTTTTTCTTTAAGTTCACAGTAGCTTTCATGGTGATAATGCCCATCATGATCCCTTTTTTTAAAACAAGGGGCTTAAATATGGAGCAGATTTATCAGCTCCAGTCCGTGTTCGCCGTGTTTATGCTTATTTTTGAGGTCCCTTCTGGTTATATTTCTGACATTATTGGTCGTAAAAAAACTCTTATACTTGGCTCTATTTTTCATTTTTTAGGTTTTATGTTCTTCCCCTTGTCCACAGGCTTTCTCACCTTAGTCATTGCAGAGATTTTCCTTGCTTTTGCAGTGAGCTTAATTTCTGGCACAGATATTTCCATACTCTATGATTCCTTAGATGCAGTAAATTCCAAAAAATCTAGAATTAAATACACCGGAAGATTTTTTTTCTACCAGCAAATGGGAGAAGCCATTGCCGGTCTTTTAGGAGGATGGATTGCCTTGATTTCCATAAACACCACTGCTTTTGCTCAGCTATTTGTGGGCATATTTCCTTTGTTTATCGCCCTAAGCCTAACCGAACCCCCACGAAACAAAATGAATCCTAAAAAACACAAGGATAACTTACTCTTTATATACAAAAAGCTCTTTAAACATTCCAAGCTTCTCACTCTCATTTTACTCAATGGCATTGTGTTAAATTCCGCCACCCTTATAGCCGTATGGTCTTTTCAAGATTATTGGCAAAAAATCAATATTGATATTTATTACTTTGGTTACCTCTGGGCTTTTATGAATTTATTTGTAGCTGTAGTGGCCCGATATGCCCATAAAATTGAAAAGAAAATCTCAAGTGTTGGCGCTGTTGTCCTCATGTCCATACTCCCCTTTTTAGCTTTTTTGTTTATGGCCCAAGTAAACAATTGGCTAGGAGCCTTTATTTGCCTTTTTTTTCAACTCTCCAGAGGACTAAATTCAGTGATTTTAAAAGATGCTTTAAATAAAAGAGTTCCCACTGAAATTAGAGCCACAGCCAACTCCATTCAGGGTCTGGGAGTAAGAATGGTCTTTATTTTCCTTGGACCCCTCATGGGATACCTCATAGATTTAAAAGGCTACGACTATGCATATAACTCATTTGGGGGGCTCTATGCCATCCTATTTGTCCTAGTTACAATACCTTTTTTATTCAGGTACCAAGAGTTTTCCATGCAGGCCGGAGTGACAGAGGTGAAGAAACCATAGCCCTTTTCTTTTTCTATGGCCGTGCAAGTGAGTAGTAAAATAGATAGATTTATGAGTTAGCTTTAGCCGCTTTAGCAATAAATTAAAGAACAGATGCAATCTTGTACATAAACTATACAGACTTAGAAAATTTACATTTTCCAAATTGAAGAGCCTTAGACTCTTAATATTATGTTAATTTAATAAGGTGAGCTCAAAACAAGTCTTATTATATTTATTCGTCGTCCTTACTACTCCTGAGTTCCTTCAGGCAAAGAACCTATGTGCCACATATTTTACCAACCAAAAAAAAACTCTTTCTACAGAAGCCACAAACTTACAGCTGATCATCAATAGCTACCAAAGTACCCCTAAGCTTTCTCCTAAAGAGCTCCGTGATTTTTTTTTAGTTTACCAAGACCTTAAAACCAAGGTCTTGCAAGAAGCTGGAGAAGATAAATTGAGTAAAATAAATTTTACCAACTTACCCTCTCCCCTTATAAAGCAATTTATTGAACTAGAAAATATGATCTGGCAAGGCACTTTAAGGCTTACAATTAAACCATCTTTGAAATATTGGAAGTCAAATTATGAGATAGAGGAGGTTTTTTCCTTAGCTCGTGATATTCTGCGAAAAGCCGTGCGAGGATACAAACCGAATTTCAAATCTTCATATATTAAAGGCTATGTACAATTTAGCACTTACGCAGTGAGCTCTGTTTTAAAAACTCTATCGAGAGAACTACCTCTCTCTACCCTCACTAAAAGTACCGGCAGAGTATTTATGGACAAGGTTGCAAGATTAAAGAAGATTGAGCGAGCTTATTATAATGAGTTTCATTCCAAACCCAGCTTTATTCAACTGTCCAATTATGCCACAGAGGTAAACCCCCTTAGCTACAAAGATGCACATTGGTTTACGGTAGAACATGTGGAGGAAATCAAATTATCTCAACAACAAAATGTAGATAATCAAGTGAAAAATGATGATGGAAAAAGCTCTGACATCTTCGAAAATATAGAGTCCACTGCTTACAAGCCCCCTGATGAAACTTTAGATGCTCAAATTATGAGAGAAACCGTTATAAAAAGCCTAAAGGTGTTAGCATATGACTGGCAGAGAGAGGCATACCTTCTTCATTACGGGTTTATAGATGGAAAGGAATATTCAACTAGAGAGATTACAGAAAAGCTTGGCAATGTGCGTACACGCCAATCAATTGATATGATGTTTGGAGATACCAAACAGTTACTCGCTGAAAAGCTCAAGGATCTTCTTGAGTTACTATAAGCGCCAACTCCTAGAGCCACTTCAATGACCTCTACACACCCTCTTCAGCAAATATATAGTCACTTTAATCAGGATTTAACTTCCAGAAGTTTCACAGATGAATATTGTATCAAGTTGAGGCACTTCATAAGATTTGTGCTCCAAGTCTCAAGTTCCTCTCGTTTATGGCCGAAAGTCTAGTTACATAATTTACAGCAACCGGAGCAAACAATGAAAATTACAGACGTGAAAATATTCCCAGTAAACGAAGAGAGATTAAAAGCCTATGTGACAATTACTATTGATGATAGTTTTGTAATTCGAGACCTAAAGATCATTATGGGCCATTCAGGGCTTTTTGTGGCTATGCCTTCTAAAAAGAGAAAAGATGGACAATTCAAAGATATTGCTCACCCATTAAACCAAGAAACACGTGAGCACATTGAAGAAAGCGTCTTTAAAGCCTTTGAAGAAGAAGCTCAAGCCATGGGTGAATCCGTTGAGAGCCTAAGAAAAGCCGAGTAACCATAGTGGCAAGCTAATAGCCTGATCAAGCTTTAGGCTAATTCCAGCTCCTCAGAGTATATAGCCATTGATGCGAAGAGCCAATTGCCATCTTACACAAGATGCCCTTGATTTTTATGAAGAAATTCAATATTTTCGTCTTTCTATGTATAATGGGGTATCGGCAAGCGGTAAGCCAACAGGTTTTGATCCTGTCATGCGCAGGTTCAAATCCTGCTACCCCATCCAATTTCCATACTTCAGAGAAAGTGCTTAAAGAATTCCTCAGGAGAAGATAAATACTATCTCTGTTCTATTTGAGAAACTAAAGACTAACAAAAATTCGAGAAAAATTTTCAAATTTAAAAACTTGGTTCATTTTTTGGTAACACTTTAGAATTTTTTAAAAGTTGATTTTTGTAGACTTTTTAATTTGGTAATTTGTGTGCACTAAAATTTCACTATTAACCAAATAAAGTCCAGTGAAATAATTTAACCTCACAACCTTGTGAGTCATATTTTTTCATTTGGCCAACTGACACTTGTCAGGATTTCTTTCTAAGGCGATGCTTGTTTTCAATGAATGATTTATATCAATATGAAAATTACCGGATTTTTCTTAAGGATTGGTTTGATTATCGAAAATCCTCACAAAAAAGTTTTAGCTACTCTGTTTGGGCCAGAAGCCTTAAGTTAAAAAGCTCATCCACCCTTATAATGATACTTAAAGGGCAGAGGGACCCTAGCCCTAATTTAACTGAAAGGTTTGCAAACTACTTTGAGTTCAACCTTGATGAGTATGAGTTCTTTGAAGATTTAGTTGAGCTAGAAAAAACCCCTTCAAATAAAAAGCAAGCCTTACTGGACCGAGTTCAAGCCAAAAGAACCAAGAAAAATTTGAAGATTATTGATGATCAATTTGATGTTATTTCAGACTGGCATCACTATGCTCTACGAGAAGCCACACTCTTAAAAAATATAGATTTTAAGCCTGTTTTACTTGCAAATCGACTGATTGGCAATTTAAGCGAGCAGACTATTTCAGAAGCAATTAAAAGACTTATTCATTTAGGTTTAATTCAAAAAATCGAAGGAAAATATCATGCAACAGATACATCTGTAACTACAAAATCTGATAATTATTCTAAAGCTCTACAGGCATACCACAATCAAATTCTAAAGTTAGCACAAAAATCTCTACAGGAAACAGACATTGGTGAACGCGAAATAACTGGACTCACCTTAAGCTTTTCTAAAAATAAAATGGAACTCGCAAAATCTAAAATTAGAAATTTTATGGTGGAGTTTATGTGTGAAATGGAAGCTCAAGAAGGTGATGAAGTTTATCAGTTAGAGCTTGCTTTTATTCCACTATCAAAAAACAGGGAGAGATAACATGTTGTTTTATGCTTTGCTTTTATCTTTAATGCTCATGGGCAACCAATCATCTGCTGGAAGTTTTGCGGGTAACGGCAGTGATAGCGCTCTGAAGATGCATCGCCAGGCTTGGTTCATTGGGGAAAACAGAAGCTTCTCAATTTGTCTTGAAAGTAACTCCTTATTTCCATTGAATCCTAAGGAATCAAAGCTTGCCATAGAGCGAACTCTTAATCAGTGGATTAACTATGTGGAGACACGTAAAATAGGTTTTAGATACGATATTAAGGATCGTCTGAGCTTACGTTATCATTGGGATTCTTCTTGCCAAGACAACACCGACCTAAAGTTTTTACTTGGAATTGAAAATGATTTAGTAGAAAAACATCGGAAAAGATATATCGAACCCGTTGCATTTGCTGCTAAAACTGAGTTCGCTAAGTGGTCTAGAGGTTTTGTTTGGTTAAGCCCAGTTGGTACTGCAAAATGGCCCGTTGACTGGAAAAACCCCACGCAACTACAGGGTATATTGCTACATGAAATCGGTCATGTCTTTGGGAACCCCCATGTGGAAAATACAATTATGACAAGCCACCTAAAATCACTTACAAATAATGGGGATAATCATTTGCTATGGCAAATCGATGGATTGGAGTATCTTTTTCTATGTCGAACTTGTATTTTCGATGAAACTACGTTGATAAAACAATCTCTCCCAAATTTTTACAAAGCTCTTGAACTAATGCTAGGAAGACCCATAAAAGGTAATTTGAAAAGACGTTTACGCTCTATGAGTAATGGTTATAAAGTAATATTAACAGTGCAGGATGATTTTGGATCTGCTAATTTTGAATTCACCTCTCAAAGTACATTTTCTGTGGTAAACCGAGGTCAAATTTTCAATGCGAGTCACTCAGTATCTCGCCAAGCCCTTTCTTCAATTTATGTAGGCCTTGTTAATGGCAAAATGCAGAAATTTATTTTAAACTTAAATTCAGGAAGCAAAATTGAGCTTTCTTTTTTAAGAGAGAACGGAAAAGTTGAAACCATTTTTGAAACAAGACAAGTGGCCATAAATTAATAGATAAATACAGAGCCCTCATTAATATGTCTAAATAATTTGTTCATTAAAAGAAATGACGATTCATCATTCATCGTAGAAACCCAAAGTTGCAATTCAAACATTTCTTCTTCAGTTAATGAACCACTAGCTGTATATTGGTCTACAAGTTCTTTTTTATGTTCATATTTAAGTTTTAGATCCTCAGTCTTCGGCAAAAAGGGTCTTGTGTTATTTAACTCTTCTAGTTCATTCGACGAACTGAGTAGGCTTGACTCTCCTTGAGTGTTTGATATTTTGGATTGTTGAATAGAGATTTGAGCTACTTTTTGATCAAGTACATCAATGTGTTCATCCAACATTGCTTGAATCTGCTGTGCAAGATTGTCATATATTTTTTGACTGTTAATAACAACATCATTTGACTCTTTGGGCAAACGTATAGTTTGTGATTTTGAATTCACAGGAAATAGGTTCCCTAAAATAAAACCAAAAAACAATGGCATCAATACTAAAAAATTAAACTTCTGCACAGCAACCCCCCATTCCAGTTATTTTATATATAGAGAACCTTTTAAAAGAGTCATATATGTACAAATTCCTCTGGAATCAAAACCTACCTGAATATGAGACATTTCATTTAGACCCAAAGCTATTTGCTTTATCTCATCATTATTACTAAAACTACACGATTTGTAGGTTCCAGAAGAGTTACGAGCCATACAATAGCTATAGTTACTAGTAATTTGGCAGATGAGCAACTCTGTTGAGTTATTTGTACTCCTTACTTTAGAAATAGTACCTCTAAAATAATTTGAACCAAGATTGACACTCGAACCAAATGAATAACCCGCACTAACTTCAAGTGCTGTAAATAAAGATAATACAGCAAATGAAAGTAATATTTTTTTTATATTTTTTTTAGCCATCATTTTTCTCCTTTGAATTTGATGTTTATTTGCCTATCGGGAGAGTGCAAGATAACTATAGTCTTACAACGTGGAAAGTACTCACTAGCTTGTGAGTTTAGGGTTCAAGGGTACGGACCGACTTTTGGTAGCAATACCGCGTCACCCTCCTGCTCTTCTATTTTTCCGATTGCGCCACTGAAAGACTGTCTTTGTAGCAGCCAACTTAGACTTTTTGTACTCTTCAGATTCTTGAGGTGTATTTAACCAACTATTTAAATTCGTATTCTCCTTAATTATTGAACGTTGAAATACATGACTACTTAAAGGAAAATTATTACATAATTTATCTAAGCTATTAACACTATAATCGTATTTCTCAATTTTCTCACACATACCTGCAACAACAGGATTCCGAATTACATACTTCATACATGCATGAAGATAGGCCGCCTCAAAAATGATTCATACGTTTTGTTTTTTTATTTACTTTCAAACTAATTCTGCCTTGAAGCTTATGCATTATAAACCCAAGGTCATGCTCTTGTGAGCATGAGGCAATTAAGTGGTAGTGATTATCCATAAGTACAAAAGCATGAACTTGGAAATTAAACTTAAAGTTTAACTCAAAAAATTGTTCTTGAAACATCCTCCATAGCTGATCTTTGTCAATATAGAAACAGTCCTTATTATTGGACCGGGCAAATATATGGTAAGGATATAAATTTGAATAAATTAACTTTTTTCTAGGCATGAACGTCAGATTTGCAATAATCTTGCCATGCCTAACACAGAATTATGCGAAATGAGCGTCCGGAGTTCCGGTTAACGCACAATAGCTACCAAAAGTCAGTGCGTGCACTAACGTGCACTGGAGTATGGTTTAGACCTCACTGAGTCTTTTGTTAGGTTTAAATCATACACAACAACTTCGTCTAGCTTTTTACAAATAGGGTGCTTTTTAAATTTTCTATTCTGAGCCCATTCCCAAATAAAATCCACTTCAATTGTAGATCCCACAAATGCCAAAGCATCGCCTATACCTTCTAAGACAAATCTCTTTATGCTAGATCTCTGATTATCATATGTTTCAACTAAATAATCAGACTCCGTAATTTTTTTGGCAAAGGTTTTTTCTATATTAGCTCCAAAGTGACCTGTGATAAATTTAAACTCCTCGTAAGGCAACTCAAGAACAAGGCCATAGTGAACACCCAACCAAGAAACCGAGTCACTATCTAGGTTATAATGTGTTTGATTGATTGAAGTGAGGATATCCTTTTTTAATAAGATGACATCATTATCTCTAAAGCCATGCTTACTCTGCGCTTCGGTAATGTCACCTTCTATGTCTCTATTAATCAGGTCGAGCCCTCCTGGTGCATTCCAGGTAACCAGGTTTATATCGTCTGTATAATTTTCCTGACTATAAAGATATTCTTGAGAAACGTATGCCCCAATTTGGGCCATTAAACCGCCTAAGCTATGCCCAGTAAAAATTACTTTTTTAGATTCTGCCACACATTTAATCACGTCACTTATTAGCTCTTGTTGAGGCAAGCCTTTTATTTGCCTTTTGCCTAGACCGAAATCTACCCAGGCATCTAAGCCCTCGTTGGTACCAGCAATTGAAAATATGCACGCACTTTGATCATCAGGTACAAACTTAACAGCGGAAAATCCAGACCCACACTTACTGTAATATGATGTTCCGGTGTAACCCTCAGGAATCTCTCGTTCGCTTTCAGATGACAAACCTATTGTCACTTCATTGCTTGATTCGCCTGTGAGACGATTGATCACTGGGAGAATTCCATTTTTTACATCAACTTTAGTTGGCCCAATATCATAACTTAGGTTTGCAAAAATTAGTAATTGTTGGTGCTCCTTAATAGCATTTATATGACATCTTTTGTAATTCTCATTACTAAATGCATAGTCTCTAAACTTACTTTTACCCTCTACATTAAAACTATATTTATACGGCTCATAGCCCTCTTGAGGCACAAGCTCTTTAAAGCATTCTGGAACAATAAATCTAGGTCCTTTAATACCTGAAGCACTATGTGCAATAAATGGAAAGACACATAGGCCAAGTACAACTGCATAAAAGAAACCACTTATTTTCATTAATACCACCTCTTTAATTAATATTGATTATAGAATTCATATCATAATTTAAAGGTATTACTATAAAAATACCATTTGTGTAGAATTAACAAAATCATGCAATATTTATTATACATAATGAATACATTTTATTATATAAGTGCCTCAATTCTCAGCTGAGAGCCATTGAGTTAAATGCTCAGATCAAAATGCAGATTTTCAATTTTATTAAAAGTGATGCAGCCCTTTTTATTTGCTCTTAAGTAAAGAAGTCCAAATTCCCACTCCGTGAACCCCCTAATTTCTCTTACTGTATTATATGTGTCCTGCTCATCAGAACTTCTGGCTACAGTTATACTGCCGTCTTTATTACTTCCTATGATGTTACGATGATTATAACGATAAATTAAAAAATCTCGACTTTCATCATCCACATCTGTATCCAACTCTTCTGCCGTATGATAAAGAATTTTAACATCTTTATTATTTAAAATAATTCTATATTGCTCCTCAAGCCTCAGATCATTAATTTTAATATTGTCCGGAATATAGATATGACCATGCCCCATATCTGGATTAAACAAAAACTGAGCATATTGATTCTCCATGGATTTACTTATGTGGCTCTGAATATTATTTAAAAAAACTTGAGGTAAGGTGACCTCGTGATTACTTATTTTTTTCCCTGCTTGATACAGACTAACAGCAGTAACCATGGAACTCTTCTTGTTGCTAAAATATGCCCTTCGCTCCAGCCTCTTTTGACTTGCATAAACATCGGAGTAATAAAGGCCCATTTTCTCTAAAGTGTAATTAGGTGGTGAGTCCTCTTCATCAAACATGTGAACAGATTCTGCTGCACCAGTATTTTCAGTTAAAGATTTTGAACAATGACCACTCCGCCCCTGAGCAATAATCACATTAAAACCAAACACAGCAAAAAATATATAAACGCTTCCCCAAAGCATTCCCCCACCCCTCTCTGATTCAATAGTTATCACAAAGAGGTGCATTCAGAGTCGCTTTTTCTCTAAATGGAAGAATTTTCAATTAAATGCATTTTTACAAAGAGAACATATCATTTCTTGTTATTTAAAATACCTAATATGAGTGAAATGCCCTATCTAAAGACTAGATTGCACAATCACATTCAAAGGCACTGCGCTAAGACTTTATATTCTCCTACTATGCACTACACTCTTTAGTGCAAATACACAAAAATTTTACATAAGGAGACCTAATGCTCTACGACGGCAAATCCATACAATGTGAATTTATGGACAACGATATTATCAAAGTGAACTTCAACAGTAAGGATGGGAAAGTAAATAAGTTTGATGCTAGAACCATCAAGGAAATTTCTGAAGTACTTTCCACTGTTCGCGACAACCCAAAGACTAAAGGGCTAATCTTTACTAGCAGTAAAGAACATTTTATTATGGGTGCGGATATCAATGAATTTCTAGGACTGTTTAAAACTCCTCAAGAAGAAATGACCCAATGGCTCTTAGATGTGGATAAAACTTTTAATGGATTTGAAGACTTAGACATTCCCACTGTGACAGCCATTAATGGCTATGCTCTTGGTGGTGGCTTCGAATTATGCTTAACTACTGATCTAAGAATTGCCTCTAAAAAGGCCAAAATAGGCTTACCAGAAACACAATTAGGGATCTTACCTGGCTGGGGCGGTACCGTACGTCTCTCAAGACTGTGTGGGCCAGATAATGCCATTGAATGGATCACATCAGGCAAACAGTACAAGGCCGAAGATGGCTTTACAATAGGGGCCATAGACGCTGTGGTGGAGCCTGAGCAACTAGAAGAACAGGCTATAATTCTACTTAAGAGAGCCATTAATAACGAAGTTCAGTGGAAAAATAATCGAAAAGCTAAAACAAACCCTATACATTTTTCTATGGCTGAATCTATGATGAGCTTTGAAGCCTCCAAGGGATTTGTGGCAGGCATTGCTGGCCCAAATTACCCAGCACCTGTTAAAGCTATTGATGTCATGCAAAAAGGATCTACTCTTTCTCGAGAAGATGCTCAAAAAATTGAAGCCGCAGCATTTGCTGAACTCACGCATACAAAAACAGCAGAATCCTTAGTGCAAGTTTACCTTGGCACTCAGTACTTAAAATCTGTGAGCAAAAAGTTGACCAAGGATTCTTCTAATATTGATCATGCAGCGGTTTTAGGCGCTGGGATTATGGGAGGTGGAATTGCTTATCAGTCAGCTTCAAAAGGCACTCCTATTACAATGAAGGACATTAATCATGGAGCCCTAGAACTTGGTTTGAACGAAGCTACTAGCTTACTTGGGAAACTTGTTAAACGTAATAAGATTAATGCCACAAAAATGGCTCATACATTAAACTCCATCACACCAACTTTAAGTTATGGTGACTTCAATGGCATAAACATTGTCATAGAAGCTGTGATTGAAAACGAGAAAATTAAAAAATCAGTCCTTGCCGAAGTGGAAGAACACACAAGTAAGGATACCATACTTGCTTCCAATACATCCACCATCTCAATAAACGCCTTAGCTAGTGATTTAAAAAGACCAGAAAATTTTTGTGGCATGCACTTTTTTAACCCTGTTCACAAAATGCCTCTGGTTGAGGTGATTAAAGGGGATAAAACATCCGCAAAAACCATAGCTACAACAGTGGCTTATGCGCAAAAAATGGGAAAAACGCCAATTGTGGTGAATGACTGCCCTGGATTTTTAGTAAACAGAGTGCTGTTCCCATATTTTGGAGGATTTTTAAAATTAGTAAATGATGGTGTGGACTTTGTACGTATTGACAAAGTCATGGAGAAATTTGGATGGCCTATGGGACCAGCCTATCTTTTAGATGTTGTGGGCGTAGATACAGCTCATCATGCCTCTGCAGTGATGGCCGAAGGGTTTCCTGACAGAATGAAAGAATCTGAAAGAACAGCTCTTGATGTTTTATTTGAGAAAAAAACATATGGGCAAAAAACTAAGTCTGGCTTTTATGAATACGCTCTCGACCGCCGTGGCCGTCTCAAAAAGAGTTTCAACAAAGAGGTTATGAAAGATATATCAAGTGTGTATACCCAAACATTAGAAATTAGTGATGAAGAAATTATTGAACGCATGATGCTGCCAATGGTTTTTGAGTGTTCTAGATGCCTAGAGGATAACATAGTGGACACTGCCATAGAAGTGGATATGGGTTTACTTTATGGTTTAGGTTTTCCTCCATTTAGAACAGGAGCTCTAAAGTATGCTGACGATTTTGGAATTGATAAACTTGTCACTGTGGCAGAAAAGTATTCCAACTTAGGGAAACTTTATGAGCCTACAGCACAAATAAAGACTATGGCTAAAGATTCCAAATCCTACTACTAGATGATCACTAAGACTTTTTAATAAGGAGATTTAAAATGAGTAAAAATGTTGTAATTGTTGATGCCATTCGCACCCCAATGGGAAGATCTAAAAATGGTTTTTTTAGAAATGTTCGAGCAGAAGAGCTTTCTGCTCAGTTAATGAGTGCCATGCTGCACAGAAATGACAAACTTGATCCCAAAGAAATTGATGATATCATTTGGGGCTGTGTGCAACAGACTTTAGAGCAAGGTTATAATGTTGCTAGGAACGCGCAAATGCTTACGGAAATTCCAGTAACTGTATCTGCACAAACCATAAACCGTCTTTGTGGCTCATCCATGTCGGCTGTACATATTGCTGCGGCAAATATCATGGCAGGTCTTGGTGATACTTATTTTTGCGGAGGTGTTGAGCATATGGGTCATGTGCCTATGACTCATGGAGTGGATTTTAATCCTGGAGCCTTTAAGCATCATGCAAAAGGTGCTGGGTCCATGGGACTCACAGCTGAGCTTCTTGCACTTATGCACAAAATTGACAGGGAATCTCAAGATGATTTCGCTTATAACTCTCATAGAAAAGCCGCTGAAGCCACAGAAATGGGAAGATTTAAAAATGAAATTATACCTATACAAGGACACGATGAAGCTGGCTTACCAATGACATGCGACTATGACGAAGTGATTCGTCCAGAGACCAACAAAGAAGGACTTGCAAAACTTCGCCCTGTATTTAATCCAAAAGGCGGATCAGTAACTGCTGGAAACTCTTCTGCACTTTCTGATGGCGCATCTTCTTTGTTAATTATGTCAGAAGACAAAGCTAAAGATCTTGGACTGCCAATTTTAGCAAGTATCAAAGCAATGGCTGTGGCCGGCTGTGACCCCTCAATTATGGGTTATGCACCAGTTCCTACAGTTAAAAAAGTTTTAAAAAATGCAAAAATGGAACTCAGTGATATTAACGCAATTGAATTGAATGAAGCTTTTGCTGCACAGTCTTTGCCCGTATTAAAAGATTTAGGTTTATTAGATGTGATGGATGAAAAAGTAAATCTTAACGGAGGAGCTATAGCCTTAGGACATCCTCTTGGATGCTCTGGATCAAGAATCATGGTCACTCTATTAAGAATCATGCAGGATAAAAACCTCGAAACTGGACTTGCCACAATGTGCATTGGTCTTGGCCAAGGTATCGCTACGGTAATTGAGCGTAGGTAATTTAAATCTAAATATATCAAATTAAATTTTCCGGTGAATATATTCTATTCACCGGAAAGGGTTGATTGTCTCGTTACCAACAGGCCACGTCAAAAAATCAAAATTTAAATGAAAAAAATCAGTATCTTTAAATTCTAAATCTTCAGTCTTTGCAGCCGTTAGAAAATCATTATATTTACTGTGAATATGTGATTGAGTTTTATAGTATAGCAGTCTACCTAGTAATCTCGGCATATTAAAAAATTCTATACTAATTGATGGTTTAGTTACATCTGCTATCAGAGAGATATTTGAGGCTCTACTATACATATCGTAAATATTTACTTTTTTTATACAATTTAGATAAGGGGCATTTACTAAATCCTCTTCATCAAAACTATGTCCTACTTGGTTACAAATCTCTGCGACTACCTGAGGGGTAACATCCATTGTTTCATTAAGGTCAGCAAGTGCATTCATTGACTCAAATAAATCACTATAGTAAATATGCTCCTCTTCTCCATCACTGGAGTTCAATAGCTGAATATTATCAATAACATCAGGCATATTTTTATAAATCTCTTTATATAAAACTGTTGCTAAATCATTAGAGTATTTACTTTTTTCATTAAACTTAAATATAAGTTTTTTCGTAATTACTTTTAGCTCCTTATAAAGCTCACCTTGTAATAGAGACACATTTGCTTTTGTCTGATTTGGCTTCAATTTGAAAGCCTGTTGTGTATAATAAATATCTTTTTTCGATCTGATAACGCCACCAAATTCATCTTTTAAAAGAAGATCTCCTGAACGAAAATTCATATTTTTTAAAAATTGTGAGGGCCCCGAAAGAAGTGGATCTTTATCCCAAGCTATTTTGTATTTTATACGAACAGGGTGCATCTCTATCAGCTTATCACTAGGGTTGTCGTGACTACCAAACATGACTTCATGTAGAAATAATCTTTCTATATGAATGGAACCCGAATCAGTAAATCCTTTAAAATTAATTCTAACAACCTCACCGGACCGTT
Organism: Pseudobdellovibrionaceae bacterium; assembly: GCA_018663505.1. Taxonomy (GTDB): domain Bacteria; phylum Bdellovibrionota; class Bdellovibrionia; order Bdellovibrionales; family UBA1609; genus JABJQG01. The sequence continues at coordinate 16,951 of JABJQG010000014.1, read as the reverse complement.
CATCCTTAAGTGTTAAAACATTTTTGGTAGTTAACTCTTTTATACTTTTATACTTAGGATATGAACTAATGGAGGAATCTACCCCTTCACATTGCCCAACTTGGCGTAACTCGATATGAGGAATAGTAGAGTACTCGATCCCTCCACCATGACTCCAGCTTTTTAATACATGATTAAGTATAAATGTACCAAAGTGACCACCTGATGTATAGGATCTAAATGAATGGTCCAAATTACTTTTACTAAAATGAAAATCAGCTTCAGTAGTTAAATTCGTAGCCCCTTTTTCATTTCTTTTTCCATGACTAAAATAAAATTCTTCTTTCAAATTGTTCACAAAATTATCAGATATATTTTTTCCCATTCGATAATGTTGTATAATTGAGGGCTTCGCCGCCAATGGCCATAATTCCTGATAATCTATGGCATGAAAATTTGTAATTACCTCCATGCTATCTATGGACGCTTTGGCATATGTGCCACTTTCAATATAATAGAGTGTATCTGATATATTTGGGCAATCCGTTCCCTGCTTACCCCAACCCCATACCAATTGAGGAATAAAAATTATTATTAACAAAAACTTCATGGCATCACCGCCTCTTCTAATTGCACCCTATCTGGTAGCAGGCTAAAGGAAATTCTATTTCCAAAATGATTTTCTATATCTCCATAGGTAAATGTTGTATCTTTAGCATCATCAGTATAACTGTTACAACCCATTGTATAAAATGGCAAAAGGTCAACTTCCCTTTGCCATTTTGGTCTCAACAGAATTCTATTTTCATAATCCCCATTAGGTAGTTTTTTTTGAGCTGATAATATTGGCGAAGCTACTTTGTAATCTCTAGGGCTATTATTAATGCTGGTGCTAATAAAACTATTCCGATCATCAAATTTATCAATACTATATGAACCTCTCACGTTGATGCCAGTAGAACCAACAACAACAGGAACTCTGATCCAGCAATGATTCAGCTTAGATTCCTTAAGTTGATTTCGAAATTCCACTTGTTTCTTATATGCCATTTTAAAATCAGGTGTGAGCTTAACATCTAGAGACGTAAGATAATAACTACCTAGAAATTTTCCGTTTTTAAAGTATAATGTGGCTGACTTTGTATAGGTTTGATTATCTCTGTCACCCACTCTATTTGAAGTATAAAACCAATTGGCCTTCAATCTTTTATCAAAAATGAAATTTCTTTCTTTTAAAATTAATTTATTTTTTGAAAAAATAGCATCAGCATCTAATTTAAGTGGTGACCTAAAGTTTAAATACACTCCTGCCCACAGACTTTGGTTATCTCTCTCATCATCTAAAAATAATGTGTGTTCTCGTACATTAAAATCAATAGGCGAAAGTTTGCTTTTATCTGATACTAAGTAACAAGATTGTGGCATCAAGTAATCAAGTAAGCCTTGTCTCCGTGCTGAGCTCTTGTAGGTACGACTACCAACGCTTGCGTTTATTGTTTCATTGTAGCTGGACATACTCGCATGTACTGAAAAATAGAATTGAGAAGGGTTACTCCTATTGTCTGATGCTACTTTATTATCAAATAGTATTAATGAATCCTCATCTACATAGGTACTCTCTAAATACTCATTATAAATATTGTATGGACTCGTTCGTACGTCTCCAACCCATTTCTCTCTTTCTATATCATCTTCATACCATTCCACAATAGAGGACATCCCGCTCTCAATAATAGCTTGTTTTCCATGATTGAACACCACTTTTGAATTCGAATAGTTAACAACCCTTTGCTGAACACTTATTTCTTCTTTTTTAGTTTCCCAATTCCTTCCATAATGAACAGAGAAAAACATAAAATCCTTTTTATTAGTTAAATCCGTACAAATCATAGAACCCGCATGAATATCTGAAACATTCCTCAATATTATATGAAGAACATCATTATCTACTTTACAGCTCCAGTTAGAATTAACTTTAAGGTTACTAACAACATCTAAAATAATTTTATCTGTTATTTTACTATACTCGTCTAAACCATTCTCTGGCTTTACCTGCCTAGAACTCTTTTGCTCAGCTGTCTCCTTGACCAATGCATGATTATTTGAACTTTCAAACTGACCTCGTAATGCCCCAATGGCTTTCGAAGAAGATAAAACTTTATCCATAATTTTTTCAGCTATTAATTCGGGTAAATACTTTTTAGTATTTACCCGAGTGTCTAAAAGTTCTGAAACTATATTTTGAGATTGATTCTCTAAGACCCCTGTACATTGTGGTGTAATCAATCTGGAATATTGATTGATTTTAAAACTCAACATTTTTGATAACGTCTCATCGTATTGGCTTTGAGTTAATAACTTAGCTGACACACCTGAGAAGCAGAATATAGAAATAACTAAAACTTTTATTTTAAACACAATTATATACTCCTATAGCAGAAATGCTTACGTTGATTTTAGAAACAGCTTATTAATGAACAAAAATGGGCAAATAGTAAAATAAATCGTCGATTTGACCTTGCTTAAAGCCGATTAAATAGTTCTGTGTACTTCTATTACAAATATTGTGCCTAAGGATATATGGTAAATGTAATATTATGAGTTTTAATAATACATCAGTGAGATTTTTTACTAGTACCCTTCAAAGAAGTAAAAGACGTTGGATTTAACTACAATCAAAAATTCGAGAGTCATAAATAATTAACATTGACTTCAACTTCAATGTGTAGAATTTCCTGATATTATTGCAATAAGAGTAAAGTATATAGTTTTAAAATAGTCAGCTAATTCATTTTTTCTTAAAGCAGCAAGTTCCATTTTAAGTTTTTTTTCTACAACAGAGTGATCAGGTATTTCCCGACCCACGGTGAGTTGCCCCATATTCGTCAGTCCTGGCTTCTCAAGAAAGACCCAAGAATAAGCAGGTAGTTTTTGCAAAATATTTAGATACGACTCATAGACTATTGGCCGAGCACCTACAATACTCATTTCTCCTTTAATAATGTTTATGATTTGAGGCAATTCATCTAACTTATATTTTCGAATCAAACGACTAAATTTACCCGACACTCTTACATCATTCTCTAATGTTAACAGAGGGTCTCCTTCTACAATAAGGTCAGTTTTCATTGTGCGAAACTTCCAAATTTTGAATGGCATAGAATTTTTACCCACACGTGATTGTATAAAAAAAATAGAACCAGGACTTTCTAAGTAGACACCTAAACCCGTTACTATCATAATTGGGCCTGTAACTGGTAATGTTAATACAGAAATTAAAACATCAAAAACTCTTTGAGTTTTCAAGTTACTTTTGCGATTAAGTATCTCATTTAACCTGTTCATAACTAAAATTTTATCAGCTTCATTGATTTGCGCCTTTAAATTCAGTTGTCTAAACAACTGCTCGTCAATTTGCTGAATCTGTAATGACTTATAATGCCTTTGTAACCAAGATCTTTTATGAAAATATGATGCACATATATTGTCACCGGCAAATGAGTTCAAACTTGTACACATAATGACAATACTAGTGAAAATTAAGAGTCTTTTGGAATAAATTCTAATATGTTCCTCTTTGTTAAACCGACACCGCTTCTAAATGTTTTCTTAGCTCAGTTGAAAACACATGAAAAAATATGCATACAGGATAATAATTTAACATTATTTTTCGCAACTGTTGAACCCCTCATCCTTCTTTGAAAAAAGTTACAAATTTTTAGCTAATCTGCCACCAGTCTGGTACAACAACCCAACCATGAACAGCAAAAGTATTTTTTTAAGTGATTTTAAATCTACCGGTCTTCTGGCCTTACCCATAATACTAGGCCAACTTGGTCATGTACTCATAGGATTTACTGACACTGTGATGGTGGGAAAGCTTGGGGTTACCGCATTAGCATCCATTGCTTTTGGGAATAATGTATACTCCATATTATTAGTTGTTAGTTTAGGATTAGCAGCCGCATTAGCGCCAATGGTAGCAGCAAAATGTGGTGCTAAAGAAGACCTCCAGGCAGGCGTTATTTTTCGCCAAGCCTTTGTCTTGTTTACCCTGTTTGGCCTTCTACTTAGTCTAGCATTTTACTTTTTTCTGCCTTACCTCAGTGTATTCAACCAAGAGCCCGATGTCACAAGGGGTGCCTATGATTATTTGTTTATTATGAGTTTCACCTTTCCTTTTCTCCTTGCCTACAACTCTTATAAGCAATTCTTAGAGGGTCTGGAAAATAGTGTCCCACCTATGATTGCCTTATTTACAGCCATTATAGCTAATGTAATCCTAAACTGGGTCCTTATATTTGGTCACTGGGGGTTCCCTCGATTAGAAGTTCAAGGAGCAGCTGTGGCCAGTCTTGTATCTCGAATTGTAGCTCTTTTAATTCTCATTTTTTGGACACATTTAAACAACAAATATGCAAAATACCAACTGAGTCTTGCTAAGTTTAAAATTCATTTTTCTGTGTGGAAAAAAATTCTTCGCCTAGGTGTCCCTTCTGCTGCGCAATATTTTTTTGAAGTTGGAGCTTTCTCTTTCGCAGGAATAATGATTGGCTGGATTGGAAAAGAACAACTTGCCGCTCACCAAATTACCCTAAATTTAGCCACATTCTCTTTCATGGTAGCTCTAGGCTGGGGCTTTGGCTCCTCCATAAAAATAGGTAATGCTCTTGGTAAAAATGACTATATTCGTTTGAAATTAATTGGCCAAAACTCACTCATATCAATTCTCATATTTATGATGTTTAGTGGTGTAACGTTTATCAGTTTCCGAAATCAATTTCCACTTTTGTACATTAGCAACTCAGAGGTCATAAAATTCGCTGCACAATTTTTAACAGTAGCTGCTGCCTTTCAACTATTTGATGGCACACAAGCAACAGCACTTGGCCTTCTTAGAGGCATCCAGGATACACTTATTCCAACATTTATTACCTTCAGCGCCTATTGGTTGACCGCCATACCCATTGGCTACTATTTAACATTTAAAGCTAATTTTGGGGCTGTTGGCGTTTGGTACGGATTAATGGTTGGCTTAGCATTGAGCTCCGTTTTATTAAGCCTACGGTTTAAAAATTTATCCAATAAGCTTATCTCTAATGAGCAAAGGGTTTAGAACCTAAAATGAATTACCCTAATAATACTTTTTCTAGATGGCTAGTCTTTAACTACCACATAATACAAGGTTGGGAAAATCATCAATGTGAGTGCTGCTGACATTCCTAAACCCATAATTATTGCGTAGGCTAAGCCTGACCATACTGGGTCACTAACTATGGTCATTGATCCTAAGATTGTAGTGACTGAGGTTAAAATAATTGGGCGAAATCGCATTCTTCCTGATAGAACTAGAGCTTCAAATAACTCCATGCCTTCTTTTTTAAGAGCATTTATGGTTTCTAGTAAAATAATAGAGTTATTTACTGCTATTCCAGCCAAAGCAATGACTCCAATCATGGAGGTTGCTGTAAAGTACTCCCCTTGTACTAAATTTAAAACTAGAAATCCAGGCATCACGCCTAGGAGACTTAGAGGAATGGTAGACATAATGATTAAGGGCTGGCTAAAGGATTCAAATTGAGCCACCAAGACAAAATAAATGAGAAACATGGCTACACCCATGGCAATCATTAGGTCTCTGAAGACCTCTAGTGTTAGCTCCCATTCCCCTCCTATATTTACTTTTAGCTCTCTGCCGTCTGCAAGTTTATAGGAAGCTCCAAATAGACTAAAATCAACAAGCTCAGTTTCTGGTCCTCGAGGACGGTATTTGTGCAAAAAGAATAATAAATCAATTCCTGCATATGTAACAGATCGATCTCCCATTTCACCGGAAAGATAAACTGTAGATAACCTATTTTCTCTTCTTAAAGCTGGTACGGTATCCACCTCTACTATGTCCACAAGATCTGATAGGCGTACTGGGTTTTTGAAAATGTTATGAAGATAGATTTGATTAAGCACACTTTTATCCAGTCTAAACTGTTTATCTAGTCTTAATTTGATATACTCTTCTTCAAAAGTGTTCTTTTGATGATAAACTCCCAAAGTCTTTCCCTTATAAAGAGTTTGCAGAGCGTTGACTATCTGCGCAGGCGTTACTCGCCGACGAGAGGCCTCAAGATGTTTAATGTCTAAGCGAATAGTTTTCGAATTATCGGGTAAAGAAATATCTTTATCAACAACTTCTTCCACACTAAATACTGTGGGTTGAATTTCTTTAGCAATTTGTGAGATCAATTGTTCATCATGTCCTTGGACTCGAACTAATACTGTGGACATCACAGGAGGACCAGGAGGGTCTTCAATGATTTTTAATTTTATATTTAAGTCAGGAAACGCTTCTTTTTGCATGACTAATAATTGTTTACGCATTTTAAAAACTATTTTTTCTGAGGTCACATCTCTATTGTCAGAGTCTGTTAACCCCACACGTATTGTTCCTAAATGGGGCTGTCTTCTTGCGGATACTCCTCTAAATAAACCATTAAAATCCAAAATCGGTGGGTGCCCTACATAGCTTTGAACCATTTTTACTTCAGGGTGTTTTAACATTAATTTTTCATAACTTTTTGTGACTTTCAAAGTTTTCTCTAAAGACGTTCCCTGAGGGGTATCAATATAAACAAAAAATTGTTCCACATCCGCTTTAGGTAACATTCTAAAGGTTACCCATTTAAAGACGGGAAAGCTCATGACCCCGCCTAATATAACAAGTGTTCCCAATAGTAGGCTCCAAGAAATACGGCGACTCAATAAAACCGTGCGCAATGTGGACTCATATATGTTAAGTATTCCGCTTCCCAATTTCGCAAAAGTAGTCTCTTTTTTATCTTCAGAGTCTTTATCGGCCCCTGCCTTAAGAATGACTGAAGCCATCCAAGGGCTCAATGAATAGGAAATTAATAATGATACGATTAATGCCGCTGGTACAAAAAATGGTATGGGCCCCATATATGGCCCCATCATTCCAGAAATAAAAGCCAAGGGAACAAATGCAAAAACAGTGGTCACTGTGGACATAAATAGGCCTGGTCCAACTTCAGAAACAGCTTTAACAATTGTTCTTTTAAGATCTTTTGAAGAAGCATCTTTTAAATGACGTACAATATTCTCCACAACCACCGTAGCACTATCAACAAGTAAACCTAGAGAGAGAATGAGAGCAAACAAAGTAATTCTGTTAATGTTCTGACCAGTAAGATTAGCTATTCCAAAAACTGTGAGTAAAGTTAACGGAATGGTTACAGTGACTAGTGCGGCTGCCCGAATATCTAAGAAAAATAATAAAACTAAAATCACAATGATTATGGAAGTCACTAAATTGGTAATTAGCCCAGATATCTCTTCAAAAGCTGTAACCCCTTCATCTACGATGACTTTCACTTCCACATCATTGGGTATAAAACTTTGTTTTAAATCACTGAGAACTAGCTTTACTCTTTCGGTAATGTCAGAGATATTACTTCCTCTGATTTTCGCAACACTAAGTAAGACCACATTATCGGATTCAACACCCTCGGATGTTAAATGCCGGATGTACTCTTCCCGCTCCACCAAATTCTCTTTAATACTAGCAAGCTGTCCTAATTTAATTTCCCCCATGTCACCGGCCACAACAACTATTTGGCTCACATCACCTACGTTATCCACATTGCCAAAGGCCTCAATAGGAGTGTAAAGATCATCACCTTTAATCACACCAGCTGGAAGATACAAATTATTGCTTAAAATAGCCTCTTCAATCTGACGTAGAGTTACACCGGTGCCTCGCATTTTATTAGGGTTTAACAAAATAGAAAGCTCTTTACGTCGCCCGCCAATAACCTGGATGCGTGAAGCTCCAGGAATGGTACGTAATCGATCTCTGAGTTGAAAACCAAATTTCCGTAAAGCTACGCCATCTTTTTCTTTAGAATTTACCGTTAAACTCAAAACCGGAACATCGTCAGGATCCAAACTAATAATCTGTGGGTCCTGAATCCCGTAGGGTGCTAGATTTATATCACTTTGAATTCTATCATTTAGGGCAATTTTAGCTTCATTTAGATCTTCACCCACAAAAAACGCCACGTTTACAATACTTTGACCACCACGTGTGGTTATGGAAAATACATCTTCAACTCCAGCAATATCTGTAATGATATTCTCAAGTGGCTTTGTTACTTTTTCTAAAGTTTCATTTTTTGAGGCTCCAGGATAATTGACCACAACCTGAAATGCAGGAGCTACAATAGTAGGGTTATACTGCTTTGGAATCTTGATAAAAGAGATAACGCCCCAGAAAAACAGAGCAATAACCATTAAAAGAGAAAGCTTTCCTTTTGACACAAAGAAATCAGCAATTTGACCGGTCCAATTCATTTCATAGTCCTCTGGCTGAAGGGGTTAGAGTCTATTTGACGAATAGGTCCAAATAAACAATACTGCAAATCTTATAGGCCGCACACTACATCATGACGCGATACGCTACAAGTCATTATATTTGATTTTCGTAATGTTTGATGCGAGTGGTTATAAACAGGAGGATTTCATGAACAAATATCTATTGGTAGCATTTATTGCAGGCATAGTTTCCAGCCCCCTTATGGCCCAGGACCTTTCCAGTGTTGCAAAAGATGAAATCTCAGTAATGCCCACAAAGAGTAAATCAATAAATGCCGCAACTGTTTCTACGGCATCCGCCATTAAAGAGGTTAAAGGAAATAACCCTACATATATTTTGGTGTCAGCGTCACAAATGAAATTAAAGGGAGCGGTTTCCGGTAAATCTACTAAAGCTGACTTAAGTAAACTGCCTCAGCGCACCCAGGCTCATATCGAAGTAACAAAGAGCACTCAGTTAGCTTTTGCACAGTCATTATGGTTAAATTTCACTTACGGTGGCATTCAAGATAATATTACTGGAGCAGCTAGTGTTTTGGATGAAAAAATTAATTTCCACTCTACAATAATTTCTGCTGGCGCTTCTCTTCCTGTTTACCAATACAAAGACTGGGTGCTTAATGCTCAACTTGGTGTGGGCAAATCATTTTTAACTTATGTGAGTGAACGAAGCTCACTGGATGGCAATGATGCTGAAAACTTTGCTTCCGCTCAACTCAATTTAAAATCCAAAGCATTTCTGCAAAAAAAATTAAGAGCTGTATTGGCTTTCAATAAAACTTTTGATGGCGGACAAAGCTCCTTAGATCTTGATAGCCAAAACATCAGGCTTGGCCTTGAGTTTGGCTGGTTATGAGCAAACTTAGCCTCTTTATAATATTCACTCAATTAATTAGCGCCTCTAGCTTAGCTACAACCTTAAAGTTGAGTCCACAAAAAGCAGTGAATCAAGCACTTGAGGCCTCTGACAAAATCAAACAAATTCGCATTAAAAAACAACAGGCAAGAATAATAGAACTACGAGCTACAGGTCCCTATGTATTTGGTGCTAGTTTAGACTACAGCCTGGAGAGCACTCAAGCAGAAAGCCTTTCCGGTTTTTCTAACGAGCAAGATGATACTCATATGTATTCTTTTGGCTTTCAAAAAAAATTCTCCAGTGGAACACTCACTAGTTTAAGCTTTAACAGAATCTCCAAAGACTCTGTACTAAGTAGTTTCACTTCAAACTTAAATCTTCCCGATCAGCAAACTCAAGATGTGGTGAATTTTAGATTTGAGCAAGATCTTTGGCAAAACAGTTTTGGATCCATCGAGCGACAACAAATTCAAAACGCCAGAGAACTTTTCAAATCAGCCTCCATGCAAGAAAAAGAAGAGATGGAAGCTTACCTCATAGAAGTCATGACACTTTTTTGGAGTAGCTATTTAGAAAAAAGAAGCTTCGAAGAAGCCATAGAGTCTCGTACAAGATATAAAAAACTTTTAAAAACTGTTAAAAAGAAAAAAAGACTTGGCTTTGTCGCCCCTGGTGAGCTTGCCAGAACACATGCTGAATATAAACTACAAGATCATCTTGTTAAACAAACGTCCTTGGCCTATTTAAAATCAGTACAAGCCCTAGCTACAATTTTAAATTATGAAAACATAGATGATATCGACTTTGAGATTAAAGAAAACATACCAACCCTACCTTTATTAAAAGATATAAACCTGGATCAACTGCGCCCACTGAGAATTTTAAATATTGTTCACAAAAACTCTTCTCGCAATATTAATATTGCAAAATCTCAAGGGCGTCCCATTTTAAAGTTTGTGGGTTCTGTGAGCAGCACAGGCCTTGAATCCGAAAGAGGCGAAGCCTTTAGCGAAATGACAAGCCTAATTCATCCTACCCAATATGTGGGTCTTAATTTAAAATTTACCATGGGCTCAGACCTTCTTGATGGTGAAGTTCAGTTTGCAAAATATGAGGCCGAAATAGCTCGACTAAATATTATACAAAATAAAAAACAACTGAAAGACCAAATTGATTATCTTACCCATGCAGCTAGTGCCAATCATATCTTAGCCAAAGGGGCCATAGAGTTAATTAAACATAGAACTAACTCTATGAAAGAAATCAGCCGTGCCTACTACCAAGGGCGTACGGATATCCAAAATTTAATTTTATCATATAGTTCATTATCACAAGCGCTCATTAATCATATACGCGCCATTGGAAATTATCATTTAAGTTTAAATCAGTTGGCTGCGGCCCGCGATGAGTTAATTAAATAACCATTTTATTTAGGAGATAAATATGAGTTACTTTTTAAAATTTATTTTACTTTTAAGCACCAGCCTTAGCTTTATGGCTTGTGACATGAAATTAAAAGAAAAGAACAACAAAGAAAATCCCGAAACTGTAAGGCAAAAAACTCGTCTTACAGATTTAGGAAGTTTGGTAAAAGGAACTTACGAGGGGGTAGTGAAGCACGTTGATGGCCCTGAATATGGTATTGAAATTCGCCTATTTACAACTACCACTGTAGTTGGCCGTGATGAAAATGGCGAGATTAAAACTTTGCCTAAGCTACAAGCCCAACTCCGTTACTTAGATTTTGTTTACCCTACTGATGATAGCTTATTTGATGTTCGCTTTAATGAAAGTGGAAATCTAGACTTAGTTTTAAGCCAAACACTACCAAATGGAACATCTCAAACTTTAGCTTCTGTGAAAAGCACTTGGAAAGACGGCGAAATTAATGGTGATTGGCTGAGTAGTACTGGAAAAGTGGGGCCTATAAGTCTTAAGAGAGTTTCCACAAAGGTTCCTGAGATTACAACTATTGATAAACGTAACCGAAGAATTAACCAGTACAAAGGTGTAAAAGGTTTATTTGTTGGTAAAATTTTTGAATTTTCCAACCAAGACTATTATTGGGCAAAACTAACTACTACAATCTCCTATGATCTTAAATCGGCAAGTAATCTTCTTGTGGCTAGAATGAGATTAACAGATCTTTATAATGGTGAAGACGAGGAAGGCAACACCAAGAGAAACGATAATGATACTCTTCTACACAACTTTCAGTTTGTTCCTGTAACTTGGGACCCTCGTACAAAGGTGTTTGATATTGACCATACCATTGGACTCACAAGAGTTTTGGCCTCTGGAATATTGGATGGCAATAAGATTCACTATGACGTGTTTCGTATTGGTGGAAAGCCCTTTGATTATACAGATGTGGAACAGTAGCCTGTGATTAGTAATTCCCATATGATCCAATAATTTCATTTTATTTTGCAATATTTAACACCAAAAGGCTCAGACATGCGGTTCTCGCCCTTCGGGCTGTGATCCGAACTCGCTTTTGGCGCAAAATATTGCAAAATAAAATGAAATTATTGGATCATATGGGAATTACTAATGCACATCGATCTATTATAGCTCATTTAAAGTTAAATTCAAAACTGTTGGACATTTTAAAGCGTTAGAAATTAAACAATACTTTTTAGCGTTCTCTAAAATCCTTATGGCTTTTTCTTTGTCATTAGTAGAACAAGTGACATGTAAAGCTATTTGTGTGAACACAAGCCCCTCTTTAGTTTTATCTAAAATACCTTCAATATTAATATCATCTTCTCTGATTTCTAAAGATTCATGTTTTTTCTTCAATGCAGCTAATGTTGTTACATAGCATAGAGCTATGGAGCTAATAAACAAAGTTTCCGGGCTCCAATGAGAATCCAAGCCATCAAATTGTGGCGGAGCGCCTCCAAGTACAACTGGCGCTTGTTCACAATGCAGTGTTGCTTTGGCTGAGTGGATTTCTGATAAATTTACTTTATAAGTATGTGGAAATGCTGCAGGCATAATTTAACTCCTTTGTTTATGGTAACATAGCTAGAGAATAGTAATTAAGCTATAATTAATCACAAACACTTAAACATAAACATATATGGCATACAACTCATGTCTCGCACATTTATTTCTTAAATATCATCAGCCTATTATCAGATATACTCTACGAATGGGGTTTACCTTTTAAATATAAAGTATTATTTAGAGTTTTAAGCAAACTAAGGTAATAATGTCTATAGTTTAAAGGAGAGGGGAAATGATAAGACTACTTTTGATTATATTACTGACTAGCCAATTTTCAACAGCACTCAGTAAGACCGTAAATAACTCAGTTAAAATTGACGTCCTTTATTCAGAATCAGCCGACATTTTCGACTTAATGGATAATGTTAGTAACTGGTGGCCTGGTTTTACTGAGGTCGAATATTCAAAATTTTGGCATAAAAAATTTGGTATTAAGAAAGAAGACAAGCTACTCTTTAAAAAATATACAGCCATAAGACAAAAATATTATCATGATCCTGATCAGAAACCAAAAAGTCCTTTGAAAAACAGAAACGGCTTTTTTTCCACTCTGGGGTCTGTTAATGCCGATCCTATTGCGGAAGCATTTTACTCCTCCAACAGTATGCAACAGGGGTTAAAAAAGTTAGCTCAGATTATTAATAAAAAGGAACTTCAATTTTTTAAAAAATTTTATGTACACTTTAAACCCAATTATAGCTCCCTAATTTCTAAAAGTCCTGAACAATACTCCGTAGCCATCAATAAAGTTAGAGCCTCTTTAAACAAACCAGGAATCAGCGAATACTTTAATAATATTTCTCAATTTTACAATATCAAGTCGCCCTTATCCTATAGAGTTATTTATACATGGTGGCCTCCATTAAACCGAACTAATGCTAGCCCCACAGGAAAGTATTTGGTGATGAGGTATAACCCTTCAAAACATGGATATTTAGATGACAGCGATATTGTGGCACATGAAATTATTCACAGTATTTCTGCTCAACAAAAGTTTAAGCAAAAAGCCGAGCTAACTAATAAGTTTCTAAATAAATGTAAAGTGAATGGCTTGCTAAAAAGATACGAAATACTTGAGGAACCCTTGGCTGTGGTTTTTGGACAGTTAATATTTAACAAAAAATTTGAACCAAAAAAGTTTTCTTTATCCTCAAATTTATACAGAAATATGTGGGTCAGTTCGTTTGCACGACAAATATACTTGCCATTACAAAAACGATTTGAGTCCGGAGAGAAAATAACAGATGGATTTATTGAAGATGCCTCTTTAATATGTAATGAGTTTCATATGGCCGCAAATCAATTAAATTCAAATTAAATCTACTATGAATCATCAACCAACCAATTAGGTACGAATAAATGCAAGAAATCCTATATTCAGATGAACACCTTTGTATTATTCGTAAAAATTCAGGGCATGTGGTTCACAAGACTCGTGGGGCTGGAGATTCACCTATCATACTACAAGATCTCAGGGACCAACTTGGTCAAAAGGTTTACCCTATTCACCGCTTGGATCGTGGAACTTCTGGATGTCTTATTTTTGCGCTTTCATCAGAGGTAGCCCGGCTGGCTCAGGATGAATTACAAAAAGGCAGTTCAATTAAAAAATATACGAGTCTTTGTCGAGGTAACCTGCCCGCCGAAGGAGTTTACAATAGAGAACTCTCAAATGAAAAAAAAGAAAAACAAACTGCCATAACAAAATTTCGAGTGATTCAGGAGTTTCAAAAACCTCAGTGCTCACTTTTAGAGCTTGAGATTTTCACGGGCCGCAAACATCAAATCCGCCGTCATCTCTCCTTTGATGCTCACCATATCGTGGGCGATGTTAATTATGGAAAGGGCTGGTTGAATAAGACATTTAGAGAAAATTACAACTTCCACCGCATGTTTCTTCACTGTCATTTTTTATCTATAACACACCCTATATCTGGCGAGAGACTGAACATCCACTGTGAGCTAGACAGTGATTTAAAAGAACTACTCGTTACTCTTGAAAAAGACAAGTAAAGCAACTATTGCTTATAGGCTGAGTATGATAAGCTCCACTAATTACTGACAATCAGTTCTTAAGTAATTCCAGTAAATAATTTGGTGTATTAGAGTTTTTGTGCCAAAGCCCAAGTAAACTATCTGTACTATCCAAAAATTTAAGTTATGGACAAAATAATTCTCGGTCCAAGAGTGGTAAAATGTAAACAGAAGCACTGGGTGCAATACATAAAGAGCTGCATGCACCAACCTTTCTTCTCGAGTGATATCTTCGCCGTAAAACCATTCGTTTTTAATAACAGATATTATCGACAATGTGGCCATAATTATATATATGGTTTTCCAAAGCTCAGTTACTGGCGCAAAAATAGCTACAATCAGTGGAATGAGGTAAAAACCACCATCTGCAAATATACCCAAAACCTCGTTTCGGCAAAGCTTACGCTTTCTATGAAAGTAGAATTCATCCACATGAAACACTATAATATGCAAAACCATTAAAAATAAAAGTGTATTTGTCATATATTAATTTTATTATCACTTTAAATACTTGTCTATATAATCCTGATCATCTATTTAAAACTTATGTCATTTAGTGTGCAGATTCTAGGTAGCTTATTCATTTTTCATTATATAACCACTCTTGGAGATTCATGAAGACCATTCTAATACTATTCATTCTTTTTACCCATTCTAAAATACTTGCAAATGTAAGAATTAATACTGCATTCAATCCATTTGCTAACTTTATATATCAACTCGACTGTGTTAGTGACAGCCTCAGAGCTTGCAGTTCGAAAAATTATAAAGCTCTATGGGATTTAGAATTTCTAAAGTTAAAAAAAGATCAAGAACTTATAAAAGACTGGAGAAACCTTAAGCAGCGCTATAGCGTCTCTTATCAAATTAACTCACTAGAGTATGACCGATTTAATATAAAAAATACCAATGTTAATATACAAAATAAACTCAGAATTACCTCGTTACAATCTAAAAACATAGAAGATTTTCTCAAGCGATTGGATATACTTCTTACCCAACAAGATAAGGCTAAGGCTCGACTAGTGGTATCTCACTTCTACCCGAAGTTTCTTAATTGGTGGAATAATCAAGTACAAGCTAAGGGCCAATTGTTTGTTAATAAATCCACCCAATTGCTTAATCGCCCAGACATCGTAAATAAAATAAATCAATTCTATAATTTCTACGAAGCCTCGCTGAATAAGGATATTAAGATACCTTTTAATTTTTATTATCGTCCCAATTTAGTTCAAAATGAATCCACAAGCGGTCAACAAATAGAGAAGTACTCGGTAGTTGAATTTTTTATAGATGAAAAACCAGAGGATCGTATGGACGTAGCTATACATGAGTTGTGCCATTTCTTCTACCACAACTCTAACACAAACAAATTCAAAAAGTTTTCACATAAATTTGAATCATCTAAAAGGCTTTCTGCAAAACCTGCCCTTAATCTCTTAAATGAAAGCTTAGCCACAGCTCTAGGGAATGGAATCATCAATAAACTCTTAAATTCTCCCGAACAATGGAACAAGTACCTAAACCGCAAAAATTCATTTTATAATGATTTCTATATTGATCAAACCGCAAAGGCTATTCTACCTGAAGTAACTACAATGCTAAGTAACAAACAAAGTCTTTACTCACCTGATTTTTTTCAATTTTATTTAGACACCATAGAATCTACCTTTGGTAGTAGGATCACTGCCCCTTCCTTGATCCTCAAGAATTTTATTCTTGTAGGAGACAGTTCCTACAAGAAGAGATTTTCGAATCCTTTACGTCAAATGATAATACCAAACTCAATGTACAGATCTGAAGGAAGCTGGAATCATCCCAAATTTATATCAGCTCTAGAAAAAAATAAACACTTAAACACCCTAGCACTGATACATCCAAAAAATATCAACAAAATTTCAGAGCATCAATTACTACCGAACAGTTTATATAAACTCATAAACAACGAATACAAAAAAAACAATAATGCAATTTACTCTTATTTAAGGCCAAATAACAGTTACCTGTTTATCCTCATTGGCAAAGATCATGATTCCGTCTTAAGACTAGTAGAAAAACTCATCCAACAAAAAACAGGATTCACTGGCTTCCTATGAAACCCAGCTATTCCAATATATTCTTACTTAAGATTTGTAAATTTAATTACCCTTAAGTATTCAATAATGTCGCAGTCATTATATGGAATAATCGATGAGTAAATCCTGTTAAAACAAAGTCTGAACTAGTTGATACTACTATAATTCACTTATTAATTTAGATCACAATATTTCTAATATTACTTAAAAAATGGGCTTCAGATTGCATATTCTAGCCATGTTGTATTCGAATTGAAACTGAAGGCTTTTTAGCACTCATGGTGGGTGCCAAAAAGTGTCCCATGTTAACTTCATTTACAGTAATCATCTAACAAAGGAAAAATATGAAAAAATTAATCATTACTCTTACCGTTTTATTTGGAGCTAGTGCTTTCTCGAATAATTTTGCTCCGTATAAAGTGGATGACCCTACTCGTCTTGCTCAAGTTATCGAAGTGGAAAAAACTGGTTCTTTATGACAACAGTTGAAAGAGCCCCTTTGCAGAACCAGTTTTATGGTGTATAGCCTTTTAGCTTCGATTCAGGCACCCAGAACTGACCGAGTACTCCACAACGCTGAAGTATTTTAAGTTTAAAATAATGTATG
>JABJQG010000058.1 GCA_018663505.1 Pseudobdellovibrionaceae bacterium | reverse complement strand
CATACATTATTTTAAACTTAAAATACTTCAGCGTTGTGGAGTACTCGGTCAGTTCTGGGTGCCTGAATCGAAGCTAAAAGGCTATACACCATAAAACTGGTTCTGCAAAGGGGCTCTTTCAACTGTTGTCATAAAGAACCTGTAAAAGCTACCATAGGGTTCTTATTTGAAAGTGGTATTATTTTCCTAGCGATTGATATAGTAAATCAAAATTCTACGTAATTTCCATCGGACCAATCGCCAGTCCAAATATTCATAGTATTTTATATATGGTTTAATAAGAGTTTACCTACTACGGGGAGCCTCTATGAAGTTTTTAACAGCAATGTTGGTGATACTTTTTTCAACTCTTACTTTTGCTCAGAGTATTAATTTAGATTACGAAGAGGAATGGTTGATTGATTATTACAAACGTTCGGTTGTTGCTGGGCAAATACCGCAAATGTGTATCTCCACAGTGCTTTCATGTGAAGAGCAGATTAAGTATGTATTTCAGTCTCTTTTGGAATTAGCAAATGATGCTGATTTAGGGAGTTCTCAGGTTGATTTAGAACCTAATAAATCGATTAGTAATTTAAGCGAACAATCTCTTTTGATTTTAGAGAGCATTTTAGATCAAGTGCGGGGTTTAAATTTATCTACCGCACAGAAAATTCAGTACTACCTCTTGAAAGAGAGTTTGGAATCACCTATGGATAGGTTAGATATTGAAGCGTTAAATGAACTATCTAATATGTTGTTAACAGCTCCTAGTCAAAAAGGTTTATGTTTGTACGCAGGGGATATTAATAGAATTTTAAATTTTGAGAAAATTAACCCTGAACTTTGCGCACCTGAGAAAATGGCATTGCAAATGACACCAAGTAAAGATGAACTTCGAGATATATTTCAATTTCAACCTAATTTAAACGAGTTCTCTAAAGGTAGATACAAAGATACGGTCAGGCTTTATATGTTTTGTAGAAAAGATCGCCAGTACCCCTGTCGATTTTTAATGCGTGATAAAGACGGTAATGTTGTTCAGAATGATAAGGGAGAAGCGTGGAGCCAATCATCTTTAGGGTACTCACGTAAGAAGAAGCCTTATTGGAAAATTGACGGAGATACCCCTTCGGGTATTTTTTTAATGAACGGTGTTATGCCTGAGGCTAATAAAAAAATGAGGTATGGAAAATTCAGAAGAATAATTTTAAACTTCGTGGCAAAATCCGAGGCAGAACAAAAACAAAAGCAGTTGTTACCTGCGAGTAGTTACGATTTACCTTGGTGGCAACAAGCGGTACAGTCACGCAATAACGGCCGCTCGGCATTTCGCATTCATGGTACAGGTTTCACTTCCACAGGCCAAGGAAAACCATATTACCCTTTCATGGCCACCCGAGGCTGTGTAGCACAAATAGAAGGCAACTTCAACTCCACCAAATACAAGTATCAAAGACGACTCTTAGATCAAATCATGCAAGCCCGCGGTTACGACCCCACCTACAAAAACGAATACAAAGTCAGAGGAATCTTATACATCATAAACATCAACAACGAAAAAAGAGCCGTAGACTACCAAGACCTAGAGTCCCTCCTCTAAGGTGCCAGGCATCTTTTGCGGATGCAGGGAGTTATTTATTATACATTAGCTTTTCCTAATCCTCTGTAGTCCTTGATGGCAAAGGTTGTGGCAAAATGTCACAAATTGGTCATTAATTTGCCCACATATTTAAGCCCAAATTCTTGCCATAATGGTTCTCCAATGTGAGATTGATCTCGTCATAACAAAATCTTTGTAGGAGGGGATAATGGGGCGATTGATCATATTAGTACAAATTTTACTACTAGCACAAAGTGCGGTAGCCACGACCACTAAATTTGTTGCATTTGGAGATGCACCTTATTTTGAGGGCAGTGATAAGATGATGTCTAAACTTATTGAACAAGTTAGGAGTAATAAAGCAGACTTTGTCGTGCATGTTGGAGATCTTGGAGGTGGAGAACCACCTTGTACACTTCCGTACTTAGAAAAAACAAAAAAATTATTTAATAGTTTTCCAGTTCCATTTATCTATACGCCTGGGGATAACGATTGGACAGATTGCCATCGTGTTGACGTTGACCCTATGAAAGCTCTAGCCAACGTTCGAAAAACTTTTTTTTCAACTGCTTGGAGTCTTGGCACTAATAAATTTCCTGTTCAACAGCAAAGCCTGATGTCTACATTTACAAAGTCTTCTGAAAATTTAAGATGGCTAAAGAACGAAATTCAGTTCGTTACTTTACATATTGTTGGCTCAGACAATAATATTATTATGCCTGAAGAGCATCAGGGCCGAATGTTGGCAACTTTAACATGGTTAAAAGACACCTTTGAAACAGCAACAGTTAAAAAGGTAAAAGCCATGGTAATTGTGATGCATGCCAACCCTGGGTTTGAAAAAAAACCTGAAGACCGTAAAGGTTTTGAGAGTTTTATTGCTGCATTAAAAAAACATGTAATAGAATTTAAAAAACCAGTACTTCTGATTCAGGGAGATCATCACAAATTGATCATCGACCATCCAATTATGGCACAGACTCCATATGATATGGAATGGCCTCTTCCAAACTTTACACGCCTTCAAGTTTATGGAGCTCCGGACATTAGAGGAGTTGAAGTGAGTGTGGACCCAGAAAAGCAACAGCCTTTTGGTTTTAGGTCTTTACAACATATAGTTTGGGAATATCCTGAGGAGTAAATAGAGCATTGCCTCACAAACAAAAAAAGTAAAAAAGGGCCAGGGGTTTTTGACAGTTGTGGGTTTACTTAACACACCACATCCGCAAAAGATGCCTGGCACTTTTTGATTTAGTATTTTACTTGGCAGTAGCTCATTCCGTGGGGTTGCAAATGAGTTGAGTTTAGAAAGCAAATTTCGTTAATAATTTTTAGAAGAGTGCTCTCCATTAGTTCGAAAGTGTTGCCTTTTGAATATTCAATGTAAAAGTTTTCGCCGCTGTCTTGTATGATTGTATATCCCCTGCCAATTATTTTGTTATAGCGTGTCTCTTCCTCTGGCTCTGTGGCATGTACTATTTCGTGTTTAATAAAAATGATTTTGGAAGGAGCGAGTTCACGGCCCAACTGTTTTAAATCACCGATGTCCACGGGAGTGGCTGCATTTCCTAATAGTGAGAATAGGGTAATTGTAAATACTAAAATGATTTTCATGTGTACCTCCTGGTAGTTTGTTTATATTTGATATTCGTAAAACTGTGTGCAATGAAATTTGTTGCACACAGCTGTTTTTTTGGGAATGTGGATTAATTTAACACACCACATCCGCAAAAGATGCCTGGCACCTTTTTAGCGGCGTCCGCCTAGGCGGCAGATGTCCATTTCGTCTAAGTCTTCGTCTCCGTTTAGTTCTATGTCGCCGAAACCCCATGGGCCACACACTGGCATAGTGTAGTTGGTGTTTTTAGAGGCAAGCATGTAGGGAGGGAATAATTGTTTTTTATAACCACCTTTTAATACTGGTGTTGGGTGTTTATATTTTACCAATCTACCTTCATCCACTAAGAATACGCCCTGCATTTCTTTATTTTTGTAATTGTACACATTGCCGTTGGTGTTGTTTGTAGCGCCTCCACCGAATGAAAATGGTTTTGCATTTGGATATTTATCAACAGTATAAGTCCCTTCTTCTAGCCATTTGCTTTGAGCAGTTTTGTTTTTTAAAACGTGCGCTCTTTCTGCCTTTTCACCATCTCTACGAACACCATTGGTGGTTAATATATAATCCCAGTCTTCACTTTGTTGGTTATATCTCACTCTTTCTAAGTCAGCATATGCTTCTTTAGCATAAATTTTAATTATTGCAGATCCAGTGGGAAGCATTTGTCTTATGTAAGCAATGGCTTCATTGTTTGTACGCGTGCAACCATGTGATCTTGGATCAGCAAAGAGGTTAGCGAAAAACTTTCTAGAAATTTCTATAAAAGTAGATTTATCAGCTCCCCAGCCAATGGTTCCATGAGTCCATTGATATCTAGAGTTGGGCGCTACCTTTGCCGTGTACCAACCAAAAGCGCCACGAGCACTTGCCGACTTGTAAGGCATAACTTTATTAGAGATCCATTTTGTGTAAGAAGAGCCTGCCGGTGGTAAGCTTGGGTATTTAGGATCATACCAAGAAGGGTAACTGCCAGCGCCATCTTGATAAAATTTAGACCAACTGGAAATATGAAAATAACCAACTGCCGTTTGTGTATCACGGTTAGCTTCTTCACCCACAGCAATATTTTCTTCAAAAATAAGTTTATGGGCACAACTATTACAAGATCTTTTGTAGATACGTACAACTTCAGTGGCTAAGTTTTGTACCATAAAATATTCTGAACTATCTTTTGAACCCTTTGATTGATTTGCCGTAGCTTTATTAGGGCTGAGGTACTTTTTAGAGATATAGTAATGTTCTGCGCCAGTAAAAACAGAAACTGATTTTACAATTTCAATTTCAGCGTATTCTCCGCTGTGATTTTGTAAAACAATAACTTCATCATTACGGTTGAGTACCCCAAGAATATCAAACTTTGTGCCTGGACCTGAACGTACATTTAACCTTGCTGGTAAGACAAAGTAAACTTTATTTGGGTCTGGAATAATCTCTGAAGCAAATCTTGGATTTATTTTGTCTTCAAAATAAGGGTGAGAAGTATTTGGATACTCTTCAGAAGAGTACTCCTCTTGGTTAGATGCTCTGTTGCAGCTTATTAATAAAGCTCCAACAAGTACTGCTAAAGTGGTTTTGACTATTGTTTTTTGCATAAGTAGATCCCCCTTCTATTGATGCGTCCTGTCCCCCAGGATGTAATTCTTTCAATATTCCTAATTAGAGGCACTATTTGCTGAAAAAGAGGTGAATTGCAAAAATTACTTAAACTATTGTAATAATTACAGGCAAAAGAAGATCCAATTATAATTTCAAATACAGGTGACCTGGTAAAGCACGCCGCTACAGCGAGTTTTACAAAATCTTTGTTTTTTGAAAACTTTCAAGGTAAATAGAGGCAGGGATTGGAGGGGAGATGAAGTCAGTTGTATTATTGCTTACCATGGTATGTTCTCTAGCTTACGCGGAGGAAACTCGTTTATATTTAGATACATTTAGTTATGAAGAACCCATATATAGTCAGGGGCGAAAATCAGAACTTGGTGATGAGGTTCGCTTAGATATCTCGGCAAAATATTTGTTCACAAAGGATACAAGTTTATCGTTTCGCTTTGAAACATCGCCAGAAGAAAACCGATTTAAAAACAAAACATCAAAATTTGAATGGCGTATTCAGCATAGTTACGAGCATTTAAGCTTAAGTGCAGATTTGGAGTTACAAACTAGTGACTATGATAATGGAGGTACAAGCCTTGGTTTTGATTTAGATTCTGATAAAACATATATCAGTTGGAAGGCGTCGGACAGCCTCTCTGTCGAGTTCTACCCATATAATTTTGGCGGTAATGTAGGTCGCACTTTCGATACTTATGATGTTACCAGGCTCTTTTTTGTATCAGGTGCTCCCACAACAATGGATGGAACTCAAGGGACAGATCTAAAAGTTATATCAAAAACTATTCCAGGTTTTTTATTTCAGTTTGGGTCTGAGGAAAGAATCCTTACATATATAGCTTTTGGAGCTGCTAGCTTTGATTACCCAGCCAACCCTACTTTTGATTTACAAAATAACGCCACATCCTTAGTTTGGGAAAGGCATGAAGATTTTGGTGGAAAAGCAGGAGTATCTTTCTCTAGAAAAAATATTTATGGAAGTTTCGATATCGTTCATCATAATAATTCAGAAGAAACAGGTGCTCTTATAGAAAGTGCGGGCTCAGCTTATTTAATTTCACAATTTTCCAATATGGTTGTGGAAGCTGAGCTAACGGCCACCAGTGCTGGGCAACAACCTTGGAGATTATCTAGCACCTCGAATTGGTTTGAAAAAACAACCACTTTTGAACCCTATTACTGGGATGATAATGGTGATACACAAAAATGGGTTGGGAAAACTGATGCTGCATTAATGTTAACTTTAGGTATTCGCCTCAGCGAAACATCGACACCTTACATTTCTTTAAAACATCAAGGCGAAAATTTTATTTTTAGCGACCCCACATCTGCTGAGCTGTTAAGAACAAACTTTGAGCGAGAGTCTCACGGCGGGCTTACGCGCCTAAGTATAGGATCAGTCATTAAATATGGAAAATTTAAAATACGACCTGATTTCGAATACCGTAAAGCAAAAAATAAAGTATTTACAAATGCTAATGATTTGAGAAGCAATAATAATCTAAGTCAGTTTGATGATACAGATATTCAACTACGACTATACTTTGACTATAGTTTTGATGAGACAGGAGTTCTGAGCCTGTGATCCTTAGGAAGAGCAACTTTATTCTGATATGCATGATAAGTATTTTGCTAGGCTTGAATGCATCATGTGCAAAGGAGGAATCTCCTTCTTTAGTGTACTCACCGTCAACTAAAGAGATTCTCCTTGAGATAGATAGTGTTATTAATAAAATCAATCAAACTGTGCTTTTTTCTAAAAGCACCTCAAAAAATAAAGAATTATTTACCAAGACACTGAGCAAAGTTAAAACTGAATTTATGGTTTTAGACAAAAACCCCTTGGATGGTGCTTCTTTAAGACGCCTGCACAGAACACTAAATGAATTAAACAAAGTTCAGTTTTTGAGTTTGGATACCTCACAACTTCAGAATTTATTCACTGTTATTGTTAAAGAATTTTTGAAGTACGAAAAATTTCAAAATATCAAGTTAAGTAAATTGAGTTTATACTCCTATTATGGACGACCTTTGTTAAACAATATAATTAACCATAATACTCAGCTGACCGAGCTCGTTCAAAAAGGGGTTCCTGCTGATTATAAATATGACGAAGGACGTAGGCAGTTAAGTTTCTCCTCTTATCGTGGACGAAATAGAGATCCTCTTATTGGAAAAACTATTTTTGTTTTAGATGAGAGTATTGTAAACATCAACCCATACTCTTATGTGCAAGTAAGCCAAGCTATAAATCATTATAAAGATGTTGAGAATAATCAGTTGGTTCATATTCTATTTGCTGAATATCATAAATCCATTGGATATGAAAATTTAAAATGGAAGAAGCTTGAGTTTCAAAAAGTTCCAAAGTCTGAAGGGTGGGATCCGGTTACTTCTGAGTGGTTAAAATTACCAGCAGACATTTCTAGTGATCAGGTTATTTTTGCTTTAAGTTACGAGTCACAAGTGAATACATTTCCTTCTTGGAATATTATAGATTTTAAGGTGAGCGACCTCGAAGGTGTTGAGCCATGAAGGCTTTCATCTATACTCTAGTTTTTGTTAGTTTTATTAGCTGCTCTCAAAAACATCAGTCTAATTCTATACAAAACTACGAGATGTTAGATCACAATGTGGAAAAAAAATCCATTGTGGCTGGAAATCTAATGACAAGTGCAATTCGTTTGCAACAAAATCTTGATGTGGTTTTATATCCTTCGCAGGACATTCTTTCAGGAGAAGGCATTTTTGTGAAGCCTGGGATGAGCTCTGAAGAAATAGATAAGGTAATGGCGATTTTCCCAGATGGTGAAAAAGATATTTTTTACTTAGGTTCTATGCGTGGAAAGAATATTATTAAGTTTATTAAAAATAGAACCAACGCCCATGATAAACTGAACTTGCAAGTGGATGGTCTTAAGTACCATATCCATCGAGTGGGTGGGGAAACACAGTACTCCTATTTTAATGATTTAAATAATAAAAAGTTCGATAGAGAAAAATATTATCAGGTAGCCATTAGTTCGTATTATTTTTCATCCGGAGATGTTTTTCCTGGTTATAGATACGGTGCGGGTCTTAGCCACACATTTCATTTTTCTGACCAAAGCTTTTCAGCTAAAGAAGCCTTAAGACAATATCTTTTAGATGTGAATGAGTTGCCTTACCTTCTTGAGAAACGGGCTACAGTTACTCAGTTTGTTATTGGTGATGTTGGTGTTAAGAAAATTTATGAAGTGCAGGGGGCTCGACATAAATCTGAATGGATTGGGCAAAGAGCAACACTTACAGGTATTGTAACAGCAGAGGGTGTTAAAACACAGTATCCTAAGGCCTATGAGTTTATCATTCAAGAGGCCAAAGGGGATGGTCGTAAAGACACCTCTGATGCTATTGTAGTAAAAGTACCCAATGTTGTATCGAGTTTAAAGCTAGGAGATGAGGTCACTGCTGCAGGGGTGGTTTACGAGGAGTTTTCTATTGATGGTCTTAGCCGAACAACTTTAAAACTGCAATCAGAAAGTGATATTATAATTCTATCAAAGAACAATCCATTACCAAAGCTCGTTCGCTTAGGTGTTGGTGGGCGTAGAATTCCTGAAAAAAATATATCCACTTACCGAGGTGGTGACTTAAATCTTAAAGATTATTTGAATTTACAAGATGGTATAGATTTTTGGGAAAGTTTAGAGGGCATGCGAGTGGAGCTTCACAACCCCATTATAACAGGTTTTCGCGGAGGTTACGAATCTTACGAGAGTCAAGTTAAGGGTGGCCGGGCGAAGGGGCATTTGAGTCTATACATGGTCGCCAATGGTGCACGCAAATTTAATTATAAAACTAAAGCGGGTGGGATTTTTCTGGATCATAATTTCAAAGATTATAATCCAGAAATTATTCAAGTAACTAAAAATCATTTTACCAGAGGTTTAGACGAGCGACGACTTTACAGAGTGGGAGAGCAGTTTAAGGGTTCTATGCAAGGAGTAATCAGTTACGAACAAAATATCTTTGGCAACGGTGAGTTTGTCTTTGCTTTACCAAAACCACAGAATTTACTGAGCACAAAATCCACTGGAAAATATAAACTTTCATTAGAGAAAGCGACAAAATTACTATCCCATTCCGATAATCTAACCATTAGCACATTTAATGTGGAAAATTTATCTGCGGTAAATACAGTACGTATGAAGGCTATTGGTAGATTGATTCAGGACTATCTAAAATGTCCTGATATTTTAAACCTTGTGGAAATTCAAGATGATAATGGCTCTGATTACTCCGGAGGCAGTTCAGCAAAGCAAACTTTAGAAGATCTTATTGCAGCTATTCCATGTGAAAAGTTTGAGTACAAATACATTAATATAGATCCCGTTGTTCATGGTGAAGGTGGAATTCCTGGTGGAAATATTCGTGTAGCCATGATTTATAACCCGGAAAAATTATCTTTTATCCCTAAAGGAAACCCAGATCAGTTAACAGAAGCTAAAGTAGGTAAA
This sequence comes from Pseudobdellovibrionaceae bacterium, assembly GCA_018663505.1. Classification (GTDB taxonomy): domain Bacteria; phylum Bdellovibrionota; class Bdellovibrionia; order Bdellovibrionales; family UBA1609; genus JABJQG01. The sequence goes on along the minus strand of JABJQG010000058.1, from coordinate 69,830 downwards.
AATGGTTCTTTAAAAGTAAACCCATCACGCGTTTATCCAAACACTAAGGCATTTGCTCGCACACGTAGGAGTTTAATTTCAGAGTTTAAGTATAAAGGAGAAAAATTATTTATTGTGGGAAACCATTTTAAATCCAAGCTTGGTGACACCTCTTTGTGGTCAAATATACAACCACCAGTTTTTCGTTCAGAAGGTCCAAGAAAGGCCATGGCCAGCTCTATTAATGAGTTCGTGCATATTCTAGAAGCCAAATCACCAGGGGCAAATATTGTTGTTCTTGGCGATTTTAATGCTTATATTAACGAAGATCCCATGAAGGCCTTAGAAGGTGGAGCCTTAATTAACTTAATGTCTTATTCGGACCTTGTTTCGGTGAATGATCGTTACACTACAAATTATAATGGGAACTCTCAGCCCTTAGATTATATTTACGTAAATCAAAAAATGTTAAGTCGTAAACCTAAATTGGATGTTATTCATTATAATTCTGATTTTATGGGTCGCTTATCCGACCATGACCCTTTAGTTTCAAGCTTCAATTTTTGATCCCGGTTTCTATTACTCGTCTTTAATTTCCAGACTATTGTTATCTTGCTTCTAAGGGGCACAGCTCCTGCTTTGCTGGCATCACCCTGCGGGTGAGCGCTTCCAGCTTGCCAGAGCCCCATATAAACAAGATAACAATAGTCTGGAAATTAAAGACGAGTAATAGAAACCGGGATCAAAAATTTAGTTAGTTTCTATGGACTCCGTTAACGGAAATAGTTGAATATTTAATTGAAAAACCTGATCACCTTTGCTGTCTTCACGATTAATTAAATTATCTTTATAGATTTTTTTTCGTAAATGCCTGAGTTCAAACTTAAGCTCATCAAACTCTTTCTTGGTGAGGCACAGAGATACTGTGCCAAACTCACGATCTTCGGGTTGATCTTGGAACAGAGATTCCGATCCAAGGTAAATCAATTCAGATTGTAGTTTTCTAACCATTTCCGGTGGAATTTTCTGGGCGTCATGATTGGTGTTCAATTTTTTAGAATAGGTTTTGGATTCATGATCAAATTCAATTTCATCATTATCTAAAAGTTGTTTTAGACTTTTTTCAATTTGTTGAGGAGACAGATTTCGTTTAATGGATTTTTTGATGTTATCAACAGTAAGATCCACATTTTTTTGGTCGCATAAGCTTAGTAGCACCCATGATAACCAACTGGGGGCTTCATCCACAGACTTTTGATCTATTTCTCCCACATGAATGCGTTCTTCAATACGGATTTCAGAAAGAGTTTTTAAATGGTTATTCCTTTCCAGAGGGTCTTTGGCTTGGCAGTAGTTCACTAGGGCTTCAAATTCTAAGCTGTCTTTTTTTGCTAGATTGAGTGCTGTAGCAAACTTTTTAACCATTTCTTTAGAGAGGTTTCTCTTACCATCAATAATGAGTTTCAAATAATTGGGGGACTTAATGTTTGCTGCTGCGGAGAAGTGGGCATAGGAATAGGGGCGGAACTTAGAGGGGTCCGTTGTTCTTCTAAATTGATAGTAATCATTTAGGTAGGTTCTGTAATCTGTATAAGAACCTAAGTTAGGTTTACGTGTGAGTTTAGAAAAATCCGTTTTATTAGGGGTAGTTAAATCCATTAGCTCCTCCTGCTGTTTTAAAATCATCCCATTATGTTTTTATGAAAAACAAGGTATTTCAATATTTTTCACTGCATCAACAGAGTATTTAGTGGATCTTTTAAGCATTTTCACTGTTTTAACTTGTTTATCCCCAGTAGAAGTAACACATTGGAGTGTGTGGCTACAGTAAATCAACAAAAACAAAAATTTTATAGTTTAACTCCAGATCATGTGATTCAAGCTGTGGAGGACACGGGTTTTTTACTTACTGGTGAATACCTTCAGTTAAATTCATACGAAAACAGAGTTTTTGATTTATATATGGAGCCCGAGTTCGTTAGTGAAGATCAAAAAGCTTTAAAACAAAGAGTCATTGCGAAATTTTACCGACCAGGACGCTGGACTGAAAAAGCAATTCTTGAGGAACATGAATTTTTAGAAGATTTAAAAAAAGAAGGGGTGCCTGTAATTGCTCCTTTGTTATTAAAAAACAACACCACTATTTCTCAGCATAATGATATTTACCTTTCTTTGTTTCCTAAGGGCTGGGGTCGGTTGCCGCAGGAACTGGATATGGAAGACTTAAAAAGTATAGGTCGAGTGTTGGCTCATATCCATAATGTTGGAGAACGCAAAAGGGCCAAACATCGTCCACAGTTACTTGTGGAGCAATATGGTGACCCTGCTTTGGATATTTTAGAGCATTGGGTTTCCCCTGAAGTGAAATACAGATATATGCAGGCAGCAGAAAAAATACTAGATGTGTTGGTAGATTTATTGGATCCCAGCGATTTTATTCGAATTCATGGAGATTGCCATAAAGGAAATATTTTAGAATTTGAAGGGGAGCTAAAAAAACACTTCTTCCTTATGGATTTCGACGATTTTTGTATGGGCCCTGTAGCCCAAGATTTTTGGATGTTATTTTCTGATGAAAAAGAACAAGAGCGCGAGTTACATGCTATTTTGGAAGGTTATAAAGATCTTCGCCATTTTCCCGAGCACCAAATGCAACTTTTTCAGCCCTTAAGAGGCTTAAGAATGATCCACTATTCTGGATGGATTGCCAGACGATATGAAGATCCACTTTTTCCAGCCACGTTCCCACAATTTCAAGATTATATTTACTGGGCTCAAGAAACAGAAGCCCTTGAGAAAATAGCTTGGAGCTTGTAGTTATTGTTTCACGCTGTTTGATGAAACATGGTTATCGATGACATTGTTTAAAGTGGCATCCAGGCTTTGCTTGAGTACAAGGTCACTATCATCAGACCTATGTGAAGTGGCAATAAACATTGCTAATGACCAGTTTACAAATGAAAATGTAGTATCTGCGGCAGAAATCGAAAAATCTAAAATATTATCATTCTCCCAATGTTGAATGGAGATTTCAAGTTTTTGCATAACAGGCAAAAGGTTTGAAAAAATAAGTTGATTCTTTTTTAGAATTTTTCTGTGCTCGGATAAGAATTGACTATAACTTAATCCAATTTCTACAGATTCCTCATAGGAAATTCCGTTTGCAATCATTTCATCAATTAATTCTTCGTATTTTGTTTTTGTGAAATTTATGTCTTGAGACATGGCGGGAACTATATTTTTTAAAGGCATTTTTGTATTTTCATTTACTGGCCTAGAAGAAATTAATGTGTGTGTGGATGTATTATCTTTATTAGCGCCGAGCTCTTCAAGCATTTTAGCAATTATCTCTTGAGACGCTAAATCCCAATGTTTAGCAAAAAGATTGGCACTGGGAACTAGGATAACTAACAATATGAGCAAATATTTCATAAATTTGTTCTTTCATTACAGATGAGCTTTATGTCAATATTTTAACTATCATGGGAAATAAGGTATCATGAATTAAAATATAAATATTTGAAATGTCTTTAAAGAGTGATGAGGAATTATTACAATTCACCGCAAATAGGCTAAAGTGATGCTCTGTGTACCCAATTGATAGGGTGTTTATTAAGATCTATTTCCCCAAAATTTTCAGACAGTATAAACTGAGGCTCATAAATAGAAACCTGGGGGGAGTAGCCTGAGACTTGTAATTAGAATGATCTTCATACTACTATAGTATAACTATTGTTCAGTCCAGCTTTTCACTGTGATTTTATTAAGAATATTTAACGCATTAGTTTGTTGTGCATCCTGGTAATTTTGTATGCTTGTCTCTGGATTTTCATTTATTCTTGACCTTATAAAATAACTGTTTTCACCAATGTCATAACTTCCAAAATCTAACTTATTTGTGCCAAACCCTCCAACGCCAGATACTGCTGGTAGAAAACGAGTACTTCTAACAGCAGGTTCAAACTCCAAATAATAGGAGTCATTTAACTTTATTCCACTACGCATGGCCATCCACTCAGTGCTCATCCAAATTGTTCCTCCAGATTTAAGCACGGGAGTATTTAAGTTTAACTGCCCATCACTTTGGGTGAGCATTGATACTAGTAAATCTACAGGTGGAATTGTTTTGAATCTCTTAGGATTGTTCACCATGCGGCCTTGGTGCAAAGGAAGGTGTTTGTGCCCTAACATTAAGGTAATTCTATTTTTAATTTGTGATTTAAATGTGTCAAAGTTTTTTATGTGACTTTGCTCAATCAGCCAAGGATTATTTTCTACAATCTTGTTCCATAAAAACAACTGCATTTTTTCTTCAAAAAAGAATTGTTCCATGTCTCGAAATGGCCCTTCATGAGAGGAATTTATTTTAGTGTCAAGAAGTTCTGAAACACTTATCTTTACGTCCTCACGCAACATCATCATGGAAATCCACTCGTAAAATTTCAAACCTGATCCAACAAAGTGTACACTACCTCCTTGAGGAAGTAACTCTCGAGAATTGACTATTTCTATAAATTGATCCACAGCATAGGCTCGTTCTACTTCTTTTACTTTCTCCATAGTTAAAAAGGGCTCTGCCTTTTTTCGTTTGTTATTTGCCTCAATAGGAAAATGTTTATTTAACATTGCTTTTCCATACCCATTGAGTGTGTCATTGATAACCCAACCCTCTTCCATAGAGAACTTAGCTCCCAATTCTAGTATTTCAAGGAGTTCATTTTTGAGTTCAATAAATTTTAACTCAACATCAGATTTAGGATTTAGTCTTTCTTCAAGCTCTTTCTGCCGTTTAATTTTTTTTTGTTGAGCAGTATTTCTAACAGTTTTTATATGATTGAAAAATTTAGAGGCTGTTTCTGCCATTGCCTGTCTTATGGTCTTTGGATGATTACTGAAGACTTGTGGGCAAGTGGAGGCAGACACCTGAGCAGTTGAAATCACTATGGAAGCTAAAATGAGAATGGTTTTAAGATGTGCTTTGCATTTTAAATAAACCATTATGAGTATACCTATTTGTAAATTTAAAGTTTGAGACAGTGTGTTTCGCTTATTTGTCTATTTATTTCAATTTGGAGTCCAGGCGTGAATAATTATTAAGTTATTGAATTTGTTAGCTACTTATAGCACTAAAAAGATCATTTGCTTCTAGTTGCTGCTTAAGGTTTGTACAGAAAGACAAGTTATGTCCCTAGGGCGTGGGATTGGCAAAGGCCAGTTTTAGCCTTACACCACTGCCATTTATCATGTGATGGAGCTCTGTAGACAGGGTTAGCTGAAGTTGAAGATAGAGCGATGAGAGGAAGCCGAAGAGGTCTGCTTATCATATAATCACTTCGTGAGAGTGTTTGCCTTATTTTAATAGGATTACGCGGCTTACCAGGCGCTTCTAGGGGTGGCAAATAAACGGGCATTAGAGTAAATTACACAGCGTAGCTGGGTCCCATACAATATGGCCTTTGCAAATCCCGCCAGGTCCGGAAGGAAGCAACGGTAGCTTAGGAAATATGTGATATGGGGCGCCCGGTTACACTTAGTTTTATATTGTTTAAATTTATAAAAAAGTTCACTGGTAAGCTCCTAGATTTGAAAGTACAGCCTTTAAGGGCTTAAAATTTCTTAGTCAATTAATGGTCTTTAAATAAAACTAGTAGGCTTTCAAAAATCTTTTTTTCTGGGGGAAGATTGTCTTACGAGGTAATAGCAAGAAAGTGGCGGCCAAAGAATTTCTCACAATTAGTGGGGCAGTCTCATGTTAGCCAAACACTTTTAAATGCTCTTAAAAACGAACGCTTGCCTCATGCCATGTTATTTACCGGGCCTCGTGGAACTGGAAAAACCTCATCAGCTCGAATTTTAGCAAAAGCCCTAAGATGCCCTCATGCTAAAGATTTTATACCTTGTGATGAGTGTACAGAATGCCAAGATATTTCTAGAGGCCGCAGTTTGAATGTCATGGAAATTGATGGGGCTTCCAATAACGGAGTTGAGTCCATTCGTGAACTGCGCGAGAGCGTAGGCTATATGCCTTCTTTTGGAAAGCATAAGGTTTATATTATTGATGAAGTGCATATGCTTTCCACTAGTGCTTTTAATGCCTTATTAAAAACCTTAGAGGAACCGCCGGATCATGTTGTGTTTATTATGGCTACCACTGAGGTTCAAAAAATTCCAAATACTATTTTATCACGTTGCCAGCGTTTTGATTTTCGTCGAATTCCTATTAAATTAATAGCCTCTCGCTTGTCTGAAATTTCTGAAGCTGACGGAGTGAAAATTTCGGAAGAAGCCTTATGGATGGTGGCTCGCCAAGGGGATGGATCTTTGCGAGATAGCCAATCCCTTTTAGATCAGGTTATTACATTTAGTGGTAAAGAGGTGACTTTAGAGAAGGTTGTGGATGTCTTAGGACTTACAGATCGAGTATTACTGACTGAGCTTCTCAATGCCTTTGTGCACAGGGATCAGCAGAAGGTTTTAGAGATTGTTGCTAAAATTTATACCTCGGGTGTGGATTCAAAAATATTTATTAAAGAACTCTTAGAAGAAATTAGAAATTTTCTCTTGGTTAAAGCTTGTGGTGAAAAAAGTTTTGATATTGTGGATTTACCAGAATCAGAAGTGCGGTACTTGATAGACCTTTCTGCAAGCCTGACTCAAGAGGACATACATTTACTTTTTGATATGGCTTTAAAAGGCGCTAATGATATTTCTCGTTCTGAAAATGCTCAGGTCGTTTTAGAAATGCTTCTGTTAAGAATGAGCCAAGCTCCAAGGATCGAAAATCTATTAGCTTTAGCTAAAGGCTCTTCAGACGCAGGAGTGGGGGGCAGTCAGCCTCAGGTGCCTAGGACTCCAGTTGTACGGTCTCCTACACCTAAACCTTCAAGAAATTTTTCCTCTCCAGCGGAAAAAACAAATATTACAAGCAAAACAATTCCAAATGTTGCGCCTACGAAAAATTTTGATGTAAAAAAAACAGCACCAAGTAGATCGGTTGATGGCAACGTGGAAAATAAACCCATGGATCGTACGGTCAGGCAAAGACCGGTAACTCAGTCTGTGGACCCCCGAACTGAAGAATTGAAACTAGCTAAAAAGCACCCAGCTGAGCCTAGAGAAGTGGTTAAAGAAAATCACTCAGGTGATTCTGTAAGAGAAAAGGCCACAGCAATTGTAGATCAAAAACCTGCTGCTAAAGTTACAGAAAATTCTTCACCGGATGCTCGATGGCACGATTTAGTTTTAAGAATTAAAAATGTAAATGGGCTTATTGGAGCGCAATTAGAAAATACATATTTGCGTGGTATTGACGGTCGTAATGTAAAAATTGGTGTGCCCCCAAAAGTTAAGTTTTTATTTAAGCGTATTGGTGACGAGGATTTTCAGAAAAAACTTGTAAATTATATGACTACATTTTGGGGCCCTGGTTATAGTGTTGATATTCAGATGGGTAGTGAAAAAAAAACTGAAAGTTTAACACCAAAGCAGTCTTCGGAAATTCAAGCTAAAGAAAAGGCTGATGACAATCGTAAGATGGTGGAAGAGCACCCCATGATAATACAAGCACAAGAGATGTTTAAGACAGAGATACAATCAATAAAGGAGATGAAATGAAAGGCAGAGGAAAAAGTTTTGGCGGCGGCGGTGGCAGCGGTGGCATGCAACAAATTATGAAGCAAGCTAACCAAATGCAAAATAAAATGAAAAAGCTTCAGGAAGAACTTGCTGAAAAAGAATTTGAAGCCACATCTGGTGGAGGTGCTGTAAAAATAGTTGTTACCGGAAATAATATTGTTAAATCTGTAGAAATTGATGAAGAAATTATGAAAGATGGTGATGCTGAAATGTTACAAGACATGATTTTAGGTGCTACCAACGAAGCTTTAAAAGTTGCCAAAGAAACTAATGACGAAGAAATGGGTAAAATTACTGGCGGTGCTGGAATCCCAGGAATGTTCTAGTGTTAGTCGCCGAAGCCATGTGTCTCTAAGGAGAGTCGGGGTTGAGATATCTAACACAAAAATGCTCAGACATGCAGTGCTCGGCCTTTGGCCTCCGCGCTGAACTCGCTTTTTGCGCTAGATATCTCAACCCCGACTCTCCTTAGAGACACATTCTTTGGTTTGTAAATTCTTTATAAGGAAATGAAGAGAGATAAATTATGATTGAAAACATGCCTTCTTTTTCTCGCCTAGTGAGCGAGTTTAATAGATTACCAGGGATTGGTTATAAAACGGCCACCCGTTTAGCTTATCATATTTTAAAAAGTCCCACCGAGATAGTTGAAAATATGGCGCAGTCTTTAGTGGATGTTAAAGAGTATGTTGGGCAGTGCACTCAATGTTTCTCCTATACTGAAGGTAGTGTGTTGTGTCGTGTATGCAGTGATGACCATAGAGATAAACATGTGCTTTGTGTGGTTGAGGATCCTTGGGATATTATTACCATGGAGAATTCAGGTATATTTCGAGGGCAATATCATGTTTTACATGGTGTGATTTCACCTTTGGATGGTATTTCGCCTAAGGATTTAAAAATTGATGAGCTTATGAGCCGTGTGGAACTGAGCCGGCAGAGTGAGGCAACTGAGATTAAAGAGCTAATTTTTGCTCTTGATGCTGATTTAGAGGGTGACACCACTATACTATATCTTGCTAAACTGTTAAAAGATAAGGGCGTATCTGTTACAAGAATTGCTCATGGTGTGCCTGTTGGTGGTGATATTGATTATGTGGATCATCGCACTTTAGGACGAGCTTTAGAAAATAGGGTAAATATATAATGTCAGTTATAAATAATAGTACAAAAGAGATGCACTGTAAGGTTGTTTACTATGGACCGTCTTTGGGCGGAAAAACCACTTCTATGCAGTGGATATACCATAAGGCTCAAGATACAGAGAAATCAGATTTATTTACTTTGCCCACAGAAATTGAGAGAACTATTTTTTTTGATTTTTTACCTTTAGAGCTAGGTGAAATCCACGGTTACAACACCAGGCTACATTTATACACAGTTCCTGGACAAGTGATCTACGATACTAGTCGTAAATTAATTTTAAAAGGCCTAGATGGCATTGTGTTTGTGGCAGATTCGCAAGAAGAACGCATGGAAGAGAATATTCAGTCTTTAAAGAATTTAGAAAAAAATTTAGAGCAACAGGGAATGGATATTAGCGAAGTGCCTTTAGTTTTTCAGTATAATAAAAGGGATCTGCCTACAGCTCTGCCTATTTCGGAAATGCGTACTGCTTTAAATAAATGGAATGCTCCAGATTTTGAAACAGAAGCACAAAATGGAAAAGGCATTTTTGACTCTCTAAACACCGTTTCCAAATCAATTATTACAAGCCTAAAAAGCGGTAGTTTTAATTAAGTTATGAGAATACAAGAAGAAATACTTAGGTTAAAAAAACAGAGAAATGCTGTGATACTGGCTCACTATTATGAAGATGGAGCCATACAGGATATTGCTGACTATGTAGGTGATAGCTTGCATTTAGCTCAGGTTGGTAGGGATTCTCAGGCCCCAGTATTACTTTTAGCTGGCGTTTACTTTATGGCAGAAAGTGTAAAGGTACTGGCCCCACATAAAACTGTTTTAGTTCCAGATGCACAAGCAGGCTGCTCTTTGGTAGAAGCTTCTCCTTATGATGCCTATTTAAAATGGCGTAAAGAGCACCCAACAGGGTTAGCCATGACTTATATTAACTCTAGTGCGGCAGTGAAGAGCATATCAGATGTGATTTGCACTTCATCTAATGCAGAAAAAATTGTAAAGGCCATGCCAAAAGATCGTCCCATACTATTTGGCCCAGATAAAAATTTAGGTGGCTATTTAGCAAAAAAATTAAATAGAGAAATGATAATGTGGGATGGAGCTTGTGAAGTTCATATTTTGTTTTCAGCAAAAAAATTATTTCAGCTTAAACAAAGCCACCCAGAAGCAAAAGTTCTTGCTCATCCAGAATGTGAACCTGCAGTTTTACAGTTTGCTGATGTTGTTGGCTCTACATCTAAATTGTTGTCAGAAGTTAATGATCAAAGTTTTACGAAATTCATTGTTGCCACAGAGCCAGGTATATTTCATCAGATGCAAAAGCAGAGACCTGAGGCTGAGTTTATATTGGCCCCTGGTAAAGAAGGATGTGGCTGTCAAGACTGTCCCTATATGAAGTTAAATACTTTAGAGAAGATCAAATCAGCTTTAGAGAACCTATCTCCTGTTGTAGAGTTGAAGCGTGATGACTTGTTAAAAGCTTATGTTCCCTTAAAAAGAATGATGGATATCACTGATGATCGCCCGGTATTTTGGCCAGATGAATTTGTTGATCATCCAAAAGATATCTCTGTTTCAAATTGAGAAATACTCCCACTAAGTTATTGAAATATTTGAAGTGAAAAAAAAGAGTTCATCTTTTGTCTAGTCATGCCGAAAAGTAGTTTATAGCAAATGAAAAGGATTTGGTGAGTAGAATGGAAAGAAGAATAGCAGAAAGAAAAAGTATAGAAGGCGTAAGATTCTCAGAACTCACGGCACTTGATGATTATAATATGATTGCAGACACTGGGGTAATTATTGATGCCTCACCAAGTGGCTTCTTAGTACAGATTGAAAGAGGGAATATTGTTCAGAGAGATTTAAAAGTAACATTATCTTTGGAAACTTTAATAGGCCGTCCGGTAGCTTTGTTTTTACCGCAAATGAATTTAGATCTAGATGGTCATATTACTAGAGCCAAGCATCTTGGTAAGGGTACATTTGAGATTGCTATCCAGTTTTCAATGGAAGTCCCAGAGTACTGGAGAGAGTGTCTGGTAGACCTCTTGCCTGATCCAGGTGAGTTTGAATATTAGATAGATAAAAATTCATTAAAATTTTGATTTTTGAGTGGGTGGCTTTGAGCTTTTGGTGTTCCAATTGGTTCCTTTCCATCCATGGGAGATCGGGCCTAAAGTCGGCCCGAACCCACCAATTCCCCCACGTCGTGTGGGGGAATCTAAAAGAAAAATCCATAATGACTTGAAGAAAACTAACTACCTTTAGATTCTTCAACACGATGTTGAAGAATTGCGGGTTTCAGGGGCGGCTAGCCCCTGATCTCCCATGGAAGGAAAGGTGTCAATTGGAATACCAGGCTTCAAACCACCTACACTCAAATCAACTCATTCAAAATACAAAAGATTGTATGCCTCGGGAAAAGCCTTGCTAAAGCAAAAAGCAGCGCTTCTCAACGGGTTTAAGGCCAAGTTTATTGATGGCAAACTGACCCTGGTCCCATATGAGTACTGTAATCTTTACACGGCCGAAAATTAATTTAACCCTAAAAATATACTCATTTGGGTTAGTGCAATCTTTTAAATTTTAATCAACTTGAAAAAAGCCTGTAGTTTGAAAGAGTTACCTATCCATAAGATTTGCTTATGTCTGCCAAAATCAATAGTCATTACAGTTACTTACGTTTGACGGGTTGGTACGTATCTTGATAATAGAATAGGTGTCAGCTTCTAGGGGAAGCCGTCGCCAAGGGGGAACATTTTTCGGGGGGGGGAAATGAAAATATTAAGGGGGAGTTTCATAGGCGTATTATCAGCCGTAAGCGTTTTAGCTGTTTCTTCAGCATTCGCACAATCAAACACTATAATTGAAAAGTTGGAAAACAAAGAGAGTAAGAGTGCTAAAAAATTAAACGTAGCCACTTCTGTTGATGTTTCAACAAACCTTTTAAGAAACAGTTCTTATGCAGCTTCTCAAAGCTTAGGTATTTCTTTTCTCCCTTCATATACCTTATCTGAAAAATTTAAAGTTTCATCTAATGTTTCTATTTCTAATGAGTTAAAGAATAATACAGATGTCACTGTAAATAACATTCCTGTAAAGCTTTCATATAAATCTATAAAGTTAAGTAAAGGTGTTTTATACCGCCCGTCGGTTTCTGCATATATACCTACAAATGAAGTTTCCAGAGAAGATGGAGGTTTGTATACTTCTGTAGCTATTGGGCAAGGAATAAGCTTTTCCAGCATAAAAGGGACTAAATTATCAGGAAGCTTAGGTTTAGGCGTAAAAAGTAATTTCCACAAATATACTAGAGATTCAAATAACCAAGCCAATATAAAGTACTCTTTAACTCCTACAGGAGGATTATCTTATGGATTTACAGATGATATCTCTTTATCAGCATCTATGGCCTACGGGGTAGCATACACTTATCAAGGGGCGGAGAAGTTATTCTACCAAGCTTCACAATCTTTAAACTATCAGATTAACAAAAAAATGTCTGTGTCTGTATACCATTCAAATGGTGGAAGTAGTACTGACTACGATGGTTCTGCCAACGTAAAGGTATTTGATGAACTTGCTTCTGAAGTAGGTGTGAGTTTTACAGTCATCCGATAAGTCTGTATTTATAAAAAAGTGGGTATAGTGAAGCCTAGAGTAAAGTAAGGGCTTTGACCGCCAGCGGACTTATTAAAACCATAGTGAACACCTAATAGAAATGTAAGAGGAAAGTGATACCCCACCTGAGTGTCTAATTTTATTTCTGCGCCTATGGATGAAAATGATTTGTTTTTTACATAGGAGTACTTAGCAGTGTCATAATTTACATAAACTCCATCTAAAAGCAAACTATCTAAAGTAATGGCTCCTTTTAGTCTTTTCGAGAAAAATGGCAGAGTCCCATTTCCTTTATATATATGGTTCAGAGGAAATTGATACTCTAGATTTATAACACCCATATTTCGGCCAATAAAAGATGAGAGAGGGTAGCCTCGTACTAGAACCGATGAAGATATATTCTTGGCAAAGTAGTTACCATTTAGAGTTTTAGATCCTAGTAGAAAAATACTTTCGTTAATTTCCACATTTGGTGCGTATATAAGGTTACCTATGGATAAAAGGCTGTGGTTGGGCGGAAGAAATTTATCTGTAATGTAAACACCGTTAGCATGAGTTCTGTAGTAGTCAGCATAGCCGGACGTTGGGGAGTAGTAAGACTGTTTAATAAAAAAGGATTTGCCCTTTTTAAGGAACCCAGAGGATGACGATAGATTGGAATAGCCAAAGCTTAGGGTAGCTCCAGATTCAGTAATTTCGTTTGATACCAGAGTATGTGTATTTCCTCCTAGGGAAAGGCTAGAGCTCCACTTATTTGATAAACCAGGGATAAAACTAGAGATATACCCTTGGGCGATACTGCTTTTAACAAGGTTGGAACTGTTAGCTAGTATGGAGTAGTTACTGGCCGTGGTGAAGCCCAGGTCTACAGGCAAATGGCGATTAGCATATGAGAACTCAAAGTTTTCTTTTTGAGTGCCGTTGTCAAATTCTAGGGCCACAGCATAGAACTGCTTGTTGAGAGGGTCTGTCGCTGATGTAGAGACACGATACACAAGATTATTACCATTGGAGTAAATATATGGAAATATATATCTGGGTAATAAATAGGAAGTAGATGAGTATCCGCCATCTTGAGTTTTGATTTCTTGTAATTCATTAAATGGGGCGTGTTTTTTTTCTACATAAATAAGAGGTTTAATTTTGGGGGCTGCAGGAGTTCTTTTCTTTAGGAAAATTTTCTTTTTAAAAGTTTTAAATCCTTTTGAAGTCATTTGATCAAAAAATAAGGTATTTGTATTATGGTCAATAGATCCATTATAGGTATAGGTATCGGTGTTAGTTATTGCTCTAACAGATTTAAAGTCATCATTACAATAGTAAAGGTTAGAAGTTCCAGTGACGGTTGAGCCAAAAATAAATCCATATTTAGTTTTCGCTAAAGAAGTAATTGGAGAGTATTTTAACAGAATCTCTTTTTCTTTTTTTCTAGAGTTAATATTAATAATACTAATTCCTTGCTTGCCATAGGCTTTTCTTTCAATGAGAGCAATTTTATTATTATGTATGTATTTCGGGTGACTTAGTGAATTGCCAAGGGCTTCATATATTACAGTGATTTCTGAAGGATTTATTTTTTTAATACTTTTTTTATTATCAGGTACCTTAATTTTAACAAGTTTGTGACCTTGGGAATGATTTTGAATAAAGGCCACAGAGGTTTGATCGGGAGAAATTGTAGGATCTTGGGCTCGTGCTCCAGAGGTTAAGCGTTGGTTAGATTTATCTTTGATGTTGTATAGGTATAGATCTTTGTAATTGTAATACCTTTTGTAGGTATCAATTTTTTCATAAATAAAGGAATTTGAATCTTTAAACCAAGTTATGTTTTGAGCTTGATTTATGTCAGGGAGAGTTTTAAATTCGTTTGCTTTAAATTCATCAAAGTCATTTTTTTTCACGAGCCTAAGATTCGAGCTTTTATAGAGTTCCGAGTAATTATAGATTAAATATTCTTCGTTAGGGCTCAGAGGGTAAACACGGCCACTTTGTGGGTGGAAAAATTTTTTAGTATCAGAATTTGCGTTAATTTTTTTGATTTGTTTGCGTGCCAAGGTATCTAGGTTTCTTTTGTAGTCATTATACAAAGTTTCAAAATCTGTTTGCGTTAAATCTGTGATGGGGGCGTTTATTAAATAAGGTATGCGACGTGCATATCTTTGGTTTAAATAATATTCAGGCTCAGTTACATCTAACTGGGCGATTTTATTCCAGACAAGAGATCCATAAAAATAAGGACGAGACCCATGGGGGAAACTTGGAATGTCGCTTGCGTTAGCTCTATCAATGCTATCTTTTGAAAATAGATCGTCTTTAACAAGGGCTCTGATTATTGAATTGTAATAAGGGGATCTCAGCCGACCGAAGTCAGTGAGCTGTGTTTCCATGTGTACAGCAATTCCTTCTTGGTACCATAAGGGTAAAAATTGATTAGGATAAAAAAGTGAACCAAAAATATACTTGAGTGGAGTATAGAACCCATGTCTTGGGTAAAGATTAAGAACGTGAGTGTATTCATGTATAAATAAGCTTAAGCCCCATGTGTGGTAGTCTCTTAAAGATGGGTTTTTAACTGGAAGTACTGGAAAAATAGTAATTAACGGATATGGACTTACTCTTGTCCAGCCGTTTGCCACATCAGTAGAATCATCAATAACAACAATAGTAGTTTCGGGAGCTTCCTTAAATATGGGAATAAGTAATTCATAAGCTGCTTCTGCATATTGCGCATAATCATGGGCAACAGAGGGGAACTTTGAGTTATAAATGATTTCAAAGTGTTCTGTTTTTAGGGTTTTCCAAATGGTGCTGGAATCACGAGTGCTAGCCGAAGTTTTTTGAAACAGTAAGATAAATATTATGAATAAAACCGCATAAGACTTCATTATTCGGGATTGTGTTTCTTCCATGCTTCAATCATTTTTTTAGAAAGTGTTCCAACATCAAAGGGTTTGACTATGTAGCTACTGACTCCAGACATGGCTGCTTCAATAACAGATGCCTTTTCACTTTCGGTTGTTACCAACAGAAAGGGAAGATGTTTAAAGTTTTCCAGAGATCGCACTTGTTTTAAAAAATCCAGACCAGAGGGGCCAGGCATATTTAAATCTGACAGAATTAATGTGAAGGGCTCGGGTGTATCCGAAGCTTCTTTTAAAAGGCCAAAGGCTTCGTTAGCATCTTCCGCTTCTTTGTAAGATCTAAATCCCATTTGGTGGAGACAGTCCACTACCATCCGTCTAATGTGAGCGGAATCATCGACAACTAAAATTTTTGTATTTTTTGGAAACATACTAGTATTTTAACGAATCTTTTTTCAAAGATCAATTAGGCAGATTTAGCAAAGGGGCTAAGGTCTGTTTGTGAAGGTACAAAAATATGAATATCAGTGCCAATGCCTATTTTTGAATTTGCATGAATGGTTCCGCCAAGACTTTCTACTGCTGTTTTAATGGCGTCCATTCCAACGCCTCTTCCTGAGAATTCGCTCACTTCATCTCTGCTACTAAAGCCAGGGTTGAATATTTGTTGAATGACCCAAGAATCATCATTTAAATTATTATTATTTTTGAGCTCTGGGCATTTTTCAAGCAGTTTAGCTCGAATTTTTTCAGGGTCAATACCGGCTCCATCATCTGAAATGGTCATGTTAAAGCCATTGTCTAGTTTTTCAAAGTGAACTTCAATAGTTGCTTGTATGGGTTTGTTAGAGTTTTCTCGAGTTTCTGGAGTTTCAATACCATGATCAATAATGTTTCTAAATGCATGGACTAAAGTAGAGGACACAGGTTTAAAATAACTGGTATCCACTCTTAAGTCGTCTCCAGTAAATTTAATAGGCGTTATAATTTTATCTTGTTTTGCAGCTATAGAAGCCGTGAGTTCATTATAAATACTAAGAACGCTTTGAGCACTTTCTTTCAAGAAAATATCTTTAAATTGTTCCTTAGTATCAGAGCTAATAGAGCTATTATTGAGTTTCGTTAAAAACTCTAGGGCGTCATCATATTTTGCTTCAATTATCTTTTCAGTTTTAGTGACACCAATGGTATTGAAGGTTTCTTCATTTTTTGTAAGAAAATTTTCATATGTTTTTTGAAGAATCTCCACGGATGACAAAAATTGTTTAAAAATGTCAGCTTTTGCATTTTCAGGTTCATGATCCATTTTATTTAACAATTCTTGAGGTGTGCGAGAGGCTTGTCTGATGTCCTCAGCGCCAAAAATTCCGGCTTCGCCTTCGATAGTGTGCAGCATTCTGAAAATATCATCTTTATTAAATGAGAGATGGCCAACTTTTGTCTCTGAAACTACATGTTTAATACGGATGATACACTGATCTAAAAAATCCTTAAACTGTTTTTTATTCTTGATTAGCTTTAGGACCATTTTAGAATGTTGTTTTTCTTTTTCCATAGCAATTTTAGCTTCATGCTCTAGCGTTTTATCCGTTGCCACTAAAACTACATTTATAATTTTGTTATTTTCATCTCTTATAGGGTAGAAATCCAAAGTGATAAAGTTACCTTGAGAATGATAAAATTCATCAGGACCTAGCTCCTTGAGGCTATCAAAAGGCAGGGCCTCGGCGAAAATTGCCTGAACCCACATTTCGTATTGAGCCCGTTCACTGTCTACAATTTTTAAAACATCAATAATATTTCTGTCTTTAGGGATTATTTCTAAAACAGATTCACAAGCCTTAGTATATATATCACCACAGAGGCCTTGTTCGTTAAAAATTAAAAAACCCTGTCCGAGGCTGTCCATAATAGCTTTTAAGCTTAGGTTAGCTTTATTTAATTCAGCAGTTCTTTCTTCCACCATTTTTTCTAGATTTTTTGAATAATTTTCTAACTCAACTTTTGCCAGCTCTAGTTCTTTAATGACATTTTCTTTTGCCTTCAGTTGAAGGTGATACTTGCTGTGCAACCTTTCTTCGAGGGTGACATCGTGTAAAACAACTGTCCAGAGATCATCTTGAGCAGGTTGAATACAAATTTGAATTTTTCCACCCTTGGCATCTGCTTTATAGTCAACTTCAGTAAACGCAGTTGACATTTCTTTGCCCCATTCTCCATTTGGCATGGTAAATAAGGTTTCATTGTCAAATTGAATAAAATTATAAATTGGTTTTCTTTTTGTAAGTCTTCGCACTGAAGTTCCAGTTAAGGTTGCTGCAGCTTGGTTACAGTATACGATTTCACGTTCTTTATTGATAATAAAAACGGAATCAAGTAAAGAGTCAAATACGCTGTAATCCATGAACTATATTACCCTTATCCCTGTAAGAATTTGAAATATTTAGCTTCGATAACATCCATTTCCATCTCTTCGCCATCATCATCTTTTATGCCATCAGGGGGGGTGATGTTTGATCCGTTAAATTCAACACCATGATTAAATAATATCATTTTTTCATCGCCAGATTCTTCTGAATAATATGGCACATAGAATGATTCAATAGACCCATTGTTTGGCAAGAATCCTGCTACCATATTTACTTGATCAACAATTACTTTGGGGCAATTTTTATAGACAATTTTACTGGCTTCTGGAGAGGATTTGATCCACTTAATCCATTCTCTAATCCCACAGGAATTAATAGTTTCTACTTTCTCTAAATCAAAAGTAATCTTGCTGCCTTTTAATTCTGTAGATGTGAAATCTGCGTCTTCATCTATATGACCCATGACGTTTATTGTAATTTCGTCACCTGCGGTGGCTACATTGATGTTAAGCTGTCCCATACTATTTGTCCCCTTCTTTATATTTAATGAAATGGTAGTTTTTTGGATATTCACTTCTTTTTTTATTACTCATTTTAATGGGTAGAGATGCCATCACAATGGTCTCTTTGCCCTCATTTACAGCTGCTATATAGGTTGCACTTGCTTCCACAAGTAAGTAGGTGCCAATTCCTGCACCACCAACTGTTGTTAAATTCATAGCATCTGATGCTCCAACTTTATAACAATTTAAAATTTTCTCCTTAATATAGTCAATATTAAGGCTTCCAAAAGGGTCACGGCAGCCAACGATAATATCAGTATCATTTTTTCCAACGAAAATTTCAATATGTTTACCCTCAGGAAGAATTATATTATTGATGGATCTCTCAGCCCCGCTACTTAAATTTTCATCGTCCATATAAGGAGCATTGTAAATAGCGTTAGTAAAAAGTTCATCTAGCACACTCACAGCTATACGAATTGTTGATTTTGGAAAATGAGCTTGAGTTAACACTGCTTCCACTCCATTAGCCATTGATCGTTTCATATTAGATTGGTTGAATGTTTGGTTATATATAAGCTCGGATTCAGAGCCTTGTTTGCTAGAATGTGAGTCAAACATAGCTTTTACAGGGTCTTTAAAAAAATCTTTAGGGTTTTGAATTAACTTTGCACTACAATGAAGTTCATCTAAAAAATCTGAACGATTTTCATTAATAGAGTGATCAATATTTTTTTCAGTAGCTAGTGTGAAATTTTCTTGAGTTAAGGATCCATCAGTTATTAAAATAGGTTGGGTTGGATCTAAGCTAACGATAACGTTTTTAAGATCATTCTCATGAACGATTTTAATAAAATTCTTAAATGGAATATCAAGTAACTCCAAATAATCTGTTTTATTTTGTTTTTTCTTAGCAGTATTACTCAAAATAAATGTTCCCTCATTAATTATTTTCTATAAATTCTTATCGGGAAACTCAGAAATAATAATAATCTTTCCGCTGGATAATTATAGATTTAATACGTAGGTCGAGAGGGAATCTTCTTTAAATTCCATCTGGGACTGTTTTTTTAACAAAATGGATTGATCTAAGGACTTAAGTTTTAATAAATCACTCCAGCCAAGACCTGCTCCTAAAATTTTTGGTGCAGTAAAGTGATACAGCGTATTAAAGGTTTTTTGTTTAAGAAATTCGGAATAAACAAAGTTTCCACCTTCAACAAATGCTGAATATATATGGTTTTCATATAGGATTTTTTGTAAAGCAGCTAAGTTAAAGGAGCTTCCTTCCATGGGACAGTAAATAGTGTTAAAGTCTGTGGATGATATTTTTTTGTCACAAATTATAAAAATATTATTCTTATTATGTAACTTGTTTATATTAGACTGAGGCAAAAAATTCACTGATCTCCCTTGAGGGTCTAAGATTACAATTTTAATATCTTTATTGGCATATTTTTCATGTCTAATATTTAATTTTGGGTTGTCTTTTTCTAGAGTCCCACGGCCGACAATGATAGCGTCGTATTTACCTCTTAGGAAATGTACATAATACCTAGAGTGTTCATTGGTTATCCATTGGCTTTCACCATTTTCTAAGGCAATTTTTCCATCTAAACTGGTTGCAACTTTAAGGGCAATAAAAGCTTTCTTTTGATTGATATTGTATAAGAATGTTTCACAAAGTTCTTCTAGTAGGACATTTACAGAATCACTATTTGAAAGATCAGAAAAGCAATGAGTCTGTATATTACTTTTACTAAGAATTTCATGACCTTTTCCGGCGACTAGAGGGTTTGGATCTGTTATGCCGTAGATTATTTTTTTTATAGGGTAATTAACAAGTTCTAAGGCACAAGATGGAGTCTTACCTTCATGGGCACAGGGCTCTAGAGTTACGTAAACAGTTGCTTCTTTTAAAAGGGATTTATTTTTAATTGCATTTAGAGCATTGATTTCTGCGTGTGGACCACCAAATTTTTTGTGATAGCCTTTGGACAGAAGGTTATTGCTGGAGTCCAAAATAACACAACCAACAGCAGGGTTTGGGCTTACGAACCCCCAGCCTTTTTGTCCTTCCTCAATGGCGAGGAGCATTGCCTGTTCATGTGATAATGACAAAATCTACCCTTTTGTTAGACCTTAATTAGAATACTGATTATACTATTAGCTTATGAATTATACAATTGTCACTATGAATGAAATTGCCTTGGATAAATTAAAGGCGTTTACGGATAAATTTATCGGGCAGAATTACTATGTGGATAGTGATTTTAGAAAAATGCTAAAACTAAGTACAGATAGTATGGGTATGGTTTCTTTTGTGGCTTTAAACCAAAAAGAAGAAATCGTTGGTATTCGCATTACTTTGTTGCCGGGAAAACTCACTGAAAATATTGATTCTAAATTTTTATCTATGAATAAATGGTCTACAGATGTGGAATCGGTGGCCTATTTTAAAAGTTTGTTTGTTCATTCTGCTTATCAGAATAAAGGGGTAGGTAGAGCCCTTACAGAAAAATCACTTGAGGAGCTCAAGAAACGGAACACTAAGGCTGTGGTAGTACATAGTTGGCTAGAATCTCCGGGGAACTCTTCTTCTCAGTATTTAAAAGCAATGGGGTTTGCAGAGGTTAAGGTGCATCCTTTGTTTTGGGCACATGTGGATTACTTGTGTTCTGGCTGTAAGGTTAAGCCCTGTGTTTGTACAGCTGTGGAAATGATAAAGTATTTGTGAGTTTTTTGGCTCAAATAGAAATCTGAGCATCCTGACAATCGAGGCTTGCCGCCTCGAGCTCCGCAATCTAATGGCATCGTGCCATTAGATCTATAAATAAATTTATATCCGAGAAGAACTGAATCTTTTTTTTAGTAGATTTCCCCACACGACGTGGGGGAATTGGTGGGCTCGGGCCGCCATAGGCCCGATTTCCCATGGACGGAAAGGTGTCAATGGGAGATCCACAAATCAAAGCTGTCCACTCACAAACCTACAATTTTAAACCAACTCATTCATAGTATTGTAAAAATCTACAACTTGTTGATCCGCTTTAATAGAGGCAGGTGTCCAGTCTTGAATAAAAAGATGATTGGGATCTCTCACACGGCTAAGAGCAACATAGGCTTGCCCAGGCTCCCAAAGATTTTTAAGATTTACAACTAAACGATCAATGGTCATGCCTTGTGCTTTATGGATCGTGGTTGCATATGCCAGAGTTACTGGGAAATTAACAACAGAGGCTACTTCGTTACCTTCGGCATCAAGCATGCTAAAAGTTGCTTTTTCTATTTCCGCCACACGTCCATTGAGGAGCTCTACCACAAGAACACCATCTTGAATCTCTTTTAATATGCCAGTAGACCCATTGACCCATCTTCCTTTTGGGTCATTTTTACGTATCATAATATAAGCATCTTTTTTAAGGTGAATTTCTTCAGGAACAGGAGCTGCTTTTTTAAGTTTTTGAATAAAGATATCTCGTCCGAGATAGATGGACTTAGAGGTAATAAGTGGAGAGTCTATTCCGTTAAGCTTTTGTTGATTATGTTTATCTGTTTGGAAGCGTCGAGGATAGAGATATGTGGCCTCCATATTTTCCATAGCATCTTCAGTTGATGGGATTTTACTATCAAGAAACTTCTGAACCGGAGGATTTGTTTTTCCTTCACGTACAGTGCTTAGGATATCTAAAAATTCAGAATTTTTTGTTCTTTGGTTTTCATTTAGAATGACATTTTGTAAGCGAGAGTATTTCCAAATAGGGTGTTGAAAAGCCCATTTTTTCCTTGAGGATTTGCTAATAGGGGGTAGTTGTAAAAAATCACCCACTGCGATGATCTGTAAGCCTCCCCAAGGCAGTAGCTCAAAATCCCGTGCTTTTTGTGTGATAATTTCAGCGGCTTCCAGTGTGGTACCGTCAAGCATAGAAATTTCATCAATTATGATACCATGAGCTTTTTGTAAACGTTTAATCACACGTTTATCTTTTAGGGCACGCAGAACAGTTTTCTCCAATCCACCTTCCATTATTCCTAGACCAAAAAAGCTATGGAAGGTCCGTCCACCAATGAGTACAGCTGACATTCCGGTACTAGATAGAATTGGATAGTCTTTTTTATTTTTTTTCTTCATAAACTCTCTAATGACATAACTTTTACCAGAGCCAGCTTCACCAGTGAGAAAGATATTTTCACCTTTAAGCATGAGTTCCAGGGCTTGGTTTTGCTGAGCGGAGAGTTGTGGAGTATCCATAGACTTGACCTTATTTAAAAAATTTTGATTTGATAATTGCACTAGTGTAGAGTTATGATCGTATATTACGAAAATCAATCAAATATGTCATGGAGAGAGATAAATGTCACAGATTGTTGAATTTAAAAATGCAATGCCTAACCCCTATAACCCATCAGTTAAGGATGTTCCGCCAGATGAGGTTTTAGAATTAAAAAAAGATCTATTGATTATTGATGTTCGTGGGAAAGATGAGTACCATGGAGAACTTGGGCACATCCCAGGAAGCCAATTGATGACATTAGGGGGACTACCTAATGAACTTAATACTTTACCAAAAAATAAAGCTATCGTTTTTATTTGCCGTAGTGGTGCAAGATCCGCACAGGCCTCTGAATTTGCAGTTTCTCAAGGTTACACTGAGGTCTACAATATGAAGGGCGGAATGATGCTTTGGAACCAAATTGGTTTAGAAACTGATAAGTAGGAGAGATATTGAAACAAGACTCAAATGTATTTGTTAATCGTACACTAAATTTACAAAAAATTAATTATATTGGTCTAGATATGGACCACACTTTAGTGAAGTATCATAGTGAAAATTTTGAGTGTTTGGCACATACGCTAATGCTGGAAAAACTTGTGGAAACTAAGGGTTATCCATCAGAAATTTTAGATTTAGAACTTCAGTACGACCGAGCAATTCGTGGTCTTGTGCTTGATAAAAAATTTGGTAATTTATTAAAAGTAAGCCGTTACGGCGCTATCCGTGTAAGTTATCACGGCTTGGAGAATATTAGTTTTTCTAAGCAGAAAAAAATATATCGATCTACTTATATTGATTTAAGTGATCCAAATTACGATGTGATAGACACTACATTCTCCATAGCTTTTGCCACTCTATTTGCTCAATTGGTGGACCTTAAAGATCACAAATTCCCTCAGGAAATGCCAGATTATGCTGTAATTGCAGAGGATTTAAATTATGTGTTAGATACGGCTCACAGGGACGAATCTATTAAATCCGTGGTCTGTGAGAATTTAGAAAAGTATATTATTAAAGACAAAGAATTAGTTGAAGGCCTAGAGTATTATATTAAGAGTGGAAAAAAGATTTTTTTACTAACTAATTCAGAGTTCTACTATACAAAAAAATTATTAGACTACACCATTAATCCTTTTCTAACTCATTGTAGTAACTGGCAAGAGCTGTTTGAATTTACAATTGTGTTTGCACAAAAACCTCGTTTCTTTATAGATCAGTTAAACTTTTTAGAGATAGATCCTGAAACCGGTAAAATGGAAAACAAATCAGGAAAAATTGAAAAGGGTAAAGTTTATCAGGCGGGCTGTGAAACAACCCTTACATCAGATTTAAATCTTTTGCCGGACGAGACCTTGTATATTGGTGATCATATTTACGGAGATGTGGTTCTATTAAAGAAAAACTGTGCTTGGCGAACAGCCTTAGTAGTTGAGGAGCTATCAAAAGAGATTGAAGGCTTTAAAAAAGCAGAACCTTATGTAGAAAAAATTGAGCAACTCATGGATAAAAAACATCCATTAGAGGTGGCATTAAATAGGCTTTCTGCTGAACTTATAAGTTCTAATGATGATCAATTAAAAGTTAGATTTGACGAACTCATGTTGGAGGTCGCGGAAATCGACAAAGAAGTGTCTCCATTGATCAGAAAGCAACAGGAGTTCTTTAACCCATATTGGGGCGAGACCTTCAGATCAGGGATAGAGGAAAGCTATTTTGCCCATCAAATGGAACGTTTCGCCTGTATTTATATGTCAGACTTAAAGGATTTCCTTAAAATGTCTCCAAGATCTTACTTCCGTTCCACAAAAAGACCACTAGCTCATGAACTGTAGGCTAGCCCTAGCATTACTACAAGTATTTGGATTTAGGCTCAATAAATATTAGGACTCCGAGTCGCAAAAAGGTACGCCGATACTTTCTGCGACTGACTGGGTCGCAGAAAGTATCGGCGTACCTTTTTGCGACTGAGCGCGATATTGGATTGCTTATTATCATAATGAATTGAATATATCTCTGTGCATTAAGGCTTACTTCTTAGTGAATATATGCGTATAAATACAGCATAGCGTTGATTTTAGAACAGCGACTTTTTTTAACTCGTATGGATTATCCAGGACTTGATCGTGAGACAGGAACCTTTTTCTTACCTACTAGTTGGCTCGGGCCGGCTGGCAAAGCACTTTGCTTACTACTTTAAAAGTAAG
Organism: Pseudobdellovibrionaceae bacterium; assembly: GCA_018663505.1. Taxonomy (GTDB): domain Bacteria; phylum Bdellovibrionota; class Bdellovibrionia; order Bdellovibrionales; family UBA1609; genus JABJQG01. Next base: position 45,238 of record JABJQG010000058.1, on the reverse strand, counting down.
GGCATGTCTTTAAGAACCTGGAGCCGATCCACTCATTCCATTGAACAGCTTAACTCAAGCGTTAAAGAGGCCTCACATATTCTGCTGGCTATTTCTGATGATCAAATTGAAAAATTTATTTCCCAACATCTACAAAACTATAAACATAAAATTATTGTGCACTTCTCTGGAGCCTTAAGTATTACTAATCTGCTATGTGAGAAAAATGATAGTGAGATTATTGGCGCACATCCGCTTATGAGTTTTAGTTATGAGCTATATGACTTAAAAGATTACGAGAAAATACCCTTTATTTTTGACAGTAAGGTCAATGAGAACGAAATTGGTTTATCTAAAATATTCCCTCTGCTTTCTAACCCATTTCACTATTTGGAAAGTAATAAGAAAGCTCTTTATCACGCGCTCTGTGTGGTAGGTGGAAATTTTACTAATATTTTATGGGCTACGGTGGAGAAGGAGTTCGTAAGTAGCTTGAAGCTTTCTCCGGATGTGTTGGCTGAGTATAAGCAACGTGTGTTTAGGAATAACTTATTAGATTCAAAAGGCACCTTAACCGGTCCCTTTATACGTCAGGATCTTGCGACCATAGAAAAGCACACACAGGCATTAGAAAAAGTTGGTTTAGCTCAACTGTATACCTCCATGTTTCAAGTTTATGAACAGATTAATCAAGCACATATAGCAAAGGAAACTAATTAGAATGAATGTTTTAGATTTTCAAAAAATGAAAAATGAAAAGCAGAAGATAAGTATGATTACCTGTTATGACAACTGGTCGGCAAAAATAATTGCAGAATCTGATATGGACTGTGTTCTTGTGGGTGATAGTTTAGCAATGGTCATGTATGGAGAAAATTCCACAGTGAATGTATCTGTGGACACAATGGCCATGCACATTTCAGCTGTGGCTAAGTCTGTGGGAAACAAGTTTATCATTGGTGATATGCCTTTTCTATCTTATAGGAAGTCTTTAACAGAAAATATGAATGCCATAGAAAAAGTAATGAAAGCAGGGGCTCATGCCATAAAGCTAGAAGGCGCTGCAGGAAATATTGAAATTGTTGAGCATGTGGTTCAATCGGGGATTCCAGTGATGGGACACCTGGGGTTAACACCACAATTTATTCATCAACTGGGTGGCTTTAAGGTTCAGGGAAAAACAGAAGATTCCGCATCGGCGATTGTCTCTGGGGCAAAACAGTTAGAGCAGGCCGGGTGTTTTTCCTTAGTGTTAGAGGCTGTACCAAATCGGGTTTCAGAAGTTATTGGCAAAGAGCTGTCCATTCCAACTATTGGTATTGGTGCTGGGCCAAGCACAGATGGTCAGGTCTTAGTATTGCACGATATGTTGGGTGTGGATAATGAGTTTAAACCTAAGTTTTTAAAAAAATATTTAGAAGGTCATAGTTTAATTTTAGGAGCTCTTAACGAGTATAATAAAGAAGTAAAACAGGGGGACTTTCCCTCAATAAATGAAAGTTATGAGTGAGAGTATGGTAAAAAAAGTAAATATTCAGCAATGGATAGAAATAAGAAATAGCTTTGATGTGAATAGGAGCATTGGTTTTGTGCCAACTATGGGAGCTTTACACAAGGGACACTTATCTTTAATCAAAAAGTCGCAAGAAGAAAATCAAATAACCTTAGTGAGTATATTTGTAAACCCAACACAGTTTAACGATAAAAATGATTTAGATAAATATCCGTCAAATCTAGATAAAGATATGCTTTTGTTGGAGGAAACTTTCTCTTCAGATATATATCTACTTGTACCAAGCTATGATGTTCTTTATAAGGACGATTATAACTTTAGATTGAGTGAAAATAGTTTTAGTAAGGAGCTTTGTGGCAAAAACCGTCCAGGACATTTCGATGGTGTTTTAACTGTTGTAATGAAATTGTTAAATATTGCGGAATCTAAAAGAGCTTATTTTGGCGAAAAAGATTATCAACAGCTCACACTCATTAGGGAGATGGTATCTGTATTTTTTATGAAAACAAAAATTGTAGCTGTACCAACGGTGAGAGAAAAAGATGGTTTGGCCTTAAGCTCGCGTAATGCTTTGCTTACGGCTAAACATAAAATTTTAGCTCCACAGTTTTATACAGAGCTCAAATTACACAGTGATCCAAAAGATACAAAATTGAGACTGGAAAATAAGGGATTTGAAGTGGATTATATTGAAGATCGCAATAGTCGCAGATACGGTGCGGTTAAAATGAATAATGTAAGGTTAATAGATAATATAAATTTAAGAGAGGTAGTAAAATGATTTTATGTTTAGATGTTGGAAACTCACAAATTTTTGGTGGAGTTTTTGAAGATGATCAAATAAAGCTACACTTTAGAAAAAACTCTAAAACGGGATCAACATCTGATGAGTATGGTTTATTTCTTAGATCAGTTTTAAGAGAGAATAATATCGAACCGGAACAAATTCACCAAATATCCATTTGTTCCGTGGTTCCAGAAGTGATTCACTCTCTTAGAAATAGTTGTCTAAAGTACTTTAGCAAATCTCCTTTTATATTACAGGCGGGTGTTAAAACAGGATTAAAAATAAAATATAGAAACCCATTAGAAGTAGGGGCTGACAGAATTGCCAATGCCATATCGGCATCCCACTTATATCCTAATGAGAATCTAATTGTGATAGATTTTGGTACAGCTACAACCTTTTGCGCAGTAACAAAGCACAAAGAATACCTTGGTGGTGTTATTCACGCTGGACTTAAGATTTCCATGCAGGCCTTGGAAACTAAAACATCTCGACTGCCTTCAGTTGAAATTATTAATCCAGATTCTGTGGTTGGACGCTCTACAGTGGAAAGTATCCAGTCAGGCTTGTATTATGGAAATTTAGGGATGGTAAAGGAAATCGTTGAGCAGATTAAACACAAAGAATTTTCTGGGGAAGCACCTAAGATTATTGCAACAGGTGGATTTGCTTCTTTGTTTCAACAGGAAAATGTTTTTGATAAAATTGAACCTGACTTAGTTTTAAAAGGCCTATATTTAGCCCTAATGAATAACGTGTAAATAACTAAAAAATTTTAAATTTAATAATTGAACTAGAGAAAAGGAAAATAAAATGAACCTAACACTTTTAAAATCAAAAATTCACCGTGCCACTGTAACCGACGCTGATTTAACTTACGAGGGGTCAATTTCCATAGATCCAAAACTATGTGATATGGCCCAATTAAGACAGTATGAACAAGTGGACATATATAACTGTAATAGCGGCTCACGCTTTACAACATATGTCATCTACGGTGGAGACAAAGAAATTTGCCTAAATGGAGCAGCAGCCAGACACGTACAAAAAGGCGATAAAGTAATAATAGCCTGTTATGCACAGATGTCCGAAGACGAAGCTATGCATTACGAGCCCAACCAATTGTTTGTGAATGATGATAATGTAGCTCAGTAATAGAACTTGTAATAACTGACTCTTGTCAGGAAACTTCAAATTGGTGTTTTTTTTATATGATGGTCAAAGGAAACAAATAGTGTTTGCAGCAATGTGATTTAATCTGAATTTAGGTGTTTTCTTTGTGAGTAAGCACTGATTCTACAGGAAAGTTTTTATATTAGAGATTTGTTTTTGATAACTCGAGGCGTTGCCTCACAAGATCTTGTATAAAAATAACAATCGAGATATTTCAAATATTCAAATGAGGGGGAGGACAGTATGAAAGTGCTATTTATTATACTATCGTTTTTGTATTTTTCAAATACATGGGCAACTAAAGTACAAGAAGGTGCAGACTTTGGCTTTGTAAAAGTATCTGCGGAAACAACAAGTGCGGACTTTTTAAGTGATGGTTCTGGAGAAATACTTATTATTGATGCCGAATTAAGTTGGGGAAAGTCACCAAAGGTTTCCTTTGACTCTGAAAACATATCTAAATGTAAGTTGGAGTCTATAAATATTCATAAAGTTAATACTCAAACTATGAATTACTGGATAAAAATTATAGCGACTGAAAACACGGACTTTGGTGGTTGTGAAATTATCATTAATCAATATGGGAAAGAGTATAAAGTTCAGTATAATTTTTGGACATCTTAATTCTTGAATTAAAAATTACATTTGTAAAAGCATTTTATAGTAACTTAGACTCAGATGCATCGTGTAGTTTGGGCATTAGTGCTTATGAAAAAATACTCAAGTTCTTAGGTTTAACTAATATGAGTAAACGGCCATTTATTACAAAAGTATATGTAAGTAGCAATAATATTTCAGCTAAATTCCACGGAAGTGTGTAATGGCCTCAATATTTGCGATAGGTATTTGAGCCAGGTGTTCCTGATCTTCTTTAAAGGAAACCCATTTTAATTGTTGGCCAAATTTAACAGAGCTTAAAGGTGTATCTAAATTAAGTTTGTAATACCTATTGGCGATAATAATAGATGGAATATGAAATTTAATAAATTTTAGCTGGCTATATTTTTTTAAAAAAAGTTCTGGTCTGCGAGTTAGTAAGTCAAAATCTTTTTGAAAGGCTTTTTCTCCACAGTTTTTTATCCAGTAGGGCTTTAAATGAATAGGCTTTAGTTTTAAAATATCGTTTAAACTTGGGGGCATACAATTTAAATATATTAAGTGTTCACTTTTAAGTTTATTATTCGTAGCTATTTTTAATTGTTTTTGATTTAATGTCCTAATGATTGCAGCTGACTTGTGAGGCTTCAAGTGGGCAGTGAGGTTAAATACACTACTGTACAATTTTTGTTTTTTACTTTGGGTCAGTTGACCGTTATAAACGGCGGTTAAAAATCGTTCCATTTCATTTTTTATACTTTTAATATTCTGTTCGTTATAGTTTTCTGAAAAAAGATACACACCCGAGTTTGGTGAAACAAATGCATTCATTTGTTTAATAAAGTGGATTTTATCATTAGCACTCAGCTGTATATAGTATTTGATAACTATGTTTGCCTTTAGGCTGATATCTTTTTTCAAAAGTGGATCTTTAATAAGGTATCTGTAAAATTGAGAAGTGAGGCTCAATATATCTTTGTTAAAAGCCAAGTCAGGATTGTTACGAATGATTCGCGCTTTTAATATGGTTGAAAAAAGTGAGTTGTGATCTGTTAAGAAATCACTGGAGAGATGGATATATTCATCTGAAAAATTAGTATAGCTGTTTAGATTTTTATAAATAATCAGTGTTTGCGGAAGCACATCAATTTGAGAAAGTGTGGATAGATAAATATGCTCGAACTCATCAAGGGTGCGACTAACGTGTTTTACTAGTTCTAAGGATTCTGGGGGAATGGTCTTAAATCCATAGATTCTGGTGTGGCTACATTGAGAGTAAGTTTCTACTAATTTTTTTTCCGCATACACTACGTTCTGAATATTATTGCTTTCTAAGCAGTCGCTGGAATCCAGCAACCTAAGAATGGACCATGCTAGAAATAGAACGGAAAGACTAGTTAAGGTAATCAGCAGTTTCATAGTTAATCATCTGTAATTGTTAGTATTTTATTAGTTTTATCTGTAAATATCACCTTAACCAATATACCATAATTTGCTTAAATATTAGGATACATAAATAACCTGTTGGAGAATTTACAATGAGTGAGCCTGCTATAGTTAGGTGTTTTTTGTGAGGTGGTGCTAAGTATTTCAAATGAAAAGTGAGCCTTCCTGGCTCTAACTCGTTAAAATTCGGGCTCCTGCCCTCACCCTTTCAGGGCGCGTAGCGTTTTAAAGAGTCCAATAAAATTGGGAAGGCTTGAATCTAATTGGAATTTGAAGCTATTTGTACAAAGAGCTCTCTGTTTTCCCAACATGAGAGGGAAGCTGATGCCCTACTTTATTTTCGATCCATTTGTTAATTTTGATAAGTTTTGAAATATCTACACCCGTTTTGTGGCCCATGCCCTCAAGCATATAAACTAAATCCTCTGTGGCAAGGTTACCAGAGGCCCCTTTAGCGTAAGGGCAGCCACCAAGCCCACCAAGGCTAGAGTCAAAAGTATGTATACCTAAATCTAAACTAGCCAGCACATTAGCTAAGGCAGTTCCGCGAGTGTCATGAAAATGCATAGCCACTTTTTTTAAGGGAATTTTTAAGCCTAATTTATTAACTAAAGAACGCACTTGTTTTGGGGTGGCCACACCAATGGTGTCGCCAATAGAAACTTCATAGGCTCCTAATTGAATGAGTTTTTCTGTGAGTTTAATAACTCTTTGCTCTGAGACTTTTCCTTCGTAAGGGCAGCCAAAGGCTACAGATAAATAAGCTCGGACCTTCACATTATTTTTTTTAGCAGCATTGATCACAGCTTTAAAGTGCCCAAAACTCTGATTAATGCTGCAATTAATATTTTTTTGTGAAAAAGATTCCGAGCAAGCTCCAAAGATGGCAATTTCTTTTGTTTGAGAATCCATAGCCCGCTGAAAACCCTTCATGTTAGGTACAAGCATTGGGAACTGAATTTTAGAATTAATTTTACCTGAGGTCTGATCTTTAAATAACTTTGTAAGTACTTTATTACTGTTATCCATTTGTGGCACCCATTTAGGGGAAACAAAAGCGCCAGCTTCGATAATTTTTAAACCAGAATCACAAAGTTTTTTGATAAAATCATAACGGTCTTTCACGGACAGAGCTTGCATCTCATTTTGTAGACCATCTCTTGCGCCTACCTCAATAATTTTAATCTTCATGGCTAGCCTCGGGTTCTAATTGGGCAAGCACCTGCCCCTGAGTCACTTGATCTCCCACCGCACAATTGAGTTTTGTAAGAGTAGCATTGGCAATTACTTTTAAGGAGTATTCCATTTTCATGGCCTCCATAACAATGAGTGTATGCCCGGCTAAATATTGATGATCATCATTAGTGCTAATTTTTAAAATAGCACCGGGCATGGGTGCCAAGATTTTAGAAGGATCTTGTAATCCGCTGGCTGTACTTCCGTGTGAGGCTTTTTTATTAGCTAAGCTTAAAATCTTTCTGTTATAATAAACCCACGTGATGCCATTAATTTTTTGGGCTTTAACCTTAACTTCTTTATTGTCAATATTTAACGTCAGTAATTTCATTATCTAACCTCCCAGCTGTGTTCCCAAGGAGAGGGTATGTGGGTTGAGGCTGATGAGGCGTCAGCTAAGTTTCTCGAAGCTTGTTTTAGAACATTTTTTTCTAAGCTAGACAAATCACTATCCTCTAACCCATTAGGAAAGTACTTTTCAATAAACTGGGTGGTCATCTCTCCGCTGGTAAAGTCCGGGTGGTTTACAATTTCTAGTAAATAGGGAATATTAGTTTTTACACCAAAGATAATTGTATCTTTTAAAGTGCGTATCATTTTTTGAATGGCACGTGGGCGATTTTCATCCCAAGTCACAATTTTTGCGATCATAGAATCATAAAAAGAAGTGATTTCGTCACCCTCACGAAAACCGATTTCAAATCTTCTTCCGGGTCCCATGGGATAATAGCAGTAACCCAATTTACCAGTGGAAGGCATTCCCTTGTTAAAAGCATCTTCTGCATAAATACGACATTCTATGGCATGCCCACGAGCCACCAAATCTTCTTGATCCCAAAAAAGAGGTTTATTTTGCGCGGTATTTATTTGTGCTTTCACTAAATCCACACCTAAGCAAAGCTCAGTGACGGGATGCTCAACTTGTAGTCGTGTGTTCATTTCTAAAAAATAAAATTCGTTGTCTTGCACAAGAAACTCAATAGTACCGGCCCCTTTATAATTTGCTTTTTCAGCAATCTTCACAGCGGCAGATAAAATTTCGTCTCTCAATTGCGAGTCTAGCTGGGCGCTAGGTGCCTCTTCCACAACTTTTTGGTGACGTCGTTGAATGGTGCATTCTCTTTCTTGCAAATGGAAAACCTTACCTTGGCTGTCAGAGAAAATTTGCACTTCGATATGTTTAGCATGGTCCATATACTTTTCTAAAAAGACTTTGTCAGAAGCAAAAGCATTAATACCCTCACGTTTAGCAGATTCCAGAGCTTCTTTAGCATCTTCCATATTGTGTACGATGCGTAACCCACGGCCACCACCACCACCAGCCACTTTTATCATAATTGGTAAGCCAATTTTAGGAATTTGCTCTAATAAATATTCATCCTCCTGATTGTCACCTTGGTAACCAGGAATGGTAGAGTGACCGAGGTCCTCTACCAGTTTCTTTGCAGAAATTTTATCACCAAAAAGAGCAATGGCCTCTGCGGAGGGGCCAATAAAAATAAGTTTGTTATCCTTACACGCCTTAGCAAAGCCTGCATTTTCAGATAAAAAACCAAAACCAGGGTGAATAGCTTCTGCTCCCACAGAAAGTGCTCCTTGAATATTAGCTGGAATATTTAAATAGCTGTCTTTAACATTGGATTCGCCGATACAAACAGTTTCGTCCGCAAGCTCGTATGCTAGGGTTTGGGTGTCACATTCTGAGTGTAAAAGCACACTCCCTATGCCCAGCTCTTGACAGGCATAAATAATTCTGGCGGCAACTTCACCGCGATTAGCAATGGCAATTTTATTTATTTGCATCTAAAAACCATCTCAGTCTTGCTTGGGCTTCATCCGAAACACGTCTTTCGGCAATGAGCTTTGTTGTTATTTCTTTTACTTGTTCTGGTTGTTTTTCAATAATTAATTGATCCAATAAGTTTTTAGTGGCGGCAATGGCTTTTTGCTCGGCCTTTTGGATCCAGCCCATTTTCTTTACTAGAAACTCATTCACTTCATCTTCATCTCCAGAGAAATGCACAAGGTTAGAATAAATAGCTTCGCTGGCATCAAATCGCTCGCCTGTAATCATAAATTCTCTTGCTTTAGCAGCACTCATTTTTTTTAATACAAATGGGCTAATAACAGCTGGTACTAAACCTAATTGAACTTCTGAAAAAGCAAATTTAGTTTTTTCTTCAACGGCCACAATATCACAGGCCGCAAGTAATCCAAGAGCTCCACCCATAACGTGACCGTGAGCTTTACAAAGTACTGGTAGAGGACAACTTTCAATGGCTGCAAACATATTATGTAATTTTTTAGAGTCCTCTCTGTTTTCTTCTAGACTGTAATCCACCATGGATTTCATCCAGGAGAGGTCAGCACCAGCACAAAAACTAGAACCTTCACCGTAAAGTAAAATCCCTTTTAGTTCTTCGTTTTTGGAGGCCCCATTAAAAACTTCTGTAATTTCTTGAATCATCTGAGGGTGAAAGGCATTTCGCTTTTCGGGGCGATTTAAAATCACTTTTAAAAATAAATTTTCTTCTTCTGTTTTTATATATTCCATATATTCCTACATTCTAAAGACGCCTTTAGATTTGTCGTCCCATTGTTTATTTAGGCTGGCACTAATGCCAAGTGCCAGTACCTTTCTTGTATCTTTAGGGTCAATAACTCCGTCGTCCCATAGTCGTGCACTAGAAAAATAGGCAGAAGACTCTTTTTCATATTTATCTAAAATTGGTTGTTTAAATTTTTGCTCATCTTCTGCAGAAAGAGATTGTCCTTTTTTAGCCAGCTGATCTTTTTTAACAGTACACAGTACATTAGCTGCTTGTTCGCCACCCATTACGGAAATTCTAGCGTTAGGCCACATCCACAGTTGGCGAGGTTGAAAAGCACGTCCACACATACCATAGTTGCCAGCCCCATATGAGCCACCAATGACCACAGTGAATTTGGGAACCCGCGTGTTACTCACGGCCATAACCATTTTGGCACCGTGTTTCGCAATACCTTCGTGTTCGTATTGTTTTCCTACCATAAAGCCGGTGATGTTTTGTAAGAATACTAAAGGGATATTTCTTTGGTCGCACAGCTCAACAAAATGTGCCGCCTTTAATGCTGAATTAGAAAAGAGAACCCCGTTGTTTGCTACTATGCCCACTGGGTATCCAAATATATGAGCAAAGCCTGTAATAACGGTTGTGGCATAGTTGGCTTTAAACTCATGGAGCTCACTGCCATCAACAATGCGAGCGATCACTTCTTTAACATCAAATGGGGTTTTTGTATCTTTTGGAATGACTCCGTAAACTTCATTAGAAGAATATAAAGGTTCTTCAATAGTTTTTGTTTTTAATATTGAAGTTTTTTTAATATTTAAATGAGAAACAATTTCTCGGGTGATTTCTAAAGCGTGTTCTTCGTTTTCAGCAAAATGATCCGTAACACCGCTAATTTCACAATGGACCTGCGCTCCCCCCAGTTCTTGTGGGGTGACTTCTTCACCTGTGGCCGCTTTAACTAATGGAGGGCCTCCTAAAAAAATAGTTCCATTGTCTTTTACAATAATATTTTCGTCACTCATAGCAGGAACATAAGCGCCGCCTGCTGTGCAACTCCCAAGAACCACAGAAATTTGCGAAATTCCCAGCGCCGACATACGAGCTTGATTATAGAATATGCGTCCAAAATGATCTCTATCTGGAAAAACTTCTGATTGTAATGGTAAAAATGCTCCGCCACTATCCACTAAGTATATACAAGGTAAATTATTTTCTAGGGCAATTTCTTGTGCCCTTAAATGTTTTTTTACGGTCATGGGAAAATAGGTACCCCCTTTAACCGTGGCATCGTTGGCTACAATAATACATTCTTGTCCATGGATGGAGGCCATGCCAGTAACCACTCCTGCAGCTGGAGCTTGGTTGTCGTACATGTCTTCTGCGGCAAAGTGAGAAAATTCTAGAAATTCTGTACCCGGGTCCATTAAAAGTTCAATACGTTCTCTGGGAGGTAATTTTTTTCTTTTTTTATGACGTTCAGTGGCTTCTTTGCCACCGCCCATTTTTACTCGATTGAGATCTTGATAATAGTTTTCAAGAAGAGCTTCAAAGCTTTTTTTATTTGCAAGAAAATCCTCTGACCCTGTACTGACCTGTGATTCTAAAGTTGGCATTATGTTCCTTTAAATAAAAATTCTTAACCCATTAGTAATGCATATATAAGAGGTATTTTTTACAAATCAATTGGTAAAAAAACAAGGCGGGGGGCGGAAGAGAAACGCTGAATTCATAAGCCGGTGCTCAATGAGTGAGCCTTGTGAGGCTTTTATTCCCATTAGAGTTTTTCAAGAATCCCATAGGCTCTCACCTCAAAATCGTGAAAATATTTCAATTTGGCCATTTTTCATTTAATTTTTGTGCTTATTTTGAATTTTTTATATGGATAGGTTGAGTTTATTAATAAAGGGGGAAGGAAGATGCTTAAATTATTAGCTCTATTATTTGTTTTATGTTCACTGTCTACATTTGCAAAGGTTTCTTTTGTAGCTTTTGGTGATGGTGGCTACCACTATGATTATTTAAAGCAAAAAATTGTAGATAACCCTATAAATAAAGAAGAATTTATTCTCGAAGAATATGAGAGTTGGTTATCAAAAAATTTTCCAGAAAATGAATTTAAAGTTCAGCCCATGTATACGCTACCTGGTACGGAGCACGTAGTTGAGGCTAGCGGGGCACAGCCGGTGGCTGATGCCATGACGGAATATTGTCAAACTAATGGTTGTGATTTTGCTGTGATGTTGGGAGATAACATATACCCTAATGGGGCTTCGGGTGATATTGAAGAAGATCGGATTCGTTTTCAGAAAGTTCTGGTTGACCCTTATTTAAAGCTAGCTCAAATCCAGCAGGATTTTAAAATGTATGCCGCCTTAGGTAATCACGATTGGAAAACCTCACGTATTGGTAGAGACCGGCAATTGGAGTTTGGCTCACAAATGACAACGGCTTTTACAATGAAGGCTCCAGGCTATTATAGTTTTACTAAAGGTGATGTTGAATTTTTTGTCATAGACACCAACCTGTTATTGGCCGGCACAGTAGTTAAAGAAAATGAGTTGAACCCAGACGGCAGTGAAAAAAAAGTATGTGAAAATGATGAACCAGAACAGTGGGAGCTACCTAACAATGAGGACAAGACACAGCTGGATTGGTTGGAAAGCTCTTTAAAAACATCTAGTGCTAAGTGGAAAATTGTTTATGGACATCATACGCTGTGGTCAGCAGGTGGAAGTAAGTACGAACAAGCGAGGTCTTTAAGACAACTATTAATGCCTATGATGTGTAAGTATTCTGACCTTTACATTGCTGGTCATGAACATGAATTAGAAATTAACATTGATACTTGCGCAAAGGAGCTTGGTACAGCCAGTAAACCATTGCCTTTCGTTGTGAGCGGTGCCGCCGCTTGGCAAAGATCAGTTCATCATCCCTTTCAAAGTTATCAGGAATTGAATTACCCACAATATAAGGCTCTTTGGAGTAAAGGTATGGTTTGGGGATTCTCTTATATTACTATTGAAGGGGATAAACTTGAGGTACAGATGCTTACTACGCCTAATGATGGTCAGGGAATTCCAGTGCTTGAAAAAAGAATGAGCTTTAGTCATCGCAGCCAATTGCGTTGATTGGTAAATCCATACTAACTTCATGAAAGCAAGAATTCCCCTTTTTATTTGCAATATTTAACACCAAAAGGCTCAGACATGCGGTTCTCGCCCTTCGGGCTGCGATCCGAACTCGCTTTTGGCGCTAAATATTGCAAATAAAAAGGGGAATTCTTGATTTCATGAAGTTAGTATTTGTGGAGGCTGATTTTTGGGCAGAAATTTGATTTCTTCAATTAAATCTAAGATAAAAATCTTCATTTATTCCAATACAGAGGTCCAGCCGGAGAAACACTGCCTCAAATTGATATCTATAAATACAAATAAATTCATATACTTACATGGTCATGTATATATTTTTCATAAATGCTAAACTAGTTTGCGATACAAACCGATCTGTGTTTATATCTAGATTCGGAGGTTAATTATGGATAACAAGACGATGCAGGAATCCCAGTTAGAACGAGCTATACTGGATATTAATTATATTAAAAGATCAATGAAAGCGCTAGAAGATGTTAAATCACAGAGTATAGAAACTCACGCTTTTAAGGCTCAGCTTTCACTACAGGTAGCCGTTTTAGTTATGTGTATTGTGGCTTTTATTAATGAACTCTTTTTTTCTTATAGTTTTACTTCGAAAATCTCTGTTATTAAAACTGACCCCGAATTTGTGCAGTCAAATATTGTAGTCCTCGCAATTATTTTGATCCTTTGCTTGTTTAATTTATATGGAGTTATTTGGATAAGATCACGAAAGTCACAAGAAGATTTCCAATCTTTTCTATCTAGAAATTTTAAATACCTTCTGAACATTGGCCATTTATCTGATCTTACCATTAAACTTGTTATGGTAAGCTTTTTATTGGTTTTGCAAAAGCCGGAGTGGATTCCATCCTTACTTCTACTTTTTGTTGGTGATTTAATTGTACAAGGCCGGGTGTTTACTCTGCCTTATGGTTCTTCACTATTATTATCAGCAATATGTTTTGTGGCAGCAGGGGTTCAGTTTTATATGGGCTGGGAAACCATCTTTATTAGCTTGGTCATTTTCTTTATTGTGAATTTATTATCTTTAGTGAATTTATTTAAAATGAAAAGGGTTGATGAATGAACCCTAAAGAACTCTTTAATATTCACCCACTCTTGATGGATCGTACAAGGTTAGCAATTATGGCTTTGTTAAACGCATCTGAAGAAGCAGTGAGTTTTAATATGTTAATTGAGGCTTTAAGCCTGACAAAAGGTAATGCTTCATCACATATAAGGAACCTTGAGAAAGAAAAATTAGTAAAAGTAACAAAAAAAATTATAGATAGGAAAACTAAAACCACATACCAGGTGACACCTCTCGGAAAAAAGGAATTTTCAAACTACCTGATCACCATCCAACAACTTATAAATAAATAGGAGATCAAAATGAAAATAATAGTAAATACAATAGTTCTTAGCCTTTTCGTAACACTTCTTGCAGCTTGCAATGCTGAACAGATTGGACCTGATGTGGGAGTGAAAGAAAACCCCAAACCCATTCAGTTAACTAGGAAAACTCAAAGAGTGATTCGCTTTAATTGCGATGGTAAGATTGAGTCAGATCAAGTAGAGACAGTAAGCTCGCCAAAAAGAAGGGTGGAGATAGTTCCTAGAGATACGGCAAAAACTGTTGTGGGGTCTTCCTTTGGTAATCGGACAAATAATGCTTCTGCAGGTGCAGTTTATGGTCATACTGAGTTTACAGTGGATATGGCCAATGCGTTTTTTACCATGAGGGTTAATGAGGGGATTAACGAGATCGACTATCAATTTATTTTCTCTGACGGAGAAACAGAAATAGGATCGAGATTTTTGGATATCACATACGCTGAAGAATTTATTCCCGAAGTTTATGAAAATATCCCCAGCGAAGAGAGTTGTGAGGAAGTAGTTGAAGAATAAATATATTTCAGCAGTGTTTTTATTCAATTATATAAAATAAATTCCTAAGCTTAATCATACTCATGTTAGGAGAAATAACGCGAGGCCTAAGGGTGTGTTCAATTAGGGAAAAACAGAGTAAATTACAAATAATACTGAGGAGAAAAATGGGATTTATCAATATTATTATATTTGTACTTATTTTGTCATGGTCTTGGTGTGTGATAGACACGCCCAGCGCAGTGAGTGAAACCACCCATGTCCAAGTTCAAAAGGATTTGAAAGATATTATTTCTGGTTACATCGAGTCGCAACTCCCTAATGTTAAAAATATTAGCTTTAAAAGATTTTGGACGGAGTCTTTAAATCAAAGTCAGATTAAAGCTTCCTTTGCTTATTCTTTTGAAGATTTATCAAATACTGTGGGCGAATCTAAGATTGAGATAGCTGGTTTTGCAAACTTACGCCTTAATATAGCCAAAAACAGTTGGGATCTAGAAAGCTTAGATGTGGCCAGTAACCATGTAGAGTTTAAGCAACCCATTGTGGTGGCTCCACAAGTTGTACAATAATGAGTGAAATTCAAAAATCTGATGGCCACAAGTACATTCAAATCAACGAATACGGAGTTATCCTCGACAGTCAAGGACCCATAAAAAACCCAGAAGAAGGTTTGTTTTATTTAGAAAAAATGCAGGCAGATCAAGGTGCACGCCTTTTCACAGAGTCTCTTTCAGGAGATGAGCTTACAGTGGAAGCTTTTGATGCCCCTTATGTGGTGTTATCACTTTCTGAAAAAAATCAAAAAATTATAATGCATATGTCTTATGAGTTCCATATGGAAATGCCTTTAGATCATTTGTTTTTAGATGATTGGGATCGCTTTCATGGAGTTTCCCATAAAGGGGTGCCTTTTGTTCTTACTGGGGATGCACAAAATCAATTATTTGATCTGTTAGATGAGTTTGATGACGACTTTATCATTTATAAAAATAAAAAATATAGAACACCAAATTGGTTAGTAGATAGAACTGATGTGAACGCAGACGACTTTTGGACCAATCGATATGTTCAGTCCACTCCGCCATGGGAACTCAACGAAGCAACACCAGCTTTAACAGGTGTGTTACCACAATTAAAACTAACAAAGCTAAGAGTTATAGTTTTAGGTTCAGGGTCGGGATGCGACGCCGCTTACTTAGCAGAACGTGGACATATAGTCACTGCTGTGGATTTTAGTGACGAGGCTCTTCGCCAAGCTAAAGAAAAATATGGCCATATAAATAATTTAGAATTTGTTAAAGCTGATATTTTTGAGCTTCCAGATAGTTACAAAGAGAGCTTTGATCTTGTTTTTGAGCACACCTGTTATTGTGCCGTATCTCCACAAAGACGCAACGATTTAGTAAAGGTTTGGAAGGGGCTTCTTTCCGAAGGTGGACATTTTTTAGGTGTTTTTTTCACTCGCTACTTTCCCAAGGGACCACCCTATGGTGGCAACGAATGGGAATACCGTAAGCGTTTAGAGCCAAATTTTAAAACACTCTATTGGACTCGCTGGCGCCAGTCAGTTTCTGATAGGCAGGGTATTGAACTTGTGGTCTATGCTCAGAAGAAAGGGTGATATAAGGTACAGTCAAAAAAATTACTTCTTTCATGAATTTTGCGAAGTATAATCATGCGAAATAGAAACCTAATGTCGTCCAACTTTTATACAGGTATTGTCAGTTTTACATTGGCCTATTCATTATAAAAAAACACACCTTTCTTGTGGTATATTGTGATTAAAAGTTGCTCCAAACAACAGGTCTCATAAGGAAGAATTAGTGAAAAATATATCAATTAGCCTATTATTATTAATTTCGGTGAGCATTCAAGCTGGAGAAGCGAGTTCCTGTAAAAATGTTGAAATCAAGGTTCGTAGTTTGTCTTTGAGATATGCTGAGAAAGTGATACCGAAAGAAAGCAGATATACTCAAGGATTAATATTTTTAAATAATTCAATTTATGAGAGTAGTGGTTTGTATGGACAGTCTCAATTAAATAAAGTAGATGTTGAAAACGGTAATTCTGAAATGATTCACTCTCTACCTAAATCCCTATTTGCAGAGGGCTTAGCATCAATAAATGGAAAATTAATTCAACTAACATGGAAAGCTGAAAAAGCTTTGGTTTACACTATGGAGAATGATCCAAACTCCATATATGTGAAAAAAGATGAATACCAAGAGTTAAATTATGAAGGCGAAGGCTGGGGTTTAACACATCATAAGGATCAATTGATAATGAGTAATGGAAGTTCCGAGCTTTTATTTTTGAACCCTGAAAACATGCAGCTAGAGTCAAAAATAAATGTTTTCGCAGGTGATCAACCTGTAAGAAATCTTAATGAATTGGAGCTTGTGAATAATCTAATTTATGCAAATATTTATGGATCAAGTGAAATTATTGCTATCAATCCAAGAAGTGGATGTGTTGAGATGGTATTAGATGTGAAGGAATTATTGGATCATGCAACCTCTGGAATTAAAGGAAAGGATAGCTTTTGGAATTTTGTAGCAAATGGTATTGCCTATGATTCATCAAATAGACTTCTTTATATTACAGGAAAAAACTGGCCTTCAATTTACGCCTTTAAGCACTAGAAACTAATTTTACACAAACCGTATAAATACTAAATATCTAGAGCTGTAGACACTTGCTCTATTGAGAGTTAATTTCAATAATTTTAGTATGTTAACTCAGTATCCAAAAAGTTCACTGTGAACCTTTGAATACATATAAAATTAGCCATATCTCTTATATATATGTTATAAGCCTATACTTAGGGATGCACGGGTTATCGCTGTGGCTTCGGCCGTGGAGGAAAGTCCGGACTTCATATGGCAACGTAAGGGGTAACTCCCCTCCGCCGCAAGGTGAGGACTAGTGGAACAGAAAGAATGTCCAGGGCATTGATCTTTAGGTTGGGAACGGGAAACTTAAAGGGAGCTGCTGGAGTGAAAACAGCTAAACTCTGCGTGAAGCAAGGTTAAATAGGAAAGCGTTTGAGTGCGGCCAGTACGAAGCTTTCGGGTAAACCGCATAAGGTAAACAGTAATGTTTATCTCAGATGAATGATGACCTCTGGTAGGTGTTTCGAGGCACTTATCATAGACAGAATCCGGCTTATAGTGTGTCCCTATTCTCGTTTTTTTAAATTTAATTAAGACTTATAATAACACCTGATTGGCAAGTTCATCAGCGCGCACATTAAACTCGCGTCTTACATGAACTAACTCATTTTTGCTAATTTGGCTCAGTAAAACTTTTGATTTTTGAAACAGTGGTATGATTACAGCTGACTTTACTTTGTACTGGCCATTGAGTTGGCGAATCAGTAGTTGGCTGTCACTTTTTAAAATAACTTTTTTCACATTATTTTTTACACAAAATTCAAAAGCTCGGATTACGGCTGTGTACTCTGCAAAGTTATTCGTTTGATGGCCTAAGCTTTCTGCGTACTCAAACACCACTGCATCACTTAAATCAGATACGGTTAGGCCAAGGGATGCTGGTCCGGGGTTTCCTTTGCTAGCTCCATCAGTATGTATGATAACTTCTTCTGGCCAGTCCGTTTGATTTCCAAAACTAAGGGTTTTAGGTTCAAAAGTCATAACTGAATATTTTGATGGCAGAATATGCGCTGTGGTTTGAGGTAGAGTTTGCCGCGTAGCCAGTTTCCTGTAAAATGCACCTGCTTATTTGCATTTGCACCTTGAGGATGCCACTGAACTTTTAAATTAATAACAAAGTGGCGGTATTCATCTTGAGAACAGGAATAGGTGAGTTGTTTTTTATCTAAAGTACAATAAACAGTAGGGTTATGAGTTACGCCTTCGTCTATATATGAGTATTGGGTTATTGTGGGTTTTTCTATATTGTTGTCGGTGGCCAGTACATCGAATTTCTGATCAGAAAGAGGATCTACACTGGAGGGGTCATCTGCAGTTGTGCATGTAAATTGTTTAGTTAAATTTATGTCTTGAAAAACAAATTCAATTTTTCCTGGGTTTGCCGAAATGGTAAACAAAGTTACAAGAAAGAATTTTATCCAAAAGGATGAATGCATATAATAGTCGCTCCGACGATTTTGATTGTGCGTAAGATTTAGTATCATAAATGGGATGAGCCCGGCAAGTCTAAGTTTTACTCTGTGATTTCAGTAGGTTAAAACCTGATTTAGTTCAGTGTTGTTTTGACTGAATTTTCTCCTATCAGGACTAAGGTGCTGAATTTATTTGATTTTTAACACTTTGTTGATATGATTTTCCAATGCTTGCTAGAACATTTGAAGATCATTTTTTTGAACTAATTACCCCACAGCTTGGAAATATGGAGTTTGTAAAACGTCACCACCTAGAGGGTCTATTATATTCCAGGTGGCATCAGCAAGATTTTAAAAGTTTTTGGATGAAAAATTTCTATCGCAATAGCCAGCTCCAGCAGTTTCTTATGGAATTAGACACGGATTTGAGTGTTGATTTCCAGATTTTTCTTATAAAAGGAGCGAGCTTGTGGAAACGTTTGTATGAGAATATTGGTGAACGGTTTATGTCGGATATTGATGTTTATGTGCACAAAAAAAACTTATTAGAATTGTCACAAAAATTAAAAAGAATAGGATTTAAAGAACAATCTGAAAAAAAGTGGAAAGCCAATAGTTTTAAAACAGTATTTATAAAAAAGAATAATAATTTAGAAATTGTTTTAGAAGTCCATACTCAGCTTTTTTGGACTCAATCAGTGTCATTTTTAAAGGGCGAAAAATTATCTAAATATACAAGCTTTTCAAAAATGGACACCAATCTTGAGTTTTTACACTTGTGCACACATCTTGCCTTTCAACATACATATATTAGTTTGCACTGGTTGTATGAAATAGCTCTGTATTATGATAATTATTGTGAAGATATTGATTTAGATGCTGTTAAAGCTATGGCTATAGAAAACCAGGTGTTTCATAGCCTGCAAAGTGTTCTTTGGTTGTTGAAACATAAGTTTAAATTTAACATTCAGCTGGGTGAAGCACCAAATTTGAACTACCTGTTTGAAAAAATATTTACCGAGAGCTTTCTAAGCAATCCCAAATCACAGAAGTTTAAATTTATATGTCTTAAAAATCTTTTAAAAGATAGATTAAGGGACAACCTAAGTTATAATGTGGGCTGGATAGCGAGTAGATAAATGCAAGTTGTACAAATAGGAAAGTATTATAGCCCTGTTCGTGGGGGCATTGAAAGAGTTGTACAAAGCCTTAGTGAATCTTTAGTGAATGAAGGTCATCAAGTGTCATGTTTTGTTTCTAGTTATTCCTTGTTTACATCAGCTGAAACCATAAAAGGGGTTAAGCTAACAAGGTTTTCAACATTTTTTCATTTTTTTTCATTGCCAATGACCCTATGGAAAAAAAAAGAAATCGAAAATCTTAAGCCTGATTTATTACAAATTCATATCCCAAATCCCATTGCATTGTTAATTTATCGAAATGTAAAGTGTAAAAAAGTTGTTTTTTATCATGCAAATTATGTTGGCCACAAATGGATTCAAGGACTTTATAATTATATATTAAGACAGAGTATAAAAAACTATGATGTGGTCTTATTTTCATCAGAAAAATTACTTGAAAGTTCAGCTGGTATTTTAAAAAACGTTGATATAGTTAAAAAGGTAACCCCCTTTAGTGCAAGTTATCTGTCTTTGAATAATAAATCAGATGAGTTAGCTCGCGAGGGTATTGAGGCTAAGATATCAGATATTGTTTTTGTGGGCCGACTTGTGAAATACAAAGGACTAAAGTATTTAATTAAAGCAATGTCAGATGTAAACTTTAGCTTAGCAATTATTGGTGATGGCCCAGAAAAAAAATCTTTGTTGGAATTAATCACTGAGCTTAGCTTATTTGATAGAGTTAAAATATATTCTGATATCAATGACAGTGAATTAAAGTTGTTTTATCAAAATACTAAGGTGGTGGTGTTGCCCTCTATTGAAGAAAGTGAGGCCTTTGGGTTAAGTCTGCTTGAGGGGCTGAGCTTTGGGAAATCTTTAGTTTCAACAAAACTAAATACAGGTATTGATGGTATTAATGTACATGGAGAAACGGGTCTACAGGTTCGTGCCAAAAATTGGATGGATTTAGCGGATAGTCTGAATTTAATTTTAAAAGACTCTTCCCTTCGCAAGAAATTTGAAATTGGTGCGAAAAAACATTATAAAGTGAATTACTCTTCTGAATGCATTTTGCAAAATACATTAATGTAAAGTTGAGAGACATGGATTTGTGAATATATGGGGAAGGCTTCTGTCTTATTATGAGAAAAAAATATTCTAAGAAGCTTTCTGTTAAACATACAGATGGTTTATCTTTGTTTCATAAATAAACATTAAATAAATGTTATGTAATACTCGATAAGAATAATGTATGGATATAAGTAACTATTGGCCAATACTGGGCTTTTTATCTACGTTTTTTATTGTAAGTTTGGTTGTTCCAATTTTTATAAAATTTGGACATAAATTTAATTTTACATCAAAAAAAAGCTTTAGAAGAAAAGAGGAAAGTTCTGTTCCGCTATTGGGTGGAATATCAATTTACCTGTCCTTACTTGTTGTGGCATCACTTTTTTCATTAAAAATGCCTTTGATTTTTTTATTATCCGCACTTCCAATAGTGGTTGCAGGAATTTTAGATGACTTATTTGAATTTAGAGCTAGATATAAAGCCCTAGCTCATATTTCTAGTATGATCATTTGGTTTTATTTAGTACCCAGTGAAAGCCTGATTCTATATAGCCTAGGTTTAAATAGTATTTTAACCATTGGATTCACAGGGTTTTGGATACTAGGTATGGTGAATGCCATAAATATGATTGATGGTATGGATGGCGAGTCTGGCAGCTTCTCGTTTTTAGCAGCAGGATTTTTAGCATTCTTTTTCTGGGGTACGGATACGGCAACCATTCTTCTTGCATTGATGGGAGCTATAGCTGGATTCTTAATTTATAATAGGCCTCCCGCAAAAATTTACTTAGGTGATGCTGGAAGTAGTTTTCTGGGTTTCTTTTTAGCGACCACAGCTGCTACTATACCCTCTTTAGGGGGGAGTTGGAGCAATATCTTTATCCCTCTGTTTATTTTTGCCTTCCCGGAAATTGATGCTATCATGGCAATTTCTAGAAGAATTATTTCGAGAACATCTCCATTTAGCGGAGATCATGATCACTTACATCATAAGCTAAAGAAATTAGATATGAGCATATATCAAATATTATTACTTTTCTCAGGAGTGACAGTTTACTGTGGTGTTACAGCTGTTACTCTACACAAGGTGAGTAAAGAAGAGGTAGTTGCTTCGGTCTTGTTTTTAGCAATGGCTGGTTTGTTGACCTTGCTAGGATCTATATATTTTGTGGAATATAAATTGGCATATAAAACATCTACATTCAGTCAGACTTTATTGAAAAAATATATGAATTTAAAAGATAAAGTAAATATTAATCCTGATTTTTTTCAGGCCACAGTTTTTGATTTACTTCCTTATTATAAAGAAATTCAACAACGTGGTGTAGAGGATGTTCAGAGTTTTGTTCAGGACTTTGCAAAATTTGTACAGAAACATTTTTCAGATGCTGAATTGAAGATGGCTGGATCTTACTCTGTCATTATTATTGAAAGCCCTAAGGGTGAGATTAGAAAGGAAATAAATCCGGAGGTTGTCATTTGTTATTTTAAATTTCTGCAAAAGCATAAGGTGCAGAAAAATGATAGCGATCTTCCATGGGGGATGTTTTTCTATTCTAGTGAGTTAAAAAGAGATATGTTTTTAAAGAAGTTTGGATTGTTAGATGATGCTGATAATACTCTAACTGAAATAAAGAAAGTGGCATAACAATAATCACAGTGTATTATTTATTGGTGGAGTTTATATGTCAAAATCTGTTCTATACATTCATTCTTGCGGTAGTTTTGGTGGTTCCTCTAGAAGCCTCACAGAACTTTTATTAGCATTCTCTAAGGATGATGTTAGCCCTTATATTTTAACTCAGCGAGGGCATGTTTGCGATTTTTTTAAAAAGGCAGGCGCCAAGGTTATCTCTGTGCCAGGGATTGTACAATTTGATAATACGAACATTGGTTACTACAGAAGTTTTCGTTGGTTAATATTATTGAGAGAGTTTTATTATTTAATTCATACTATTTTTGGCCTGTTAAAGGCTCGCAGAAATTGGAAAGATATCCAGATTATACATATTAATGACATTACACCTATTTTTGCTGGAATTATTGCGAAGATTCTGTTTCGAAAGCCTTTAGTGATGCACGTGAGGTGTTTGCATGCTCCAGAAAAGACTCCACTTCGTTCTCAATTTTTAGTCTATTTAATTCACAAGTATGTAGATCAAGTGATCTCCATTGACGAAACAGTGAAGGCTTCTTTACCCAATGGTATATCATCACAAGTCATTCATAATGGGTTCAACCCAGACTCTAGCTTAGTTAAGGGTGAGGCTTCTCAGTTTTCACACCTTTTTGGTAAAAGAAAACTTAACCTAGCCATAGTTGGTGGATTGATCCCCTTAAAAGGAATTATGGAGCTGTTAAAGGCTGCAAAAATGGCAGTTGATCAGGATCTTGATATTAACTTTTTTATAGTGGGAAAAAATCCCAGGCAATTGAAGGGCGCTAAGGCATATGTATTAAAAAAACTGGGATTAGCACATGATATGGAGAAAGAGATCCGTGATTATATTAAAAAGCATAAATTAGGAGAGCATGTACATTTACTTGGTTTTTTATCCAACACCACAGATTTGTTTAAAAATATTGATGTCCTATGCTTTCCCTCTCATTTGGATGCGCCAGGTAGGCCAGTATTTGAGGCGGCCTTAATGAAGAAAGCCAGCATTATAGCCATTTCTAATCCAAAAAGTGATAGTGTCATAGCTAACGAAACAGCTATTTGTATACCTTCTAAAGACCCTGATGCTTTATTTAAGGGAATCCTTCATTTTTATAATAACCCACTGGAGGTTGAGCGAATGGGTGAGCTGGCGTACAGATTAGCTGAGAAAAATTTTAATATTCTAAATAATGCGAATAAAATGGCAAAAATTTATGATGCGCTTTTGAGCAAATCTTAAATTGAGAGGAATTTTTTGATAGGAAAAATAAAAAGTCGCTTTAACAATGACTCTTGGGACCTGCTCTCCAGTACAGTTGGAGCATTTTTAGCGAGATCATTGGGTGCTGTAGGTCAGTTCCTGTTTACGGTTTACTTGGGCAGAACTTTAGGCGCAGAAGGGTCTGGTGTATATATGTTAGCTCTATCCACATCGGTGGCAGGTTCAGTGCTTGGTCGAGCAGGATTGGATTTAACACTAGTGCGGTTTACATCCATTAGCTTTTTAAAAAATGACTATAGACAGTTAAAAAATAATTTTCAAAAAACTATACTGTTGGGCACGTCTTTTAGTTTAATTATTGTTGGTGTTATTTTTGTTTTAAGTCCTTGGCTTTGTAGAGAGATATTAAATAATGAAAGCTTAATTGAACCACTAAGATGGATGTCATTGAGTATTCTACCATTTTCGGTATTAAATATTATTGCCGAAGGTCTTAGGGGTATTAAAAAAATACTTTACGCAAATTTAGTTCAAGCTACTTTTTTACCCATTTTTAATATTTTATATTTTTCAATATTTTTACATTATGGACTAGAGACACAAGGTGCTATTTATTCCTATTTTGCCTCCTGTGTGACGTCAGTACTCATTGGCTTGTTTTTTTGGTTTAAGGTAACAGCAAGTCAGCAAGGTAGTACTCAGAAAAACCCTTTATTGAGTTTGTCTGAAATTTTAAAAGTATCTTTGCCAACATTATGGATTACCTTAATGGGGATGGCGTCTGGATTAGCGGAAACATTTATTATGGGGCTATACCACTCACCAAAGGATGTGGGTGTATTTAGTGCCGCGGTTCGCTTATCTTTATTAATCAGTTTTGTTTTAGTAGCCACAAATAGTTTCTTGGGTCACAAATTTGCCCAATTAGAAAAAGGAAATTATTTGAAAACAGAAAAATTAGCTCAGTTAGGAACTAAAATAATGGTGTTAAGTGCACTGCCTTTGATTCTTCTTTATTTAATTTTTCCTTCATATATTTTATCTATTTATGGCCCTGAGTTTAAAGCAGGAGCTGTAACCCTGGTCATATTGACTTTAGGCCAGGCCTACCATGTGTTTACGGGTTCAGCGGATCTATTGTTATTAATGGGAGGTCATGAGAAGTCTTTACAGAAAATTACAACTTTTGCTGTAATTGTTAATATTATTTGTGGTTTCATTTTAGTACCCAGCTTGGGTGCAACTGGTGCTGCAATAGCTACAATTGCCGGAATTATAACTTCAAAAACATTATCTCTAATTATATCTCGCAGAAAGACTAAGGTCTCCACAATTCCCTGGACTTCAGGTCAGGAATAAAGGTCTGTAAAGTTCTCCACAATTTAAAAAAAAGTGTTCTACTTCCGATAGGTTAGCTAATGGACAGTAGAGGAACTAATACATCTAATAATCAATCTTCAAGTGTCATGGAAATTAATTTTCATGAGATGTCCAAATATATTTTCACACATAGATATATCTTTTTAATTTTTGTATTTGCTTTACCTGCATTAATGGGGATTTGGGGATTTTTTATAAAAAAACCAAAATATAAAGCAACTGTTGAAATTAATATTGGCGAAACAATGGAAGGATCATCGGGCATGGGATCCATGTTTGATGTATTTAACCAGTCTAAAGATAAAGAGAATAAATTATACATTTCGGAACAAGTATTTAATTCTAATTTATTTATGGAAGCCCTATACGATGAGGTTATGGTTAAATCTGATTTAACAAAAGACCTACAAGACGTAGAGGAGAAAAGAAGAATAGTAAGAGTAATGCTTGGGAGCAAACTCAATAACAAATTAGAAGGTGCCAATGAGTTAATGAGCTATTTGTATCTGACAACTGATCTTGATAGGTATCACATCACTTTGAATAGCCTTACTCCTACTGCAAAATTTTCTTCAGCCATTGTGGATATTGCATCATATACTCTTATAGGTTTAAATTTTAAAAACTTGGTTAAAAAGTTGATTTCTGTAGAAGAATTTTTAAATGGCCAACTCAATCAAACCAAACAACGTTTAACACACCTTGAAGTTAGCCTAGCAAAGGTGCAGAGTGAAAATAAAATACTGTCAGTAGAACAAGCTCAGAAGACCATTAATGCCCAGCATCTGCAACGTTTGAACGTATTGAGAAAAGCCCAGATTGAGTTTGATTCTAGTAAAAAGTATTTAGATATTTTAAAATTTGAGATGGCGGATCTTAGAATGAAAATGCTATCTAAAAAAAGAGTATCGTACTTATATTTAAATCAGCTACATAAACGATTAGATATTTTGAGATTTGAAAAAGAGTCACAGATATTGAGCAGAGAAATAGCTAGTGATATCCATAGCAAAAAGGAAATCAATGTTATTTTAAGTAAAATCAGAAGTGGCTTTAATAGCTTGGACAATAATGAGGTGCCCTCATCAATGAGCCCTTGGGAATATTATACCAGCCTAGAAAAGAACTCTTTTAAGTTATCTAGAGAGATTACAGAAAAGGCAGGCGTTCTCTCTTCCTTAAAAGAAGATATCAACATAAGTAGTAAAGATTTTGAAACCTTACCTGTGATTATGCAAGATATTAGCTTCTTAAAAAGACAAGTGGATATCATGATCATCCTGTATAAAGAACTTCAAAGAAAGCTTCAAGAAACACAAATCAGACGAGCTGGGCAGATAAATGATTTAGTGATCTTTTCAAATTCAGAGTTACCCTTGTTCCCATCGGGATTAAGCATGATTAAAAAGTACTTTTTGTCATTTATTGGCGGGGGTACCATTGGTTTTATTATTTTACTGCTTTATTATCTTTTAATCCCCACTGTTAGAAGTAAAGATGATTTAGAAAAAATAGGTATTCATGTGATTGGTGAAGTTCCATTTAGTAAATGGGCTACAAAGCAAAAAATAATTTCTATTAAACAATCCAAGGAACTGATTGTATTAAAGGAAATCCCAGAATCATATGAAGCACATGCTATTCGATATGCACGTTTTAATTTAGAAAGGTGTTTTGATCTTCATGTAGCTAGAAATGAAGGCTACGGTAAGGTCATTACCTCAGTCAGTGTAAATACAAATGAGGGAAAATCCTTCATGACAGCAAACTTAGCATATGGCTTATCTTCTTCCAAGTTTAGAACAGTAATTGTTGATATTGATTTTGAAGAGCCAAGTGCAGCAAGATACTTTAAGAATTTACGCCAAGATAAACAATTTGATTACATCAGTGATGATAATCGAGTTGAATTTAGACTAAGAACAGAAAATGAATATTTAGATGTGATTGATACACCAGCTCTCACAAAAAATGGCTGTGAATATCTTGAAGGCATAGGCTTTCGCAATTTTATACATGACCTCAAAGAACGGTATGATGTTATTTTTATTGATACACCACCACTAAGTGAGTACCTGGAAGGGCTAATAGCCACTCAATATTCTGACGGAATTATGTTTGTCTCCAATCAAAGACAAACTATAGTGGCTGATATTGAAGATAATTATGATCGAATTACCCAAACGTTCAGAGGACCAATCGTAGGAGTCTTGAACTTTACATATGATGATATTAACATTCCATTCATCACAGAGAAGAAGAAGAGGGTTGCTTAGTACTAAAAATTATTTTTTAGGCTAATGGTACTTATCAAAGTTTGTCATCCTTCGCTTCGCTCTGGATGACAATTTAGAATACTGGTTATCCCTATAATATAGAATACTGGCCATTACTCCATATGGTACGACAAAATCAATACTTCAGATTAATTTTTTATTGAGGTTTTTTTGGTTAAATATTAGGTGATGTAATCTGTGAAAATTATCCAATCATTTCATTGATATCATCAAAGACTATGCTCTCATCTACCATGAGGTTGTTATCCTCTAATAGTTTCACCGTTCCTTTTAGATCGAGAATGTCTCCTTCTGAGGAGTATTCACCAATTAGATCCTGTGGTTTCATGGTTTTTAAAATTTCTGGTAACATGGGTTGGATAGAGTAATATCCATAATCGGTTCGGTAAGTTCTTGTGGCTTCTTCTTCTGAAATAAGAGATTCATAAAGCTTTTCGCCGGGTCTGATTCCAGTGACTTTGATTTCCACATCGCGATCGCCTATAAGGGCTTTTGCTACATTTACCATATTGGCTGCTGCCGCTATGGGAATGAATGTTTCACCACGTTTTGCATGCTCTATTGCGGCGAGTACTGTGTCTACAGCATCTTCCAGGCTTATGAGAAAGCGAGTCATATTTTCATCAGTAATGGTTAACGGTCCACCAGCTTTAATTTGATCATGGAATAGTGGAATCACTGATCCTCTTGAGGCTAAAACATTACCGTATCTCACACATACAAAACGTGTTTCTGGGCAAAGTATATTAGCTGCAGTAAATATTCTTTCTTGTATGGCTTTGGTCATTCCCATGACGTTCACTGGTTTACATGCTTTGTCTGTGCTCACACCAACCACTGTTTCGACTCCATATTCATTTTCACGAATGGCGTTAACAATGTTTTCCACACCCACACAGTTTGTGGCAACAGCTTGTCCTGGAAAGTATTCGCAAGTGGGAACTTGTTTTAGTGCTGCGGCATTTATCACTATATCTACACCTTTAATTGCACTGCACACATCACGATAGTTTTTCACATCGCCAATTCTAAATTCAAGGATCTTGTTAAAATTATGAAATATGACTTCATCAGTTGTATTTTTTTTCTGCATATAGCTAAGGCGCATATAATGTTGTTTGGCTTCATCTCTTGAAAAAACAATAACCTTTTTAGGTAAACCGTGTGCGCCTGACAAAACTCTTTTTACAAAAGTTTTACCCATAGATCCTGTTCCACCGGTAACTAGGATTACCTTATCTTTTAAAATCATCTTATCTCCCTCAAGCCATTTCCACGATTTAATGAAATACTGTTATATACTGACTTATCGGTGAGCTAGGTCTACAAATGAGTCTAGTTTCTGTGAGATAATAAGTGCTTTTGGTGGAGATGAATGAGATTCGAAACTAGACGGAAGTGGAGTTTGTACCATTGGTAATAAATGATGTTTTATAAAGCAATAGAAGCAATTTAACTACAAAAATACCAAATTAAAATAATTAATACTTTTTCCAAACCACTCTATTCACATAATCTGTATAGCTGTGAATGATTCGTACAATTTTATCTGAAACATTGGGCACAGAATAGTCTTTAACTTCGTTAAGCACTCTCAGTTCGTCTCTGGGTTGTGTTTCTAGAATAGATAATCCTTGCAACACTCTTTCTGATTTTAAACCCACCATCATTACGGCAGCCTCTTCCATTCCCTCTGGTCGTTCATGAGCTTCACGTAGATTTAATGCCGGAAAATTCATAATTGAAGATTCTTCATTAATAGTACCACTGTCTGAGAGTGTGGCTTTGGATGATAATTGCAGTTTATTGTAGTCGCTAAAGCTCATTGGTTTTAACAATTGGATCAGTGGATTAAAGCTCACTTTCATGGCGTCAATACGTTTTTGTGTACGGGGGTGTGTTGACACAATAATAGGTAGTTTATAAAGCTCTGCAACTGAATTTAGAGTTTCAACTAAGTTGAGAAAGTTTTTGTCCGAATCAATATTTTCTTCTCGATGGACGCTGACTATAAAGTAATTGTGCTTTTTTATTTTAAGCTTTTCTAAGACATCAGAAGCTTCAATGTCTTTGCTGTATGATTTTAAAACTTCAAACATTGGACTTCCAGTTTTAATAATCATATCTGCAGGTAAACCCTCGCGAAGTAGGTATTCTCTAGCAATGGCACTATAGGTTAAGTTTATATCAGCCATATGATCTACCAGTTTACGGTTAATTTCTTCGGGCACT
Organism: Pseudobdellovibrionaceae bacterium; assembly: GCA_018663505.1. Taxonomy (GTDB): domain Bacteria; phylum Bdellovibrionota; class Bdellovibrionia; order Bdellovibrionales; family UBA1609; genus JABJQG01. The sequence continues at coordinate 15,858 of JABJQG010000058.1, read as the reverse complement.
CGTTGATCAAAACATCGATTACCAGCTTCCATATGGAATGTGGGGATCTTTCTGCGTTTAGCAGGTAAAATTGACATACAGCTATTGGTATCACCAAGTACTAATAGGGCTTCTGGATTAACCTCTGCTAACACTTTATCCACAGATGTGATGACATTACCTATGGTTTCTGCACTACTTTTCCCCGCAACATTTAAAAAGTGATCCGGTTTACGAATACCTAAGTCATTAAAAAATATTTCATTGAGTTCGTAATCATAGTTTTGGCCTGTGTGTACTAAAATGTGTTCACAATGGTCATCCAGTTTTGCTATGACTTTAGATAAACGAATGATTTCGGGGCGGGTACCAATAACTGTCATCACTTTTAATTTTTTCATCTTGTGTTTCCTTATAGTGGACATGCGTAGGTGTCAGGAAGGTCTTTGTCAAAAATTTCGTTAGCCCATAGCATAACTAACATTTCCTCATTTCCTGTATTTGTAATGTCATGGGTCCAGCCGGGAACGGTTTCTACAATTTCCGGATCGTTACCAGTGGTTTTTAATTCGTAAGATTCATTATTTAAAATATTTTTAAATTTAAATAACGCTTCTCCCTTAATCACCAGAAACTTTTCTGTTTTACTATGATGATAATGCCCACCACGGGTAATGCCTGGATGGGCTGTAAAAAATGATATTTGTCCAGAGTCCTTTGTTTTTAGCATTTCCACAAAAACACCTCTTTGATCCCCATGCTTCACTAAAGGATACGAAAAGTTATTAGGCTGTATATAGCTTAAGTACGTTGAATGTAATGCGCGGTCTATGCCAACTCCCACTTTTTCTGTAATTAAGGTATCTCTACTATTTTTATAAGAACTAATTTTATCAGCTAATTTACCCAGAGAAATTTCATAAACCGGATCAATATGGCAATAAGCGTCTTTATTCTTAGGAGCATGGAGAACGGAGATAAGCTGGCGAATCACATCATCAATATAAACCAGTTTCAGTTTGGTGGATCTGTCATGAATTTCTATGGGAATATCATTAACCATGTTGTTACAGAATGTAGCTACAACAGAGTTATAATTTGGTTTACACCATTTACCAAAAACATTGGGCAAACGAAAAATATACACAGGGCTTCCATTTTTCTCAGAGAACTTTAACAACTCCTGCTCGGCTGCAAGCTTACTGTGGCCATAAGGGTTATCTTTTGTTGCCTGAATAGACGAACTAAAAATCATGGGAATTTTATTATCACTGGCTTCAATAGCGTCACAGATAGCTAAGGTGAGGTCAATATTGCCTGTTTTAAATTGATCTACCGTTTCTGGCCGGTTAACACCAGCTAGGTGAAAAACAAAATCCATATTATTGATGAGGTCAGGTAGATCCGAGAGCGATTGCTCACGTGTAAAAGTAAAAACCTCAATGTCTTTGAGCTCAGTTAAATGTACTTTTAAGTTTTTGCCAATAAACCCACTGGCTCCTGTAATTAAAACTTTCATTATGCTGCCTTTTTAAAATTGTCTTCAAGTTGATTAATTAAATGCTCTCTTGTGAAATATTTATTATAAAATTCCTGACCTTTGATACCCATAGATATTCTTTGTTCAGCCGTAAGCTTGTAAAGTTTAAGAATGGATTCAAAATTCTCATTAGCATCTTCTGGCGGTGCACAAAACCCAGCTCCAGAAGCTGTAATTACTCTATTTAGCTCTCCTTCTCCAGAAGCAATAATGGGTACTCCGGAAGTGAGATAAGTTTGTACTTTAGCAGGTAGTACCTTCTCGAATGCCGGCTCTTTTTTTAATGAAACAAATAGAGCGTCATGTTGTCTGTAAAGTTGAGGCATATCTTCAACAGGTAATCTTGCATGAAGAACTATCTTGTTTTGAAGGTTATATTTAATAATTTGTTCACCGAGCCATTTTTTAGAACTGCCTTCGCCATAAATATGAAAAACAATTTTTTCATGAGTGATAAGTCGAGCCGTGTCCACAATAAGTCCCATGTTTTGGGCAATGCCCACATTTCCAGCGAAGAGTATTTTAAAATCCTGGGTCTGTGATTGTGGTTTTGATTTGTCTTTTTCGAAAATCTCTTCAGCCCAGTTAGGGTAGTACATAATCTGTTCTTCTTTACCGCCCCATTTAAGAATACTACTTTTAAAGAACTGAGATTGAATAAGGATTTTATACGAGTTTTTATAAATCCATTTAACCACTAGGCCCACAATATTAAGAAGTAGTGGGTTTTTAGTGGCTCCCACTGCTGATAAGGTTTCAGGCCATAAATCTTGAACCCAAACATAGTGTGGTTTTCGCTTTAGTTTTGCTGCAAAAATTCCTGGTATTGCCATTAGGATAGGCGAGGTTCCCCAGGAAAAGACGATGTCATACTTTTTAAAAAGAACTTTGGGTAAGCCAATTATTGTTGCGAAGAAAACGAAGCTTAAATAATTTAAAATAAGATGATGAAATCTTCCATTTTTTCTTGGATATAGAGGAACTCTAATCACATCAATATCATGAATGCTCTCACGATTAGGTTTAAAGAATGAATAGCCTGGAAAAAAATCACCTTTTGGATAATTAGGTTTTCCGGTAAGTACTGTGACCGTATGTCCTTTTTTTTTCAATTGGAAGGCGAGATCATTAATCTTGAATGATTCGGGGTAAAACATTTGGCTGACAATGAGTATATTCATAGCATAAATATCGGTTTTTTATGGAAATATTTTAGTTTTAATCACAAGGGGTGGTCCATATTTTGAACTATATTTGGTTGTATCCAATACTAAAGTCTACAGACCTAGTTGTTGGGTAGATATTAGTATGTGGACTAATATCTATAGCCAATAATCCCTACCGTAATGGCTTTTAACCTTGGTAAATCTGTATTAAAGTTAAATACGAAATAAATTGATTTTGTTTTTGTTAAGTTAAAGGAGATTTAAGTGCGAGAGTTTGATGTTGCCATTATTGGAGCCGGTTCTGCGGGACTGTCTGCAAGAAAAGAAGTTGTTAAAAAAACTCAAAATTATTGTGTGATAGATGATGGCCCACTAGGAACAGTGTGTGCCAGAGTTGGTTGTATGCCTTCAAAAGTTTTAATACATGTTGCCAATGAATTTCATCACAGACATGGTTTTGAACATCAGGGTATTTGTGGTGGCGAACACCTAAGCGTTGATCATAAAAAAGTAATGGCTCATGTAAGAAAACTACGTGACCGTTTTGTGGGTGGTGTACTGAGAGGTATGACCTCTTGGAAAGAGGAAAAGTTAATTACTAAACGAGCCACCTTTATTGATGAGAATACCTTGGATCTTGGTGACGAGAAAATCAAAGTAAAAAGTATAGTTATTGCCACAGGTTCTCGCCCAATTTTGCCACGAAGTTGGGAGTCCTATAAAAATTATTTTATTAATACAGACGACTTTTTCGAACTAGAAACTCTACCTAAAACTATTGCTGTTATTGGTTTGGGAGTTATAGGTTTAGAGTTGGGTCAGGCACTGAGTCGATTAGGTGTAAAAATTATTGGAATCAATGTGGGGAAAACCATCGGTGGCATAACTGATCCAGTAGTTTTGGCTGAAGCCAATCAGCTTATAGAAGAAGAGTTTGAGGTGAGTTATGACGGTGCAGAGATTATTGGTGAAGAAGCTGGTCTTCTTGTGGTTAAGTCTGGGGATAAAATATGGAAAGTTGAAAAAGCATTTTTAACAATGGGTCGTGCACCTACGTTAAAAGGACTGGGTTTAGAGAATATTGGTGTGGAACTTAATGAGCGAGGGCTTCCTTCTTTTGATTTGAAGACTTTTCAAATTCCTAAAACAAATATTTATTTTGCTGGTGATGTAAATGCCCAGAGGCCAGTTTTACATGAAGCTTCCGATGAAGGAAGAATCGCAGGTTATAATTCTGTAAGACCAGAGACACAGTGTTTTCGTCGTAGAGAACCCATGGGTATTGTCTTTTGTGACCCAAACATCGCCTATGTTGGAAAAACATTTAAAGAATTGAGCTCCAGCGGAGTTGAGTTTATAACAGGCGAAAATTCCTTTAGAGGCTTTGGACGTACAATAGTGATGGGTCAAGAAAAAGGAGTCCTTCGTGTTTATGCTGATTCAAAAAATGGTTTGCTTTTGGGTGCAGAACTAATTACACCTGGTGGCGAACATTTAGCGCATCTGTTAGCTTGGGTTGTGAATTTACAGTTAACAGTGTTTGATGTACTTTCTATGCCATTTTATCATCCTGTTTTAGAGGAAGGGTTACGAGCGGCCTTTAGAGAGTTAGCTGCTAAGGCAGAAGACAAGCCAAGTAGTTTAGAAATTTTTAGATGTGATGATCCCCCAGTAGCAGTTAGATAAAGAAAGGTAATTTTATGACTGAATTAGTAACTAAAGATCCTTATTCTCATAGAGAAACAGGAATATTTCATAAGCAAAATTTTGATGAATGTGGAGAAATTATTGGCCAGCTGAATACCTCACAACAGGTATGGAAAAGTTTAGATATTGAAGAGCGTTTGTTATTAGTTCGTGAAGGACTTAAGTACTTCGAAGAGCATCGTGAAAGAATTTCTCAAGACATATGCGAACAAATGGGACGTCCCTTAGCTCAGTGCAACGGTGAAGTTAATGGTTTTTTTGAAAGGGCCAATTACCTTTGTGATATTGCAGTACAAACATTATGTCCCAATGAAATTGAAGAAAAAGAAGGTTTTGAAAGGCAAATTCATCATGAGCCTCTTGGTACCATTTTTGTAATTTCTGCTTGGAATTACCCTTTATTAATTACGGTAAATTCTGTGATTCCTGCTTTGATTGCAGGGAATACAGTTTTATTAAAACACTCCAGTTTAACTCCAAAGTTAGGGGCACACTTTGAAAAAGCATTTTCTCATTTAGGTGACCATAAAAACTTAATAAGACAAGTTGTTGTAGATCATGAAACTACTGGGGAGATTATTGAGAAACTAAATATTGATCATGTGGTGTTTACAGGGTCAGTACCTGGTGGACAGAGTATTTTAAATCATACACGTCATAGATTTATGATGCCTGCCATGGAACTTGGTGGAAAAGATGCCGCCTATGTGGATGAAAATGTGGATTTAAAACAGGCTGTGGAAACTATTGTGGATGGGGCTATGTTTAACTCGGGGCAGTCTTGTTGCGGCATTGAACGGGTGTATGTGCACGAGGCTGTTTATAAAGACTTTATTGAAAAAGCAAAAGTACTTCTTGAAAATTATAAATTGGGAGACCCTAAAGAAAGTTCAACATCTATGGGTCCCTTAGCTCAGGCTAAAGCGGCTGATATAATGACTTCACAAGTGCAGGAGGCCCTTAGTAAAGGGGCTAAACTGGTTCTAGGTGGTCAAATAGAAAAAATTAATGATGCTGTGTTTTTTCAACCCACATTAATTAAAAATGCAGATCATAGTATGGAGATTATGCAAGAGGAAAACTTTGGGCCCATTATGGCAGTGATGATGGTGGGTGACTTAAATCAAGCCATTGATTTTATAAATGATTCTAAGTACGGATTAACGGCTTCTATTTTTACTATCAGTAAATCCAACGCAGAAATATTTTTTAGTGAAGTGAACACCGGAACTGTTTTTATGAACCGATGTGATTATTTAGACCCAGCTTTACCTTGGACAGGTGTAAAGGACAGTGGTTGTGGTTCTGCCCTTTCAAGCTATGGCTTTTATAATGTGACGAGAAGAAAAGCGAAGCATTTTAAACTTAAAATTTAGCTAATTAACAAAGGATTTTTGGTGAACATATCTGAAAAAATTAAAGATTATAATAATAAAGGCATTAATAAAATTAAAATAGCCATCACAGATATCGATGGCGTATTACGAGGTAAATATGTATCTCTAAAAAAATTTGAATCTTTATTTAAAGAAGGTGGTGGCTTTTGTGACTGCGTATTTGGATGGGATGTTAACGATACCCTCTATGAAAACCCTGTTAAATTTACGGGTTGGCATACGGCGTACCCAGATGCTTTATATAAATTAGATATAAGTTCTGAGCGAATTTTACCTGACGAAAATGTGGCTTTTTACTTAGCCGATTTTGTAAACTCTGACGGAAAAAATGACCACCCTGTTTGCCCCAGAAATATGATGAAGCGGGTACTAGCAAAAGCAGAGTCCATGGGCTATGGAGTAAACCTAGCATTTGAATATGAATTTTTTCTCTTTGATGAAACGCCACATACAGTGAGAGAAAAAAATTATCAAAATTTAACACCCCTAACTCCAGGAATGTTTGGCTATTCGGTAATTAGAACTTCTACCTATTCTGATTTATTTAATGATTTTATGGATTATATGTCTTCTTTAAATATTCCAGTGGAAGGTTTGCATTGCGAAACGGGCCCGGGAGTTTGGGAAGCGGCTTTAGAATATGACACGGCATTGGATGCTGCAGATAAAGCCACTTTGTTTAAGACGTTTACTAAAGTTTTTTTTCAAAAAAGAGACCTTATGAGCACTTTTATGGCTCGTTGGAATTTGGATTACCCTGGCCAATCAGGTCATATTCATCAATCTTTATTTGATTTAAAAACGGGGAAGTCTTTATTTTACGATAAAGCTGACCCTAATGGCATGAGTCCACTAATGCATCACTATGTGGCTGGCCAAATTAAATACTTAAAATCTTTTTTAGCCTTAGCCGCACCAACAATCAATTCTTACACGCGATTAGTTAAAGGTTTCTGGGCACCCACAGCTTCCACATGGGGGGTTGAAAATAGAACCACAGCCTTAAGAGTGATTCCTGGCAGTGAAAAATCCCAACGTGTGGAATTTAGAGTGGGGTCTGCTGACGCCAACCCTTATTTGGCAGGAGCGGCAATGATAGGGGCTGGTCTTTTAGGTATAGAGGAGAAACTGACTTTAGATGATCCTGTAAAAGGCAATGCATATGATGTTCAAGATCTTTTAGATACAAAGTATCAACTAACAACTTGCCTTAAGGATTCTACTAATGAATTACGCAAGTCCAAAGAAGCCCCTCTAATTTTTGGAAAAGAATTTGTGGAGCATTTCGTGTCTACCCGAGAGTGGGAAGTCATGGAGCATGAAAAGGCCATTACCGATTGGCAGTTAAAAAGATATTTTGAAATTATATAATATATAGGAGTAATTATGGTTCAGTATAACTTTCCCACAACGATTTTATTTGGTGAAGGATCACTTTCTGAAGGTTTGAGAAGAATTAAAAAGATGGGGTTGCATCGCCCACTAATAGTTACAGATGAAACTCTGCTTAAACTTGGAATGGGTGATTTCCTAAAAAAAGAATGTGAACAGCATCAGCTTGTGGCTACAGTTTTTAGTGATGTACACCCAAATCCTATAGAAGAAGATGTGATATTAGGTGCAAAGTTATACTCTCAAGAAAGATGTGATTGCGTCATAGCCCTTGGTGGCGGCGCTCCAATGGATGTAGCAAAAGTTATATTAATAGCCGCGACCCATGAAGGACCCTTGTCAAAATTTGATGATGCTAAAGGTGGAGATAAATATATAGTAAACCCATTAGCTCCCATATTTGCTGTTCCAACCACAGCTGGAACGGGCAGTGAAGTGGGACGAGCGGGAGTCATTATCGTTAAAGATACAGGGCTAAAAACTGTAATTTTTCATCCCACATTGTTGCCAACACTTGCTATTTTAGAGCCATCATTAACAGTGAATCTACCTGCTCATATGACAGCTGCCACAGGTGTGGATGCATTTACACATGCTATTGAAGCTTATTTTGCCCCAGGGTTTCATCCCATGGCTGATGGCATAGCGCTTGAGGCTATGGATCTGGTATTAAAGAATCTTTCTCTAGTTGTAGAAGATGGTAAAAATTTGGAGGCCAGAGGGAAAATGTTGTTGGCCGCAAGTATGGGTGCCACAGCTTTTCAAAAAGGTTTGGGTATGGTGCACTCCATGGCCCATCCTCTGTCATCAGAATGTGGTTTGCATCATGGTTTAGCAAATGCTGTATGTTTGCCAGGATGTGTGGAGTTTTTAGAAAACTCCACCTTAACTACAGATCAAAAAATCAGGTTACTAAAAGTGAGTTCTTTATTTGAGTCCAATGTTTTAGACAAAGGCAAGCTATCACAATCTATTCGTAATTGGACGGAGTCCCTAGGCATTAAAATTGGATTATCCAACCATGGCGTAAGTAAAGAGAACATTGAAGTTCTATCAGATAAGGCTGTACTTGATGGATGTCACCAAACCAATATGATCCCAGTAAATAAAGGCGATTTTGTTCAGGTTTTTAATTCAGTAATGTAACTCAATTTCTATTTTCAACTGATGAAGATTATGTGATTAAGGTGCAGATTTAATGCACTCTTGAGGAGAAATAATTTCAGTTTTTAATCTACAATTGGTGAGTGATTTTTTTAGCGATTTATGATCGTCTTGGACAATACTATTCAAAATATTTCTGCTGCAACCTTGAATATTATAACTCATAGCTTCGTGTCCTCCACCTTGCACACATATAAAAGTTTTCTGAGAGAAAGGTTGTTGCTGATAATGATGCAAGGCTTGCTTAGCAGGTGTACTTATATCATGGGTGCCTGTAATATAAAAGATGGGTGCCCGGACTTGAAAATCCCTACTGTTGAACGGGTCCTTCATGTCAATATTTTCGCAAGATCCACCTGAGACTTGAATATATTTTCTGTCCTCATAATGATCTAATATGAAACCAGTAGGATCAAGTTCGTTACATGCGACTTTGTTATATAGATCTAAGCCTCCCTTAGCTAAAATTGACTCTAAATTCTTCTTTAAGGTAGTTTTAATTTTGTTACTTTCTTCTAAGTGTTTAAATATATTTTCAGCGTCTACACCAGCGGATAAAAGGGTCTGGCCTAAATGGCCAACTTCAGATGAACTATATTTACTGATATAGGGTTGCAATTTACAATGTAAACAAAACTCGTTAGTGCTTTCAAAGTGTTTAATTAACCGGTTGCCTGCATCTCTCTGCTCAGAGACTACCAAAGCTTTGCCTAAAGTACCCTCTAACACAATTGACTGGGGATCATTGAGGTCCTTTCTGGCTTCTATGAGGTGGGTAAGTACAGTTGCCAGAACGGTTCCGTAGGAATGACCATAGATAATGTAGTTTGATAAGTTTTCTTTCTTAATCACATTGATGATATCAAGAGCTAAGTTTTTTGTTGTAAGATAAGTTCCATCTACATCGGACTTCCAATAGTTAAAGTTTCTGCCAACACCACGAGGGTCAGTATAAATAACATTTGCTACATTTAGAGATTTAATTTGAGAGGAATCTATAGATCCTTGACCAGGGCCTCCAGGTATATAAATTATTGTAGTTTTTGCATTATTGCACACTTGTTTGTAGGTATAAGAAAATGTTTTTTTATTCTCACTACTGAGTTGAGAGGTCACTTTTTTTATTTTTGATTCAGTACAGCTTTCAACTCTTACATGGGAATTTGTTTTATCTTTACTACATGAGGTTGAGAGAATGAAGACTAAAAGAGTAGAAGTAACTAATAGTACTTTTGAAATGATACTGAGATTTTTAATCATGCTGATTTCCTTATTAGATATCAACTGTTGCTTCAATTTGTTAACAGTCGATTAAGTTATGAACAGGTATTTAGTGTGTAGAGCTAATTAATCACGAGGAGTGACTTTAATTATTAGCTAGACCTCTTAATCGCTGTTCCTCAAATTATATTGCAAGAGTTTGGCCAGGCTCTTAAGTAGTTAATAATACAAGGTTATTTGGAAAGTTTGAGGTTCTTAAGCTAATTCTCGAGAGAATGTGTTAGTAGAATTGATCGGTTTAGCTATTGTGGTTTTGCAAGGTATTAAAATTCAGAAAAATCTGAGCATCGAACATAAGAAAATTGCAGTTTGAGAACGTGTTTTTGGTTTCAAAATTACAATTAATATGAATAATTTTAACAATTTGCACTTGATGATGGACATTTAGGCCTTAAGACATTAAAAAGTTGGAATACTTAATTTCTAATAACCTATATAGGGCCCAAAAATGAAAAAATTCGTAATATCGCTATTATTGCTCACGTGGATCATGGAAAAACCACATTAGTTGACCATTTGCTGCAACAAAGTGGTGCCTTTCAGGAGCACAAACAGATGGAAGATCGCCTGATGGATTCTATGGAGTTAGAAAAAGAGCGTGGAATTACAATTGCGGCAAAAAACTGTTCTTATACCTATGAAGACGTAAAAGTGAATATTGTGGATACCCCTGGCCATAGTGATTTTGGTGGAGAAGTTGAGCGTATTTTAGATATGGTGGATGGCGCTATTTTATTGGTAGACGCTAGTGAAGGTCCACTGCCACAAACACGTTTTGTATTAAAACGAGCATTAGAAAAAAACTTAAAGCTCATTGTTTGCATAAATAAAATTGATCGTTCAGATTCACGAATCAATGAAGTGCTAGATGAAGTCTTTGACCTATTTATTGATTTAGATGCTACAGAAGAGCAGGCAGACTTTGATGTGATATATGCTATTGCTAAAGATGGGATTGCCACAGAAGACCCTGATAATTTAACTGATAATATGAAAATTCTTTTTGACTGGATTAAAAATAAAATGCCAGCTCCAGAAGCTAATATTGAGTCTGATTTACAGATGTTAGTTTCCAATATTGATTACAATAGCTTTGTGGGTCGTCTTGGAATTGGTCGTGTAAGATCTGGTAAGCTAAAAGTTGGTGATGAGGTTCTGCTACATCACTTAGAAAAACCTGAGAAAATGCGAGTTACAGCTCTTTATTCCTTTGATATCTCCAGCCAAGTAGCTGTTGAAGAGTTAGCTGCTGGTGATATTGGTGTGGTAGCAGGAATGAAAGACGTGACAATTGGTGACTGTTTTACTCCTCTTGAAAACGGAGAGGTTCTCCCTCGAATTGAGGTTGAAGAGCCTTCTGTGGGTGTAATGGTTATGGTCAATGACGGTCCTTTTGCCGGATTAGATGGAAAAAATGTAACTAGTAGAAAGATCAAAGAACGTTTAGAGAAAGAGCTGCTTTATAATGTTTCCATAAGGGTTGAGGACACTGATTCTCCTGATACTTGGAAAGTTATGGGCCGTGGTGAACTTCAATTAGCTGTTTTGGCTGAACAAATGCGTAGAGAAGGTTTTGAGTTTTTAATTTCAAAACCTGAAGTTATTTATAAAAAAGACGAAAAAGGTAATCTCACAGAGCCTATGGAAGATGTTGTGGTGGATGTGGACGAAAATTACGTTGGTGCCGTCACTAAAAAATTAGGAGAGCGCAAAGGTATTCTTATGAATATGGACAATAAGGGATCTGGTAGAACTCGAGTTGAATTCCTGATTCCTGCCCGAGGTCTTATTGGATACCGTTCTGAGTTTTTAACAGATACTAAAGGTACCGGCTTATTGAATTCACATTTTGCAGGATATGAAGAGTTTAAGGGTAGTATTCCTACACGAATTACAGGTGCAATGCTTTCTGATAGAAAAGGTAAAGCCACAGGGTATTCTCTGAATAATTTAGAATCTCGTGGTCGTTTAATCATTCGTCCTGGTGTTGAGGTTTATGGCGGTATGGTCATAGGCGAAGTGAACAAGGGGATTACATTAGAAGTTAATGTAACCAGAGAGAAAAAACTTTCTAATGTTCGAGCTTCTGGAACTGATGATGCGGTTAAGTTAGCGCCCATTAAAGATATGACTTTAGAGGAATCGTTAGAGTGGATTTCTGAAAGAGAGCTTATTGAGGTAACACCTAGTAATATTAGAATTCGTTCGCGTTGGCTGGATCCACATGTGCGTAAGAAACATGAACTTACAGGCAAGAAAGACTAATAATATCGTATAGATAAAATAGACATGCTGTTAATGTTACTGAGAGCAGTTGACTCTGTTGGGATTCGGACATAGAAATTGACTAAGTACTAATAACAACAGGGAGAATTGTAATGGATAACAATAATTATTGTGGCCTAGAAGGCATTGAATTTGTAGAGTACGCAACACCAAACCCACAAATGTTAGAAACAATCTTTAAGGATTTTGGTTTTTCTAAAACAAAAAAACATACATCTAAAAATATTAATTATTATAACCAAAATGACATTCATTTTCTAATTAACAAAGAGGGGAATTCTTTTGGTGAGAAGTTCTCAAAGGACCACGGCCCAAGTATTTGTTCCATGGGATTTCGTGTAAAAAATGCTCAACAAGCTTTTGATGAAGCAGTTAAACGAGGGGCAAAGCCTGCCACAGACCAAGGTGACTATAGATACAAAAATCAATTAATTCCTGCCATTTACGGTATCGGAGATAGTTTAGTTTATTTTATTGATGATTATAAAGATAAAGATTTATATTCAGAGATGGAATTTGATGCCATTGAAAATCCAGAAATAGTGAAGGGGAAAGGCTTTTTAGCTATTGATCACCTTACAAATAATGTGGAAAACGGCACAATGCAAACATGGGCTGATTTTTATAAAAATGTATTTGGCTTCACCGAGGTTCGTTACTTTGATATTAAAGGTGCGAAAACAGGATTGATATCCTACGCACTGCAGTCGCCATGTAAATCTTTTTGTATTCCTATAAATGAAGGTACAGAAGATAAATCTCAGATCAATGAATACTTAAGAGAATATAAAGGCGCTGGTATTCAGCATTTAGCTTTTATCACAGATGATATTTTAGATTCTCTAGATCAAATGAAAGGCTCCTCAATTGAAACTCTTGATATTGATGATGAGTACTATGGCGAAGTATTTGATCGTGTACCTAATGTAACTGAAGATAGAACTCGCATTCGTAATCATAATGTTTTGGTAGACGGTGATGACGATGGGTATTTACTACAAATTTTTACTAAAAATTTAGTGGGACCTATTTTTATTGAAATCATTCAAAGAAAAAACCATAATTCTTTTGGTGAAGGCAACTTTGGTGCTCTTTTTAGATCTATCGAAAAAGATCAGGAAAAACGCGGAGTTTTATAAGCAGTGACTTCAGTTGAAGCAGAGCAAAGTCGTCTTGATCATATCAGATCCTTTGAAACAGGGTGTGAGGTTAAAGATGGCTTTTTTTCTATGGAGGAGTTTGATTTTCTAAGGGCACAAATGAAGGCGTCCTATGAAGATAAAGGTACTTTGCATTATCGAAATAGAGAGGCTTATAGTTCGCAGTCGGACATTATGAGTATGCCCCGGGGCCAAGTACAAAAAGAAGTCATCGCTTTTTTAAAAGATAAGCTTAAAGATGAACTACCAGGTACTTTTGAAATTGATTTTACCTTCCATAAAAATTATCACCCATACTCCTTACATACAGACGCTGGCTACGGTGAAGAAGGGGTATTGTTAAAACAAGGTATTATTCCCCTTGAGTTTTACCCTGAAGACAAACAAGTTTATACTGTGATTATGCACCAGAGGCATTACCTTTCGTCTGGCTTTCATCCTAAATCTATTCAACTTGTCACGCCTCAAAAAGATCTTTCGCCAATAAACCGAGTGTACGAATATAAGGGTGAAGTGGACATGCCAAATATCGAATTTTTAAAGTACTGGGAAGACACTCCCATGAAAAGATCTATAATGAAAGGCTTTACAGTGCACACTCCTTTTTTATGGAAAAAAAGAAGCATGGCAATTTGGGATAGAAGCATGATTCACTGTTCTTCTGACTTTAAGGTTGCTGGAGCTGAATACAAAATTGGCCTAATGTGGATTGCGAGAGGACTCTAGATGGAAATTCTTATAGTCAGGCACGCTCATCCTGAGGAGTATGATGATTGGAAGAGAGAGGGTAAAGCAGAGGGATTGAGGCCTCTTACTAAACGTGGAATTCATCGATTTGCAGAATCAGTGAAGGGATTAAGTCGATTAGTTAGTAAGGTTGATTGTGTGTACTCCAGTTATTATACACGCGCTGTTCAGACTATGGAGATTCTGCATGGTAGCTACAAAGGGTCGGATTCAAAAATTATTGAGAGTCTAAATCCTGGAATTGAAACAGAAGATTTAAAACGTATATTATCCTCACATAAAGAAAATGATGTGATATGTTTTGTGGGGCATTATCCAGGTGTGGGGCAACTTTGCAGTTCCTTAGTTTCTAAAAGTTCAAATATGAGAATTAGGTTTAAAAAAGGAAGTATAGCCTCGATTCAATACGAAAATGGTACGGGAGAGCTACAGTGGCTTATGAATCAAAAACAGCTCACTGCTTTAGCTCAATCGGATAAGGTTAGGGTTTTAGAAAATTTGATCTAGTTTTGATTTACCATCAGACATATCTAAAATGACCCCTTGGCCTAACCCAGCATTTGGAGCAAAAATTTTATTTACAGGAAGATTTTCTAAAACCCCAGATATCACCTGGATGGCGGGTATTATCACATCTGCACGGTCTGGGCGAAGTTCAAACTGTTGTATGCGTTCTAAATACGAAGTTTGTTCTAAGGTAACTAAAATCTCTTGAATTTCAATGGGTGTTACAGAATTCGACTTTTTATCTAACACTAATTGTTTTAATTTTATGAGCCGGCGGAAATTTCCGCCTGTCCCAAGTACACTAAATTTTTTACTATTGATAAGTTGTTTTTTAATAAAGTTGTTAATTTTTTTAAACTTAGCTTCTATCCATTGGTTATAATCATCATTATTTTTATGATATTCCATCATTCGCACAGTACCTAAATTTATGCTCTCATAGCTTTTGACTTCTCCTTTGATCAACAAGGAAAGTTCTAAAGAACCACCACCTAAATCAAACAGTAGATAGTCATATTTTTTGTCATAAAGATCACTATTTTGAATGGCTTTTAAAATTAATTGAGCCTCTAAATCACCAGAAATTGTATTAATTTTTATACCTGAGGACTCGTGTATAGCTTTCTTAAGATCTTTAGAATTTTTTGCATCTCGCATTGCACTTGTTGCTACAGTTCTGCAGCGAGATATATTTAGTTGTTTCAGAGTTTTGTTAATTTCTATAAATGCAAACTGAGCATATTTAATAAATTCTTTAGAGTAAGTTTGATTTTTACTAAAAGCTTCGCTTCCTAATCTAATGGGGATGCGTATTTTTTTATCTATGAGAATATTGTCAGAAGAAATTAAGTCTGCAGTAGTTAAGCGAACAGCGTTGGATCCAATATCTATGGCAGCAATTTTTTCCATAAGCTAGTTATACAATAATTATTTGTAGGAGTAAATGTAGTGGCTATATTGTGTTGATGAGTGCAGCAATGGTAGAGAAGGCTTAACTAAAGGCCAAAACTACAGTAACTAACCTTTAAGCTATTGAAATTACGAACAAAAGTACCGTTTACTTGGTTTTTTAAAAGTAGGGATGTTGAGATGCAAGATCTTTATTTCACACTAGAATCTTTTGTGAATTTGTATTATAAATATACTTCCTCATAAAGGGTAGAATTGAAAATATGATATGTGCGCCAGTGCTGAAATTGGTAGACAGGCTGGTTTGAGGGATCAGTTCCCGTAAGGGAGTGAAGGTTCAAGTCCTTTCTGGCGCACCAACAGTCAAGGTATTCGAACTGTTGTTTGCAAAAAATTTTTTAAATTCAAATGCATCGCATAGTAAAGGGCAGGAACCCTATAAAGCAGATTCCCGCACTAAATAGCTTTCCACTAATTAGTTGAGTAATACGGGAACATCGATGACACTAGCTCGCCTTTTTATCCACCCAGTCTAGATATTGGCAGTATCGGTCCTTGTATGACTTTCTTTTAGCTTTTTTAGGCCCTGCAATCATTTCTAGTCTTGCCGAGCCCATTTGTTT